>NZ_CALSBP010000002.1:2629733-3323811 GCF_943373825.1 Aquimarina spinulae | reverse complement strand
TCTAATAAGCTGGTTTCCTCTACTAAAGGTCCTGGGGGTGGTTTTTTTCTGGATAAAAAAAATAAAGAGAAATCAGTTTGGGATGTTATCTGTTGCATCGATGGTACTCATAAATTTGATAAATGTTTTTTAGGGCTATCAAAATGCAGCGATAAAAATCCATGTCCTGTACATTCTACTGTATCTCCATTTAAGAAAAAAATATTAAATGAATTTAGAGATAAAACGATTTCTAAACTTGTTGAAGAAATTGAAGTAGAAGGAACCGTAATTTCTTTAAAAGGATTTGACCTGAAATAACAGTTTTATTTGAATTTTATTTACAAATCATCAATTTCTGAGTTTATTTGGTTTAAAGTCGTTTTGCTATTATCCAAATCATTTAAAATTTGAGATTTAGAATTTTCAAAAGCTATTTTTATATTTCCGAAAATATTTTCATAATAAGAAACTCCTTCTTTTAGATTTTTGACAAATACCGACAAATATTTTTTCTGTTTATCATTTATAGAATGCTTCGTTTCTTCAAGCTTATCCTTTAAAAAATCAATATAAATATTAAGTTCTTTTATGAACATGTTAGGTCGATCTGCTCGCACAACCTCATCAGATTCTCCATAAATATGACTTGTTATTTCTTTTAAACTCATAACCTTAGAGAAATAAGCCATATTTGGCCCAGGACATATCGAAACTCCTTCTCCCTCAACTTTGGTATCTAAATTATATTTCAGTAATGCAGAAGTTCCCAAGCCAACACAAGTACATGATTTTTCTGTGATTTGATCAAATTCTCTTTGATAATCTTCCTGAGAAAGACCTTTTTTATCCAGCTCTTTGATTTTTATATGCTGATATTGTCGTGATGCTGTACATATCCCTTTTTCTGTAAATTCTTTATTTAGAGCAACAAATTTTTTAGGACATGAGCTACCAGGCCTGTTTTTTTCTACTAAAGTTAGCTTTTCCTGATCTTTTGTATTTCCTTTTAGGCTATTAAATGGTATTCCCAAAGGAGAGATATCACTTAGATATAAATCATCTTCTTTGGCTTTTACTAATTTATCTAATGTACTATTATCGACTGTTGTTGCTTCTGGCACTAAAAGAAACGGGGTTCCCCAACCTACTGAATCTACCTTGTAATGTTCTAATAAAAACTGATGTTCTTCTGCTGTACCCACCCCACCCTGGGCAGTGATTTTAACAGGTAGAGGAGATTGCGGAACATGTCGGTTTTTACGAGATAATACTTCTGCTATAATTTTATGTATTTCAGAGATCAATTCTTCTTTCTGATCTCTAAACTGAGCTAATATTGGCCCCATAAGATATCCATCTGTTGCAAATGCATGACCTCCGCAATTAAGTCCGGATTCAATTCTATATTCTGAAACCCATAATCCTTTTTTGGCTAAAAATTTTCCTTGTATCAGAGCGGATCTATAATCACTTACTTTTAAAACTATCTTCTTTTTAATTTCTCCGTTCTGGTTTGGGTAAAAATCCTCAAACTCTTCCATATAACTATATAGCCTGGGGTTCATCCCAGCAGAAAGTATTACGGATGAAGATAATTCGCTATTAGCATATCCTCTAAGTGCTGCATGAGCATCATTATATTTAGAAGATAGTTTCTCTTTTTTTTGATAATTTTCTTTATCTACTTTGGTCATGATATTTACATCAATACTGCCCATCGATAAATTGGCTTCTATTAAATCCTTGATTCCTTTAAAATTGAAATCATTAGATGCTAGCCCTTTAAATCGTTGTTTTAGTATTGAAGTATCTGGTAAAATATTGAAATATTGCTTCAATTCATTACTACACTCTGTTGTAATATTTTTAAGTTGATTAAACTTTCTTTCTGCAAGATCATTCATCAAATTAAGATAAGAAGTAATTCTCTTAGCTCTAAAATCTTCTATACTTTCTGTGATTTCATTATATGGCATTTCGAACGTATCACAATACATCTTTCTTAGTTTTTCTAGAAGAATATCATCTACCAATGAAATCACAGAATCTATTCCCAGGTGAGAAACTTTTAATGGAGTATCAATGGTAAAGCCTATTCCCATTACAGGAATGTGAAATGAATGTAGTTTCATTATAACGAATTAAGTTTTGTATTGGTTAATTCATATGTATTGGAACTATAGCATCATGCTACCAATAATAGTATTAAACCTAATACATATATCTGTCAAAAATCACGAATGGAATCAGAACTAAATATGACAATTATCATGTTTTAATAACTTCTATGTTTTAAGCATGTCGATCAATTTCATATTCTGGTTGTTTTTCTGTCAAAACTTCAATTCTTTTATTTACTAAATTAGGTTTCGCATGTTGCGTATGATAATGTCTTAATTGATGTTCACTCTGTCGATCAGAACTAAAATTAGATACTCGTTTTAAATATCCTATTACCCGAGTGGCATGATCTACATTGTGAGAACCACAGTCATTGCATACAAATAAAGTGCGCTTATCTATATGTGAGCATTCATTGCATATTGTAATTCTTATATTAAAACAGAAATAGTTACATCCTGCAGCTGCTGTTGCATGAATTAGTTTTATAAATCCGTCTTTGTTAGGAGTCTCTTCGAGGTTAAGATGAAGTGCAGAACCACCATCCAAATATTGTATAATCTCTTTACCGTGTAACATTATTTTATCCAGAGAATTTACTTTATTATCTTCGACTGCATAGAAATATGAGTTATAGCAATCTCTGGGCACAAATAATCCATCTTCCTTATCCCATTTTGCATTTTTTATCCCCAGATTTTCTGCAGGAACAAATTCTGTGTTAAACATGAATCCATATTTTTCTTTTGCTGCTCTATTTTCTTGATAAATTGCTTTTAAATAGGTGTTCACAAAATTCTTATATGTAGTGTTATTGCTTGCTTCGATTCCCTGGCTCTCGGCAGCTTCTACCATACCATTAATCCCTACTGTTAAAAATTGTTTGTCTAATGCTATAAAGCCTGCTTGATAAACAGGTAATAATCCTGCTTCATTATATTCGTCTATAAGTTTTCTGTAGGCAACCTGATATTTATGAATCTTTTGTACTTCTTCTACAATATCAGCCTTTTTTTGAATCAACCGATTCATATTAAGAGTGATTACATTTATAGACCCTGTCGCTACTCCTCCAGCACCTAAAGAATAACTAAACGTATTATCACTAATTTCATTTCGTAAACGACAACAAGATGCTAAGCTATCTGCATTTTCGGATTGGTAAATAAAAAAAGAATTTCCTTCACTTAATTCTTGTGCACACATTTCGGTAAATTCTCTATCGACGGGAGCATCATTTTTTACTAGCATTGCGGCAGTAACTACAGGAAAAGTAAGTACAGCTCTTTTTCGTTCCTTATTAAACCATTTCATGAAGAATTCTTGTAATTTTTTTACGCTTTCCCATTTTGGTTTGGTCATATCGGGAAATACAAAATCTCCAAACATACTATTAAAATAGGCTTCATCGTATAGAGAAATATTCCAGAATACGGATTGATAACCCCTTGCGGCAGCGGGTTGATTAACCGCATAAACTACATGTTGTAAATGATTTGCAATACGTTTTTCATGGGTCTGTAAATAATCTTCTCCAAGATCTTTAACGGCAAAATAATCAAAATACATCAAGAACTCTACGGTAGCTAATGCTCCGGCAAACTGCGAACTTACTGCAAAGACAAGATTAACAAACTCACCACAATAACTCTCAAGATGTTTTGGAGCCTTACTTTCGCCCCCTAATTTTGTGAGTCCGTCTAATAAAAATGGGTACATACTTATAGAGACACAATATGGTTTTAATGAAGTCTCATCGTGTACATATATTTCATGTGATTCTATCTGCCTGGTGTATTCTTCGGCCAGATCATTGCCAAACAGAGCAGCTATTTTTTGTTTTACCAATGCTCTGTTTACTTGTATATTAATGTCTTTATTTAACTCTGCCTCCATCGTTGCAATGTTTTTTGAAGTCACATTGGCATTAGCATCTACTTTGGAACCGTCTGCCGCATTTGTAGAATCTAAATAATGGGTTATAAAATCAATTTTATTTGCTATTTGATCATCTGAAAGTCGTATCATGAGTTTTTAATTTTTAATAAATAAGTAATTAAGTCGCTTATTGGTTTTTACTTCTATAAATTCTTGATTGGTGGTTTCGCTATTTAGTCCTCCTAGAGATTGATTCCATCTTCCTGTTTTAATCCAGGTTAATTGAGTTAAAATCTTATCATCTACTTCTTCTAATCCTGTATAAAGACAGGTTTCATATCCTTTGGTTTTAGCATATTTCAGATAATTTATCAATTCCTTTTTGTGCCATTCTCCTCCCATAAAAACAACACAGGTGGCAAATCCAGAATACCGGTCGAGTATACCTTCATATTTTTTTTTGGTTAATTTTTCTCCACTCCCCTTTTTCCATAAAAAAGGCGAATGACATCCTTTACATCTTAACGGACATCCAGAAATACTAAAACATATACTTATTTCCCCTGGTACTTCCTGAAGGACTATATGAAAATCATAAAAATTCATTATTACACTATTAAAAGACCTTTTTATCTTTTATAAAAATAAGAATAGAAACTCCTCCTTTTAAATTAATAAAAATGAGTTATTAAAAATGTTATTAACAGAGAAAAAATTATGTTTCTAAAGTCGATAAGTAATCAGAAATTGAAGACTTGTATGATCTTGAAGAAATAAGTTCTTTATTGTTTTTTAGTCTTAATTGATATTCATTATTACTAGTATATCTACAAGACTTTATATATACTTTATTTACTATTAAAGAGCGATGAATTCTTAAAAACTGAAATGTATCCAGGTTATCAAACAAAGCATTCATCGTTATTCTGTACAGATACGTTTTATCTTGTGTAATAATTTGCACATAATTACCATCACTTTTAAAATAGATGATATCATCTATACTAATACCTACATCTCTGCCTTTTTCATTGATTATAATCTCATTTAAAAAATCAGAAGGTTTAGACTCATAATTACTGATTAGTTTTTTAATCTTATCTTCTAAGTTTGATGCTTTTTTTCTTTTTTTAAGCTCAAAAACTCGGTCTAAAGTAATATGCAGTCGTTCTTCATCAAACGGTTTTAAAAGGTAATCAACGGCATTTATCTCGAAAGCCTTTAATGCATAAGTATCATATGCTGTAGTAAATATCACATAAGGCTTATGTTGCAATCGAGAAATAACATTGAACCCATTCATATCTGGCATTTGTATATCTAAAAAGATTAAATCGGGTTCTTTTAATGTAATTTTTTCTATCGCTTCATTTCCATTTCTACACTCTCCAACCAGTAAAATATCTTTAAAATTTTCTAGCAACTTAATTAAACGCTGCCTGGCTAGATATTCATCATCTATAATCATGTATCGTAGTCTCATAACTATGTAATAATTGGTACTGTGATCCTTGCCACATATAATTCTTTAGTTTGAAAATATGACGTAAACACAAAACGATTTTGATAAAATTGCTGCAATCTTTTTCTAATATTCACTAATCCTACTCCCGTGCCTATTGGCTTCTCTATAGTACTTTTAGAATTATATGTATTTGTAATTTGCAAAACCAAAGCATTTTCTTGTAACGTTTTACAACGTTCTTGTTTAATTGTAATGATTATTTCTCCATCATCAATAGTTGGTATTATCCCATATTTTACAGCATTTTCTACTAAAGGTTGAAAAATCATATTCGGAATTTTTATATCCAGAACATCATCGGGGATATCATAATCTATGGTTACTCTGTCTTGATAACGAACTTGTTCTAAATCTAAATAATTTTTAATAAAGTTTAATTCATCGGCAACCGTTACCATTTGTTCTGCATCATACTCTAATACATTACGTAATAAACCACCTAGTTTACTTAACATTTTCTGTGCATTTTTAGTATCAATATCTATCATCGCAGCTATAGAATGTAAGGTATTAAACAAAAAATGTGGTTGCAATTGCATTCGTAATGCATTTAACTGTGCTGCAATTAATTCTTTTTGATTTCGTATATATTTTTTTTGATAATCCAAAGCTAAAAAAGAAGCAATAATCACAAGTAATTCTATAAAACTTGAGAAACTTCCTACAACAAGTACTGTTATACTATTACGGCCAAAAAAAGATTTCATATAACCATTATTAAGGTAATTTATAAAATCATCTATTCGTGAACTCAAAATTTGATGAAAAACAGCTAATACAATACAACCCGTTGTAAACATTAAAATCTTATATAGAATAGTTGTACTAGTATCTTGTAGTATGTTTACCAGAGAATATACAAGCGGAATCAAAACTACCCAAAGCAAGTAAGTGATACTTATTTTTAAAGAAATTAATATCCAACTAAACGGATAATTGAATTGATTAATCAAATGATTTGTATACGCTTTTAAAATAAAAAACAGGCTTACGGCCAATGCGGCTAAAACTATTTTTTTTATAGATATAGGAAGGTTTTTATGATTTAAAAAACGAAACGTCAAAATTAAAAATTATACATTTGTTATTAGAAATTCCTTTTAAAAGTAGTTATATATTATTATAAAAATTTGTTTAATAGAAATTACCGCTTTATGAAATTAAAAGTTTTCTTTTTTTTATGTTCTTTCTTAATACTATTTCATAGCTGCAAGAATGAAAAAAATGCTTCAGTAAATTCTAATTCAAAAAATATTAGTGAATTAACCTATATAGAAATTTACCATTTATTATACGACAATAATAATGGTGGTTTTGATGCTCATGGTGATTTGTATGGTCAAGAAGCAATTTCTTTTTTAAAAATTGAAAAGGAAGCAAATAAATGTGGAGATGCTATATATCTATTAAATACTGCTGACCAAACTATTGATTTAGCTGTAAAAGCGACATTTAATTTCCCTGGTAATCCCACAAATGAAATGGTAAGGGCTTATACTATAAAGCCAGCAGATAAGATCTCGATTGGATATTCTAAATTATGCTATGCTAATAAAGAATATGATATCAAAAAAGACATTATTTCTGCCGGCTACTCTAAATAGCCCTGTTATCAATCAACCTCTAACGAATCAGGTTCTTTAGTATTTAATTATTTTCCTTGTAATTCTTTAATAAATTGATCATTACTATCTTTTACAAATTTTGGAGGATTTAATGTGTTTGATTTTTTAAACATTTTAAGTGCTTCTTTATTTTGGCCTTTAGTTTTATATGCCTCACCTAAACTGTTATATACATTTGCATCTTTAGGGTTTCGTTTTACATTTAATTCAAAATAAGATATGGCTTTATCCAACTGCTTATTGGTCATAAGTAAATACCCTAGTCCATTTAATTGATTATTATTTGCTATGTCTGCAGCTTCATCCAAAAGAGGCATTGCTTCATTTATTTTTCCTTGTTGAAATAGGATATTAGCTTTTAAGCTTAAGTTTTGAAACATTTTCTGCACTCCAATAGATTCATTTATCCATTGTAATGCCAATTCTGGCTCATGATTTACTCTTGTAAGGTATTGAGCTCCCTGAAACTTACCTTTCCACCCAAAACCAAATTGTCCTCTCAATTCATCTTTTAGATTGTCGGTTACCAATACTGGTGTATCCGCACTAACATTAAAGGGGATTTGTTTATGTTCCCAACTTAGAGAAAATTCGGCTTGTTTGGTATCTAATTTGGTTGCACTATAATTTAGTACATCATGAAATGCATTGTCCCTTATTACTACATCTACTCGTAAAACATCTTCATTCGGAGTATACCAAAAACTCCCCCATGAACTCGTGTTTTTAGAAAAGATCACTGTAGCATTTTTCTCATCCTTAATGATCATATGCAAACCATACGTTCCTGTTTTTAAATCTTTACCTTCTACTTTAACATCCGTGCTAAAAGTAATAGTAGTGTTCTCATCAGCTCCCGCTCTCCATGGGATTTCTCCTTTACCAGCAAAATTTATTTTTTGCAATCCAAAAGGTACTAGTTGACCCCAAACTTTACCCGTTCTGTCTCCTCTTGCTACTTTTACTTTTGGTGCTCCATACTCAATAGTAACTTTTGTTATACCAAAAGTTTGACTAAACTCGGCTCTTGGACTTCGCTTAGGAGTAGTTACCACAGCCTGCGCGTAACTATGAGTTGTCAATAGTAAAACAGTGACAAACCATAGATTAATTTTTAATGTTTTCATGTTGATAGATTTACCGTTTAACATTTTAAATATGATTTTATAATTTATTTATGGATGTAAAATTATTACAGAAGTATACCCTTAGAAAGAAGATTGTGACAGACCGTTAACTTTGTGACAACTTGCATTATACAGCATAAAAAAATGATCTAAATTAACCAACCGTCACATCATCAACCGTCTGTCACAAATTGGTTTTTTTAAAAGTACATCTTCTATAATTTTGTTGTGATGTAAGATTTAGACACCCTTAAAAACATAAAATGAAAGCATTTTTAATATTCATAGTAGCACTTTTTGTAAATACAAGTTTTTTATCTGCACAGACCAAGGGATTTAAAAGATATAAAGCATTTAACAGTATTACATTCGAATATACAGTGTTACTTCCCAAAGGTTATGATAGTAACAAAGCATATAATACAGCGGTAGCATTTGCCGCTGTTGATGCTAAAAAAGATCAAGCGATTTGGTCGGTGAATAACCTATGGGTAAATCACAAAAATTATGATTTTATACTTATTGTACCAAAAGTTCCTATTGGCCAACCAGATTGGATAAGTCATCCAATTCATCATGGTTTCAACGACTTTTTAAAATTCGTAAAGAAAAACTATAAAGTAAAACATCAAAAGATTCATTTTATTGGATATAAAGATGGTTGTATTCCTGCGCAAACATATATCACTGCCTTAGAATCTCCCCCAGCCTCTCTTACTCTATTATCTAGTAATTATTGGAAGCATTATAATAACAAAGAGTACGATCTATTGACTAAACTAAAAATCCCGATACGATTGTTTTACACTAAAAAAGATAAAAATGCACTGCAGATAAAACAAAATATAGTTAAGAAATTAAAGAGTTTGAATATAGATGTACAGTATAAAATAATTGATACCTATATTGAAGAGTTAGATAACTTGTTAACTAAAGAATAGAGAATTAAAATCAATGAATTTACTTAAAACAACCGTTCTTTTCTGTTTAATAGCGATTGGAGGATATTCGCAATCCAAAATTCTTTTTGCCAGAAAACTAAACAATGATAGAGGGTGGTCTATATTAAGTATAGATCCAAACGATTCTAGTGAAAAAGTAGTTATTCCTTATTCATCTGGGATGGGAGAATATAACCCCGATATTTCACCAGATGGAAAAACAATTCTTTTTAACACCTATCGTTATGGTGGTTGGAAATTGGCCATCCATGATCTCACTATTACCTCTACAAAAAAAATCAGTCATTCGGCAAACTACTACACCAATGGTGTATTTTCTCCAAAAGGAGATATGATTGTTTATGAAAAAAACGTAGGAAGAGACACTCATATTTTTATAGCCGATAAAAACGGAAAAAACGAAACAATACTTACCAACAATATGGGAAAAGAAAATAGAATTCCTGTGTGGTCGGTAAATGGTGAGTGTATAATTTTCTATAGTGATAAAAATGGATCGAACGATATCTACAGTATTACTTTAAAAAGTAAAAAAGTTACAAATTTGACTAACAATACTTCTGGAAATGATTTTGCGCCTTCGGTATCTCCCGACGGGAAGTATATTGCTTTTTTTTCGGATAGAAATGGGTATTTAGACCTTTACAGAATGGATACTACTGGTGCAAATCAAATTAATCTAACCAATACACTACAAAGTAAATACAATAGTTATAACTATTATAAGGATCGTAATATGTATTGGAGATTTAAATCATCCTGGTCTCCCGACAGTTCAACTATAGTTTTCACTAATATAACAAACGATAATTTCGATTTATTTACTATCAAAATTGGCGGGAATGACTTAAAACAAATTACAAATTCTTCAAGCTCTGAGTATACTCCTGTTTGGGCGATATTACATTCAGGAATTCGGCAATAAAAAAACCTGGAAAAATCCCAGGTTTTTTTATTGTTGATCACCTACATTTGCTATTTCTGCAAATTGAGAAACCATTTTATGGTATTTGAATATTTTTCCACTTATTCAAATTTATAACCAGAAAGATACTCGCAACTGCCATTAAGAGTAATATAAAAATTTCAGAATAATTAGCTGCTTCATGCATGATCGCTTCAATAACATGATATACATTAAATAAGGCTACAATAATTGCCCAAATAAATGAAATCCATCGAAACCATTTTTTAGATACTTGCACAGTCATTACTGCAAATAAGAAGGCCAATCCTTCCATTAAAATACGCCACTGATGTGCCCAAAAAGGTGTTTCTCCGGTTGAACCTTCAATAAAAACTGATTCTTTAAAAAACACATTAGCTAATCCATAAATGTGATGAAATATAAATCCAAGGATAATAAATATCCACAATATGATAATTTTTGTTCTCATGGTTATCGAATTATGATTTTCGTCTTTTATTTCTAATTTACTAGCTTCTATCTTATTATTTTGTTTTGCTTTAGCTTTTCTAATTTCTTCGGCTTTTAAAGCTGAAACATTTTTATAATCTATCTGGTTTTTATCAAAGGAACTTTGTGCCTTTACTTGTGGTTGTATCTTAAAGTAAAAAACAAGTGAAATTGAAGCAATTATAATCCACAGAACATCAACCAATACAATTTCAAATTGATGTTGATTAAACGTATTCCATATCCAATTTCCTGATATAATTCCGTTACTAATCGGGATTAGAAACCCAAAAATAGCTCCAAGTAATAAACTATATTTATTGGTTGCATAATTATCTCTCTTAAATCGAAAAAAGAAAATAGTGATCAACCATAGAATAAAATAAAAGTAATAGATCGCGGTTTGTTTATCTTCGAAATAGCCATTCGAAAATTTGACAAATAAAAATGCCAGTGCAGTCACAGGAAGCATTGACAAACAAATAGCTAAGTAAATATGACCTACTCTAGCAGTATATAATCTTTGGCTAATTGTCATGCTCTTTTTATTACGAGCTTCGATCCAAATTAAAACTCCCGTAATGATAACAAAACACGTTATCATTGCTAAAATGAAATAAATAATTTTCATTGGGATTCCGCCATAATCTCCAAAATGTAATCGACTTATAGTACGTTGAACATCTTCAGAGTAAACTGTTTTATCGGGGTCTTTCTGTTCTTCTATTTTTCCTGAGAAGACATCAAGAACAGTGCGACCCGTACCAATAAAACGTTTATTATCTTCATATTCACCAATTAAAACATATTTCATATTGGTGCCACCATAGTTTTTTATAATACCTCTTGTTAGGTGAAAATCGGTCTGATCATTTCTCGTTTTTTTCGAAAAGGCATTAAAACTGGGGATTTCTTTTTCTGCTCTAGCAGTCCACTCGTACGTTTTTCGTTCGGGACGTAAATCCTCCATCAGTTTGGTCTGATTATTATATAAGGTATTAGCGGGAAGTAATACCAAAATACTTAAGCAAAAATAGGCACCGGTAACAGCAAAAATGAATTGAAAGGGTAATCCTATTACTCCAAGAGCAGTGTGAGCGTCTACCCAAACACGTTTTAAAACTGATTTTGGATTGAACGTATAAAAATTAGGAATGATTTTTTTCCAATGAACAATAACCCCGGTAACGATAGCAAATAAGAAAAATAATGCTACAAAACCAGCTAGATATATACCGATTGAGGGTAGTTGTGCAAAAAAATGTAATCGGTATAAAAACTCTCCTAAGCTGTATTGCTCCGGATACGTTTTGGTATCGATAGAATTAATATCAACATAGAAATAATTAGACTGTTTTCCTTTTTCTGATGCCAATGAGTCTTTACTCGCTCCCATAAAAACATAAATATGGTCACGATCTTCTCCTAAGTTAAGTTGTAAATCTCTACCGATTAATTCATATTGATCATCCAGCGTTTTTAATATTCTATCATAATCAATATCACTTCTTTCAACATGACCTATGGATTTTCCTTCTTCCCATATTGCAATTTCTTCTTTAAATAAAGCAAATGCTCCTGCAAAAAATATGATGTATAAAGCGACACTAATTATTATACCACTTACAGTATGTGTATTAAAGAATATATTATGATTTCTCTTACTCATTATACAAAAGGGTTATTTTGATTTCCTAAATAATATATCCCAAACAATACTATGGCTATTAATATATATAGCAACCAGGCTTTCCATCCATTTTTAAATAAAAAAGGAACAATTAAAAGCGCACACCATACGATAAACAAAGTAAATATTGAGGTAATTAAAATTTCTTGTGGATTAGGCAACCAAAGCGGTAAACACATATGTAATAATGCAGAAATGATATAACCTCCTAAAATTCCTGCAGAAATTTTAGCAAATTGTTGCCAGGGAGATTTATCTAAATATTTGGGGTTTGCTGGCATAATTTATAATATTAATTCAAGTATTAATAGCACTAAAAATAAAACTGAAATCTGTTTGTACGTTACTTTTTTTAATGGAGCTATAATGATAATTAATCCTAAAATTATCATCATCAAAAAAAGCCAAAATAAAATCCCTGATGTTCTTCCAAAAGAAACAACGATAATAATCAATGAAGCCAATAAAAATACAACCGCTATCACCTTTGAAATGACTCTGTTTAATTGGACCCATTTTTCAGCAGGTAAATCATAGCTTATTAATACCTTTTCTGAGGTATGGTATAATAAAAAACTTCCAAAAAAAATTAATAATATACTAACTGTTATCATTCTATTTTTATAAACCAAACCACTCTAAATATTTTATTTAGAGTGGTTTTCTATTAGATTATTTTAAAACTTATATATTAAATTCGCATATATAGCTCTTGGGGTTTGGGGCGTTATAGTTGACCAACCTTTGTAATATTCTTTATTAAATGCATTATTCAATTTTAGGCTAATTCTATATTTTTTAGCTTGATAAAAAATAGAAGCATTAGCAACAGTATAACTCGGAAGAATAAACTCTCCGGTAGATACATAGTTGATTGCAAAACGTTCACTCGCACCATTGAAGCCTAATCCCAATCCAAAACCATCTAGTTTACCATTTTGAAATTCATAACTCGTCCAAAAGTTATAAAGTGTTTCAGGGCCAGCTTCTAATGGCCTACGATTTAATATTTCTGCATTATCAGATTTTGTGGTTTCACTATCATTATTGCTAAAGCCTGCTCTAATATTAAGACCGTCAATAGGGCTAGCGTTTACTTCAATTTCAAAACCACTGCTTTCTACTTCTCCTCCTTGTATTTTATTGAAAGGTGAAGCTGGATCTGTAATAACACGATCTTTTACCTTAATATCATAATAACTTACTGTAGCATTTAATCTATTATTAAATAAATTAGTCTTAACACCAAATTCTAATTGATTAGCCTGCTCTGGATCAAAAGTTCGTAACGTCTGTGGGCCAGCATTCGGATCTCCTACTAAAGCAGGTTCTACATTAGTGAATCCGTTTTGATAATTAGCAAATACAGATAATTTATCCATTATAGGTTGATATAAAACACCAAATTTTGGAGAAAAAGCTGTTTGGTCATAATCATCTTCAAAGTTTGCAAGATCGCCTTCATTATCGAATACGTCTAATCGTAAACCTACCATTGCCGATAAAGATGGAAGAATATTAACAACATCAGAAATATAAGCACTGTAAATATGTGATTTAGATTTTACATTAGATATACCTTGGGATTCTAGAGCAGCATCTACACTAGCCGTTGATAGTGTAAATATATCAGTCTCTACATCTGGTGTAAAAGGATTATCTCCATTAGAACCTCCCTCAGGAGTTATATTTCCATAAAAAGCAAAGCCGCTACTATTATTGGTTTGTGTTGAGTTAAAATAATCGATACCCAAAACAACTCTATTTCTAATTGATCCCAATTTAAAATCTCCTATAAAGTTTTGTTGAATATCTGTGGTCTGAGTATTAGAGTTTTGTTTACTAATAAAACGAGAAAAAGTGTCATTCCCCAAAACTCCAAAATCAAACAAATAAGAATAATATCCTTTTGTAGATGTTGAACTTTTTGACAATACGGTTTGTGATTGCCAAGTATCAGAAAGCTTATAATCCATTTCTACACGATAATTTTGCGTAGGGTTTTCTAAGGTCAATTCATTACTAGTAAATGACAATTTATAATTGTATCCTAATTCATCTAAGTTATTCGCTTGAGTAGGTGCACTTCTATTCAAAAACAAAAACATAGGATTAGTCTGTTCTGCCTGTGAAATTTCTCCATAAAACGAAAAGGATAATTTATTATTAACACGATACGATAGTGATGGAGCTACAAAAAAAGATTTTCTAAAACCCGCATCTTGAAAACTCTGTTCTGTAGCATAAGATGTGTTCAATCTAAAATAAATGTTATTGTTTTTATCCAATGGGGTATTAATATCTCCACTTACTTGATTAAAACCATAGGTTCCAGATGTAAAAGAAAGTTCGCCTCCAAAACCTATATATGGTTTTTTTGTAACAACATTTATAAGTCCTCCGTATGAAGTTACGGCACTACCAAATAGTGTCGCAGAAGGGCCTTTTACCACTTCAATTCTTTCAATGTTCGCTGCATTAATAGTTCCGTTTGTAAGACCTGGTATTCCATTAACCAATTGAGGTTGTACCGAAAACCCTCGTAAAGAATAATATCCGGCTCCGTCTCCGCCTCGTCCTGTAGAAGACCATAATTTTTCAACACCAACTGCATTTTTTAATGCATCTTCAAAGTTTGTTACCACCTGTGATTTCAACAAATCTGTGGTGACTGTGCTATAAACTTGAGTATTTTCTAAGTCTTTTAAAGGTAGTTTAGCTACATAGGCTGTTTTTTTTCTTGAAAATTTATTTCTTCGCTCTCCTTCTATTATAACTTCGGCTAAAATTTCATTTCCTTCGTATAGGATAATGGCATCAAATTGTTTGGTTTCATTATTAGATATAGTAAAAGGAATTTCTTTTGTCTTAAATCCTAAATAGGATACAACAAGAATATGATCCCCGTCTGCAACGTTTGTGATTTCAAAAGCTCCATTTTCATCAGATTGTACTCCTTGAGTTGAGTTTTTAATGATAATATTAACTCCTGATACCACAGCTTGAGTGTTATCTACAGTTGTACCTTTTATACTTCCATTTTGTGAAAAAGAAAAAGAGGTTGATAATAGCAATGCTAAAATGATAAGTAATTTATTTTTCATTTATTATAATTGATAGATTTAGAAAATTATGTTTATTTATTCTAAATAAACATAATATATGCGCCGCAAATCTATTAAGAATGATTATAAATAAAAATATTCTATCCTGTTTTTTTAAAAATTTTACTGGTATCAAGTAAAAAATATACTGTCAAATTAGAAGAACTAGTAGAGCAGAATCTACATATAGCATTTTATTATTCTGAAAATCAATAAACTATACTCAATTTGTATAAAAAGCTGGTACTATAATCTCTAACAAAGAAAACCTCTATACATATTGTATGTATAGAGGTTTATAGACAAAATAGTATTAAAGTCGTGACTAGTATCGAGCTTTTTATCCGAAGATCATACTCAACTTCAACATTCTATAGTGTTATTAAATGTTCATTTTCTATACTTTTTCGCATAAATTCTAAGCTTAAATCAAATTCAAAACGTAGAATATATATTACAAAACTCTTACTTATATCTTTTGTGCTTTCTAATATTTTCTTTACTAGTGCATTTCTGCACATGCTCTTTTGTCAAATCCATTTACTATTAATCACCGATGAAATCAATTATTAATCTTTTAATCAATATGCATCAAACGTCATTTCACTGTAAACAGGGGGAAGAAGTATTTTGAAAAAGAAATAAGTTTACAACTTAAATCAAATCATATACTACATATATCACGAGATTTTTAGTAAAAACTCTTAGCATTATTACTTCTATCATCTTGTGATTCTGATAATGTCATCTAATTATTAATCAGTTACCTATTAAGGTATAAGAAACAAAACTTAAGTGTTTCTTCATTATCAGAAGATAGGATATGAAAATTAAATATAAAATTGAAATCATGGAAAATTTATTAGACGAAATCGCCGAAATTATTGCACCTATTGCCGAATGTGACATAGCAGACGTTACTCCGGATGTTAACTTACCAAATACATTAGGAGTTGATTCATTAAGAGGATTAGAAATCATGGTAATGATCGAGAGAAAGTTCAAGGTAAAATTATCTGAAGAGAGGTTACAAGAGATGACTACTCCAAAAAGGATTGCTAATATGATTACAGAACAATTATAGTCTGTAAACTAAGACCAATAAATTAGAAATTAGAATGATCAGTAAAGAATTAGTCGTAAAAACAAAAGAAGTCAACGAACTTATTATTGGTGCTGGTTTAACTGGGTTGATATATGGTATTACCTTATTAGAAAAAAAGAAAAATGTCGCTATTGTAGAAGGGCATATTTATCCCGGTGGATATGCTACCAGTTTTGTGCGTAACAAGCGAAAATATAGATTCGATTGTAGCCAACACAAAATAACAGGTCTTGGTAAAAATGCTAATCTAAGAGATGTATTTGAAAGAATAGATCTTTGGGATAAATTAGATTTCAAGTATTTTGATGAGCTGTTTTCTATTCATGTAAAAGGGCAATATTACCATATTCCTGGAAACATCAAAGGCATTAAGATATATCTCAATGAACAATTTCCTGAAGAAAAAGAGAGTCTTGATCATTTTTTTCATGACATCAATACTATTGGTTATCAAAACTATATGTTTGTAAGAATGCTTCTAGGTGAATATCAATTAAACAGGAATTTACTTCCAGAAACCAGACAGCTTCAAAATCTTACAGTTAAACAATATTTCCAATCATACTTTCAGAATGAACATTTAATAGAAGTTTTAAGTGCTATATCAATGTATTTAGGGACACATGCTAATGAGGCCAACGCTGTTTACTTTTTACACTATTTATATGCTGCTTTTTGTACAAAACCTGGATATGTATTAGGTACAGCACAATCACTTTCAAACTTTTTATTAAAAGAGTTTAAAGAAAGAGGTGGATATGTATCTCTTAAAGATACTGTACATCAAATTGAACTTAATGAAGAAGGTGAAATAACTCAGGTAAATAGCAGAAAACATCATTTTGTTACCAAAACCGTTACGGCAACATGTTCTCCACATAACGTAATGAAAATGTTACCTGAATTTTCTGAAAAAGAAGCTTTCGAAAGTAAGCTTCAGAATCTAAAATTTGGATGGGGGCATTTTTGCGTTTACATCATTACAGATCTAGACCCAGAAGAATTAGGTTTTACTAAGGAAGAGTACATTCTTGTAAGTGATAAAGGCGACATATTAACTCCAGAAGAAAAAGAATCAGACGAACGTTACGATAAATTAAGTTTAAGTGTTACCAATTACCATAAGATGGATCCTGAGTGTGGAAGAACCATCCAACTCATTGTCCTAGATTATAAGAGTGACTGGTTCGAACTAGAAGAACAAGCATATTTGTCAAAAAAAGAGCGTATTCAGGAGCGTATTATTCGACGTGCTTACCAATACTTCCCAAAATTAGAAGGACATATTCTTTATAAGGAAAGTTCTACGCCAAAAACGAACAAAAAATATACAAATTCTCCAGAAGGTTCGGCTTTCGGGTATAAAATTTCGCCAAACGACAACATGCGGTTCTTATCCAAATCCCCAGTAAGAGGATTAAAGTTCGTTGGAACATGGGCTTCAGGAGCTGGATATGAATCTGCAATGTGTCAAGGTTTTATGCATGCCAAGCTAAGTTAAAAGAACTTGTATAATTAGAAAGCGCAGATAAATTTATAAAGAAATGACCTAGGATCAACCTATTGTTTCGCCAATTAACCAAACATTATTAAAACTCAAATTAAAGCATGAAAAACGACTTAACAGACAAATTATTTCTAATAACAGGTGGCAGTAAAGGAATTGGTAAAGCAATAGTTGAAAAGTTCTACAAATCGGGCGCAAAAGTGGCCTTTACTTATAATAATAATCAAACTTCTGCAGAGAAAATAGTAAACACTTTAGGAAACAATGATTCAAGAATTAAATGCTATAAACTAGATGTTAGGAATTATGATGACATAGAACAATTAATTCCTGAGATTGAAGAAGATATGGGAGAGATTTATGGGTTAGTAAATAATGCGGGGATTACAAAAGATAGAGCATTTTTAAGAATGCAACCACAAGATTGGAATGATGTTATCAATACTAACTTAAATGGCGTTTTTAATATGACTAAAGCTTTTGGAAATAAAGCAATTAGAAGAGGGAGAGGAAAAATCATCAATATTTCATCGGTTTCTGGGTTAAAAGGAAGTCAGGGACAAGCTAATTATGCTAGTTCTAAGGCTGCAATTATCTCATTAACAAAAACATTAGCCAGAGAGTTTGCCTCTTTTGGCGTACAAATAAATGCTGTAGCACCTGGATTTATTGCAACAGAAATGGTTGATGCCATGCCAGAATTAGCTAAAAAGAAAATAAATACCATAGTTCCTATGAAACGTATGGGAGAATCAAAAGAAGTTGCTGATGCTGTTAAATTTTTAGCATCTCCTTCTAGCGATTACATTACAGGCCATACTCTTGTTATAGACGGAGGATTGACCGCATAACAACTTAATAAAAACATTACAATTTCAAACAAAGCATTATGAAAAGAGTAGTAATTACCGGTTTAGGTGTTGTGAGCCCAATCGGATCTAACATTCAGGAATTCTGGAAAAATGTAAAAGAGAAGAATACAGGGATACGTCATTTAACCAAATTGGATAGTACAAGATTTAAAGGTAATTCATTATCTGCAGAGGTTATTGGTGAGGATGTATTAACATGTAAAAAAGATATATCTTCATATAGTACATCTGTAGAGTATGCATATAAAGCTTCTAAAATGGCACTAATAGATGCTGGTCTTTCAGAAAAAATAGATTATCCAAACAGGTATGGAATAATCTTAGGAACTACTAACGGAACAGAAGACATTGTAGAGCGTACTATAGATACTTTTGGTATTCAAAATGAAAAAGAAGAATTATCGACAGATGCAAAGAAAATGTTATCTTATTTCAGGCCAATAGAAATGAGTTCTATGGTCGCTAAACTTTGTAATCTTGGAGGAACAAATATGGTAATTCCAACAGCATGTACAGCAGGAAATTATGCTTTTGGAACAGCTTTCTCAATGATTAAAGAAGGACGTTCTAAAGTTATGCTGGCCGGAGGTTCGGATCCGTTTACAAGATCCTGCTACACAATATTTTACAGATTAGGAGCAATGACCAAAGAAAACATCAAACCTTTTGCAGAAGACAGAACAGGAATGGTAGTTGGAGAAGGAGCTGGAATCATGGTTTTAGAAGAATTAAAACATGCATTAGAAAGAGGAGCAAAAATATATGGAGAGATCTCTGGATACGGATTAAGTTGTGATGCTTATCACCCAACCGCTCCAGACCCTGATGGAAATGGAGCAGCTTTAGCCATGAAGAAGGCTCTTGAATATAGTGGATTAACTATAGATGATATTAGCTATATCAGTGCTCACGGAACAGGAACAAAAGCCAACGATTCTCATGAAGTTAATGCTATGTATAAAGTCTTCGGAGAAAAATTGACAGACATACCTATTCATTGTTTAAAATCAGTAATTGGCCACTGTATGGGAGCTGCAAGCGCTTTTGAAGGAATATCGGCAGTATTGTCATTACAAGAACAGATCATTCCAAGTACAAAGAATACAGAAAAAACAGATGAGTCTTTCCCTATTTCAATAGACTTAAATACTAAAGATATAAAGCAAACAAAAATTACCAATATCATGAGTAACTCATTTGCTTTTGGAGGAAACATCTGTAGCTTAATCTTTAGTCAATACAATTAAACAAACTAGAATAAATAATGAGTAATAAAGATATTGCAATAGTAGGGCTAGGATATGTTTCTTCTTTAGGAAGTGGGATAGAAACATTCTACAATAAAATTGATCAAAATTTGCCGACAACCAAAATGGACACCTATGATCCAGATGGATTCTTAGGAAAAAGAGGGTTTCGTTATTTTAGTAAAGCAACTAAAATGTATTGCAACTTGGCATTTCAATGTATCTATCAGAATAAAGTAAATGATGTCGTTGAATTGAATAAAGATCGAGTAGGCTTATATGATGGGTCCGAATTATCCAACATTGAAGATGGGTTTGTTTTTGATCTAGTCGCTAAGCATGATGGACCAGAATTAGTAAGTCCGATGAGCACACCAAATACAATTGCTAATGCCGCAGCTTCGCAAATGGCAATTCAAACTAAAATTACCGGACCAAATTTTTCTATTAACGGAGGTACATGTAGTGCAATTCAAGCTATTGATATTGCTTCTATGCATTTAAAAGAAGGTATCGTTGATTGCGCCATAGTGGGTTCGACAGAAACAATATCTAAATATCATAAGGCAATTAGAGAAGGAGAAAACAGAGAAACCAAATTGCCTATTGCTAACGAATATGGGGTTTCTATAGCTTTAGAAAGAGTAGAGACTGCTTTAGAGAATGAACAATCAATTTTTGGGATTATAGTCGGAGTTATTTCAGGGCAAAGTTACAAAGAACAATCACACGAAAACTTATTAGCTTTCTTAATTCAAGAATTAATCACCAATAACGGACTTACTATTTCGGATATAGACATGATCATGGTGGGCTCTGGAGCTCACAATATAGATGGAGTTACATTCTCTTCAGAAATTAGTACAACATTAGGAGAGATCCCTAAATTATTTTTCCCGGAAATGGTATATGGAAACGGTGATAATGCTGGTGGGTTAACGAGTATTTTATACGCTATAGGATTGTTCAATAAGCAACTAAAAGAAGCGAAAGGATACTTTACAAAAAGAACCATTCAAACAGAAGGTATTGAAATAACTCCTATAAATGCAATTGTTGCGACTATAGATAAAACAGGGTACACAGTAGTAACACTTATTAAAAAATACAACTAATGAAAAAGGCAGTATTACAGAATTATCAAATACAAAAATTATTACCCCATAGATACCCTTTTCAGTTAGTCGATCAGGTAATAGAGTATGAAAAAGGGAAATCTATTATCGCCATAAAAGCTGTGGGTATTGGAGAACCCGCTTTTCAAGGGCATTTTCCAGAGTTACCAATTTTTCCAGGTGTATTATTAACCGAAGCTATGGGCCAAACCTGTGGTTTATTGGTGCAATTAAGTAATCAGGATTGGGAAGAACAACAACCTATTAACTATAAGATAAACTCTGCTAAAATTGGCGTTTTTGGAGAATATAAGGTTAAATTCTTTACCCCTGTTGTCCCTGGCACATTAGTATATTTACATGGAGAATTAGACTGGACGATGGGATCCGCTTCTTGTCTAAAAATAAAGGCATATAATGGTGATATACTTTTTGCAAAAGGAACGGTTACAGTAGCAATGATAGATAAAAAAAAGCTAATTCCACAAACAGAGACTCTTACCACTTAGTACATACCGTATAGAAAACAATACCTTAAATTTCTAAGAAAACTTTCGGATTAGTAGTACGAAGGAAATAGAATTCTTTTTACACAAAGCTAAAACTCTAATTCAAAAAGATATACTTGCGATATATTATAAAATTATACGTCTTTTATGCTTTCTAATATTTTCTTTACTAGTGCGTTTCTGCACATGCTCTTTTGTCAAATCCATTTACTATTAACCATATCCCTAGAATCAATTCTAATATTGCCGTCGGAACATTTAAAATTAAGTATTCGGCTGTGATAATTTCAATAACCTGAAATAAAATCAAAATACTTGCTATTGCAGACAATAATGTACCTAATACCCCCCAAACCGAAAGCCAACGAGGCACTAGTCGCGATTTCACTAATAAAACATACAACATAAAATTTCCTATACATAAAACCAGAACCATAAATACATGGTTTATATAATCCCGCATAATTTTGAATACATTTCCTAATGCTTTTAAATCCGGAGAGCTTTGAGGTGAATTATATACAAACTCCTGACTTAATGCTAATATGGACAATAATAATATGGTTCCAAAAATTACGAGTGTTGCCGAAATTATCCTAAAACTAAAAAAGCCGATTGCTAAACTCCCATCAAACCTTCTGATTACCGGGTATAATAAAATTGCAATTCCTAAATATGCAAGCGACATCATAAACTGAAAGAAAGCATCTATGATTACATTATTAGAATTTGCAGCGGCTTCTGTTAAATATTTTGTAGAATCAATGGATGGTGCTACACTAAAAACCCCTGCAACCATACCTGCTATAAATAACAAACCTGCCAATCTTACTTTACTTTTTATCAAATACATGAGCTATTTTTTTGCTATAAAACTTTTTTTAATAAGTAAAAATATTCAATAAGTAATAAAAAACACGACTAACTGGTCTTTCTAATTTTGTACAAAAATACAAAGCGAAAACAAAAAACATATAGATATATCTAAAAGCTTTTGAAAGCCTTTAGTTAAAAATATCAATTCTGGTTTCTGATGAAAAGTATTCAATTATTAACCTTGATCAACTACCAGGATTCACTGCTCCTTCAGCTTATTTGCAAATAACGCTGCAAGTTCACCAAGATTATTGGCTTTATAAAATTCTCTTGCTGAAGCTGTTAACGATAGTTCTTCGAGCATCCTTGCAATTAGCTCAGCTCTACCAATAGAATCCATTCCGAGAGGAGATAACATTGAAGAGCGTATGATAGGACCATGCGCTATGTCCAATGAGATATCAGCTACATGAGTAGCTATCAAATCAAAAATGTCGTTTTCGTTCTTATCCATAATCTATAATTTAATTTGAATTAGTTTTTAATTAATTTGTTAATTGGGCTAAACCAGATGTGATTTATAAAAATTCACATCATGCATATTAAATGTTGATGATTGATTCGTTGCTAATGCTACACTATATCCTTTAGTAAATACAAAATCGTTAACAAACCACAATTTATCGTCAAAATGAACAGTGTTGTTCTTTACTTCAAGTTCATTAAGAGGGATATAAAACCCTCGACCATCTGCCTTAATCACACTTTCTTTAATGGTCCAATATTTATAAAACGCATTTAACGGGCAACTTGCATTGTTAATCTCATCCCATTGATCTGCAGTCATTAAATTCCTAAAATCTTTTAGGTTTCTCTTTCGGTGTTCTTCAATATCAATACCAAGCCTGATATTTTTTCCTATTGCACAAATCACATAATCTCCAGAATGGGATATATTAAAATCATATTCATTCATGGTTAAATATGGTCGTTTGTGTGCACTATAAGCAATAAGGTCCCAAATGTTGTTTTCTATATCACAATTCTTTAATGCTTTAATCAATAGCAATCGACCAAACAAATGTGCGTGTCTATCTTGCCAACGAAGGTATTGTGAGTTTTTTTTCCTTAAATCTGGTGGTAGCAAGGATAGATAATCCGAAAAAAGACTATGCTCCAGTGGTTCTTTAAAAGATGTAAAAAAAATATCTATAGAATGCATTCTCAAATCTTTTCAAACTTAGTAATCGAGGCCGTATCAAATAATTTTGAAAATATGGTGTCAAATAGTTCATCAATAGCTTTCACTTTTAAAAAATGATGTGTTTCTTTTCCCATAAAAATAAAAGGAACCTCATTTTTACTATGCCCGCCAAAGGAAAGATCTTCAATATTTCCATGATCACTGGTAATTAAAACATGAATATTTTCTGGTTTACCATGAATTACTCCACGAAGAAATTCATCAAACATCTCCAAAAACATGATGGATTTATTCATATCCTTTCTATGTCCTATTAAATCCGGTAAAAAACATTCATATAAAATCAAATCATAGTCATTTGTTAAGTTCTTTAAATTTTCTCCGGCTATAAATGGAGTTATCAAAGGGATCTTATTGTTGGGCATATCTTGTAAAGTAAGGTTGGTAATATCCCAATGTACAGCTCTGCCTTCAACAAGGTCATTCATAGTATTAAAATTATTTTTGGCAGCTAATACGCAACGTGTAGTTACACTATAATTTGAAGAATCCTTATCAAAAGATTTGAAAAATCCATCGGTATAGGAATTAGCAAAAATGCTTTTGATATAATTCTCTTTGGCGTATTTAAAAATTGATCTTTTATTGATCATTGCAATCAATTGATCATTTGGATATGCCATCAAATGATGTCCTAAAAATGCCTGAGCGTTATACCCGGTAAATAAAGATGTTTGTCCCGTCGCGCTTTGAGGTATTCCTTCAATTCCCAGGCAAGCATCAATTCCTCTCATCAGGAAATTTTGTTTAACAACATTTGTGGTATTGGTTAATTTCTCTCCAACCAAGTTAAACAGTGTAGGCATAAAAGCTTTGGTAAATGGATTGGATTTTACATTTTTCCCTAAGCCAACTCCATCTAAAAAAATAAATATTAATTTATTTTTCATTTAACTGCTTTGAACAGGTTTTACCTCTCTTAGATCAAAATATCCATTATATCCTTTGATGTATACCGCCGCTCGGTGACCAAACAATATTACTGCTTCTGACCTGGTTTCCAGTTCATTTTCATAAAAGCCTGAGAGTACTGGTGTTCCTACCGGATAAACTTCGTTCCATTGCTCTACAAGCTTAGTAGGATCTGATATTTTCTTTTGTTTTGCTACTTTTGTTACCGATTTGTTTTTTTTAACTGGTTTGGTCGTTTTCTTTGAACCGCTGGATATTGTTTTAGAGTGCTTTTTTTGACCAACTTCTGTCTTTTTACTGATTTGTTCCTTAGCAGTTTTTGCAAAATCTCTTTTGATATATCCAATCAATTTGGTCAGTACATCGCCTACTCCCAGTTCTTCAAACTCCATCTCTCCCTGATGCAACAAATATGTCATGCTTTCGGACCATCTTACACTGTTGGATAACTGATCTATTAAGTGTTTACCTACATTACCATGTGCATAAGGTTTTCCGGTAACATTAGCAATTACTTCAATTTTTGGCTTATAGAATCTTGTTTTCTTTATAAATTTTTCGAATTCGGCAGCTGCTTCTTTCATATAGCGGGAGTGAAATGCTCCGCTAGTATTTAAAGGTATGAACATGATATCTGCTTTTTCAAAAAATGGATGCGCCTTTTCAATATCTTCTTTTAGACCAGAAATGACAATTTGAGAAGAAGCATTTAAGTTTGCAATATCAATAGTAGTTAGATTTGCATCCTTTAGTATTTCCTGAATTTTTTCTTCTGAAGAATTTAAAATAGCAGCCATTCCTCCATTTTTGGCCTGGCTCATGAGTTCGCCTCTCTTTTTAACCAGTTTAAGGCCGCTTTCAAAACTAAACACACCTGCTGCTTGCAATGCATTATACTCACCAAGACTATGGCCTGCTAAAAAATCTGGTTGTTTTTCTCCATCCTTAATTTTCTTCTGATAAGACAAAGCGTTTACAACATATAATGCCGGCTGAGTATATTGTGTTTGATTTAACTGATCATTAGCATCTTCTAAACAAAGTTCTTTAATAGAATATCCCAATATTTTATCTGCTTTCTTTATCAACGCAGGAAACTCATCAAAAAGTTGCTCTCCCATTCCTTTTCTCTGCGAACCTTGACCGGGAAATATATATGTTTTCTTCATTTTTATCTTGTTTTTTTATATTAGGTTTATAAATCTTAATTTTTTCCTCTTTTTAATACGATCGAAGTATTTATTCCGCCAAAGCCAAAAGAATTACTCATTGCCACATTGGGCTGATAATCCATAGCTTCGACACCACAAAACTGTAAATTGTTACAAACTGGGGTTTCCAGATTTTTATTCGGATGCAAAAACCCTTGTCGCATTTGTTCTACTGTTGCAATGGTCTCTACCATACCTGCCGAATACAAACAGTGCCCTGTTAACCCTTTAGTAGAATTTAACCACAAACCAGAAGTATGATCTTTAAAAACTTTGCTAATAGCTTCTGCTTCGGTTTTATCTCCCAGGGGAGAAGAGCTTCCATGAGTATTTATATAATCAACATCTGAAACTGATAACCCGGCTTGATTTAATGCCGAAAGCATCGCCTTTGCTTCACCATCTACATTTGGATTGGCAGCACTATTGCTATCAAGGTTTAATCCATAACCTTTGATTTCGGCCAGAAATGGGACACCTCTTTTTTCAGCACTTATTTCAGATTCTAGAATTACACAGGCACTGGCTTGTCCGTAAATAAAACCTTCATGTTTCGAATCAAAAGGACGGCAAGCTTTTTCTGGTTGATCCAGATATTTCTTACCTCCCATAGCTCCAATGTTAATAAAACCTTGAATATCCATAGGCGAAAGGTCGGCAACAACACCGGTCACTAAACACGCATCAACCAAACCTGCATGAACAAGTTGATATCCTTTTATAATACCTACATTTCCGGTAGCAGATGCTCCTCCCACAGTAAATCCTTCTCCTTTAATATCAAATAACTCACTCAAGATCCCAACTTGATTGGTCTCTAAAAATTCTAGAGCATATCGAGGAGAAAGATATTCTGGATTTTTTCTAAATTTTGAAATTAGGTCATATTGATAATTCTGAGTACTGTTTTGTCCTGCAACAATCAGCCCTACTCGTTCTGGTAAAGGCTTATTATCATGTAGTCTGGCACTAAACCACGCTTCTAAGGCAGAAACAATAGACGTTTGGATACCAAAAGGGGCTCTTCTACCTAACCGCTTGGCATGTTGGCATTTCTCTTCTGATACATTTTGAAAACGATTTACAAAATCAGAGAAGGAAAAGCCTTCTATCTTAGCAGCAACATCAACAGATACTTTTGGTTCTTCTATAATAGGTGTTTTTTTAACACCTGATTTTCCACTCCTTAAGGAGTTACAAAATGTAGAAACATCATTACCTATCGAAGAAACTGTTCCCATACCAGTAATTCCAACTTTATTTGTTGTCAACATTGTCTATTTTTTTAGTCACAAATATTCTTATTAGCAATACCATTAACGATTTTAATTACTTTCTACAGATGTTGCATAATTCTCTACCAATACGTCTACCATACCTTGAATATTACTTACTTGAGCGAAGCTCATTAAAGGTATTTTCAGATCTAATTCTTCCATAGACATGGTAACTACCTCCATCCTATCGATTGAGTTAGCACCTAATTCTCGTAGATTTTTTTCGATATGAACCTCCTCCGGTTTTATATCCGGAAGCACTTCTATAATAACATTTTTTACTACTTCAAAAACATGTTCTTTTGACATAACTTCTATTATTTATTTAAATATTATACACTTCTTTTTAGCTTAAGATTTTATCTTACTGAAAATCAAAAAAGTTCAATTTATTCTGTCCCTTTCTTAAACGATATGCAGTAAAATCATTTTTGTTTTTAAATTGCAGATATATATTCTCCTTCAATACTTCTGAAAATACCTGACCAGGTGGTCTTCCATAACTATGACCAGGAAAAATGAGCGTATCTGGCGCTATCCTTTTTTTTAGATGTTCGATACTATCAAACATATTATGTGCTCCTTGCATATCAAAACATAAACCACAACCTTCGGCAAATAATGTATCTCCAGAAAATAGACTGTTTCCTATTAGATAGCACATACCACCAGGTGTATGACCCGGAGTAAATAAAGGTTCGATCTGTATTTGGCCAACTGACCATGGTGTTATATTAATGCCCTCTAATTGTGGAGCATAATAACCAGAATAAGCAATTTCTTCGTTTGACATCCATATGGGACAACCGTATTTTTCTGCAAGTGGTTTGGCTAAATGAATATGATCAAGATGAGAATGGGTTAGTAAAATCCCACTTAAGACAGTTTTGGTATTCTCCAGAGCCTGCTCTACCTTTCTCATATCCCAGGCCGGATCCACAATAACAGCCTGGTTATTAATATGGTCAACTACCAAATAACTATAGTTCACCATAGACATATGAGTCATTCTCAATATGACAACCTGTACTATACCGCTATAACCAGTATCCGTATATCCAACATTCATTATCAGATTTTCAAATTTCATTGATGTGTAAATTATTGTGCTTTGCTTTGTATATATAGAGGCGCCGAGTGGATTCGAACCACTGAAATAAAGGTTTTGCGAACCTTCCCCTTAGACCACTTGGGTACAGCGCCATTTATGTAAGTCATAGTTTTTAACTTCAAAACATACAGATAAAAATATTCTTAAGAGGTGCTGAGTGGATTCGAACCACTGAAATAAAGGTTTTGCAGACCTTCCCCTTAGACCGCTTGGGTACAGCACCTTTTCTTATTGTTCCTTACAAAATACTTTCTATCAATATTTCTGAAAAATGTGTATTACAGTAGATTACTAACATAAACAGGTTCTTAATTTTTGAATGACATTGAGATCACTTCCAAATTGATTTATCATTTGTAGTGAAATAGAATCTGAATCTGAAGGAAGTATATATTTAACAAAGGTTGATAAAGTTCCACTAGGTCCCATATCTATAAAAGTATAATCTCCGGTTTCTAGTATTCTTTCTATGGTTTGCTCAAAATTAACAGGATAACGGATTGCTTTCCATACGTAATCCCCATTCAGTTCCCGAACTGTTCCTGCTTGTAAGGACGATATCACCGGAATTTTTGGAGGTACTACCTTAATATTACTGAAAATGTGTGTATAAGCTTCTTCAATTGGATCTATAAGCTTAGTATGAAACCCATATTTAACCGGTAATATTTGTGATATAATATTTTCTTTATTTAAGTTTTGATGAAGGTTTTGTATGGCATGAGGTAAACCGCTCACAACAAAGTTCTCTTGAAAATTTCCTGCCGTAAGCCAACAGTTATGAAAAAGATCTGGGTAGCGGGTCATTATTGATTTGGGTTCCATAATGGCCAACATACCTGCAGGTTGGGTTCTTTCATGAGTAAGCTTAGCGATGTCAACCGATACTCTAATCCCGTCCTCTAAAGAAATGGCACCCGAAACAACAGCCGCATGAAGCTCCCCCATACTATACCCCAAAAGAAAATCTGGCTGGATACCCATCTCTTTCAGTAATTTGAACATACTATACTGGATAGTCAATATAGCAGGGTTCGTATAAAGAATGTTGTCAAAGGGTTCACTTTTTCTCTTTCCCCCATATAAAACATCAATTAAAGAGGTTCTTATTAATGGAAAAACTATTTCATTACAATGATTCATCCAATATCTAAATTGTTCATTATGCTCATAGAGTTCTTTACCCATTTTGTAGTATTGAGAACCCTGGCCAGAGAACATACATATAATCTGTTTATTCATTTGATTTTTTTATTTTAATGACAGGGTTTCCTAACCCATTGCATTTTCTGTACAGCTTGTATTAATAGAAAACCTGAAAAATCTTCTGATTACCTGGTTAGGTATTTTATTTCTACAGTGCCTCAGTTTTTCTTTTTATTTATAGCCAAGAAAGCACCATGTAATATTTATCATAAGCCATCAAAGCTGATATAAAATCCTAAAAGCAACTTGTTTTTGATCACGATATGGGTAAAAACCACTTCTATTATCGTCTACTATAGGAATGAGTGCATCAAAATTTAGAGTGATATGGTCATTCCAATTGTAAGAAGCTGATAACACATTAAAAAAATTAGTATAAGGCCCGTTATACATAGAAGCCCAACTAAAAGACAAATCATTTTTCATTAGTTGTTTGCTCAAGGCCATCAGGATTATGTAGTTGTTTCTAGGCATTCCCTGGATTTGATCAGACCAATCCATGATATGGTAATTCACGGCTTCTATACTTAACGTAAAAGTACTGTTGGGGGAGTAATCAACACCAAGTGAGGCATCCAGAGCATTTTTCTTTATAACCTGAAACGATGCATCGTTATATGCTTTTCGGGATTTTAAAGCTACTTCGCCCTTAACGAGTAAATTATTGATTGCTCGATTTAGGGTAACACCAGTCATAAAAAACCGATGCTTACTTTTGGCAATAAGATCAGGAGTTACCATTCGTAAGGCATATTGATTATCTATCAAACTAGCTGCCATAATACTAATATCACTTTTCCCGTAGGTTTTTCTCCATCGTAAACCATACTCAAAAAAATTCCCCTTTTGTTTTTCCTTAAGATACTCAACTTTCCCGTCAAAAGGATCATAATAATACCCTGTTCCTTTTCTAGGTTGTTCGTTAAATTCGGGATAAGGCACAAAAAATGCACTCCAATATCCAAATGATGAATATTGATCTACCGTTAACATGGGTTGCCCAATCCTAAGGTCATCCATATTAAGGCTTAATGGTTCCCGGTAATCCAAACGGCCTATTTCATTAGTAACAATTGCATAATCTGATTCTCCCCATACAACTATCTGAATTCCTGCTTTGATACTTGTTTCATTAAAACTAGTTTGCAAATAAGCTTCTCTGGTTCTTCCTTCAAATACTATATCCTTTTCATCCCGAATTCTATGATCATTTTTAAGAAAGGCAAACATTTTTGTATCTACATGAAGTGAAAGGTAATCCATGAAAGATTTAGAATATTCTAGTCGAAATGAAAGCCGGTTATTCATGATTTTATCCGGTTTTTCAATTTTATAAGTGAATCCATATTGTATCCCCAAACGCATTGCACTAAACATATCCGAAACCCATGAGGGAGAGCCCTTTTTTTCTTCAATCATAGTAGATTCCATATCAATGATATCAAAATCCTCACTGTCTACTATGCTATCATTTTCTATGGGAATCTGGCCATAAACATATGTAATACTTATAAATGAGATGATAATACTAATTACAATATTATTGGTGAAGTTGGAGCAATTCTTCATACTTCTCTCTAAAAAAATAAATTAATAATAATTTGGTTTCTTCATAGCGTTAACGATGTATCAAAATCATTTAAAATCACACCCAGAAAGCTAATTGAGTTTGGTTTTTAAAAGGTTTAAATAGTTTGAGTAAATCCGATTCTATAGCTAACCTTACCGGATATTATATCCCCATGTACATTTACCTTTCTTCCCAGGGAAATTGCCCCGTTTTTACAAATCTTGCAATTTTATTCAAGTTGCTTTCATCAGAAAACACTTCAATATTTGCTGCAAGAGCATGTGATTTAGAAGTATTTGGAAAATCATTCAATTTATTCAGGTAACTCTTATAACTGGCTATTCCCTGCTTAGAAAGCAGACGTAGTCGTAATAAATGTTTTCTCAACAGATTTTTACTATTCTCGTCATATGCATCTACCAATCCCCAGTCATATGCTTCTTTTGCTGATATAGGTTGAGTCATTAATGTCATGTAATGTGCTTTTGAGAATCCTATTCGACGGATCAGAAAAGGCAAAACACACGCAGGCATCAGTCCAAAAAGAAGTTCTGACAAACTGAATACTGCTTTCTCTTCACAGAGAACTATATCGCAGGCAGACACAAAACCCATTCCACCGGCATTAGCTTTCCCTCTAACATGTGCAATAGTAATATATGGGCCTGAGGATAGTTTTAGCCATAGATTATACATTAGTTCTGGGTTTTGTTCCTGGTGCAGAGTTCCGTTTTCAAGACTTTGTTGAATCCCTTTGAAATCTGCTCCAAAACAAAACACTTCAGGAGAACCTTCGACAACCACTATTTTTGCCAACTCTTCACAATGATCAAGTGCATTTGTAAACTCTTCGATCAGTCTATTATTAATTGCATTTTTAACTTCTGGACGATCGATTTGAATAAAACAAATATCTCCTTCAAATCTGGTTTTTATAGTCTCGTATGATGCAGCATTACTTATGATATCCATTCGTATTCTCTTTTAAATTCTTTAATCTCTTTTAAAAAAAGTGTCTCTCTATCAAGTGTTTTTCTGGCTTGAGAAATAAAATCAGTATCCAATTTTACATTACGCGTACCAAATTTTACTGCATTGCTCCCTACTAGTAAATTTTCGTATTCATCCATTTTCAGTTCATACCTTTTATCAAATTGCTCTTTGATCTTAAATTTCTGTATACTTTCCTTGCTTTTTTCGCCTACAATACCGCTAAAAAACTCAGAACAACAGCCTGACCCATAAGAAAAACATCCTACTCTTTGTGGTGCATCAAAACTGCCATTCTCAATCGTACTAGCGAGTGACATCATCGCTGTCGCTCCCATAATATTACCAATACGCTGACAGTAGATCAACCCGGGAACTACTCGATTCTCAAAATCCATTTCTATTTCCTTAGGCTTTGCTTTCACTGCTTTACGCATTAAATTACGATGTGCTCCTTTGACCATTCCTCCAAAAGGAGTATGAAAGGCTAGGTAGCTAAAAGTCTTGGCATAATCTGCCTCGGGAACACGTTTTTGGTATTCATAAAAAGAATTCTCACAACAGTCCAAATAAGAAAGTAATGACAGGTCAGAATCTCCGGCTTCACCATCTGAAGTAGGTCTACAAGTATCCATAACCTGATAACCATAATAGCCATTAGCACCAATATCTACTTGAAACACATGAGGTTTCTCGCTAACTAGCATAGCGACTGCTCCAGCACCTCCACTAGGTTCTGCAAATGACCATTCCATAGTGAGTGCATCTCCACCTTCTTCTATCATAAAACGAGATACATCTGTAGCAATTACCAGAGCTTTTGCCCCAGGTGAAGTTTGAGACAAGATAAAATTGATTGCCATTTGAAAACCAGCTACCCCAGAATAGCATGCATTTTTTAATTCAAACAAACGACAATTACGGTTCAAGCCCAAAATTTCATGAAAATAAGTACTCATTGATTTCCCAAAATCAAAGGACGATTCTGTACATGAGATTACCAGTTCGATTCGATCTTTTTCTTCCGGGCTAAGCGCATCTATAAGAGGCTTAGCAGCATTTACCCCAAAAGTGACTGGGTCCTCATAGGGTAATGCCACCGTTTTCTCCTTCATAAGAAGGTTTTTAAAACGAGATGTATCTAATTTACGATATTCTGCAAGTTTTTCTACGTCCAAAAATGTTGTACCTCCGAAGACATTCATTGCTTCAATTCCTGCTATACGCATATATTTTTCTATTATTAAATGGTTAAAAATTAAGTTTTTGTGTGATTGGCATACGAATCTTTTGAGTATACCATATTAAGCTACATTACCTGTATCTTAGTTTTAATTATAATGTATGTTGATGATATTTGATTTACGATAGGTCATCGACCATCATTTGATCAATAGAACATTGAGTCTTGATTATCAATATCAATTCCCAGATAGTCACTCAAGATCATTTATTTTTCTTGATATCTATCCTGAACATTGAATTACTAACACGATGATCTGACATGAATAAGGCTATCGGGATCTGTAAACAAAATCCTGCCTCTACATATCTAATGAAATTTTTGTAAATAAAATTTGAATCCTAGGAATTCTCCAAAACCAGATTATGTTTTGGGATAAGGTTATTATTTCCTATTCATGAATATTAATGTTCATCTTAACAACTAAGCATAAACTCTTTGAGCAGCTGCCTGAGAGAAATTATCCAACTGTTTCTGGAAATCGGCTTCTGCTTTGGAGTTTGCCTTTTTTTGCGCCCCACTAGGTTTCTCTTTGATTTGTTGAATTAGTTTATGTAACACCTCAATTAAGATATCTACATCTTCTTCTGTATTTTCTATTCCAAGACTAACCCTAACAACTCCCGGTAATTGGGTCTTTGGAGCTACAGTTAAAACGACACGTTGTACTTGCTCGAGTACAGGACTAATACCTGTTATTTTCTTAACCAGTAAATGGGCACAATGACAACCATATCGTACACCGATACCTCCTTTCCTGAACATCTCTTCTGCCAGCTTGTTATGCAAAATTCCTTTTGTCTCAAAAACAATAACCCCTATCCTATCATTAAACTGAGGGGATTTAGGGTCATTTACCCCAAAAACGGTAAGTCCAGGTATTTTTGACATCCCATCTAATATTCGTTTAGTCAATACTTGTTCTTCTTTATGAACTACATCCATACCAATACGTTGTAAAAGCACAAGTGCTTTACCTAAAGAAGCAATCCCTCCTATATTTTCTTCTCCAGACAATTGGATACGTTTCTTCTCATTCAGGTTATAATTAAGTAATCCTTTTTTAACTACCAATACTCCGGTACCAAATGGGGCATATACTTTATGAGCAGAAAAAGCCATATAATCGATCCCTTCTTTTTCTACATCAACCTTAAGGTGAGCGACTACCTGGGCACCGTCTACCAGAAGTTTTGCACCATATTTGTGGACAATTGAGCTTACTTCATTGATATTATGACATGACCCTAAAACGTTAGAAGCACCACTCAGAGCAACAATTTTAATGCGCTTTTTTGCATACTTATACTCCAAATTATATTCTCGTAGATTTTTTTCCAGCTCTACTAAATCTATAAAACCTTCTTCATTCACTCCTAACCTAATCAGTGAGTTTTGAGAAATCATACGCCATGGTAAATCATTAGAAGAATGTTCTAGCAAGGAAATCAGTACTACTGGATCAATATTATTTTCGGGATTATTGATCAGATTTTCAGATACCAGGTTTATAGATTCGGTAGTGTTTTTGGTAAAAATAATATCATAGTTTTCGAGAGGCGCCCCCAGAATTTCGCTACAAATAGTTTTTACTTCTTGCACTACTTCTTGTCTTTTTTTCTCTGGTAGACGTAATGCCTCACGAAACGTATTCCAAATTGGGGTAAACGTAGGTGTACTGGCACTATTATCCAGATTTACGAATCGTCTCTCCCCTTCCATAGTCGGTACAATCATACCTCGTCCTATTAAAGTTTTTTTAAGTTCCTTCATAAGTTCTAGTCCAGAGTATTTCTCCAACTCATCCTTATATATCAATTCATTTACACTAAGATCTTTTTGAGATAACCTCTTAAAGATATCTTTTCCATATTGCTTCATTAAGAGAAGTGCCTTGCTAAATGCAATGACATTAACAATGGCTGGAGTACCTGCCTCAAATTTGTCTGGGCCGTTATTCCAGATTATCCAGTCTGCAGCAACAAGTCTGGCTGTTCCTCCACCACATTCTGATGGTCTGCCTTTAGGTAACGCTTTTTTCCCGACAACAACTGCGGTTATACCCAACGGTAAACCTACCTCTTTACTTGTCAAAAATTGATAGCTTCCTGACTTAAGTTGAGATGTTAGGTCATTTGTTCTTTTGGAGGAGCAAAAAATGACAATATATTTTTCTTTGTTAAGCCCCATATATTCTAAAACAATGTCCCTGGCATGCTCATATAGGTGAGAAGATACCATTGAATTGTGTCCACTCCCACGATGTACGTTGGAATAAGTTTCTAGTGCTGCATGCACTCCGCGTTCCAGCTCAGCAAATGCTGTTTCTGATTCATTACCCTTTTGCATACCATTTTCTTCTTGTTTGAGCTGGCTAACGTTTGATGATCCATACTCGTTGTACATAGTTGTTTCCATTTGAACCTCGTTTTATTTGATTTTTAATCTGTTCTTATTTTTAAATAATTTTCTTAACACTAAACTTTTTAATTCTTTCTTACTGCAATAAAATGTTGCCGTCCTCTGCGGTGTAAACATTCGGTTTCAAAAATTTCAAAACCTGTATCCTTTATTGAATTTTCTAATTCTGAAACAGTATATGTTTTCAGTTTTGGGATTAATCCGGTTTTACTAACAAGTGATAGCCCAATACCAGCAAGAGATCTTTTCCCCAAACAAGGTGTTACAGAAATAAACATCCCTCCCGGTTTTAACAATTCATAGATCCTTTCCAAAACCTTGGGTAAATCTTCTAATAAATGAAGCACATACACTGCCAATATCATATCAAAGTCTCCTGACTTATAGTTTTTATCGAATATTGTAGTATGCAAATAATCCACATTTTGAATATGTAGTTCATTGGCTTTGTTTTGGGCAATTCGGATCATTTCAGATGATATATCAATGCCATAAACCTTATCAACATTACTAGCAATTTCATTGGCTAATATTCCGGTGGCACATCCATAATCCAAAACATTATCCTCTTTTTTGAGATACCCTTTGATTTTTCGAAGAATTTTAATTCGCACCTCCTTGTCTTTCATTTCTTCCTTATCATACCCAGTAGCACTTTTATCCCAAAATTTTTCAGACTTATACATTTTTACACATTTAAATTTTAATAATCACTTAGTTACAAATTAGTTATAAAATTGGGACTAAGTGTAAACACTTCTTTATTACATTAAAAATTTAATCATTTCTTTACATTAAATAATCGTTCAAAATTTTTAATGCATTATTTTATTTTTTATCCGAGTGAATATCTTTACCTATTATAATTCAGGTCTGGTCTATTGATCTTCACAGATGAGTTTAATTTTTCGCTTTTTATTTCTTCAATATATTCTTTTATCACCTTCAAAGCGTATCTGATATGTTGGTGTTTTGTCTTCGATCCAAAGCTTATCCTGATCGATTCCTGTGCTGCATCATCTGTTAAGCCAATTGCTTTTAAAACATGAGAGGGTTTGTTAGATGATGTACTACATGCAGAGCCAGAAGAAACTGCAATTCCTTTATAATCCAGTGATTTCATTAAGTCGCCACTGCCAATACCTGGGAAAGTTAAATTAATAGTATTTGTTAAACAGTTATCTATTGGAGAATTAATAATTACATCGCTTTTTATTGCTTTCAATTCATTAATGAATATTTTTTTAAGAGGCTCATTTTTTATTGAAAGGGATACAAGTTTATCTACATGCCTGCATGCTTCTCCAAAACCTGCGATATTATGAATGGATTCTGTACCCGCTCGCATTCCTTCTTCTTGATGTCCTCCATGAATATAAGGTTCTAAGGGGCAACTAATTTTGGCATACCAGGCACCTATCCCTTTAGGACCATAGAGCTTATGAGCAGAAAATGTAGCATAATCGACTCCTAGTTCCTTCACGTTTATAGGGATTTTGCCTAATGCCTGCACACAATCAGAAAAAACCAAAGCGCCTTTAGCCTTGGCCATTTCAGATATTTTTTTAATATCCTGAATCGTCCCTATTTCATTATTAGCCAACATACAACAAACCATAGAAGTCTTATGATCTATCATAGTTTCGAGTTCTTTAAGCAATACACGGCCAGAGCTATCTACTGGGCAATATTGAACATCTATATTTTTGGTCTTCAAATACTCTAGTGTTTCAATCACCGATGGATGCTCAATTGGTGTAGATATTATTTTGTTTTTATCGGGATAGAAATGAGTACTTATTGTTTTCAATAACGCATTATTGGATTCGGTTGCACAACTAGAAAAATACAATTCATGTGAATGAGCTCCGATCGCGGCAGCAACTTGTTCACGAGCTTTTTCAATAATTTGTGCAGACATTTTTCCTTTTGAATATCCAGATGAGGGATTTCCCCAATAAGATTTCAGTACCCGGTTCATTACACTTCTTACGGATGGTGCTATATGGGTCGTTGCGTTATGATCGAAATAAATATTTCGCTTGTTCAATATTTGTTTTAGCATGGCAATCATATTTTAAATTATAGTGCGGCAAGTGCGTCGATGATCTTCTTACAACCTCCATTCTTAATATATTCGGAGTGATCATCTATATCCTTAAATTCTTTGTTTGTAATTTTACTGCATAATACTTCAGAGTCTGTTTGCACATAAAACGCTCTCAGCATCTTTTTGGTCTCCAGATCATCAAATGACGATGGTGATTTACCAGGATTCTTTTTTATCCAATCCACCATTTTATACCAAATCGCAGCACTTAGCGCTCCACATTCTTTTCCGCTTAAACCAAGACCTCCGGCGTATCCAGCTACCATAAGCATTTCTTCTTCTGTAGCTCCCATTTTTCTGACCACCTCAGATGCACAACTTACCGACCCCGGACAGAAACTTACAGATTCATCCGATAAGCCTTCATCTGCTGATTTAATTGCTTCGGGAGCCCATCTTCCTGCCAGCTTCATACAACCAAATGCTTTTCCCGTAAACAATACTTTTAGAGGTGCTAATTTACCCGTAAGATCCATATCTGTAATATCACGGCAACTTATCGTATTTGTTCTTTTTTTAAAGGATTCCATCAGATGTTGTGTAGCTGTTATAGCCATTGCTATTGCTTCTCCTGTGTCTTCATTTCTTCGGTATGATTCTGCTCCGGCAGCCAAAACGGCTCCTCCGATCATTCCGCATTGGTATCCTCTATTCAATAGTCCTCCTGCAAAAGGAGATGCCGCAATCTCTGCTATTTCATTCGGAACACCATACTCGCTATTTAACAGAGAACAAAATGCTGTACCACAAGTTCCTCTGGATAATACTTTTAAACCTTCTTTAATAGCCTTCATAATGGAAATTTTAGTGAGTTTTTAATTATATATAGTTCATAATCCATTTCTCTTGTTAGAAAGATTGAATTATGTTTATTAAAAGAAACCCTTTGTGTGACTAGGGTACCTTTTGTGTGTTTCTTATTACAACAGTTTTATGATTTTGAAATATGATTTTGTTGAATTCACAACCCATCCATATTATGAGCTTACGGCAAAAGCCATACTATTGGACTCCTTAACCTGATCAATATCAGGATTGCCAAATGCTCTTACATAAAAGTTTTTAATCCTAACTAAAACATCTCCTGCTTCATTGATAATTTTTATATTGAATTTTTTGATACTTGCTGGAGACCGAACTTCTTCCTCTACGTGTTCCACATAAGCATAACAGGTATGAGGTAATGAGCGAAAAATTTCTACTTCATCGATAGCAAATGGTACATGTGGAGTTGCTGATTCCATCTGCCCAATCAATCCTGCAACAGTTTGTAAAGCACCGTCTACAATACAAGGATGGAGAATAAATCGATCAGAATCGATTAATAAATGTTCTGCTAATTTCAACCTAGATAAAGCAAAGGATTCGTTGATATAAAATTCCTGAATAGTTTTAAATGCTAAGCCATAATTAAAACCTATCTGGTTAAAAATGGTATAGTAGTAAGAACCATCCTGAGGTTCTGGACATTGTTCCTTAAGTTTTTGTATTGAAATATTTTCAATATCTACTGAATGTTTATTACCGTTTTGAAAAAATAACTTCCCTTCGGAATGAACTATTTGTTCGTTTTCATCATCAAGTGACGTAATTTTAAATTCGGTACTAATACCATTAGGTTTTAATAATGTATTAATAAACTGCGAACCTTTCTTAAAACTTAATGGGTGAGCCCACACAATATCTTTAATCTTACTAACCTTTTGTTCTCCTGCTAGGTTTCCTGAAATATTGGCAATTTCTATAAACCCTGAACCTGGAAAGATTTTCTCTTTATTAACTTGATGATCTGATGCATAAAACTCCTTATCGGATAACCAGGAACTAAAACGAACTTCTCTTAATGTAGATGAATTATATGAAATTAAAGGATGTAGTTGAGCGCTTATAGGCTCGGTTATCGTTCTCTTTTCTTCAATTACTCGATCTGATACCCAATACCTTTCTTTGGCAAAAGGATAAGTAGGCAGTGATATCCTATTGGGTTTATCATGAGTATATAACCTTTCCCAATCTATTTCAACGCCGTCTACCCATAATTGTGCAAGTTTATCCAGGTCACTCCTCTCAAATAGGGAACGAAACTCCTCTTCTCTATTAAGAGTTTTCTTTCTTCTTTGGTTAGGATTCAGTTTACCCCAAAAAATATAGTTCGGCTCATTTTGTTGCTTCCAATCTTTCAATCGAATTATAAGCTCTTCTCTATTTGAAGCAACAATTGCCAACCTCTCTGACATCGTTTCCCGGCCTATCTGTAGAGTAAAAGATAAATCTGCAAGATTTACTTGCTCTTCTTTTTCTATATAATTAAGTACTCGATTGGCATATTCCTGAAGACGTTCTTCATTTTTTGCAGAAAATATGACAAGGTGTGGTCCTTGTTTGGGATATACCTCTTTTACTTTTCTATATTCTTCTAGTATTAAACACGCATTCACTCCTCCTGCTCCGAACGAATTTATAAGTGCTCTACGAGGATAACCCGAGGGAGATTCCCATGGAGTTAGCTCATGTTGAAGATAGAATGGTGATTCTTTGAAATTAATATTTGGATTTACTTCATCAGAATTAATTGTGGGTACCAACTGTTGATGTTTCATTTGCAGTAGTACTTTTGCTACACCTGCAATTCCTGCTGCAGACTCGGGGTGCCCAATATTAGATTTAACCGATCCAATAGCAGTAACTTGTTTTTGAACGGTCTGTTTTTGAAATGCATTGGTTAAAGCCACAATTTCGAGACTATCTCCCAGTTGTGTGCCTGTACCATGTCCTTCTATATAACTAATAGTTTCTGGATGGATTTGAGCCTTTTGAAGAGTATGTTCTATTAAGTTTGCCTGGGCATTAGGATTTGGAGCAGAATATCCATTCGACTTGCCACTGTGATCAAATGCACTTCCTGCAAGTACACCATATATGTGATCTCCATCCTCGATGGCTTTGCTAAGTGGTTTTAATAAAACTGATCCTACTCCTTCACCAGGAACAAAACCATCATCACCTTTACCATAACTATGGCATTTTCCTCCTAGAGATACCATTCGATTCTTGCATAATGAATGGTATTTGGAAGGGTGTAAATATAAATTTACACCACCAGCAACAGCAACCTGGCACTCCTTTTTCTTCAAGCTTTCACATGCAAGATGTATCGCCACTGAAGAAGATGAACAAGCTGTATCAACAGGCATACTAGGTCCGTTAAAATCGAATAAGTAGGATATGCGATTAGCAATCGACCAAGGGTGTGCACTAGGAATTGCGTTTCCTTTACTCCATTCTTCAGATGCTAGCAGGTTATAGGTATTTGTTGTAACGCCTACAAAAACTCCTACATTAGCACTTTTGGCTTTAGGATATCGTTTTTTCAGGCTATCTTTTGTGTACCCTGCATCTTCTATTGTAGCCCAAACAGACTGTAAAAAAAGTCGTTCTTGTGGATCCATTATCCTTGCTTCTTCTGGAGTGATATTGAAAAAATGAGGATCAAATTTATCGACATCACTTATAAAACCTCCCCACTTACCATAAATTTTCCCTTCAGATGCTTTCTCTGGATCTTCATGATAAAATTCTTCAAAATCCCATCGACTTTTAGGCACTAGATCTGTTAAATCTTTCCCTTGTTTCAGGCTTTCCCAATATGAATCCAAATTTTCAGATTGAGGATAGTTTCCATGCACTCCAATAATGGCAATCGGTTCTGAATCCTCATATGCAATTGGTGTATCAATTACATTTTTCTTTCTCTGTTTGCTTTCTTTTATGGGTTCTCTCTGGATTTTCGCTTCATATAGTGGTTTAACATGATTACTTGATATGTTTATCGAATCTTCGATATTCAGAAATTGGATTAACATCTCCTGCTCTTCCCGGATTAAATATGTAGCCAATTCTTCTATTGTAGAATATTCATAAAACAACGTTTTTGGCAAATCACCCAAATCTCTTTCAAGGCTCAAATTTATCTGGTTAATGCTTATAGAGTCGATACCAAAAGACTCAAAATGTTCTTCGGGATCAATTCGGTTTGGATCAAGTTTAATCTCTTTTCCGATCAGTGTTTTAAGATACTCTACTGTATTTTCGAAAAGAGTATCAGTATCTATTGTATTCGCTTGGGTTTGCTTATTTTTCTCAGCTTTTTTAGTGGTCTGATTAATATAAGTCTTGATTTTGGAAGGAAAACCATATAATGGAATACACCGAGATATATCGGATAACAGAAACTCTTCAAGAAATTGTATACCTTCTGTTGCAGGTATAGGGCAAAGACCCGTTTTCTTTTGGATCAAAGTTACTTCTTCATTAGAAATATGCATCCCTCCTTCTTCCCAATATGGCCAGTTAATAGCTAATGTTTTTCCGTAGCGTTTTTGTTCTCTTACGAAGACTTCCCTGTTTTCTGCAAATGAGTTGAGATAATGGTTTCCATAAGCATAATCAGATTGTCCTATATTACCTAATACACCTGCAATTGAAGAAAACATGATAAAGACATCTAAGTTTTCGTCTCTCGTAGCGATGTCTAAATTAATTGTCCCATAAATTTTGGGAGCTAATACTCTATCTATTTCTTCTTTAGATTTTTTGAGAATAAATGAATCCTGGTTAGTTCCTGCACTATGAATCACTCCGTTGATTTGTGAAAAATTGGTCTTTGCTGTTTTCACAATGGTTTCTACATCTTCTAATTTTGATGCATCAGCTTGCAGATATAGGATTTTAGAGCCATAAGCTTTAAGTCTATCGAGTTTTTTCTTTTGTGCTGCTTTTAAGGGGGATCTACCAAAAAGGACTAAATTACTCTGATAATTTTTAACCAAATACTCGCTAAAAATAAGACCTAATCCACCTAAGCCTCCAGATACAATATAAACACCATTTTGCTTTAATGGTAAACGATCTATAGTATTCTCAATATTAGAAAATTGAGTTAGTTCCTTGACATAACGAACATAGGTTTGTTCATTTTTTTGGAGATCATAGCGAATTTCATTCTTACTCCAGTTTTCATCACCGAATTCATTCTTAATCATATGAATCTTCTCTACTATAGAGATTTTCTTACTATCCTTAACCTCAACAATCTTTCCTTTATAGTGAGGATTCTCAAGAGTTAAGGTTTTGAAAAAGCTCCCTAGCGCAGCATTGCATGGAACAGTTAAGTTTGTATCACCCAGGAAGATTGATAAAATCTGAAGCGGAATCTGATGTTTTTGTTCTATTAAAGCCTTACATAGGTTAAATAGAGTGTAAATACTATAGTTGAGTTGATGAGTTATGTTTTCTTTTTTATCTAAACTTCCTGTTTCTAATCCATTGTGAATAATTCGATAAGGAAGCTGTCCTTTTATACTAAGGTATTCTACCAGTTGTTTAAAATGTTCTCCCTTCTGAAGATCAATAGTAAAAACAGATGGCTCTATTTCCTCAAAAGCAGATCCGGGTTTTAACAAAATATATGAATTTCCTTCCGGATATTTATGTGATTGTTTTTTTAGAGCAAGGAACAGTTCATCTAAGGTATCCAGGATTAGTATAACACCATTTTCGGGAGGTTTCTCTTCAGACACGTCAAGATTCTGTTCAATCCATTTGGTACAGTAATGTAATTTCTTTTTCTCTTCTTCAGATATGTTCTCTACATTGCTTTCTTGTATTTCTAGTGAATTGACAGACATAGAAAATACAGGTTTAGTAATCCAATATCGCTCTTTAGCAAAAGGATACGTTGGAAGAGAAATACGCTTTGGCCGAACATTCTGATAGAGCAGAGACCAATCAATATCTGCACCTGATATCCATAATTTAGCTAATTTTTCCTGATTACGGGCCTCCATAATCACTTTCAGATAAGCTTTCCCTTCCTCTCCTTCCAATAAGGTAATCGTATCGGAAGAAGCATTCTTAATGTTTCCATAAAATACACCTTCCAACTCATCTGCATTTCTTTTTAATAATGTATCATCTTCTGTTTCCTGTATGGATAACCATTGATCCAGTTTTTCGATAAGCTCATTTATACTGGTAGTTACGATCACAAGACGTTCATTCATTGGTGTTCTTCCTATCTGTGAAGTGTATATCAACTCCTCTAGTTCAATATTTTTGTTTCTTCTAAGGAAGTCTGTCATCTTCTTACTATACTTCAAAAGTGTATTTTTATCTCTCGAAGAGAGAACAAACGATTGTGGTCTATTGTAGTAAGACTCGGTTTTCTTGTCGTTACTGTTATTATATTCTTCAATAATAAGGTGTGCATTCGAACCTCCCGCACCAAAAGAACTTATACTGGCACGTCTGGGATGTCCTTCATAATCTTTCCAGGGTGCTAATTCCTGTTGTACATAAAAAGGTGATTCTTTAAAATCAATATTTGGATTTAACGTAGTTGCATGTAAAGAAGGAACTAGTTTTTTATGTTTTAACTGAAGTAATACTTTAGTAACTGCAGCTATTCCTGCTGCAGACTCCAGATGCCCAATGTTTGATTTAACAGAGCCTATCGGGCAAACTTGTTTTTGTAGTGTTGATTCTCCAAAAGCTTTATTTAATCCGGTAATTTCTATAGGATCTCCTAATGCTGTACCTGTACCGTGAGTTTCAATATAACCCAATGTCGAAGGATCAATTTTAGCTTTTTTAAGTGATTCCCGAATCAAATCACCCTGTGCGTTAGGGTTTGGAACAGAATAACCGTTGGTTTTTCCTCCATGGTTAATTACACTGGATTTCACTACACCATATATATGATCACCATCTTCAATAGCTTTATCCAAAGATTTGAGTAAAACAGCTCCAACGCCTTCACCTGCAACATATCCATCTCCACCTTCTCCAAAACTTCTGCATCTGCCATCGCTGGCAGCAAAATTACCTTGGCTTAGCATAAGATATTTATGGGGATGTATAGAAACATTAACGCCTCCGGCAATGGCTGCTTCTATTTCTCCTTTCCGTATTTCTTCACAAGCCTGATGAATAGCTGTTAAAGATGACGAACACATAGTATCTAAAGCAATACTGGGTCCATGTAGATCTAAGAAGTAAGAAACTCTATTTGCAATTGATGCATAAGACGAACCCGGAACCACAGCATTACCTGTCAACATAGCTTCTGCACCGTAGAGTTGGTATTGCCCATACATAACACCAACATATACACCGACTCGTCCTAGTGTAGAGATACTTTCTTTACTATACCCGGCATCCTCAATAGTCTGCCATGCAGTTTGGATAAAAAGTCGTTCCTGAGGATCAATTAATTCAGCCTCTTTTGGTGATATATTAAAAAACAACGGATCGAATTTATCAACATCAGAAATAAACCCTCCCCATTTACTATAACTTTTTCCTACTTGATTGCGTTTAGGATCGAAAAAACGATCTGTATCCCAACGTCCCTTTGGAATTTCTGTAATACAATCTCTACCATTTTTGAGGTTTTCCCAAAATTCTTCCACATTCTCTGCCAGTGGATATTTACCTCCTAATCCTACAATAGCAACTTCTTTCTGAATGTTGGTTGTGGTATTAAAGAAACGATTACTTGAATACGTTGGAGAAACCGGTGATTCTTTCTTGATTGCATCCTGTATTGATGAAGATACGGTTTGTTGAATCCCTGTACGTTCCTGAATAATTTGGGGATATGTCTTGGCAAAGAATTCTGCTAAGCTTTTTATGGTCTGATACTCAAAAAACAACGTTTTAGAAAGAGAGCCAAAAGTTTTTTCAAGTATGTTGGTTAATCTCATAGCGAGTATAGAATCAATACCATAATTCTCTAATGGGGCTTTTGGATCGAGTTCCTGAGTCTTAATTTTTAAAACTTCTGCAAACAGTTTTCGAAGATAGTTTATGGTTTTATCCAAAAGTGTATTTGAATCTATCGTAGTGGTCTTCGAAGATTCGTCATTTTGATCGCCCGTAACGTCTGATATCTGTTCTACCTTGTGAATTTGCTTAGAAAGCAAGATGGAGCGCATTTTCTTAACATTTCCTTCCATCACCAAAACCTGATTACCTTGTAAGGTCATACTACTATATAAGGCCTGGATACCTGATAAAGTTTGCATAGGAGATATTCCTGTTTCTTGCCAGAGCATTTCAATATTTTTCTGAGCAATACTCAAATTTCCACTTTCCCATAATGGCCAATTGATAGAAAGGGTATGCCCTTGTCTTAATTTTTGATCTACCAATTGGTTACGATATCTGGCAAACTGGTCCATAAAAGCGTTAGCTGTTGCATAATCCGATTGCCCCAGATTACCCATCGCACCCGATAATGATGAAAACAATACTAAGAAGTCAAGATTTATATTTTTACTGGCTTGATCCAAATTATAAGTCCCGGTAACTTTGGGAGCTAATACTTTACTAAATTCAGTCCTAGTTTTCTTCAGAATAAAGTTATCCGATATCATCCCTGCACTGTGAATGATACCATTAAGTTTCCCGTTTTCCTTTTCAATAGTCGCTATGAGCTTTTCCACTTGCTCCAGGCTACTAAGGTCTAGCTGTTGATATTCAACCTGACCAGTACCTAAGTGCAGTTCATTTAAAATTATCTGCTTTTCCTCTGTAAGTTCAGAGCGCCCGGTTACTATGATTTTTGTCTCTCTGGTTTGTTGTAAAATTTCCTTGGCAAACAATACTCCTAAAGCACCAAGGCCACCGGTAATCAAGTAAACACCTTGATTTTTGAATACAGGTTTACTGTTCTCTTGATTTGCTTTTACTTCATCCCATTGTAAAATATATAATGTTTCGTTTTCATATTTTATAATAGATTCTTCTGGTATTGTTGCTGCTTTATGAAGTTGTTCTACCAGCTCCTTTGTCTGTATAGTTGATTTTGTGAGGATCATTTGACCTGTTAGCATAGGGTTTTCCTGAGCTGCAGTTTTTAGTAACCCTGATAACCCTGAAAAAAGTGCTTGTTCCTTGTTATCGGTAATTACGATTTGAACAAGGACCTTTTCTTTGGGTTTATTCTTTATTATTGTTTGAACATACTCAAAACAAGTTAAGGCATAATTGTTATAACGTTCTGCTATATTTTTTTGTGAGGCTTCAAGTTGTATACAATGGCTATTGTGAATTAATGTTTCAAGCTGACTTGCTTCTGCACCAGGTATTTCACACAAAATAACATGTTTCTCATCAAATTTAGCTTCGGTAGTTTCTGATATATGAGGTATTTTATAGCTCTTCCATAAAGGTGTAGCCATTAAAATTCCTATATCTTCATTTTTTAAATCAATATTTTCGCTTAATTGTCTGGAAGAAAGTCCTTCCATTTGTACACATATATTTCCTTCTTTATCACATATATCAATATCTAGTTTGGTAATTGTATTGTTAGCCAGACTCTCTTCTGAGTAACGAACCCAGGCAAACATGTGTTCGGTAACAGCAGATATTATTCGAATAGTCTCTAAGGCAAAAGGTACCGAAGGTTGTGAAGGAATCGTAGTCAAATCATCTATCAAACCAAAAGCAGCTTGTAAACTACTATCCATTATACTCGGATGCAACAAGTAGTCATTCTGATTTGTTTTAACAACCGACGGTAAATTCAACTGTACCAAGAGTTGTTTTTCTCCTTGATAAATCTTAGTGATTCCCTGATATGCAGGACCATAAACCAGCCCCATAGACTTAAACATTGAATATAGGGTAGCTGATTCTATACTACCTCTATTCATTTGCCCTTTGAGTTGTTCTATACTCAGTTTTTCGGGTGAAAGATAAGTGCTATACTTAGCTACTCCCTGGCAGTGAATAATGTCCTGCTCATTATCCATACTATAAACTTCATAATCTATCTGGTTTTCCTCTTTGATAAATAAAGCTATTTCTACCTGCTTATCTTTCTCTACCACGAGTGGTTGAGCCCATGCGGTGTTATGAAGTTCCAGAATACCTGATCTTGTTTTAACAGGAGTGGCTTTCTCTATTGCCACCCGTGCCATTTCGAGGTAAGCTACTGCTGGTAATACCTTGCTTACCTTACCTTCTATTTTTACCTGATGATCAGCAAGAAAAAACTCTTCGCCACTAAAGATAGAGCTATAACTCTGCTTGCTAAGGTCCGAGGTATTACTATGTAGTAAAGGATGCAGTATCGATGTGATTTTTCTATCAACTGTACTTTGATTATTCATTTTTACATCGATCCAATACTTATCCTTAGAAAAAGGGTACACTGGCAAGCTTATACGTTTGGGTATATTGTCTTCATAGAATTTATTCCAATCAAGATTTAAGCCTTTAACCCATAAATCCAGAAGTTTAGATAGTTTTCTTCGAGCTATCCATTTATCCACAGTTTGCTCAAAATCTACGTCTGCATTAAATACTAATAAAGTGTCTTTATCTTCGTCTGTATGCCCCTGGTATGTGTCTTCAATATTCTTTTCACCATCAATATATGCTTTAAGCTTTTGGATCAACTCTTCAACTGAGTTTACCATAAAACCAAGTCGCATATCCATAGTTTCTCTTCCTACTTGTAGCGTATATGCCATTTCGGTAAGGTCAATCAATGTAATAGTTTTTTCTTGTTTTTTTATTTTTGATTTCTGAAGAAAATCGTAAAGGTCAATAGCTTTTTGTTTAAGTTGATCTGGCGTTCTGGCTGATAAAGGAATGATTGCTTTTGAATCTAAATCAATAGAAATCTTAGGTTGACTTACTTGTGCGGGAGCTACATATTCCTGAACAATAATATGTGCATTTGCTCCTCCGGCACCAAAAGATGAAACACCAGCTATCCGAGGTTGTGGGGTACCATTAATTATGGGTTGTTCCCACGCTTTTAATGTTTGGTTGACAATAAATGGTGTCTTTTCAAAATCTATATTAGGGTTTAAACTTTTTGAATGTAGTGATGGAACTATTTGTTGGTGTTTTAATTGCAGTAATACTTTGGTTAGTCCGGCAATACCAGCTGCTGACTCACAATGACCTATATTGGATTTGGCAGAGCCAAGTAAACAAAATCCTACATCAGATGTACTTTGTTTAAATGCTTTACTTAGGGCTGATATTTCAATAGGATCGCCTAGTTTGGTTCCTGTTCCGTGTGCTTCTATATAGCTTATATGCCTAGGGTCTGTGTCTGTTTCTTTTAATACATTACTTATGAGATTAGACTGTGCCTTTGGATTAGGTACACTATACCCATTGGTCTTACCTCCATGATTAAGGGTACTACCATTGATAATACCGTAGATATGATCTCCATCCTTTTCGGCTTCAGATAATCTTTTCAATACTACCACACCCACACCTTCACCTGGGATGTAGCCTTCACCTCCTTCTCCAAAACTTTGACAATGTCCTTCACTTGAAATATATTGCCCCGCACTAATCACCGTATATTTATTGGGGTGGATACTAACATTGACTCCTCCTGCAATTCCCAAACTGGTTCGCCCCTGTTTTAGATCCTGACATGCTAAATGAATTGCTGTTAATGATGAGGAGCACATAGAATCGACTGTCATACTAGGTCCATGAAGATTTAACACATACGATACTCTATTGGCAATACTGGCATAGCTCCCGGGAACTCCTATTCGATGTCCTCTTTTACTGGCTTCGATCCCATAGAGTTGATATTCACTATACATAACTCCGGCATACACACCAACTTGTCCTGGCTGCCCAAACTTGTGCGGTATTTGCAAACCGGCTTTGGTATAACCCGCATCTTCTATGGCCATCCAGGTATGTTGCAAAAATAATCGTTCCTGAGGATCCAGTATCTCTGCTTCGAGTGGTGAAATATTAAAAAATAAAGGATCAAATTCGTCAACACCATCAATAAATCCTCCCCATTTGCTATAATGATATCCACTTTTACTACGATCCGAACTGTAATACTCTTGCCAGTCCCATCTATTCTTTGGTACCTCAGTAATACAATCTTTACCATCGCGTAAGTTATTCCAATATGCTTCAATATTAGTAGCCTTTGGATAGCGACCACTTAAACCTATAATTGCAATGGGATCTGTATCAACACTATTTTTTTTATCAACAGAAACTTCAATCTTTCGTGAACGTTTAATGCCTCTTGACTTTCCCTGTTCTGATTGTATCCCTATAGGTGAAGCGATAGATACGTCCTTATTTTTTTCCAGACTATTCTTTTTAGACCCAGAAGTAAAGAGTGCTAACAGTTTTGCTGAATGTGAATTTATAAAGTAATCTGTAAGCTCATGAATCGTTTGATATTCGAAAAAGAGTGTTTTTGGCAGAGAACCAAAAGTTTTTTCTAACTGATTGGTGAGGTTCATTGCCAAGATAGAGTCAATACCATATTTTTCTAAAGGGGCAAGTGAGTCAATCTTATGAGATGGAAGCTTGAACAATTCGGAAAGTTGTTTTTTAATATAATTCTGGGTTTTCTCTTCCAGATTTTCCTCATCTATTTTGACAACTGATTCTTTTTTCGCAGAAGTAATACTACCAGACAAAGAGGTTTCAGAAGCATTATCATCAAATAATGTCTGGTGCAATTTTTCTATATTGCCTTCTACAACTAGGAACTGATCTTGTCTTAGCTCTAAACTTCTATAAAATGCATGCACTCCGGTCTCAGTACACATAGGCACTATCCCGGTACTCTGTTCTAACATTTCTTGTTTTGACTGATCAATTTTCATTCCCCCTTCTTCCCATAAGGGCCAATTGATAGTCATAGTTTTCCCTGATCGTTGTTTGGCTTCAACCAGTTGGTTACGATAAATAGTAAACTGATTCATGAAATCATTGGCTGTGGCATAATCTGCCTGACCACCATTACCTGTAATAGAAGAGATTGATGAAAATAAAACTAAGAAATCAAGATCAATATTTTTACTGGCTTCGTCCAAATTATAGGTCCCTAAAACTTTAGGTGCAAGAACTTTGCTAAACTCTTCTGATGTCTTTTTTAGAATAAAGTTATCCGAAATCATCCCTGCACTATGAATGATACCATGAATCCCTTTATACTCTTTTTGTATTGAAGTAATGATTTGTTTTACCTTATTGAGATCTACAACATCTAATTGTTTATAGGACAGTTGACCAGTCTTACCTCCTATTTTATCTATCAAGGTTTGTTTTTCTTTTGTAAATTCTGACCTTCCTGTTACGATGATTTTGGCATTCTGAGTTTGTTTTAAAATTTCTCTAACAATTATTTTTCCCAGATTTCCTAGCCCTCCTGTAATGAGATATATACCATTATCTTTAAAAACGATCTTAGGTTTATTATGCGCTACCGGTATTTCTTTCCAACGCAGAACCTGTCGGATTTTTTGTTCATATTTTATAATTGTATCCTGCGTCTTGTTTTGGTTTTCCTCTAATTGTAGTATCAGTTCTTCTGCCGCTATTTTTGGATTAGTAACGATAACCTGACCCGTTAACTTAGGGTTTTCAAGGGTAGCAGTCTTAATTAAGGCAGAAAGACCAGTAAATATAGATTGCTCACTTTTATTAGTGGTTACAATCTGAATGAACACTTTTTCCTGAAGTTTATCACTTAGTAGAATACGAAGCTGTTCAAAACAAATTCGTGCATATTCGCTGAATCGTTCTGCTATATTTTTTTGCTGAGTATTTTGCAGATGTATCACTTTACTGGAAGTAAGAAGAGATTCCAGTTGTTTTGTATCTACCTGGGGAATTTCGCATAGAAAAACATATCGGTGCTTCACTACATCTGTTCCATTTTGGCTGAAAGGCTTCATATCTTTTGTCACTTGCCAAACAGGAGCTCCATATAAGACTCCTTTTTCTGTTACCGTGGCCTCTTTGGTCACCGAATCTTCATTAAGCATACGTGAAGAAAATCCTCTCATTTGTATAGCAACCTCCCCCTCTTGATTACATAGGTCTATATCGAGCTTGGTAATTTTATCTGTAGGTTTATTTCCTTTTGCATATCGAACCCATGCAAACATTTCTTCGGTACAACTAGAAAAAACCTTTAGCGACTCCAGAGCAAATGGTAATGATGGTTTATCAGGGATTTGATCTAAACCTTCAAATAAGCCAATAGCAGACTGCAACGCGCTATCCATCAAACCTGGATGCAAGACATACTCATTAAAACTTGATTCGGCAATCTCATTTAACTCTAGTTGTGCCAGTAATTGTCCATTGTCTTGAAATATCGTTTTTATACCTCGATAAGTCGGCCCGTAATTCAATCCCAATTTTGAATACACAGCATAAATAGGTGCTGATTTTAGCTCTCCTTGTTGCATTCTCATCTTGAGCTTATTAATATCCAGTCGTACAGGTTTTGAAGTATTGATATAGACAGCCTGCCCTTGACAATGAATCGTTTCTTTGACACCTTCTCCTGTTTCAGGTTCTGTACTATAAACTTCATAATTTATCTGTCCATTACCTATTTCGGTTTCATCAGCAAATAAAGCAATAGTGACTTCTTTAGGGTCTTGAACTATAATTGGTTGAGCCCATATAATATTGCGCAATTCAACAATTGATTCTTCTTGAAAAGGTAAAGCTTTTCTAAGGGCCATTCGAGCCATTTCTAAATAGGCAACTCCAGGTAAAACCTTTTGATCTTTAACCACATGATCTTTCAGAAAAAGCTCTTTCCCGTTAAATATTGTACTAAAGCTTTGCTGGCTTAAATCGGATGTATTCTTATGTAACAAAGGATGTATGACATCTTTGTTGGCATGACTTACTGTATGGTGACTAAATTGTTTAATAAGATCCAGAGCATTGGCTTTTGAAAGTCTCTTGCTCTTCAATTCTAAAACTATATATTCTATGAAATCAATCATTATAGTACTGGCTATTGATTAAACCCTCTTTATACATAAAGTGGGTTAAAAGGTTTTAAGATGCTATTGAAAAAAGGCCCGTAAGCGTTTTTTAATCGAAAATTTTGGATGAGATGGTATCATCAATTTCACAATTCGACAAAAATTTATTTCGCTCTACTGTTTTCGAAAAGTATATAACTGCCAATTGTTCTGGTTTGGCTTTAAACACTACTGCAGAGTCTAATGGAAAAGCCTTCTTAGCTTCATATAAAGGAATATGAAATAATTGTTCACATTTTTCTAAATCATGGCTTTCTTGAAAATCGGCCCAGCTACTGATCAAACCAAGTTTGCATCGTAACGCTTCCCAAAATTTGGGAAGAGGTTTTGCATTAGTAGGAACTGGTAATCCTGCTTGAAAAGCCTTACGAATATTAGCTGGATGGTAACTTGTATCATCATCGAACAGAAGTCCTCCTGCATAGTTTCCGGTATCATCAATATCAATATCTTTAATCCAGCTTCTCAAATTAACTGCCATAATACAAATTCGTGAATTAATCACTTTTGCAAAGCTTGAAGTAAGGATATCATTGGTTGAAACATAATCTACTGATGATGAATTTTCCTTAGCTTGATTTTTGGCTATATTGATTTTTTCAGGCTCTACATAAAACCCATAACATTTTGTCTTTTTACCAAATATGGCTCCTTTTACTAAATTTAAAATAAACGGTGCAGAATGAAAAAACTTAAATGATTTCTTACCGACAACTTCGGTTACCCTATCAGCAGCTTCTTGATTTCGTTTTGCTTCAAATTGTTCTACTGGTTTATCGGTAAACAGTTGATTAAAGATTTTATAATATGTATACCCATCAGCTACCACATGAGAAATTGAAAAAATAAGGGCAAATCCTTTCCCCTGAGAATGTTGATCAGGAACAATGGTTAATTTGGTTACAGGATCTGATTTGTTAATTAATTTTACTCCTTTGTTTACTATTGCTGGTTTAGATATGTTAAATAATTCGTCATATTTTATTTCAGATCCGATTTTAATATCAGAAGGATTATCAAAGAAAATTCGCTCTATTACATCATCTGGTATAACCCCTGAAGGATATGCAAGTTGTAAATTTTTATGTTTCTTGTTTTTCACCAATCGTCCTGCCAACCAAGGATTGCCATTGATAATTTCTTTTAATCGGTCGCGTAGAGTAATAGATGTGTGTGCTTGGTCACCTTTATAAAAAGTTATTGTGGTTATTCCATTTTCACCTTTTATTATGGTAGATGATTCTTCTTTTAATAAGGGTATGATGGTTTCATTTATACTTTGCATAATCAATTTATCTTAAGTATTTATTAATATGTGCTATATTTCTTTAGTAAGCCAATAGCTTGATCTGTTGTAATGGATTCATTTTCAATCTGATCAACAAGATTTTCTATAATTTCATAGTTCTTATTAATCGCTACAGGTGTATTTTCTATTACATGCTTTGATGTCGTTTTTTTGATCCAATATCGCTCTTTGGCAAATGGGTATTTGGGTAGGCCGATGCATTTAGGCTTAACTTCTCCATAGAGTTTGTTCCAATCCAACTCAAGACCTTTAACCCATAATTCTAGTACTTTCAAAAGTTTTTTATTCGCTATCCATTTATCAATAGTTTCCTGTAAATCGGTATCTGAATTAAATATGGATATCGAGGTATCATAGTGTTTTGCTTCTCCTCTGTAAAAGCTTTCAATATTTTTTTCTGAATTAAGATATGCCTGTAGTTTATCTACCAACTCCTCAACAGAGTTTACAATACATCCTAAACGTATCTCCATAACTTCCCGGGTTACCTGTAAGGAATAAGCTATGGAAAGCAGGTCAATAGTTTGATCCGGATTTTTTATTAAAGTTAGCAGATCACTAACTTTTTGTAGTAATTGTTCCTCTGTTTTAGCTGATAGAACAATCATGATTTGTGCATCTTCTCTGGGGTGCACAACAGAAGAAAATTGAGGAGTTATTGGTCTTGTATATTCTTCAATGACTACATGAGCATTAGTACCACTGCGTCCGAAGGAACTTATACCTCCCATGCGAGGTTTATCTTGTTCTTTTTTCCATTCCGTGGTGATCTTATTAATATAAAACGGGCTGTTCTCCCAGCTTATATAATCATTTTCTTCCTCACAGTTAATAGTAGCAGGTATTTTGTTATGCTGTAGTCCTTTTAACAGACTAACCACACTTACCAATCCTGAAGCGGCCATTGTATGCCCCAGGTTACTTTTACAACTGGTTATAGCACAATTAGTCGTTTGTTTTGAATCTGGTTGCTTCTCAATAAGTTTTTTAAAGGCATCATTTAAAGCATTTAGTTCAATAGGGTCACCCAATTTTGTTCCGGTACCATGTGCAATAATATGCGAAATGTCCTGAGGGTTGATACTATAATTGGTATAAACATTTTTGATTAGTGCTTCCTGGCTTTTACCACTAGGCGCGGTAACTCCATTAGTTTTCCCGTCAAAGTTGATACCGCTGGCTTTAATGGTTCCGTAAATAGGGTTACCTGCTTCAATGGCTGCTGATAGTGGTTTTAGCATAAGCACTACGATTGCTTCACTAGCACCAATACCATTGGCTTTTTTAGCAAAGCTATAGCATTGACCATCTTGTGAAAGCATTCCTGCCTGACTCATCTTAACGTAGAATTCTGGCGATAAAATCAAAGAAGAGATACCGGCAACTAAGGCTGATTCACATTCTCTGTTTCGTAAACTCATGATTGCCTGATGCATGGCTACCAATCCTGAAGAACAGGCTGTATTGGTCGCAATTGTAGGCCCTTGTAAGTCGAGGTAGTATGACAGTCTGGAAGATATCATGGCATTGCCACTATTACCAACTCCTTGTTCATCAGAAATAAGTGAGTTATATTGACTTTCTTCCATTCCTGCAAAAACACCAACCGGGGTTCCTCGTAGTGATGAAGGATCAATTTGAGCATCTTCAATCGCTTTGTATGCTTCAATTAAAAGCATCCTTTGACCGGGATCCATGGCTTCTGCTTCTCTGGGTGTTATTTCAAAAAACAAAGGATCAAATTCATCTACATTGTTAATAAAACCTCCTTTATTAGTGCTGATTTTATTATCTGAACCTCCAGACCTTGAGAAATAATCACGCCAATCCCAACGTGACAAAGGAATCTCGCTAATACCACTCTCTCCCTTTTCTAACATTTCCCATAATTGATCTGCTGTATCGGCTCCTGGGAAGCGTCCCGACATACCTATAATGGCAATAGGTTCCTGGGCTAAGTTCGAAAAGTATGAAGTATTTTTGGGCTTAGTTTGTAAGAAGCGTTTTTGGATTGCAGTTTTCTTTAATACTGGTTTTTTCGCGTCTACCTGTTGTCTTTCAATTATTTTACTCTGCGGTTTGTTATAAAATTCTTCTAAGTGATTACGATAATCCTGAACGAAGTAATCGCTTAACTTCTTAATAGTCGAATAATTATAAAATACTGCAGGAGTTATTGTAATAAAAAAATGTGTTCTTAGTTCTTTGGCAAATGTTGTTAAACTAATAGAATCAAAACCATAATCTGCTAGATTAGTCACTCCGTCCAGTTTTTCTGAAGGTATTTTCAAATTTGTAGAGACAAGCTTGATAAGATCAGCATAAACGCATTCTTGTAGTAAAAGGTCTTGATATTGCACCTTCCACCCTTTACCCATGTGAGCATGTTGGTTTTGAATATTTGATGGTAATTGATCAAGTGGCTCAGCTGCGTAGGTACGATCTAAGAATTGTTCAACACGGTTAGGTTTACCTTTAAGTACTAGTGTTTGCGTTTGATTAGATTGGATAATGTCATTCCATATTGTTATTCCTTCTGATGTTTCGAGTACATCTTGGCCACTGCTTTTAAGATAAAATGCAGCTTGCTCAAAATCGCCTTTGCCCATACCACCATCTTTCCAAAAAGGCCAATTAATAACGACGGATTTTCCATTATTTTGGTTTTTCTGCTCACGATAATAAGCATAAGCCATTAGAAAACGATTTGCTATTGCATAATCACAAGATCCAAAATCACCCAACATAGCTGCTGATGATGAAAAATAACACACAAAATCCAAAGGTTGTTCATTTAGTATTTCATCTAATACCATTATTCCCTTAGATTTAGGTTGAAGTACCTCATTGATGCTTTTTGTTGTTTTTTCATAGAAAACCTCAGAACCTTCAACTCCCGCTGTATGAATAATCCCTGATAGATTAAAAGGAAGATTTTTTGCCCAGGACGTTATTGCTTTTCTATTACTAATATCAACAGAATAATAGTAAACTTCTTTAGCTCCTTCCTGTTTTAATTGATCAATCTTTTCCTGAATTTCAGAGACTAATGGCCTTCTACCAAGTAGTAACAGTTTTGCCTGATACTCCTTAGCTAAATAACGCGCCAACTCAAACCCTAATTTCCCAATACCTCCGGTAATTAAATAACTGCCATTTTTTCTAAGTACTGGTGTTTTTGTAGTATCACTAAGATCAAATGGTCTATACGACAATTCAAACCTTTGCTGGTCTTTATACCAAATTACTCCGGGATGTTGTACGGCATCTAATAATTGCTGAGGCGTACATCCAGATGAATCTGTATAAAGTAATGATATCTTTGAATTAGGTAATACTAATTTTAAGGAACGCTCAAAGCCTATCCAGGAATAATCCCAACATGTTTCTACAGATGAAGGGTTATAATTACCTACTAGCGTAATATCAACAGGATTGTCAAATCTTTTAATAGCGTTAAATACATTAAACAATGCATGAATACCTTTTTCTTTATTATTTTTTGCCCAAGTATATATTAGTCCAATAGACTTATTACTTTTATCATTTACACCTTTAAGTACTTTTTGAATATCTGATACATTATTGGAGCGGCAGTGATAAAAGTTTTCAGATACTTTTTCGTATTTCTGTTCTTGAAATACAAAAATTGCTTTTGTAAACTGACCAGTATTATCGCTATTTATAATACTCTCTTTAAACTCTTTATCTGCAAAAATTATAAGCTGTTTGCTATCAGGTAATGAAGTATCGAAAGTAAGAGGTTGATCTTGCCAATATTCCTTAAAAAATAATTCTTGAGATACTTCTTCTCGCTGTAAGACAGTATCATCAAACTTGTCTTGATATACTTCAATCGCTTTTTCTACATTTTCGGAAGCATTGGTTTTTTCACCAAGACTCTGCAAGGATAGCCCTCTCATTTCTATACAAATATTACCTTGCTGGTCGATAAGGTCAATATCTAGTATGTGATTAGTCGTCTTTATATCTTTAATACGTACCCAGATATTCATTTCCTTCGTACAGGAAGATAGTATACGTATAGCGTTTAACGAGGTTGGGAATAATGGTTGACTTAGGGATTCGATATCAGTAACTAAACCGATACATGCCTGCATCACTCCTTCCATGATCGAAGGATAGAGTACAAATTCTTTTTGATCATTTTCTTCTAGAAGTGGTATGCTTACTTCTGCTAATAATTGATTATCTCCTTGATAAATACATGAGATTCCCCGAAGAGTAGATCCGTACACATGTCCTCTTTTCGATAGATCTGTGTATATGTCTTTAGGTTTCAGAGCAATCTTTTTCATTTCATCTTTGAGTTGCAAAATATCAAGTGTTGCAGGTTCTTTTAGATGACTATACGTAACTTGTCCCTGAAAATATATTTCTTGTTCTTCTTCAGTACTATAAATTTCAACACTTATTTGCTCGCCCACATGACCTTCTTCCTCGCCTGCAAATAATGCTATTCTAACTTCCTTTGTTTCTTCAACCACAATTGGTTTTGTAAAGAAAACATGGTGTAATTCAATTACTGCAGATTCATCCTGGGCAGCATTTGCCAATATCATAGCAGCTCGAGCCATTTCTAAACAAGCTAATCCTGGTAAGGCTTTATTGCCTTGAATCTTATTTTCTTTGATAAAAAATTCTTCACCATCAAATATGGTGTTATAGCTTTGCTGACGAAGGTCTGAAGTATTCTTATGTACTAATGGATGAAGTACTTCTAGAGCTTTTTTATTCTCTTTTTTATAACTATCAACCGTTTTTTCAATCCAATACCGCTCTCTCGCAAATGGATACAATGGCAAGTTGATACGCTTAGGTTTATGATCTCCGTAGAGTTTGTTCCAATCCAACTCCAGACCTTTAACCCATAAATCCAGTAATTTCGATAGTTTCTTTTGACTTATATAGTTATCTACAATGGTTTCTTTCATCTCATCATCATTACTGATAATTTGTAAACCTTCTTTATTGCGCTTCACCTGTCCCAAATAGACACCACGAATAGAATCCTCTCCCTCACTATAAGCTCGAAGTTTTTCTGTAAGTTGATCGATATCCCTCACCATAAAACCAAGGCGTTCCTCCATCGCTTCTCTACCTACCTGTAAAGTATACGCCATATCGACCAAATCTAACTCTCCCTTCTCCTCTTTAATAAACTTCAGTAAATCTGAAGCCTTTTGTTTTAACTGTTCTTCAGATTTGGCTGATAAAGGAACTATAAAATCCGAGTTTTGTGTAATCACCTGAACAGGTCGTTTAACCACTTCCTGGTTCTGAGAAACGTATTCGCCCATCACCAAATGCGCATTGGTGCCACTAAATCCAAAAGAACTGATCGCGGCCTGACGTTGTTGTGATTCTCTAACCTCCCAATCTCTTAATTCTGTATTTACATAAAAAGGACTACCCTCAAGATTAATATGTTCGTTTAGTTGTTCAAAATTTATAGTAGGTGGCAATTGTTTGTGCTTCATAGCTTGTAGCACTTTAATAAAACCAGCTACTCCGGCAGCTGTTAAACAGTGACCAATATTGCTTTTTACTGATCCTAGTGCGCAATATGCTCTTTCTTCGGTATATTTTTGAAAAGACCTACGCAATCCTTCTACCTCAATAGGGTCTCCCAGTTTGGTAGCTGTACCATGCGTCTCGATCAACTGAATGTTATTCGGGTCTACATCAAATTGATCATACACCTGTTGTTCTAATTGTATTTGGGATTCTGTATTAGGAGCTGTAATCCCATTAGTCTTTCCATCCTGATTAATACCCCATCCCTGTACCACTCCCAAAATAGTGTCGTTGTCTTTTTCTGCATCTTCTAACCTTTTTAGCATCACCACTCCAACTCCTTCGCCTGGGACAAAACCATTGGCTCGCTGATCAAAAGTATGGCATCTACCATCTGGAGAAAGCATCCCTGATTGTGAACTCATAATATGCATAGAAGGTGTCGCCATTATATAGACGCCTCCTGCAAGAGCAGAATCAATACTACCAGATACTAAAGCATCACACGCATTAGCAATAGCTACTAATGAAGAGGAACAAGCAGTATCTATAGAGACACAAGGCCCTTGTAAATTTAGAAAGTAGGAAATTCGAGATGCCAAAATAGAACCGGCAGCACCAGTAAATCCCTGAGCGCTTAATTGATGTTTTTTTGATTGCTGAAGATAATCTCCGGCTGCGCATCCTACATATACCCCACATTTACTACCCGAAAATACATGTGGATTGTATCCTGCATGTTCTATCGTATGCCAACAGGTCTCTAAAAATAATCGCTGTTGCGGATCCATACTTTCTGCCTCAATAGGAGAGATATTAAAAAACATTGGATCAAAAAGGTCATAGTCTTCTAAAGCTCCCATCCATTTGCTATACGTCTTGCCTTCAACAGTTTCTCCTGCTTGATAATACTTTTCAATATCCCAACGCTTCTTAGGAATCTCACGAATACAATTTTTTCCCTGAGCAATATTCTGCCAAAATGATTCTACATCACCTGCCTCTGGAAACTGACCCGCCATACCTATAACTGCAATAGATTGTGATCGAGAGGATGATTTTGTGAATTGATTAGCATTTTCTTGTAAACCTTTGCGTAAAGATGTAAGACGCCTACCTTTAACTGCTTTTGGAATAGTACTTTGAAAAACCTTTTCTGGGATATCAGCAGAAACAGTAGCGTCTGTTATAAGTACTCCCTTCTGTTTTATTTTATCCTGAATATGATCACTAAGAGCACTCAGAGTTGAATAACTATAGACAATGGTAGCTTGTAGTGAAAGCCCGTATTTTTCATTAATAGTATGTATAAAAGTTACTCCTACAATCGAATCCAATCCTAAATCTACAAACTGACTGTTATCATCAATCTCATCTTCTGATAAATGTAGCTCCTTGGCCAGTAGTTTCTTTAAGTCTAAAAGAATATTAGGAAATATACTTTGAGTATTTGCCTCTGGTTCTTTTTTGGGTATATCTGTGATTGTTGATGTCACCGATCTACTTACAGATATACCCTGTTTTTCTGACACTTCCTTAATATGGGTTCCCAATGCTGCCAGCGTAGCATAACTATACACAATAGTAGCTTGTAAAGAAAGATCATATTTTTCGTTAATGGTACGTATAAAGGTTACCCCTACGATAGAATCCAGCCCCAAATCTACAAACTGGCTATTCTCATCAATCTCATCCTCTGATAAATGTAATTCCTTTGCCAGCAGTTTTTTGAGATCTGATATAATATCTGGTAATTCATCTATACGTAAAACGGTATCTTCAATATTTACAGCAGGTGATTTCTCTGTAGCATTGATGGCTTCTTTCGAAATTGTACTATCTTGATAGAAATGACTCTCAATCTGTTGTAAAGTATCTTGTCTCCCTACAAATGTTGTTTCATGCATCGCTAGTTCATGACTATACGTTGTTTCTAACCGTTTTTTAAGATGCGCTGTCAATTGATCTTTGATCCCAACTAAACTTTTGCGAGAATACCTTGTTATTTGTCGAGCTAGTACAAGTGCTGCTGAATGGGTCTTCTTTCTAGGAAAAACGGGAAAAGACATTCTTTTATCTTGTAATGCTTTTCCAGAATATTCAACTCCTCTCAATAAGGTCTCCCGAGAAAGGTCATATCCTATTTTATCTGGAAAGATCAAAGTAGCTCCTGCTCCAGGAGTAAATCCATATTTCATATATGGGCTTACGTAACGACTCTCTTCACTAAACAAAACAAAATCTGAAAACATACCCATAGACCAACCTGCTCCAATGCCATGACCCTGCATCGCCGAGATCACCGGAATCTTACAGTCTAGAGCCAATTCAAAAATCTTGGTATCTGTAAACTTAGCTTTCCCTTCCTGGATCGCCAATAAACTATCCTTGGTACCTCCTGATGCAAAATAATTGTCATAACCCGTTAATACCACCACCTTATAAGAAGGGTGTTCTTCAATATGCATAAACACCTCTATCATTCCTGCTATAAAAGCGTCTGAAAACATATTCTTTGCCTCCCGATCTTCCATCGTAACCTCAATAATACCTTTTGGATAACTCTTTGCTTTTATAACTTTTGTGCTAAGAGTAATGTCCGTTATAGTTTTCGGTAATAACTCTGAAGTTTTTGTTTGTTCTTCTAACCAAACCGGTAACTCCTCTATCGTTTTCTTCAGTAATGAAGTTTGTGCCTTTTTCCATGTCCGTACAGTTTCCAAAGGTAACTTCACCCACCTTGATGCCTGATTTAATGCTTCTGAAAAAACATCATCTGTTACAATCAATGAACCTGCCTGATCTTGTAACTCAGTACCGGTATAGGTCTTACCTGCCAACAGTAATTCTTTACTCATAGTACATCCTAATCGATGACTAAATAACATAGCTGATCGCATTGCCAGCTCAGGAACTTCTATAAGACCTGATACAGAATACTCGCCTTGTGCATGGTAAATACAAACATCACAAGACGAACTGATCAACCAGCCGATATCTTTAGCATTAGAATTTATTACAACAACTATGGGAAGGGGGGATTCCAGAATCAAATCCTGAAATTCTAAAACGACTTCCTGCGAACCCGCCAAATCAGACACTGAAACAAAATCAGCAATATCACTGGTTAGAACAATCACTTTATAGTAATTGTCTTTATCTAGTTGAGTAAAAATAGTTTTTAACCCTGAAATGATATTTTCTAGTGAGCAGTTCTTCCCTCCTGTATGTAATGTAATTGTTAATACATGATCTGTATCGGCTTCTAACTTCAAATACTTTGAATCAAAGGTAAGTCGTGGTTTTATAGTTACTGTGCTCTCTACCTGTATTGTAGGTACTACAACCAGTTGCTCTGTCAATGTAAACAGCTTACGCCCCAAATGTTGCTTTAATAGTTGCAGAGCATCCCTTGATTTCTCACAAAGATCTAATGCAAAACTCTCTGTAAAGGAACTTACTTGATCCAATGCAAGAATGGGACAACTACATCCTTGTTTTTGTAACCCCTTTCCTGTTAATCCTTCGGATTGGTATAGAAAGTTATAAGCAAAAGCATTTCCAAATCGTTCTTTAAACCATAACTCTTCTTCTACACCAGGAAAAAATCCTTCTTTATAATTTGTAAAAGAATACTTACTCTCTTCACTACACATCATAAAATCACACAACCCACCTATCAGAAATCCAGCTCCAATAGCAGATCCTTTCATCTCGGCAATTATCGGAAAAGGAAAAGATGCTATAGCTTGATATAATCCCGATCTTACTGATTCATTATAAGATGTTCTGTCTCCTTGTAAGAACACATTACCACCACGCAATAACAACACTTTTAAAGAAGAGATCTCCTTTACATATGCTAATGCTTCTACCAATTCTGAAATTAAACCTGAAGAAAGCGTATTTTTATCAGGTGCAGATATAACTAGTGAATACAACCCTTTATCGTGATCAAATAACTTGATTAATGAAGCATTGGAAAGCTCTCCCCTTTGACTATCATAAGGTGTTATATCAGAAAGAGTAGTAGTTGTTTTATCCAACACAGAATCTTCCACTTCTTCTATACCAGAAGTACCTGGAGTAACTAATAAAATTTGAGTTGGTTTTTCTAATGTATTCTCTATAAACTTTTCTACTTCTGAATTTTCTAATACTATCTTTGAAGAAATCGGTATTGATAGTTGCTGTGGCGATCTCTGAATTTCCTCTAAATTTAACGATGGTTTTACTACTTCCTGTTGATTAAAAGTCTCTTCTATAAAATCGTGAACTACTTCCTGGTAACCAACCCCATATAGTTGTACACATACCTTACCTTCTTGATCACATAAATCGATATCTAAAGCATCTGCTCTACCTGAACTATAACGAACCCATACCCACATATTAGCTGTACAACTACTCTTGATTTGTAAAGAATCTATACCTGTAGGTTCTAAAGCTGTACCAGAAAATAACAATAAACCAGATTGTAATACTTCCTTAAGAATAGCAGGGTGTAAAACATAAACTTCTTCTTCTGAAAGTAACTCTTCTGGTAAATTTAACTCTGCCAGTAATTGCTTATCTCCCTGAAAAATGGAGGTTATGTTCTGATGCGAAGAAGACAATACACTTCTCTCCATTTTGGCTCTAAGAGCCTTGATATCCAATGTTGTTAAAGGAAGCTCATCATGTACTATAGCCTCTCCCTGACAATAAATTACTTCTTTCTCTTCAATACCACTATACACCTCAAAACAAACGCCTTCTTCTGTTTGCTTAAATAAGGCGATATGCACTTCTATATCATCTCTAAAAATTAAAGGGCCTGACCAAACTGTGTTGCTAAACTCCAAGAAATATGGAGCCTTTTCTTTGGGTAATGCTTCTGCAATTGCTGCACGAGCCATTTCTAAATAAACAGTTACCGAAATTTCCTTATGACCATTAGATAAACTCGAAATAAAAAATGCATCACCACTAAAAGTTGAGCTATATTTATGATTCTTAAGATCTGAAATGTTACTATGCACTAAAGGATGCAATACCGAGACTGCTGTATTATTTTCTACCTGTGATGCAGTATCACTAACAGCTGTCCAATAACGTTCTCTGGCAAAAGGATATGTCGGAAGACTCATCAATCCAGGAAGTACATCACCATACAATTGGTGCCAATCCACAGCATAACCTTTTACCCAAACATCTAATAGTTTAGCTATCTTTTTATCTGATATCCACTCTTGAATCACTGTATCAGTAGCTAACCCAGAAAAATCTCCATCTCGTTTGACCTCACCCTGATATATTTCTTCTATTTCTTTCGTATCATCAAGATAGGATTCTAGTTTTTCTTTCAACTCAACTATCGAACTCACCACCAGGCCAAGACGCTTATCCATTGCCTCCCGACCTACTTGTAAGGTATAAGACATCGAAGTTAAGTCAATATCTGTACACTCCTGATCAGGCATACCAAGGTAACCCAAGAGGTCAACTGTCTTTTGTCTCAATTGATCAGAGGTACGTGCCGATAAAACAATTCCTACATCAATAACTTGATCAGTATTTAAAACAGGACGATCTACATTAATGTATTCCTCTAGAATAATATGAGCATTAGAACCTCCTGCTCCAAATGAGGAAATACCTGCGATACGAGGTAATTCTTTACCATTTACTACAGGAGGATCCCAATCCCTTAACTCCTGATTGACTATAAAAGGAGTATTATCAAAATCAATATGAGGATTTAAACGCTTAGAATGTAACGATGGAACTATTTTACCATGCGCCATTTGTAATACTATTTTGGTCAAACCTGCAATACCTGCTGCTGATTCACAATGCCCAATATTTGACTTGGCTGATCCTAATAAACAATAGCCTTTATCTTTTTCAGTTTGATTTCCTTCAAATGCCTTAGATAATGCGGCTATCTCAATAGGGTCCCCAAGCTTTGTACCCGTACCATGAGCTTCTATATAACTAATATGACGAGGATCAGTATCTGATATTTTAAGTGCCTCTGTAATAGCACTCGCCTGAGCTTTAGGATTAGGAACACTATAGCCATTGGTCTTACCCCCGTGGTTAAGTGAACTCCCCTTGATTACTCCATAGATATGATTCCCATCTCTTTTGGCCTCTGATAATCTTTTTAAAACTACAACTCCAACTCCTTCACCAGGAATATAACCATCCCCGCCTTCTCCAAAACTCTGGCAATGACCTGCACTCGAGATAAACTGACCAGAACTAAGCATCTGATATTTATTCGGGTGAATGCTTACATTAACTCCACCTGCTATCCCTAAATCTGTACGGCCTTCTTTTAAATCCTGACAGGCCAAATGAATTGAAGTTAGTGAAGAAGAACACATCGTATCCAACGTCATACTAGGACCATGAAGGTTTAAAAAATAAGAAACACGGTTAGCAATACTGGCCAAGCTTCCGGATAGATTATATTCTCCGTACATCACACCTGCATAAACTCCCACCTGACCTGCCAGTCCTTCTTTACGAGGTATCTGTAGACTAGAACGAGTATATCCTGCATCTTCAATTGCCTTCCAACTATGTTGTAAAAATAAACGCTCCTGGGGATCTATTGATGCGGCCTCTCTGGGAGAAATATTGAAAAATCTTGGGTCAAATTCATCTACTCCTTCTATAAAACCACCCCATTTACTATAATGATAACCGCTTTTGCTACGGTCCTCACTATAATACGCTCGCCAGTCCCAGCGGTTTTTAGGAATTTCTGTAATACAATCCCTACCTTCTTTAAGATTATCCCAATATCCAGCTATATCAACCGAATTAGGATAACGGCCACTTAACCCCACAATGGCTATAGGGTCTACAGAAGCTGAATGTATAGAATTGGTTAAATCAATAAAAGGACGAGGACGATTAAAACGTTTACCAGAAATCAGTTTATGTTCTTTTCGTTCATCGGTTCCAGATTTAATATCGGCGGATTCTTCAATACTAATATTATTACCTGATGTCGTATTAAAAAGTGCCGTTAGTTGATGCTGATAAGATTTCAAAAAGTATTCTGTAAGCTCTCTAATAGTCTGGTATTCAAAAAATAATGTTTTTGGTAAAGCACCAAAGGTTTCCTCTAACAGACTTGTAAATTTCATTGCCAGTATGGAGTCGATACCATATTTTTCTAATGGCTCCTGAGGGTCAATCTTACGAGAAGTCAACTTTAACAGTAAAGAGAATTCTTTACACAAATAATCTTCAGTTTTTTCAAAAAGATCACTATGCCCCTTGTTGGTAATCATTGGAGAATTTATAATCTCTTGATCTATTTTTTTATTGTCATGTAATTGAAATAAATCACCCTTTATTACCAGGGCCTGATCTTGGTTTAACTCCAGACTACAATAAAATGCATGCATTCCTACGATGGTTTCCATCGGTTGTATTTGCATGGTTTGTTTTAATATCTCTTGACTTGCCTGATCTATTTGCATACCGCCGTCTTGCCATAGTGGCCAGTTGATAGATAAGGTCTGTCCCTGTCGTTGGTCTTTTTGAACCAACTGATTTCGATACACAGCAAATTGATCCATGAATCCATTAGCTGCTGCATAATCTGCCTGACCTACATTACCTATTTGTGATGCTACAGAAGAAAACAATACCAAAAAGTCTAAGTCAATATCCTTACTAGCCTGATCCAGGTTGAAAGTACCTGTTACTTTTGGAATGAGTACGCCACCAAATTCATCTCTTGTCTTTTTAACAATGAAATTATCAGAGGTCATACCAGCACAATGGAGAATACCATTTAATTGTTTATACTCTTTGGATATAGTAATTATAAGTTGGTTTACCTGTTCTAAATTACTTAAATCCAATTGTCGATATTCAACTGTATTGTTACGTACTGGTAATGCTTCAAGGATTACTTTTCTCTCTGTTGTTAATGCAGAACGACCAGTTACAATAACTCTGGAATGAGTGGTTTGTTTTAGGATTTCTTTGGTGAATAAAATCCCTAAACCTCCCATCCCTCCGGTAATAAGATATACGCCACGGTCTTTGAATGCTATTTTAGGATTTACATCACTCGCTTGTATTTCTTCTCTTTTCAAAACATAACGGATATTCTGATCATATTTAATCTGATGATCCTCAAAACTCGATACATTTTCCTGAAGCTGTAAAGAAAGTTCTTTTGCCCCTATATCAAAATGAGTACGTATGATTTGCCCTTTCAGTACTGGATTCTCAAGAGTAGCTGTTTGTAACAAGCCCGAAAGCCCCATAAAAACAACCTGTTCTATATCATTACCTACGACTATTTGAATCAGTATGTTGCCATAAGGTTTATTTGAAAGTATCTGTTGGAGATAGTCAAAACAGGACATAGCATGACTCTCATATCGATCGGCAATACTTTGATCTTCTCCTGAGGATAAACTTATAAAATGGCAACCTGGGAGTAGCCTTTTTATTTCATTCTCCTTTAACTTAGGTACTTCGCATAAAATGATATGATGTTCAGTATATTGTATTTCACTTTCAGATACTGGCATATTTTTTCTCCAAACCGGAGTATAGAGCATTGTTCCTATAACTTTACCTTGTTCTTGTAACTTTATAGTTTTAATTTTTTCTAATGCTTCAGTTTGTGTAAGTTTTCCTTTGGAAATATCTTGGAATATTTTTTTTAGGTTTTCCTTCATCTTTTCTTTCAAATTTTTCTCGAAAATTCAGTGTTAAACTAATTCCACAGCCTCTTCATCAGAAAGCTCTTTTTTTAATACACTTTGGATAAGGCTTTGATAATAGGCATCATTAAAAGTTGATGTCCCATTAACAGTTCTGCTCAATAAATCACCAGTTGTTGTATTCATTGGCTCTTTCTCGTTTTTCATAACACGAAAAGCCATCTCTCTAATTTGTACACATATATTTCCTTCCTGATCACATAGATCAAGATCTACTTTAATAAGTTTATCCCCAGATTTACTACCCTTAGCATACCGTGCCCAGACTACCATTTCTGGGGTACAAGCAGAGATTATACATAAAGACCCTAGTGCAAAAGGGAGCAATGGTTCTTCTGGAATTTGGTTCAGATTCTGGAATAAGCCAATAGTGGCCTGCAGAGCACTATCCATTAAACTAGGATGTAATAGATAATTATTTTGTTCATTTTTAACTGTTTCTGGCAAGTTTAAGTTGGCCAGCACTTGCCTTTCTCCTTGGTAGATTACTTGTATCCCTTGATGTGCGAGTCCGTAATGAAGTCCCATTTGGGCAAAAGCGTTATAAATATTGTTTTGCGCTAGCTTTCCAACTGTCATTTGATCTCTAAGTTGATCAATATCAATTTTTTCTGGAATTGTTTGATCACTAAAGATCGCTTTCCCTTGAAGATGTATGATGTCTTCTTCCTTATTATGACTATAGATTTCGTAATCTATTTGTGGGTACTGTTCAGAATTCGAATCATCTAAAAACAGGGCTATATTTATTTGTTTCTTCTGATCTATTATAGCAAAAGGTTGAATCCAAATGATATTGTTCAACTCCAAAATGGCAGATTTTATAGGTGAAGGCATAGATTTTTCAATAGCAGTGCGGGCCATTTCGAGATATGCCACTCCTGGAAGGACTTTCTGGTTAAAAACCCGGTGGTCTTTTAGAAAAAATTCTTCTCCACTAAATGTAGCGCTATAACTCTGCTTACTAAAATCTGAAGTGTTTGTGTGTAATAATGGATGTAAAATGGATGATACTGTGATTCCATTTGCATAAATATTCTTTTCTTCAACACTATCAACCCAGTATCGTTCTCTGGCAAATGGATACAATGGTAAGTTGATACGATTAGGTTTATGATCACCGTAAAGCTTGTTCCAATCCAAATCCAGACCTTTAACCCATAAATCCAGTAATTTCGATAATTTCCTTTGATCTATGTAGTTATCTACAATGGTTTCTTTCATATCGTCATCATTGCTGATGATACGTAGACCTTCTCTATTTCGTTTTACCTGCCCTCGATATACACCATTGATATTCTCCTTACCCTGGATGTAATCCTGAAGTTTTTCTATCAGTTGATTCACCTCACTTATCATAAATCCAAGACGTTCTTCCATAGCTTCCCTGCCTACCTGAAGGGTAAATGACATTTCTAACAAACTCAGAGATCCTTTCTTTTCTTTAACAAAACTTAACAGATCAGATGCCTTTTGTTGTAGCTGTTCTTCTGATCGGGCTGATAACGGGATCATAAGTGCTTCATCTTGTCTAACAACCTGAACCGGTTTTTGATCTGCTATCCTAGGCTCAGGAACATATTCTTCTAATACCAAATGTGCATTAGTGCCACTAAATCCAAAAGAACTGATCGCCGCTTGCCGTTGTTGACCTTCTTCAACCTTCCAGTCTCTAAGTTTAGTGTTTACATAAAACGGACTATCATCCAGATTGATATGTTCGTTTAGCTGTTCAAAATTTATAGTGGGTGGTAACTGCTGATGTTTTAAGGATTGTAGTACCTTAATAACCCCTGCTACTCCGGCTGCGGTTAAACAGTGTCCTATATTACTCTTTATTGAACCCAAGGCACAATATTCTTTTTCCTGGGTATATTTTTTAAAGGCCTTATGCAGTCCTTCTATCTCGATAGGGTCTCCTAACTTGGTACCAGTACCATGAGTCTCTATCAACTGGATATTATTTGGGTCTATTTGAAACTGATCATATACCTGTTGCTCTAATAAGGTCTGTGATTCTGTGTTAGGAGCTGTAATACCATTGGTCTTTCCATCCTGATTAACACCCCAACCCCTGATCACTCCGAGGATATTATCTCCATCTTTTTCGGCATCCTCTACTCTTTTGAGCATAACCGCTCCAACTCCTTCGCCAGGTACAAAACCATTGGCCTGCTGATCAAAAGTATGGCATTTACCATCTGGAGAAAGCATACCGGATTGCGCTGCTTTAATATGCATATCCGGACCAGCCATTACATAAACTCCTCCAGCCAAAGCAGCATCAATACTACCCGACACCAAAGCATCACATGCATTGGCAATAGCTACTAATGAAGAAGAACAAGCTGTATCCATTGATATACAAGGACCTTGTAAATTTAAAAAGTAAGAAATACGAGCTGCCAGAATTGAAGTAGAACCTCCCGTAAAACCTTGAGCACTTAATTGATCTTCTCTTGATAACATTTGATAATCACCATAAGCACATCCGACATATACCCCGCATTTACTACCTGAAAATGCATGTGGATTGTAACCTGAATGCTCTATAGTATGCCAACAAGATTGTAAAAACAACCGCTGTTGCGGATCCATACTCTCGGCTTCTACTGGTGAGATATTAAAAAACATAGGGTCAAATAGATCATACCCGTCCAGTGCTCCCATCCATTTGCTATAGGTCTTTCCCGGGACAGCATCCCCATCTTCATAGTATTTATCAATATCCCAGCGTCCCTCAGGTATCTCACTGATGCAATCCTTGCCTCCAGCTATATTCTGCCAGAATACATCAACATTTTCTGCCTTGGGAAACTGACCAGACATACCGATAATAGCTATAGCTCCTGAAACACCTTTATCTGTTCTTAATAAAGTATTATGCAATGAAGTATCTTTTCGCCACGAGCGAAGTTCTTTTCTTACGACCTGTTTTACCTGTCTTCTTTTTTCTTTCTGTAGAAAATCAACAGTTGGACTACTCACTTCCTCTATTTGAATTCCTAATTCTTGTTGTATATGCTCGCTTAATGTGGATAATGTAGCATAGCTATAAACAATAGTTGCCTGTAATGAAATACCGAACATTTCATTAATCTTACGGATAAAAGTAACGCCTACAATGGAGTCCAGTCCCAGGTCTACAAACTGGCTATCTTCATCAATCTCTTCTTCTTCCAGGTGTAACTCCTTGGCTAATAATTGTCTTAAATCTGATAGTATGTTTGGTTGCTTTTCATTACTAAGTACTGTTTTGGTTGAAGTAATAGTAGAAACTGATGACTCAATTGATACAATAACTTCTTTTTCCTGTTGCCTAGTTTCTTTCAATACATAAGTACTCAAAGCTGAAAGTGTAGAATAACTATAAACGATAGTAGCTTGTAATGAAATATGATATAGCTCATTGATCTTACGGATAAAAGTAACCCCTACAATAGAATCTAATCCCAGATCTACAAACTGACTATCCTCATCAATTTCGTCTTCTTCCAGGTGTAACTCCCCGGCCAACAATAACTTGAGTTTATTAATAACCATAGGTAGAGTGTACTTACCTTGTGGTGTGTTTTCAACTGAAGATAAAACTGGTTTCTCTTTAATGAGTTGTTGATTTTTTGTACTTGATGTTGTATTAAAGTTATCTTCTATTAGGCCTAGAGTATCTAAATGGCCTACAAAAGTCTCATCATGCATTGTTAGTTCTCGTGCACATATATCTTCTATATGATCTTTGATATCGCGGGTCATCTGATGTTTGAAAGCAATTAAACTACCGCGTGTATTACGTGTTAATTCTCTGGCCAATGCAAATGCAAACGCTCCAATCTCCTTACGGGAAACAACCGGTAAGGATACTCCTTTTTTCTTTAATGCCTGACCCGGATATTCTATTCCCGTTAGCAACGTACCACGAGCAAGATCATAACCTATACGCTCAGGAAAAATCAACGTCGAGCCTGCCCCGGGAGTAAATCCGTAATTCATATAAGGACTCACATAATGACTCTCTGTACTCAATATTGGGAAATCACTAAACATACCCATAGACCATCCTGCTCCAATACCATGGCCCTGCATTGATGCAATTACAGGAATATTGCAATCCAGAGCTAGTTGAAAGATCTTCGTATCTGTAAATTTAGCCTTACCTTTCTGGATTGCCAGTAAACTTTCTTTGGTACCACCAGATGCAAAGTAACTATCATATCCCGTTAAGATCACCACCTTGTATAATGAAGACGCTGCTATATGATCAAAGACTTCTATCATTCCTTCTATAAAAGCATCTGAAAACATATTCCTGGCCTCTCGGTCTTGCATCTTTATCTCTACTATTCCTTCTGGATGAACAGTAGTCTTTATAACTTCTGATGTTAACCCTATTGCTGTTACTACCTCTGGTAACTTTTTTGCAGCATCTTTGTTCTCTTTATCTAACCAGGTTGGTAGCTTATCTAATACTAATCTTGTCGCTGCCCCCTGATCTTTTTTCCAATCTCTTATAACTTCAATAGGTAGCGATGACCAATATCCAGCCTGATCTAAGGCCTCTGTAATCGGGTCTGCAGAAATCAGTACAGAACCGATCTGCTGTTGTAGCTCTAAACCACTATACTCCCTACTGGTAAGCAATACCTCCTGAGCCAGATAATCTCCTAACCCACGAACAAAAAACGGAAGTGATAAATTCCCTAATTCTGGAACTCCAACTAGTCCCGAAGCTGAATACACCCCATCTGTATGATAGATACAAACATCACAACACTGACCTAGCAGCCAACCTATATCCCTAGCATTTCCTTCAAAAGCAGCTATCACTGGAACAGGAGCATTAATCAATAGATTTTGAAATTGTTTGATTTCCTCTACTGAGCTTGACAATTTAGATACACTTAAAAAGTCTTTAGCTGTGCTGCTAAGTACAAGAATCTTATGAGAATCCAGCTCACCTACTTGTTTTAGAATATCTTCTAATCCTGAAATAAGCGTTTTTAGTTTATAGTTTTTATCTCCTGTATCTATTCGAATACTTAACACTCCAGATACCGGAGCATCTAATTGTAAATATTTGGATTGAGTGGTTATCCTATTATCAGATCCTGTAAATTCATCTTCTATCTTAAAGGTATTTACCTTTAATAATCCTGCTACTTGCTTCTCTAAATCACGACCAAGATGCTGCTTTAATAATCCAAGAGAAGTTACAGGCTTTTCACTCAATGATCGGACTAGATCCTCTGTATATTGGTTCACTTTATTAGAAGCAACAATCGGAACACTCCAACCCCTTTTCTTTAAAGTAGCCCCTGTCGATACTCCAAAACGATATAAAAAATCTCTGGAAAGCACATCTCCAAAACGTTCGCCAAACAAAGATTCCTCTTTCCTAGCAGGAAACAATCCACCTGTTACATCTGTATAACTATATCGGGATTCCTCACTACAAACCATAAAATCACATAAAGCTCCCAGTAAGAAACCTGATCCCATGGCATCTCCCTGCATCTCTGCTATTATTGGATAAGGAAAAGATGCTATAGATTGGTAAAGCCCTTGAGTTATAGATTCATTATAAGCCTCCCGATCACCTTGAAGGAACGTTTCACCCGTGCCTCTTACTATCAATACTTTTAACAACGGAAGGGTTTTTACATAATCAAGACTATGCACCAGTTCTTCTATTAATTCTTTAGAAAGTGTATTGCCTGTTTTTGTATCAATATCAAGACTGTAAACTCCCTGACTCCTATCATATAATTTTATAGAAGAGATCGCCTTTGAAGCATTAGATGCTTCTAATGCATGCCCAGCAGTATGGTCAAGGGTAAACTTTGCTTTGGGTGTTACTCTCGGAGGTATATCTTCAGACTTAATAGCATTAAGTGACTTGAGTGAGATATTAGCAGGTTTAGAAACTGATACTTTATCAAAACCTTCACCCGAAGAAATAATAGTATCATCTGTAGTGTGTAAAACTCGTATAGGAATCGGGAGTTCTTTTGGTAGCATCATTACTTCTTCAGTAGGTAATGATACCTCGGATACTTTGTGCTCACTAACTGGTGCTTCTTCCAGGATTTCAACTTCTCCTTCATAGCCTACTCCACGAACTTGAACACATACTTCTCCTTGTTTGTTACACAAGTCGATATCTAAGGTACCTGCTTGATTCGAAGGACGAAGCCAAACAAACATCTCACGGGTACAACTATCAATTACCTCTAAGGAAGCTATTCCCATAGGAGTCAAAGACTGGCCATCCCCAAAAAATAATCTACTTCCCAACTGAAGTGCATTCTCTAGCATCATTGGGTGTAATCTATATGCTTCTTCACTTGATGGTAATGATTCTGGAAGAGTTAACTGTATCAATAATTGTGTACTATTGTGATATACACTCACAACCTCTGATAAAGGAAGACCATAAGCACTTCTTATTCCTTCATTACCTATTTGCTTCTTAAGCATAGCTATATCCAAAATAGCCTTAGATGACTCAGTAGATACGATACTACTTCCCTGGCAATAGATCAATTCTTCTTCTCCTTCCTGGCCATAGATCTCAAAATTTATAATGTCTTTGGTTTGAGGTAACAAAGCGATATCTACTCGTAAATCCTCTTGGATGGATAACGGGCCTATCCAAACAATATCTCTAAACTCAATGGTAGTAGATTTTTCCTTATTCGGTAAGGAATCCGCTATCGCAGCCCGAGCCATTTCTAAATATACCGATACTGGAAGTTCCCGGTCCTGAGAACCAGAGATATAAAACTCGTCCCCTCTAAAGGTTGAACTATAAATCTGATATGATAGATCAGAAATATTACGATGCAGCAATGGGTGAAGCACTGAGGTAACTTTTCCTTGTACAGATGCTTTTGTATCTACTATATCTATCCAATATCGCTCTCTGGCAAAAGGATAGGTAGGTAGACTAATCAGTTTGGGATGAGTATTTAGATACAATTCCTGCCAGTCAATATCCTGACCTTTGCTCCATACCTCTATCACAAATGAATAATTTCTATCCTTTATCCATTGTTGAACCATTTGTTCGATGTCCAATCCTCCCGTTGTATAACCCGAAAGCAAGTCCCGGTCACGTTTTACCTGACCGCGATAAATACCTGTTATATTATCTGTATCTTTTAGGTAAGATTCTAGTTTTTGAGTCAACTCATCGACAGAGCTAACCATAAAACCAACACGTTCATCCATCGATTCCCGACCTACCTGAAAAGTATACGCCATAGCTCCCAGGTCAAGAGAATCTCCTGATGCAATCGAAAAATGGATAAAATCCAGCAAATCTCTTACCTTCTGTTCTAATTGCAATGGCTTTTTGGCCGATAAAGGGATCATAAAATCTGATTCTGATCCATTGAAGGAAAATACATCTGAATCTGTATATTCTTCTATAATCAAATGAGCATTTGATCCTCCTGCTCCAAACGACGAAATACCTGCTATTCGAGGTAATTCCTTACCATCTAGTACAGGAGCATCCCAGTCGCGGAGTTTTTGATTTACTATAAAAGGAGTTTTATCAAAATCTATATGAGGGTTTAAACGATTTGAATGTAGCGACGGAACAATCTGGCGGTAACGCATCTGTAGCAATACCTTGGTCAGACCGGCAATACCTGCGGCAGATTCGCAGTGTCCTATATTGGACTTGGCAGAACCAATCTGGCAATATCCCGTCTTAATACTATCATTATCTCCCTCAAATGCTTTGGTAAGGGCCGATATCTCAATAGGATCCCCTAGTTTAGTACCTGTACCATGAGCCTCGATATAACTAATATGTCGAGGATCTGTACCCGATGCTGCCAATGCCTGATGAATAGCACTTGCCTGGGCCTTAGGATTGGGAACACTATAACCATTGGTTTTCCCTCCGTGGTTAAGGGAACTACCTTTGATTACTCCATAAATATGGTTGCCATCTCTTTTGGCTTCCGAAAGTCGCTTTAAGATAACAGTCCCTACTCCTTCTCCAGGAATGTAGCCATCTCCACCTTCTCCAAAACTCTGGCAGTGACCGTCACTGGAAATAAACTGACCTGTACTTAGCATCAGGTATTTATTAGGATGAACGCTAACATTAACCCCTCCTGCAATACCCAAATCTGTACGTCCTTCCTTTAGATCCTGGCACGCCAAATGGATCGCTGTCAATGAAGAAGAACACATCGTGTCCAAGGTCATACTGGGACCATGTAAGTTTAGAAAATACGATACCCGATTGGCAATACTGGCATAACTGCCTGATATTGCTGTGGGATTGCCTTGCATACTTGCTTCAGCTCCAAACAACTGATACTCACTGTACATCATCCCAACATATACCCCTACCTGACCGGGTAGTCCGTCTTTATGCGGGATCTGTAAACTCGAACGAGTATACCCGGCATCCTCTATTGCCATCCAAACATGTTCTAAAAACAAACGCTCCTGGGGATCTATCGAAGTCGCTTCACGTGGCGATATATTAAAAAACCTTGGATCAAATTCATCAACTCCTGATATAAAACCTCCCCATTTACTGTAATGACGACCCGTCTTAGTTCGGTTATCACTGTAATAATCACGCCAATCCCATCGATCTTTAGGAACCTCTGTAATACAATCACGACCTTCTCGTAAATTCTCCCAGTATGAAGCGATATTTACTGACTCGGGATAACGGCCACTTAAACCTACAATCACTATTGGATCAGATTGAATCAATTTATCTGTTCCCTTTGGAGTTACAATTCTACGTCTACGGTTTAATTGTATTTTACTAATACTTCCTGTCTCTTTCTTAGAAGTTTCTTCTATTTCTTTTTTCTGAACTTTCTTTCCAGATATAAAAAGTTTAGATAACTGTGAAGTATGTGATTTACTAAAATATTCTGCTAACTCCTGAATGGTTTGATATTCAAAAAATAGCGTCTTAGGTAAAGAGCCAAAAGTCTTTTCCAGTTGATCTGTCAAACTCATTGCCAATATAGAGTCAATACCATATTTTTCCAGGGGTGCGTTAGAGTCTATTTTATGTGAAGCCAGTTTTAATAAAATAGCAAATTGATCACATAAATATTTTTCAGTTTTTCCTTGAAGATTTTCAGTATTTACTGTAGAAACTGCTTGTTGTTCATTATGTGATGATGCTAACACAGGTTTTGCTTTCTCTTCACGATTTTCAAGAAATGCTCTTCGTATTTGGGTTGAGTTACCTTCTACTACCAAAGCCTGTCCATAACCTAACTCCAAAGTTTTATAAAATGCATCTATTCCTGTAGTTGCAGGCATGGGATACATTCCATATTTTTTACGTAATGCTTCTTGATTCTCTCTATTTATTTGCATTCCTCCTTCTTCCCACAATGGCCAATTGATGGATAGGGTATGCCCCATACGATGTCCCCTTGCAACTTCTTGATTACGATATATCGCAAACTCATCCATAAAACCATTCGCAGCTGCATAGTCAGACTGACCAACATTTCCCAATTGAGAAGCTACCGAAGAAAACAATACGATAAAATCCAGATCTATATCCTTGCTGGACTGATCTAAATTGTACGCCCCACTTACTTTGGGAGATAATACCCTGATAAATTCTTCACTAGTCTTTTTTATTATAAAATTGTCAGAAGTCATACCTGCACAATGCAGAATACCATTTAATCCTCCTTTTTCTTTAACAATACCGGAGATAACTTTATTAACTTCTTTTGCATTATCTAGTTCTAGTTGATAGTATTCTACTTTATTGTCACGAGAAGGAAGTGCTTCTAAAAGTACTTTCTTTTCGGCAGTCAATACAGAGCGTCCTGTTAGTATAATCCTGGATCGCGTGGTTTGTTTAAGAATCTCTTTGGTAAATAAAAGACCTAAACCTCCCATACCACCAGTGATCAGATAAACTCCCTGATCTTTAAAGGCTATTTTGGAATGTACTTCTGTGGCATATATTTCCTCTCTCTTTAAAACATATCGGATACCTTGCTCATATTTTATCAATTGATCATCTGGATTGGATTGGTTATCCTTCAGTTGTAATGCAAGGTCATTTGCTTGAATTTTCGGATCAATAAGAAGAAGTTGAGGAATTATTAATGGGTTTTCCAAAGCAGCAGTTTTCAACAACCCGGAAAGCCCCGCTAAAATTATTTGCTCTCCTTCATTAGGCACAACCAATTGGATCAGTACTTTTCCTTCTGGTTTGTTGATTAGTATATTTTGAATCAATTCAAAACAGGAAAGAGCATACTCACTAAATCTCTTGGAAATGTGTTGTTCTTGGTCTATCCGGAAATTCCAAACCTTACTTGGCGAAAGTGAACTATTAATATGCTTCTCTTTTAAATGTGATATTTCACATAAAATCAAATGATATTGTTCATATTCTATTTCATCGTTAGAAGAGACATCCAATACAACTGGTGTCCAATCAGATTTTGCCAACAGCACACTTCTGGTTTCTTCTGCATTTTGCTGCTTTACAACTTTGATTTTTTCTAACGCTTCTTTTTGCGTAAGCTTCCCGCTGGAAACATCCTGATATATTTTTAACAATTCAAATTTCACTCGTTTAAATTTTATTAATTAATTAGAAATAAGAACATTACAAAACAGAAACCATTACTACCGCTTCGTTCTCGCATTACATGTTGTTAACTATTCTTTTAGGGGTGAAGTAATCTTAAAAAATCCCTCAATGTTTGTTTATTATCTCTAAGATCAATTTAGCTTTGCTGCCTCCTCTACTGAGATTTCATTATTCAAAACTTTCTCAATTACGTCGCTATAAAAACTATCATCGAAATTTTGATTATGTAAAATAGCCTGAGAAGTGTTATCTATTTTTTCTTCCAAAACTCGAGATGAAAATCCAAGTATCTGTACACAAACATTTCCTTCTTGATCACACAGATCCAGATCTAGTTTAATCACTCTATCTCCGGGTTTACAACCCTGAGAATAACGTACCCATACATACATCAGGGAAGTGCATTTGGAAATTATACGAACAGATTCCAGTGCAAAAGGTAATAATGGTCTGGATGGCAGGTTATCTATATCCACCATTAAACCTATACATGCCTGAAGTGCGCTATCCATTACACTAGGATGCAAGATGAATTGATTATGATCAGTTTCTGCTTCTATAGGCAAACTAATTTTTGCCAAAAGTTGTTCTGCTCCCATATAAATAACCGATACTCCTTGATGAGAAATGCCATAATCCATTCCTATCTGTTTAAAGGAACTATAAACCGTATGGGATTCAATAATACCTTCACGCATTTGTGCTTTAAGCTGATCAATATCCTTTTTGATAGAGGTTTCGCCCTTTATAAAAATTGCTTGTCCCTGACAATGTATCTCCTCTTGCTTATACTGTGCTTTTGTATCGTTGCTATAAATTTCAAAATCAATTTTTTCTTCAGTACTACTTTTATTCTCACTGTCAAATAGACGTATAGAAGTTTGTCTGTTTGCATCAACATATAGCGGTTTTAGCCAAACTACATTTTGTAATTCTACTATATATCCTTCTTGATAAATGGTTGATGCATGATTAACTGCTGCCTGAGCCATTTCGAGATAGGCTACTGCCGGTAGTACTTTATGTCCATTTACTTTATGATCTCTTAAGAAGAACTCCTTACCGTTAAAAGCAGTTGTATAGCATTGTTGGCTTAGGTCAGAAGTATTTTGATGTAATAAAGGATGTATAATTGAAACCAAAGTTTCTGATTTCTTTATACTTTCTTCATTTTTTGACGTATTTAGCCAATACCTTTCTTTAGCAAAAGGGTATGAAGGTAAAGGAATTCGATTGACTATTTCTCCTTCATACAATTTATACCAATTTAACTTAAGCCCTTTTACCCATAGATCTGTTAAGCTGGACAACTTATTTTCGGTAATCCATTTATCAATAATTTGCTGTAGATCTGTATCAACGCTAAACAAGTCATGAATTTCATTATTTTGCTTAACCTGTCCTATCCAGGTATTTTTAATAGAACGTTCTCCTTTAATGTAAGCCTGAAGTTTTTTGACTAGTTCTTCTATAGAACTTACCACGAACCCTAAACGTTCTTCCATAGCTTCTCTACCCACCTGAAGGGTATATGCTAGCTCTGTTAGGTTTACCCTTTTGGTTATCTGTCCTTTTTCTTTTTGATAACTAATAAATCTCAACAAGTCAATAGCTTTTTGTGATAACTGTTCAGGTGTTCTGGCAGAAAGCGGGATAATAGCTAGATTATTTTTCCTGGTTGTATTTTGTTCTTCAGGGTACAAATATTCTTTTACAACTATATGTGCATTGGTTCCACTATGTCCAAAAGAGTTTATTGCTGCCATTCGAGGTATTCCTTCTGATGGACTCCAATCTATAATTTCTGTATTGATATAAAAAGGAGAGCCGGTAAATTCAATAAGAGGATTGATGGTTTTAAAGTTTAACAACTTAGGTATTTTATTCTCTTGCAAAGACAATAACACCTTTATTAGTCCAATAACACCTGCTGCAGCTGCAGCATGCCCTACATAAGACTTAGCGCTACCAACTACGCAAAATTCTTTTTTCTCTGTAAAGTTTTGGAAAGCTCTTACCAAAGCATTTGTTTCTACAGGGTCACCGAGTTTTGTTCCGGTACCATGTGCTTCGACATAATTGATCTTTTCTGGATCGATATTAAACTTATTATAAATATCTACTATAAGTTTTTCCTGTGCAGCCCCATTGGGTGCTGTTATACCATTACTCGCACCGTCTTGATTAATTCCGGACCCTGAAATAACCCCATAAATCTTATCTCCTGATTTTACTGCATCTTCCAGGCGTTTCAATACTACCATACCTATTCCTTCTGACATTATAGTGCCATCGGCAGTCTGATCAAAGGTAAAACAACGACCTTTTGGTGATAACATCTCAATTTTATCGAGTCGGATTAACACATTTTGATCCAAGCAAGCGTTTACTCCTCCCGCAAGTGCTAAATCCGTTTCCTTATTTCTTAAACTTTCACAAGCTAAATGCAAGGCTACTGCAGAAGAAGAACAACCAGTATTAACCACAAAGGAAGGGCCATTCAAATTTAAAATATAGGATAATCGGGAAGCTATAATAGCATCAGAGTATCCTGTGAAAGTTTCTCCTGTATATCCTGTAGGTTCGGCACCAATGTAAATCCCTGTCTGAGTTTCAGAAAAATCCTTAGGGTTGTATCCAGCATTTTCAATTGCTTTCCAGCTTTCCTGAAGAACCAATCTCTGATGCGGATTCATAGATTCTGCTTCTTTTGGAGAAATATTAAAGAACAAAGGATCAAAACAATCTCTTTCTTCTAATATTCCACCCCATTTACATCGGGTTTTACCAGATTGTTTTGTGGTACTATAGTAATTTCTTTGATCCAGATAAGAATCAGGAAGCTCGCTCACACCATCAATTCCATTCTCCAAATTGTGCCAAAATTCTTCAATATTATCCGCTTTAGGGAACATTCCGGATATTCCTACCACTGCAATCTCAGATAGTATTGGTTCTCTTTGTTCTGAAGATAGTCCCAAAAAATCTTTTTCACTGATATTGAACCTATTTCCTGTTAAGTTAACAGGTACAATAGTTTTATTTTCATGGATCTTTGACACTTCCTCTTTATTTTCTAGAAGTGCAATATCTTGTTGCTCGGGTATAGAGAATTTTATTTGTTCCTGATACGTATTTACAATATGTTTCTCTAAACGATTTACCGAAGAATGCTCAAATATGATTGCTGTATTTAATGAAATAGAAAGAGCTTCATTAATTTGATTGATAAAGCTTACCCCTAGAATTGAATCTATTCCATAATCTGAAAAAGCTATATTCGGATCAATACTCGCAAGAGGAATTTTCAAAGTTTTTGATAAACTATCTAAAATTACTGTTCGAGTATATTCTGGAACATCTTGTGATGGTTTTGAGGTGAAACCTGGTTTTTGTAATGAGGCTGATATCTTCTTTTTAGGTTGTTCTGGTTTGCTTTTTTCAAGAATAGGAGGAGTAGAAGGTCCTTTCTGTTTCTTTTTTGCCGATATTTTACGTCTTATTACGCCATCAGTTTGAGCCAAAACAATCTGCTGTCCAAGATGATGTGTTTCCTCAGCAGGAAACAATACCATAGGGAAACCTTCTTCTTCTAAAACCTTCTGCCATCCCGCAGGTGTTACACCAGGGCTTCCGGGCATCCTAAGATCAGCATCTTTAAAAAGCCACCATCCATCCAGTAATCCAAAAGTAAGATGGTTAAAAAGTGCTGGAGTACTTAATTCATTAATAAACAAATATCCATTTGGATTCAGTATAGCTTTAGCATTACGTAAGGTTTGCCGTATATCACTTGTTGCATGTAACACATTGGTTGCAATTACCAAATCATATGAACCTGCTTCAATGCCCTGATCTTCTATTGGTTGTTCTATATCCAATCGCTGACAATGTATGTATGGATTGTCTTGCAAATATTTTTCTTCTGCATGAAAAAAGAACACTTTTGAAAGATCTGTATAGCAATATTGATCTATAGACGCTTTAAAGGGTTGTAATTTTGAAAAAACAATAGCCGATGTTCCTCCTGTCCCCGCACCAATCTCCAGGATTCTCAATTTTGCTTCCGGATTAGATTGCAGTTTTTGTTGTACGTAAGTAGCAACAGCATTGGCTATTATTTCATTGAAGGTATCTGATCGTAAGTTATTTTTATATACTCCTTCGACTTTTTCCATCGAAGCATTAGGGAATATAATATCTGTCGCTAAAACTTTGCCGGTTAAAATTTCTGGTAATTTTTCCAGGCAATTATCCACAAGGGTTACCCAAGCTCTTCGATCAGGGTTTTGTAAATGCTTTTCTTTTTCAACTTTCCATTTGTTCCATACTTCTTTGACATTTGTCTTTTTCAGAGAACTGACAGTTCCATTTTTAAACTGAACATATCCATTTTGATTAAACCTTTGAAGGCAATTATCCCACCAGGAAGTATATTTATCTAGAACTCCACATTGTTTTTGTAAGTCAGAAATTTTCAGTGTTTTTTCCTGATAATTTGCCTTTATCAATTGTTCTATTTGGCAATATAACAATTGAAGAAGCCAATCTTCAAGTTCACTTTTTTCTTCTTGCTCTTTTAATTTATTGATTTTTTCTCGCGGAATTTCAATGTTTTCAACAGATAGTTCTATTGAAGATAATACTGGTTTTTCCATATAGGAAATAAGCTCTTCCTGATCACAATTCATTAATGTCTTAATAGGTTGTGATGCTTTCATACATAGGACTTGATGAATTCTTTCATTACAAAGCTCCCCAACAAATTGTTCGAAGCACTGGTAGCCTTCATCATTTTCAAGAGCTTCAAAATTATCTGTCAAAATTTCTTCATTACCACCTTCAATGGTATCTAATGAAGATTTCCAGAATCCCCAGTTGATAATCCCAATCGGAAATTTTGATTCTTTCCTTATCGAGTGTACCAAACTATCAGCATATGTAATACCACTGGCATAAGCAGAAAGCTTAGATGCGCCTGAAAAAGAATAGGCTTGTCCTGATGAAAAATAACACATAAAGTCAAGGGATTCATTTTTCAGAGCTGTATAGAAAACCCAACTCCCTTGAGCTTTCAAATCAAAAATAGATCTAAACTCTTCTTCTGTAGTTTGATCTAGTGAATTTTCAAAGTTGAAGACCATTCCAGAAAAAACTGCTCCATTTATAGTAGTGTAATTCTGTTTTATGAACGTTATAGTTTTCTGAATGGCTTCCAGATCGGTTACATCTGCTTGCATATATTCTAAATTGCCCTTACATCCATCAAACGATTGCATAGCTATTTTCACCTTTTCTGAAGTTACTTCACTTCTTCCAATCCACACTACTGTTGCTTCATATTTTTCTATCAATTGATGAGTAATAATCTTTCCTACAGTACCGCTTCCGCCAACAATTACGTATACACCATTCTGACGAATTGCAGTCATGTTCTGCTTACTCCAGTTTAGTTTGTACAGCTTCTGGTGGTATCGTTTTCCTGATCTGATCTTAAATACTTCTCCTCTATCTGAAGGAGGTTCTTGTAGGATCATTTCCAGTAGTTGAGCACGCTCCTTTGACGTCTCTATATCTTTTTCAGATATATCCAGGTTTCTAATACGGAATTGATAACTTCCCTGTGCAAGAGAATAGGCTAAACCTGTAATTCCTGCCCCGACAAATTGATTGGATCCTTTATGAATCGTATGCGTATCTAATGTCAACACATAGGTTTCAATTTTTTCTTTAATGCTATTTTCTTGTTTAAGGGATTTAACCAGACGTAAAAACTGAATCTCTTGCGTTTCGTAATTCTGTCTTAATTCTGTTTGATCAACTGGTTGGGAAAATTTCTTTTCCATAGAAAGGAAGTATAAGATATCTATTGTATCCATACTTTGTAAGCAAACTTGAAAACCTTTAGGATCGTTTATTCCGCATTGCCATTCATTATCTGACACCTGTATTGTTTTATCCGAAATCTTAATAACAAAAGTTTTGCCTCCCTTATTCTGATTGTGATATTTTTGTATCTCTTCTTCAAACCCAGAAGTATTTCTGCTACATACAATCAATACATTCTTATGAACCACCTCAATTTTTGATGGTTTACTGGATTGTTCTTCCCATTGGGGCTGGTAGCTAACTTTATCCCAATTAAGGTCACTTTCTATAATGGATGTCTCCTTATAAAGGGGTAAAAATTCACAAGCTTTTACCAGTTCTAAACCTCGAATGATGATTATACTATTACCGTTCTTATCACATAGATCAATATCAAGTTTTATAGAATTGCTTTGGGATTGCTCTTCTGGTGCTATTCTTATCCAGGCAAACATTTCTTCGGTATAAGCAGAAATTACCGTTAAAGTTTCTATGGATACCGGGGTCAATGCTTTTGTCTCTGTAGATAATATCGTACTCGCTTGCAGAACGCCCTCTATTATCGCTGGATGCAATACATATTTTTTATGTTCCGTTACCGGTATTGCTAGTTTTGTTAATACTTGCTCGTTTCCAACGTATATTTCATCAAGAACCTGAAAAGGTTTGTCATAACTTACTCCTTCATTTTGTAAAGTATCATACAAGCCAGATATTTCTATCTTTTCGGTTTTAATTTGTTTTTTAAGTTCCGAAATATCCAATTTTGTGATTTCGGGTTTTGTTCTGAGTATTGCATTTCCGAAAAAATAAGTCTCTTGATTTTCTTCCTCTTGATTCTTTATTTCATATAGAACTTTATTATCGTTCGTTACCGATAATGAAATCCTGATGTTTTTATCTTTGTCGACTATACAGGGCACTCCCCACTTCAAATGATTTAATTCAATACCTGTGGAGTTTTCTATGGAAGGTATAGCCATTTGAACTGCAGCTCTTGCCATTTCTATGTATATTCCTGTAGCTATTATTGTATTATCCTGATATCGATATCCCGCTATAAGAGGTTGTTCTGCATTAAAAGTTGAGCTATAGCTTTGCTCAATGAGATTTGAGGTATTATAATGTACTAATGGATGTAAGGTACTTCCTATAGTTTTCGAATATTTTTGAGTAGAGTCTATCCAATAACAATCTTGTGCAAAAGGATAAGCTGGTAATGCAATACGCTTGGGCAGGTTTTCTCCATAGAATTTTTTCCAATCTATACTCAATCCTTTAACCCATAATTCCATTAGTTTGTATAGTTTCCTTCTTGCAATCCACTTTTCAATTGCCTCTTTCATATCATCATCTCCATTGATGATATTCATATCTTCCTGACCATGTTTTATTTTACCGAAAAAGGTTCCCTCTATTGTTTCTGAACCTTCCAGGTATGCTTCCAGTTTTTCAATCAATTGATCGATGGTATTTACTAAGAACCCAAGGCGTACCTCAAACTCTTCTTTACATACCTGAAGGCTATATGCCAAATCCTGTACATTAAAAGTTTCTTTAGGTTCTGAGATCAAATCGAATACATCACGTGCTTTTTGATACAACTGCTCTTCAGTTCTTGCTGAGAGTAAAATCATCACTTTTTCTTCCCGAATCTCGGCTGGAGCGAGCTGTTTACTTTTTACAGGAACTTCAAATTCTTCTATTACAACATGTGCATTGGTACCGCTTCTTCCAAAAGAACTCACAGCTCCCAGATAAGGTTTACCTTGATCCTTGTTCCATTCTCTTGTCTTTTTGTTGATATAGAAGGGGCTATCTTTCCAAGTTATATAATCGTTTTCTTCAACACAGTTGAGACTTGCGGGTATTTGACGATGTTGCATCGCTTTCAATAAGTTAACAACACTCACCAGACCTGATGCTGCCAGCGTATGTCCTATATTACTCTTACAACTAGTCAAGGCACAGTATTCCTGTTTTGCTAAAGAATTTTGATCTCCTTTCAATTTTTTAAAGGCCTTAGCCAATGCATTTATTTCAACGGGATCTCCTAATTTGGTACCCGTTCCATGTGTTACGATATAAGATAGATCATTTGTATTGATTTGGTGATCCCTATAGACTTTTTCAATTAATGTAGCCTGCCTATCTCCATTTGGAGCAGTAACTCCATTAGTCTTTCCATCAAAGTTAATTCCGCTAGCTTTAATTGTACCGTAGATAATATCATCATCTGCTATAGCTGTCGATAATGGTTTTAGCATTAGAACTACGACAGACTCTCCTACTCCAATACCTTTGGCATTTTTTGAAAATGTATGACAATGTCCATCCTCTGAAAGCATGCCTGCCTCACTCATCATTATGTAACTTTCTGGTGAAAGCAACAATGAAACTCCTGCTACAATAGCTGCTTTACATTCTCCCTGACGTAGACTGGAAACTGCCTGATGAAGTGCTACCAATCCTGAAGAGCAAGCAGTATTTGTTGCAATAGCCGGCCCTTGAAGATCCAAAAAGTAAGATAGTCTGGAGCTTATCATTGCATTTCCGGTAGTAGTAATTCCTGGTTTTCCGGTAATCTGATCGTATTGTCCTTCTTCCATTCCTACAAAAACACCTACATTTTCGCCTTTGATCTCCTTTGGAGATATCCTGGCATCTTCAATAGCTTTATAGGTTTCTATCAGTAATAAGCGTTCTGCCGGATCCATAAACTCGGCTTCACGCGGTGAAATTCCAAAAAACAAAGGATCAAACTCATCGACTCCATGAATAAAACCTCCTTTATTTGTGGTTATCTTATTATTAGTATTCCCTGGAGCTATGTAATAATCACTCCAATCCCATCTATTTGTTGGTATTTGGGTAATAGCATCTTTGCCTTCTGAAAGTAACGACCATAGTTGATCTACTGTCTGCGCCTGTGGAAAACGTCCCGACATCCCCACTACTGCAATAGGTTCAATATTTGATAAACCTATCTGTTTTGGATAAAGGTGTGAGGAAAATGAATTATCAAGTATTGGATTAATACTTTTTAGCTTAGCTATTGTTATTTTTTCATTATTTCCTTTTTCATTGGTTGCTTCAGTGATATAAAATTTATCTATCTGATCCGGATACTCCTCCAGCATATAATCTACCAATTTTTGAATTGTGGTTGCGCTAAAGAATATTGCCGGGGTTATTTCTACTTCAAAATAAGCTGTTAGTTTAGAGGCAAGTTTACCTAAGCTAATAGAGTCAAAACCATACTCGGTAAGATTTTTATCTGTTTTTAGTTGACTCTGATTGATTTTGGTCAGGCTTGCTATCTGTTGTTTTAGATCATGAGTTACACAATCTTTTACCGAAATCTCTTGACCCCGAAGTTTCCTTTCTATTTTTTTAATATTGTTTGTATTGACTAATACATTTTCTATACTTTTTGACTGCTCTGTAACATACAAACGATTTAAAACTTGTTCTATCCTTGATGGTTCCCCTAACATAACCAAGGTTTGCAGTTTATCTGTTTTTATAAGGTCATGCCATAATCCTATTCCTTGAGATGTTTTTAATGGTTCCTGCCCACTACTTTTTAAATAAAAAGAAGCTTGCTCGGCATCACTGGTTCCCATACCTCCTTCTTCCCATAATGGCCAGTTGATGACCATAGTTTTGCTTTTCAACTCAGGTTTTTGTTCTCTATAAAAACTGTACGCCATTTGAAAACGGCTTGCTATGGCATAATCACAGGATCCAAAATCTCCTAAGAAAGCCGAGACAGATGAAAAATAGCAGATAAAATCTAACGAAGGTTGATTTAACACCTCATCGAGCACAATGGTTCCAAAGGTTTTGGGGTAAAGTATAGTTTTGATATCATCTGTTGAGCGCTGGTAAAAAGGTTGTGAAGATGCTATCCCTGCTGCATGAATAATCCCTGAAATCTCAAAAGGTAGTTGTGATCGTAATGCCAACATCGCTTCTTTATCACTAACATCGACAGATCGATAATGTACTTGTCCTGCTCCAGCATTTTTTACTATTGCTAATTGCTCTTCAATCACCGGAGATATTGGTGTTCTGCCTATCAGCAATAAATTTGCCTGATAATTCTCAGCCAAAAAACGGGCAAATTGTAAGCCTAATTTTCCACATCCCCCGGTAATTAAATAGTTTCCTTTTTGTTTAAGAACAGATTCGTTGGTTACTTTATTAAGTATCGAAGACTGTAAAGACAATCTATATCGTTGATCATTTTTATACCACAATACTCCATTGCACTTCAATGCTTCTGTTATTAATTGCAATGAATATATGGGTGAATCAATATAAAACAATGATAATTCTGTGTTAGGTAACAGTAGTTTTAAAGATCGTTCAAAACCTATCCAGGAATAGTCCCAACAAGTACTCACCTCTGCTGTATTATAATGCCCAACAAGTGCTATATGCTCTACTGGTAAAGCTGATAATCTGATTGTTTTAAACACATCAAACAACCTGTAGACCCCTTCTTCACCCTGACCTTTTGCCCACAGGTAAAGAAGATGTATAGGTTTACGCTCTCGATTGTGCACAATAGCAAGTATTTTTTCTATATCATCTGTATTATTCGGACTACACTTATACAACTGAGATGTAACTCTTTGATAATTGTCTGATTGCTCCACAACTATAGCCTGAGACAAGCTATCTGGTGTTTCTTTTGTCAACATTTCACTGAACTCCTTGTCTGCAAAAACAATAATTGAGTGATTTTCGTTCTTTACCGGAGTAATTGTATGTTGTTCTTTTTTCCAATATTCTCTAAAAAAGAGTGTTTGGGTTACTTCTTGTTCAGAAACTGATCCGACACTGCTTCTATCTTTATTTTCTTCAATCCAATATCGTTCTTTGGCGAAAGGATAAAGTGGTAATTGAATACGTTGGGGTTTAACTTTTCCATACAGTTCATTCCAATCCAGATCATACCCCTGAACCCATAATTTGATTAGATTGGAAAGCTTTTTCTGCTGTATCCATTTATCTATCGTTTCTTGTAAATCTGTATCATTTGAAAATAATGAAATTGTAGTTTCATTATTTTTTGCTTTTCCTACAAATGTATCTTGAACCTGTTTTTTTCCATCAATATATCCATTTAGTTTTTCTACCAATTGATCTTGAGTACTTGCTACCACCCCCAAACGATATTCCATTTCCATTCTTCCAATCTGCATAGTATATGCTATCTGATCCAGATCACAGTGTTGCTTCTGTTTACTCAAATACTCCAGTATATCAACAGCTTTTCGCTTTAATTGTTCTTCTGTTTTTGCCGATAAAGGGAAAACCCAACCCGTATTTTGATTATTTTTTGATTCTGGTGTATTGGTTTCCTTATCAGGATATTCGGTTAGAACCATATGAGCATTAGTACCACTAAACCCAAAAGAGCTGATTGCTGCCTGTCGCTGTTGATCTTCCTCTACTTGCCAATCTTTGAGTTGAGTATTAACATAAAATGGACTGTTTTCTATACCGATATGTTCATTCAGGTTTTCGAAATTAATAGTTGGGGGCAGTTTTTTATATTTCAATGACATCAAGAGTTTAATCACCCCTGCGACTCCTGCAGCCATTAAACAATGGCCAATATTACTTTTAACAGAACCCAGTGCGCAATATGCTTTTTCTGAAGTATACCTTGTAAAGGATTCTACCAAAGCCTCAACCTCAATCGGATCTCCAAGTTTAGTTCCTGTTCCGTGTGCTTCAACCAACTGAATAGAAGATGGATCTATTCCGTAATTATCATAAACTTCTTGTTGTAGCTTAGATTGAGCTTCGGTATTCGGGGCTGTAATCCCGTTGGTCTTACCATCCTGATTAATGCCCCAACCCCGGATCACTCCCAAGATATTATCTCCATCATTTTCTGCATCTTCAAGCCTTTTTAGCATCACTACTCCAACCCCTTCACCTGGCACAAAACCATTAGCATTTTGGTCGAAGGTATGACATTTGCCATCTGATGATAACATTCCCATTTGTGAAGTCTTGATATGCATATCTGCCCCTGCTCCAACATATACTCCTCCAGCCAGCATAAGATCACTCTGACCCAGAATCAATGAATCACAAGCATTAGCAATCGCTACTAATGAGGAAGAACAAGCTGTATCGATAGTCAAACAAGGGCCTTGTAAGTTCAGAAAATAAGATATCCGTGCAGCCAGTATTGAGTTATCTCCTCCTGTAAAACCGTAAGCACTTGTTCGCATATTATCAGATAACAAATGATAATCTCCCTGACCACAACCTACAAATACACCGCATTTACTTTTCTCTAGTAATTGAGCATTATAGCCTGCATTTTCTATGGCATGCCAACAGGTTTGCAGAAACAACCTTTGCTGTGGATCCATACATTCTGCTTCAGATGGTGATATATTAAAAAATAAAGGATCAAAAAGATCATATTCTTCAAGTGCTCCCATCCATTTACTATACGTTTTTCCCGGAGTAGCTTCTCCATCTTGATAGTATTTACCTATATCCCATCGTTTTTGAGAAATTTCACTTATACAGTTCTTCCCGTCTACAATATTGTCCCAGAAAGTTTCCACATTATTTGCCATAGGAAACTGACCTGCCATACCAATGATGGCTATGGATTGGGGATTATCTTTTAATCTTAGATCCGATGTTGTTATTGATTCTTTAGGTTTTGAGGTAGATTCTCTTTGATTTGATAACAAAGTATCTGTACTCTGAGATATTATTGGTGTATTAATCTCTACAGGTATTGCTTCTTTCTGAATAGGCAACACTCCGAGTTTCTGCATTTCCTCTTTAACATAACGACTAAATTCTATAAGGTTTGGATAACTGTAAATTTTGGTTGCGTTAATTGAAATCTTATATTTTTCATTGATCTTTCTTATCCAGGTTACTCCTATGATTGAATCCAAACCTAGATCTACAAACTGACTATCCTCATCAATTTCGTCTTCTTCCATGTGTAGTTCCTGAGCCAGTAAGGTTTTGAGATTAGTTTTAATCATCGGTAATGCACCTGCATACTGTGGTATTTTTTCAGGCTTCGATAAAATAGCTTTCTCTGTAAGAGGTACTTGTTCAAGGGTATCTTCTGAGGTAGTATTGAAATTACCTTCTATACGCTCCAGGGTATCCGAACGTCCTACAAAAGTCTCTTCGTGCATAGACAACTCCCGAGTATATGTATCTTCTAAACGATCCTTGATATCGCGGGTCATCTGATCTTTGAAAGCAATTAAACTACTGCGTGTATTACGTGTTAATTCTCTGGCCAATGCAAATGCAAACTCTCCAATCTCCTTACGAGAAACAACCGGTAAGGATACTCCTTTTTTCTTTAATGCCTGACCCGGATATTCTATTCCCGTTAGCAACGTACCACGAGCAAGATCATAACCTATACGCTCAGGAAAAATCAACGTCGAGCCTGCCCCGGGAGTAAATCCGTAATTCATATAAGGACTCACATAATGACTCTCTGTACTCAATATTGGGAAATCACTAAACATACCCATAGACCATCCTGCTCCAATACCATGGCCCTGCATTGATGCAATTACAGGAATATTGCAATCCATGGCTAAGTGATATATTGTAGTATCCGTAAATTTAATTTTACCTTCCTGTATATCGAGTAACATTTCTTTAGTTCCTCCTGAGATGAAATAGCTGTCATATCCCGTTAAGATCACCACCTTGTATAATGAAGACGCTGCTATATGATCAAAGATTTCTATCATTCCTTCCATAAAGGCATCTGAAAACATATTCCTGGCCTCTCGGTCTTCCATCTTTATCTCTACTATTCCTTCTGGATGAACAGTAGTCTTTATAACTTCTGATGTTAACCCTATTGCTGTTGCTACCTCTGGTAGCTTTTTTGCAGCATCTTTGTTCTCTTTATCTAACCAGGTTGGTAGCTTATCTAATACCAATCTTGTCGCTGCCCCCTGATCTTTTTTCCAATCTCTTATAACTTCAATAGGTAGCGATGACCAATATCCAGCCTGATCTAAGGCCTCTGTAATCGGGTCTGCAGAAATCAGTACAGAACCGATCTGCTGTTGTAGCTCTAAACCACTATACTCCCTACTGGTAAGCAATACCTCCTGAGCCAGATAATCTCCTAACCCACGAACAAAAAACGGAAGTGATAAACTACCTAATTCTGGAACTCCAACTAGTCCCGAAGCTGAATATATACCTTCTATATGGTAGATACACATATCACAACATTGACCTAGCAGCCAACCTATATCCCTAGCATTTCCTTCAAAAGCAGCTATCACTGGAACAGGAGCATTAATCAATAGATTTTGAAATTGTTTGATTTCCTCTACTGAGCTTGACAATTTAGATACACTTAAAAAGTCTTTAGCTGTGCTGCTAAGTACAAGAACCTTATGAGAATCCAGCTCACCTACTTGTTTTAGAATATCTTCTAATCCTGAAATAAGCGTTTTTAGTTTATAGTTTTTATCTCCTGTAGCTATCCTGATTGTGAGCACTCCCTCTATAGGAGACTCCAGTTTTATGTACTTGGATCGGGTGGTTACCACATTATCAGATCCTGTAAATTCATCTTCTATCTTTAAGGTATTTACCTTTAATAATCCTGCTACTTGCTTCTCTAAATCACGACCAAGATGCTGCTTTAATAATCCAAGAGAAGTTACAGGTTTTTCACTTAATGATAAGGCTAGATCTTCTACATATTGGTGCACTTCATTAGAAGCAACAATCGGAACACTCCAACCTCTTTTCTTTAAAGCAGCCCCTGTCGATACTCCAAAACGATATAAAAAATCTCTGGAAAGCACATCTCCAAAACGCTCACCAAACAAAGATTCCTCTTTCCTAGCAGGAAACAATCCACCTGTTACATCTGTATAACTATATCGGGATTCCTCACTACAAACCATAAAATCACATAAAGCTCCCAGTAAGAAACATGATCCCATGGCATCTCCCTGCATCTCTGCTATTATTGGATAAGGAAAAGATGCTATAGATTGGTAAAGCCCTTGAGTTATAGATTCATTATAAGCCTCCCGATCACCTTGAAGAAAGGTTTCACTCGTGCCTCTTACTATCAATACTTTTAACAGCGGAAGAGTTTTTACATAATCAAGACTATGTACTAAATCTCCTATTAATTCTTTAGAAAGTGTATTGCCTGTTTTTGTATTGATCTCCAAACTGTAAACACCCTGACTCCTATCATACAATTTTATAGAAGAAATCGTCTTTGAAGAATTAGATCTTTCTAATGCAAGCCCTGCTGTATGATCAAGGGTAAACTGTGCTTTGGGGGTTATTCCCGGGTGTATATCTTCAGACTCATTAGCATTAAGTGCCTTGAGTGAGATATTTGCAGGTTTGGAAACTGATACTTTATCAAAACCTTCACCCGAAGAAATAATAGTATCATCTGTAGTGTGTAAAACTCGTATAGGAATCGGAAGTTCTTCTAAAGTTCCAAAAGTATTATCCTTTTCTTGTAGTTTTAACGGAGTTAATTCAGGATGTTTTTCAACAATATCCTGTTGTTTTTTATAAGAAGCCCAAAATCCTCTTTTGTGATCAAAAGGATATGTTGGAACTTCCAGGGTTTTAGTGCCAATCGGATATAATTTTCTCCAGTTTATATTCTTCCCCAGGCACCATTGTTCGGCTACGTACTCCAAATCCAAGCTATCTATAATAACCTCATTGTTATCTAGTTGGTTTAGTTTTGATTTTTTTATACTACCTACATAAATGTTAGATTGAAAAGTTCCTTCCAGAAAGTTTGCCAAATATGTTTTGAGATCCTCAATAGTATTATATGCAAAAGCTAACCTATGCTGCATCTCCTCTTTGGTACTTTGCAAGGTATATGACAATTGATAGGGAGTTATAGATGTGTTTTGACTCACATAATTCAGCATGCTTTTTGCATAACTCTTCAGTATTTCTTCTCGTCTTGCTGATAATATAAATAAATGTGGTCCCTCGATTGCTTTAGAATTCTCTACCTCATCGTTTTCATAGGATTCAATAACTACATGGGCATTTGCTCCACCAATTCCAAAACTACTTACTCCTGCAATAACTCTCTTTTGATCCTTACCTGTTAACCATTCAGTTCCATTTTCCAGAATATGAAAAGGTTTATTTTCTATTTCAATTTTGTTGTTTATGTTTTTGAAATTTTGAGTAGGAGGTAAATAATTATGCTTCATAGCCATAATTACTTTGAGCAGTCCGGCAATTCCAGATGCTGCTTCCAAATGACCTATATTGGTTTTTACTGATCCTATTCCACACCAAGGTGCGTGTTTTTTATTTTTTTGACCTTGCAATGATTGAAAAGCTTTAGTCAAACCTAAAATTTCTATAGGGTCCCCTAAGCTGGTTCCAGTGCCATGTGTTTCTATATATGATACATTTTGTATATCAATATTAGCCTTTGTATATGCTTCTTCAATGAGCTGTTTTTGTTTGTTTGGATTAGGTACAGTTACTCCTCCAGAATAGCCTCCATGATTTACCGCTGTACTTTTAATTAAAGCTAGCACATTATCATTATCGGCTATCGCTTTTGACATTGGTTTTAAAAGAAGTAGTACTGCTCCTTCACCACGTACATATCCATTAGCCCTGTCATCAAAAGTGTAGCATTTACCATCAACACTTAACATATTGGATTCTTTGTAAGCAATACTCTTTGTTGGCTCACACATGAGGTGTATGCCTCCAACTATGGCTTGTTCACATTGGTTCTGTTGGATTGCTGCAACCGCATTATTTATGGCAACCAAAGACGAGGAACAAGCCGTATCAATGGTTAAGCTTGGGCCATCAAAGTCATAAAAATATGAAATCCTGTTTGAGAGCATTGCCATCGCCGTTCCCGTAGCCGAAAACTCTTTAATTTCAGGGTTTTTATGTAATAAAGTCTCATAATCACTCCCACTAGCTCCTATAAATACACCAGTTTTACTATTTTTTAGTAATGAAGGTTTGTACCCAGAATTTTCAATTAGTTCCCAGGTTAATTCGAGAAGAATTCTTTGTTGCGGGTCTATTAATTTTGCTTCTCTTGGTGATATTTCGAAAAAAGATGCATCAAATTTATCCACATCTTTTATATATCCTCCATAGTTGATACCTTTATGAATACCATCTATATCTATATTTTCTGGCCAATCCCATCTCTCTTTTGGTGTATTAGTGATACAAGAATTTCCATTCACCAAATTTTCCCAAAATTCTTCCTTATTATTTGCTCCAGGCACCTTTAGCGAAAGCCCTACAATGGCAATGTCATCAGAATTTATATGATTTTTCTTAGTATTTACAACTTCGTTATCTTCTTTTAAATCAGATATAATACTATGGTCTGAAAGCAGAAAAGATGCAATTTCTTTCACTGTAAATAATCCATAAAATGTACTTGGATTACTTTGCAAGCCATACTCTATATTGAGGTGTTCTGAAAGTTCGGTATATACAATAGACTCAACACCAAACCTTCTTAAGTCTGTATGGATAGTAATCTCTTTATTTTCTAAAATTTCTGAAAAAAAGCTGACCATAGTTTCACATAATTGTTCTTCACTTAGATCACTATTCTTTTTAATATTTTGATTAAATATTGAGGGATTATCTGAAAATTTAGCAGTTTCCAGATTAGATGTATTTGGTATTGAAAAAGACTCTTTCTCATCTTCCTTTTCTCCTTTAATCCAAATGCTTGCAATGTTTAATGGTTCTGATAATTTTTTGATCGTAAATATCTTTGCTATCAACATCCCATCCTTTTCCCTTACCAAAGAAGAACTTAGTTTGATTGTCTTTTCATCTAAGAAAGAAAAATGTTCCAGATTATATACTAATTCTTCATTTGCATTAGCATTTCCATAATAGTGTATATCTCTTGCAATGGTAGAGCTATTTTTGGCCCAATTATAATTATCAATCCCTCCAATGTATTTTTTCTGAAAAAAACTCAATTCGCATTTATCACTTATTTTGGGATACGAAGCAAAATATAAAAGCCCAACACCATTGATATCATCATAAGAATCAATTTGATATTTTTTTTGAAACAAAGGTTCTATATCGGTAGAGATATTAAAAGAGCTATCATTAAGAATTATTTCTTTTATATCGTTATCTTCTTCATTTTTTTCGGATTGAAAAAAACAAGATTTCGCTTTAAAAAAGTTTTTTGCGACTTCAGGAAGTTTATTGTGAACCGGAATATTTTTGTGCTCTACGTTTAAAGGTGTTCCTTTTACGAGTTTCTGGTTATTTCCCGAATTTCGAGAAGAAAAAACGGACATCAATTCTGTTTTTATGTCTTTATTATGTCCGCTTACCTGACCATTACTAAAAAACATCTTTTTACCATACTTCGATAGATGGCTTTTAATCTTTATTTCTTCGTTTTCACTAAATTCACCCAGGCAATTATTAGATTCCCATTTTATTCGAACAAAGCTAGCATACAGCCTATTTCCATTACTATCAATCAACTTGTCTGATTCTGTTTCCAGTCCTTCTGATATCATTTTCCAATGTATATCACCTAGTTCTTTCATTAACCAGTTTTCAGACAGTCCATCCCATAACATTTGTGGTATGTTTAAACTATATGTTCGATTTTCAGACACTTTATTCATTGCATTTATAATCATTAAAAATTGGGAAATAAACTCCTATGCCAAATTTTTTACAGCTTTGGTTAATTGAATATAATTTGAAATCTAAATGGGTGAGTGTAGATATAATGCACCTCTCTTTTAAAAATTTTCTCTAGCGTATGATCTTATGTAGCAAGAAATTAAGCAAAGAGGTTATATCCGATTTTTATATCATCATTTCTTCGGGTTGGTCAACTTCCCGAACATAATCTACTTCAGCATTACGATATTTTTCTTTATCTAATATTTTGGGCATTTTTGCAAATGCATAAGGCAGCATACTAGGGATTAACCAGTTTGCCAGTGCATAGGGAAAGTATCCTCCTGGATCAACTGCATCGTATACAAATTCATATTCTACTTCTCCATTCTTTAAAGGAGTGTATCGCCATCTATTATGCATTTTTGTCACCCGATGACAGCGCTTATTAACAGGTAGTTTATCTGGAGCAGCTACAAAATTAAACTTCATTTCTTTACTAACAGGGTCTTGTGAAAACTCTGATTTAACCACAAATTCTCTATGTTTGAAAGGAGGAAAAAGCTTCTGTTTAAAGGTATAATACACTAGTTTTGGATCAGATCCAACCAAGTTTGGGTCTGATCCGTTTATATAGTATGAATCAAACATACCAACATCTTTTGCAGCATCAGGGTTTCGCATAAGCGTTAAAATGCTAGCTAATCTGGCTCTAAGCCTTCCTACTATTTTAATTTTCAACCAAGTTTCTCCCGGAACTTTTAAGGTATACACTACCATTCCTTTCTTATCTGATTTCATTTTCCATTGGCCAGAGCCTGATTTTTTCCATAAGGAATGTACTAAGGTCAAAGTAAATATTAGCAATAGCACTTCAACCAGAACTAAGGTTATAATTCCTAATTGTCCATCTATAAATCTATTCCATACAAAAGGAGCAGCAGCTCCTACCGCGATACTTAAAAGTGTTAAGATCAATAAAAAACCATTGGTCTTATTTTTCTCAGAATGTTCCATATTATTTATTGTTTTTGTGTTATAATTCAAAACCGTTAGCTTTTGCTAGTTTTGAGATTGTTTAGTTGGATACTTATTTTTAAGAAGCTATCAAATTTCTGGCTAGATGTTTCGCCAGACAAACAAGCGTAAGAGTTGGCGTTATCCTTTCGTTTTCGGGTAGCACAGAGCCATCACAGACGTACAAATTGCTATACTCTGTCTGAAGTTTCTCATCGACATGCTCTTTAATTTTTATGGTTCCCAGAGCTCCTCCAGATATAAGGTCGGTTTTAAAGATTTTTCTGGCTCCAGCATTTTTTAATATTTCATTAGCCGCTTCCATTCCTTTCTCTAATTTCTGGTGATCATTACTTGTCAACTCTTTATGATACTTTCCATTTTCAGTAAGTTTACCTCCAACAGGTTCTTTAACCTTAACGGTGATCCCAATATGTTTTGGGTATGATGCTATACGTAATGGTTTGCCAGAGACGAGCATCCCTACATTGAACAGGAAGCGATGAAAATTAGCATCTATCAATTCAATATCATCATCTAACTTTGCTCCCATACAACCACAGAAGTTTTCTGCTGACGAAAGATCTGGAACCTTTCCTATAAGACCAATACTTGGATTGATGTAAAAACCTTGATTCACTACATTTTTAACTCCACTATTTTTAAGAATGATAGGAGAAGCCAGTGAACCCGCAGCGAGAATTATTTTGTCTCCATATGCTTTAAACACCTTCTTTTTTCGGCCAATTTGGTACTCAACACCAATAGCCTTTTTATGATCAAGAATTGCCTTAGAAACAGTAGCCTGATTAACCAAAACTGCACCATTTCTAATCGCATCTTCTACATAGGTTCTGGCTTTCCATTTTACTTCATAATAGTTTTTATGATTGAATTTTGACTGATCTACCAACATCAATTTCTTTTTCCAGTCGTAACCTAATTCTATAGCACTCTCGCCCAATCTTTTTGCCTGGCTACCAATAAATCCATCAGAAATTTCGGCAACTGGTAATTCTTTACGTACTTGTTCGAGATCTTCTGTAAGATCAATTCCTAAATTCTTGAAAGTTTCTATGGGTGGCAGGTCTGCTACAGCAAGATACATAGCTGTTGTACCACCGGTAGTAAAAGCTCTTAAATCTTTCAGTTTATCTGCAACACGTACTTCGTTAGAAATTTTGGCATATCCCATAATGGATTCTTTAAGAGGTGCATTACCTCCTCGTTCCAAGATTAAGACTTTTTTATTTTGTTTGCTTAACTCTTTTGCAATTGTAGCACCGCAAGTTCCTGAACCTACGACAATAGCATCAAAATGCTCCTCATTGTTTGAATATTTCATATGTACTATTCCTTATAAATTTTCTATGAGTTTGTAGTGAATTGATAACTATAAAATGTTGATAAATCATGATTCTGCACAATGATAATTATCTATTATTGATACCCATTTCACTTATGATTATCAAACTTTTACACCAAATGGTTTGGCGATCTCATCCTACATTCTAAAGTTTACGATCGTTTCTTTTGTGAAGCTTTTTTGTGTATTAAATAATTGTATCCTATTTCAAATTATTACGAAGTCTGATTAAATTCCGTTCTCTAAAAGTAAAATCCTCCAAAGTCCTTGTAGTTAAAAAATCATCCGAAATTTCTTGATCAAAGGCTACCGAAATCATGTTCATAATACTTATTGTACGAGTGGCAAGATTATTCATCGTTAATCGCCTTGCGATCCATACGTCATCTATTTTTTCAATCTTTGACATCGTCAACTGTTTGTAATGATCTCCCCGAACGTATAGGTTCTTTTTTAAACTAATATATCTTTCTTTATCTATCCATGATATTGTTTTACTATACTTTGATTTTTTTGCCCTTTCTGTTGTGGGAGTATACTCAATAACCCAGACTTCGCGCCCTTTATAGTTTTCTTCCTTCAAAATCTTGTAGTTATATTCATCAATTTTCAGGTCTTCCATATCTTCAAGTGAGAATTCTGATCCGAAAAAACTTCCGCTACTATCATTACTATCACTGCTTGATGCCAGACGTTTAACTTTACTCAATTCTGGCAAGTAAATCCAGCTATCATTATCCTTACCAAGCTCACCATACTCATAGGTTAACATACCTACTCCTTGTTCTTTTTTAGGTTCAATTATAATAGAAACTGATCGGCTATCCCGATGGTTTTCTCCATAATTTTTTGCAACACTTTCCAGCAATTTATTTCTTGCTTCTTCAGTGCACACAATCCTTTTATTAGATACAGTGTATTTACAGGTAGCCAATTTTATTCTCTGAACTGATGTATTAAAGGATTCTTTAGCTACCTTTTGCACCTTTGTCATGATATCTTTTGCTGACTGAGTTGGCAGTATCTTTTTTGAAAATGACGATATCAAAACGGCCATAACAACCAATAAAACAATCTGTTTTTTTTTCATTATTTATTTATTTAAGTTGAAAAAAATTTAATACTAATTTATATGGTCAAACAACCTTTGTTCCTGATAATTAAACCACAACTATACGAGTGAGACGTGGTTGATCACTTGCCTCTTTAAGCAAAAACCATAAGAAAAAGGAAAATCGATATAGTTGCCGAAAGTATTAGAGGAGGATGTTTTACCTTTTATAACTTTGCTTAGAATTATTTTTGTACTACCATTTTTCTCTGAAATTTTGGCTTTCCTTTCTTTTGAAATTTTGGTTTGAAAACCAAGATCAAAGCAGGTAATAGGAAAAGATCGCACATCAAAGCTGAAAAAATCGCGATTGAACCAAATTTTCCAACATTTGCAGTTCCCTCCATCGCCGAAAAAGATAGTATCCCAAAGCCTAATCCTAAAATTAAACTTGTAAAAGTAACTGCTTGACCAACTTCTTTTATAGTATGATACAAAGCTTTTTTAACATCTCCTTCTATCATTAGCTTATCACGATAATGACTGATAAAATGAACGGTGTCATCTACAGAAATACCAACTACTACAGGAAGTAACAACAGGATATCTATATCTACAGAACGTCCTGTTAATCCCAGCAATCCTAAAGTTAACATTGATGGGATAAGGTTTGGAATAATTGCTATCAAGCCTCCCTGTATAGATCCAAAAACAAAAATCAAAACTATGGTTACCGCAATCAAAACCATAATAATGTCCTGCAATCCATTGCTGGCAATAACCTGTACAAATCTCATATTCATAGGAAGTGCGCCTGTTATAGATACTTTTGTATCGGGATATTGTTGTTTGAGCATGGTTACTGCTTCATCAATATCCTTTTGCATGCCCTCGTATACTTTTAAATATTTAAGAGAACCAACGTTGTATAATTGCACAGAAATATGAGATTTACTATAATTATCAGAAACTTGTTTTCTACGATCTTCTGGGTTTGCCAGGTTAAAAAGAAAAAGGGTTTGGGATAAAGCGTTTTGATTGTCAGGAATGGTATACATCTCTTCTTTTTCTTCATTCAATGTTTTATTAGCCTTTTTTACAACTTCTACCAAAGATGATGTCCTAACAACTACATCATTGTATTTGGTTTCTAACTTGCGTTGCAGTTTATCAATTGTATTCAGGACAAATGGATTTTCAAATGCGTTTGCTTTAGATAAGTCCAGATAAATTTCCATATTTAGACTTCCCATCATTTTCTCGTCGATAATATCTGCAGATTCCCTATAAGGACTACCTTCGACAAATTGATTAGCAATATTAGTATCTATTTTAAGTACAGTTACACCATAAATATTTATTCCTAACACTAGTAGAAATAACACAATAATACTAATGGGATTCTTTTGCACTATCGATGGTACACTATTTAATCTTTTTTGTAAAAACCTGGAAAAATTAGGTAGATACTTACCTGTCGATAGTCTAAATTTCTTTTTTCGTTGCGTATTTTCCCTTCCAGGAGCCCATACATCTAATAATAGGGGCAAAAAGAAGATGGTAAGGATACAGGCAAAAGCTACACCTGCCGCAGACATAATACCAAAAACCTGAATACGGGGAATTGGAATCAGAAAACAGGCCAACATACCTATTATATTAGTAAATGCAGTCAATACAATTGCTTTATTAGTTGATGCAAATACTTTTTGTATTGCTGTTTTTCGATCATTTCCCTGATTTCGGAAATATACGTAGCCCGAAAATATATGTGCAGCATCACATACTCCAACGGTTAGGATCAACATGATCGTTAGCATTAGAAAAACTGTTACTTCTACCCCTAACCAACCTGCCAAACCAACAGTCCAGACAGCACTTATTATAACTATTAAAAGCGACCAGGCCACCGCACTAAATGAACGGATAAAAAACCATAACAGGATAGATATTATCAATAAAAGTCCTAAATAAATCGGGCCTGCTTCTTTAATAGCTATAGCTTGCTGCTCATAGGCCAGAGGAGCGTTTCCCACTGCATAATATTCCAGATGACTTTTATACTCCGGTTTATCTAAAATAGTATTGATTTCCTCCATTAAGGGAACCAGTTCACTTAAGTCTGCACGTTTGAAACGGATTCTTTCTTCACTTTTTTTAATTTCACTCATATCGGCAACGACCATTTCATCCATTTCCAGGGCGTCTTCAACAAGTTCTTCATCTGTAACAATAGGTAATTCCTCTTCTAGTAACTCAGTCCCAAAATCGGTTTCGATAAGTATTCCTCCATATTTCATATCTTTTGAAAAGAAAAGTAATGGAAAAGACTTTTGAGATTGCGCTAGCTTACGAATCTCTTCGATATCTTCCTGTTTGGTCGGAACATTATCCCCTACCAATTTTCTAGAAACCAATACATCTCCTTCTGCCGTTAAAAGAGAAGCATTAACGAGTGTATTGACTTTAACAATATGTTTTAGTGCTGTTGAATCGTCATTATATTTTGTATTGAGAATATCCTCACGAATTTTCTTTACTACCTCTAAAGATTTAGTAGAAAAAACATCTCCATCTAAAGGCTTATACGCTATGTATACTCCTTCATTGCTTCCAAATTCTGCTTTAAACTTATCCATGGCTACCAAAACCTCATCATTTTCTGGAAACCACCCTTCAATAGTCATGTCAAATTTGGTCTTTGGTATTCCCAAAAATGTAAATATTGTAATAGCTACAAAAGCTAACCAGATAATCAGTCTTTTTTTCCGAACCATTTGCGTAACATTTTCGAAAAAATTTGTTTTGGATTTTGGGTTCTTGCTCATAATAAGGTTTATTACATGTTTAAACAGTAATCCAATAGAGCTTAATTTCTACTGGTATAGGCTGTTAATCGTACACTATCTGTTTTTGATTTATTAGTGTTTTTGAAGTACTTTCTGTTTTACGGTAGATTTTTTTGATGTAGTCTTATTGAAAAAAGCATTTATTTTTCTAGCAATCTTTTTGCTATTATTCTTATCGATAATTGAAAAGTGATTAGCTTCAATAGGGTTGATAAGGATTGGCTTATGTACTAATGCATTCCAACCGTAATCTTCGGGAGCATTTTGATATGCATCCATATAACTTTCTGTGGCTTTAAAAAGCAATATTTCTATTTCTTCTGGTAATTTTAAAGGCGTATAAGCACGACAATATTTATCATTCGCGATTGTGGTGTAGATACTTGTCGCCAATTGTTCTTTCGGAAAATTAAACCCTAGATTCTTAACGTTGTCATATATATAATCAACAATTTCGTTTTCAGGAATCTGCTTTAATTGCTCTGCATCCAAGATCACATTCTGGCCAGATGCGTTAATGAAAATAGATTTAATCCCTTCTACTAAATCATCAATCATATGACCACTTTCTATTGTAGGAGACATACAATCTACAAGTATTAAAGCTTCTACCGTTTCTTTTTGATCCAGTAAAACCCTAGCCATTTCGTAGGCAATTGTACCACCATTAGAAAAGCCCAGTAAACGGTATGGACCAGTAGGCTGTACTTCTTTAATTGCTTCTATATTGGCTTTAGCTATAGCTTCTATACTATCAAGAGTAGTATTTTCTTTTGTAATCCCTATCGGTTCTAAGCCATAAAATGGTTGTTTTATTCCTAATGCTGAAATAAGGTGTTGTAAGGTTATTATATTTCCATCCGCACCCGGAACTGCAAAAACAGGTCGTTTCTTACCTTTTACTTGCATAGGTACCAATGTTTTACGTATAAGACTAGGTGCTACCCCGTTAGATTTTGATTCTTTTTCATTTATACTTTTATCTCTATACTCCCTATCATTTGTGGCTTGTATCTTTTCAACTTTTTCCAAGTGGTTCTCTACTACATACTGAGTAAGGGTTTTGATTTCTGAATTATTAAATAGAATAGCGGGTGATATATTAATTTCTAATAAATCATTGATTTGTGCAATCATGGTTATTAGCCCAATAGAGTTCATTCCTAAGTCTAGGAAGTTCTTATCTTCAGATATTTTTTCTATTGGTTTTTTTATTTGCAAGGCTATTTCATGTTTCAGGAAAAGCTCTATTTTTTCGGTGGGTTTCATAAGATTACTTTCCACACCGTTATCAGACCTGAAAAAGAACCACTCTGCCTGTACAGGATTTTCGTTAATTACCTGAATCTCATTGTTTTTTATACTTTTTGATACTGGCTGTTTTTCTTTAGAACCTGATTTTTCTATATCATCTATGTCAACCCAATACCTTTCTTTTGCAAAAGGATAATCTGGTAAAGATACTGGGTGTACTTTTTTGTTTTTCCAAACCATGGTCCAATCGATATGAAGACCGCTGGTCCAAAGTTGTGCAAGCTGCTCCCACTTTGCAGCCTCTAGACTTTGCTCAACCATAGTACTTATCATATCTTTTGTTAAGATTTTGATAATCCCGTTTTCTTTATTGCGATTAATATTTCCGTAAAAGATTCCTTTCTTTTCCAATAATGCTTCCTTACCAGAATTTTTGATCATGATCAATTTTTCGAGTAAATCTGTGTGAGAGGAGACAACTATAGACAATCTTTCATTCATGGCATCACGACCTACCTGTAGCGTATAAATCAAATCTTCGAAAGATGAATCAATCTTACTATTAGATAAATAATCAATATAGTTATCAACGTACTCATCCAAACGTTCATCATCTTTTGCAGAAAGAACAAATAACTGAGATGCCGTTGTAGTTTCTATTTTGGATACCGGCGCTTTAATAGGATATTCCTCTAAAACAATATGCAAATTAACTCCACTATCTGCAAAAGAATTAAGCCCTGCCCTAATTGGAGTATCATTATGCTCACGTAATATATCAAAAGGTAGCTCTTTATTAGCTATGTATAAAGGATGAGAGGGGTTATCAATATCTAGAAAGGTGTTTATCTTTTTTCCTGATATGGTCATCGGAAACTTTTTGTGATATAGTGAAAGTGCCAGTTTAATAAAACTAGCCAATCCACTAACAGCCTCCAGATTTCCTATATTTCCTTTTACACTACCTAAAGCGCATTCTTTTTCTTTTGACTTATGTTCTCTAAATACATTTTTAATTCCCTCATATTCAAAAGAATCTCCCCATTTTGTCGCATACCCATCAACTTCGATGTAGTTTATTGATTCTGGAGTTATTGAAGCCTTTTGATAGCAATTAGTTATAACATTGGTAATCGCTTCATGTTTTACTTCCGACAAAAACCTGGCATTACCTCTATTATTCTGATGACTGGTTTTGATAACACCATAAATTCTGTTATTATCTTTTTTGGCGTCATCCAATCTTTTTAGAACAACGGCTGCTACTCCTTCTCCTCTGGTAAAACCATTAGCTTCATCATCAAAGACTCCACATGTTCCTGTAGGTGATAACATACCATATTGTGATAATGAGATGTAATCATCTTCAAATAAATTTAAAGATACACCTCCTACAACTGCAGTACTACATTCATTATTTAGTAATGAGTAATAGGCTCTATTAATTGCTACTGCAGATCCTGCACAGTTAACATTTATAGACTCACTAGGTCCATAAAAATCAAATAAAAACGAAAGTCTGTTTGCTAGATAATATGTAGGGCTTGAAGAGCTGAAAACAGGTCCGTATTTACCTACTGGTATTTTATCTATGTTTTTTCTTAGATAATTTTCATATTCTGAATACTCATAAGCAACATATATAGCTGTATCGGACCCGGCTAATTTTTTAGGTGCTACTCCTGCATCTTGAAATGCTTTATAGACTTCTTGTATCAGTAACCTCTCCTGAGGATCCATCAGTATTGCTTCTTCTGGGTCAAGGTCAAAAAATTTAGGATCAAAACAATCAATGTCATTGATCATTGCCCCCCATTTAGAGATAGTCTTTCCTGAGGAGACTGATTCTTGATAATAATCTTCCCAATTCCATCTTGATTTCGAAATTTCGTTGATGCTATTTTTACCATCAACCAGGTTTTCCCAAAATGTCTGAATATTAGGTGCATCGGGAAAATTACAACTAAGACCAACAATAGCTATATCGCAGTTTTGGGATGATGGTTTAGCTGTCACATTTGCAATAGGCATCTGTTTTTCCTTTCCATTGAAATCGTTCTCATTACTTTGATCAAAATTGTTGTAATACTGCATCAAATCATCACTATGATGAGATAACAAAACATCAACTATTTCATCAATCGATCTAAACGAACGGTGTGACAGATCTATCTTATATTTTTGATCTATAAAATGTAATAATTTATGATAAGATTCTTTAACAGATCTTCTACCTCGAGATGTTCGATCTCTTGTAGAATTTGAGTTGATATTTTTTTCGATTGCCGGATTTTTGGCTGCTGATTTTATCTGTATTTCTGATGAATTATTTGTCTCAGGTACATTGTCTATATTATCTGTTTTGACACTGATTATTTCCTCTTCAAGTAAATCAGCAAGTTCTTTAGTTGTATTTACATTTACAAATTTTGAAGGGGATAGTGTAATGTTAAGCTTACGGGATATTTTATTGATCAATTCCATAGAAATAATGGAGTCAATACCAAAATCCTCGAAATTAGCATTAGGATCCAATTTCCCTGCAGGGAGTCGTAATGTGGTTTCAAAGATCGTTATGATCTCTTGTAAAACATTTTGAGTTGTTGCTACTGTCATATTGTTACTCCTTTTTCTTGAAAATTATTCAAATCGGATATAATTAATTTTCTTAATTTTTCCATTTGATCATTCTTTTTGGTCCCTTCCTCGGGATCGTTTCTCATATCAGGAATGGTAGATCTTGTCGACCGGATATCTTCTTTAATTTCATCTTCTTCAATACTATCAGATATATAAAAGAAGTTTTGCTTCAATAGCGTATCAATGCTTTTCTTTACAACTCTTATAATAGATTTAATATCCTTATCAGAGTGTGCCAATGTTAAAAAGCAGTTGCCTGAAGGGCTGGTTTCAACTCCATTTATTCTCATCAAAACAAAAACTAACTCTTTTACCACTCCATTGGGATCATCCAGAAATTTAAATCTGAATAATGAACTGAAATACTCGATTATCAATGGTACATTTTTAGTCTTAAAAAAAGAATTCAGTTCTTCGCACATGAGTCTGGTCTTTTCATTTAATTCCTGTAAGAAGCAAGAATTTGACTCATCGGTCTTGTTTTCTGAAGTTGAACACCTTTTTTTAATTTCGGTAAGTATTGCTAGTGTTGCAGCGAGTTTAATTGGGTTTCGAGTATGTGTTCCAGCCATAAGTGCTTTTTTAACACTGGGCATCGATTCATCATCATAGTCAAATGTTCCTCCGTCTACATAATTCATGTATTTGGTAAGCCCGGCAATCATTCCCGAAGGCATTCCTCCTGCAGGGATTTTTCCATAGGTAGCAAGGTCTCCTTTAATCTTCCAAAGCCCCTGTACTCCACTACTAGAAGCCCTAAATCCGGTGATCATTTCATCCATAATCAACAGGATATTCTTTTCGAGTGTTAGCTTACGCACTTCTTTCAAGAATTCAACAGGTTGATTATTCGGGTTTCTAGATTGTACTGGTTCTACCAAAATCCCAGCAATCTCATCTGCTCTATCTTCAATGATACTCAGGTCATCCATATTTCCATAATCCAGTACAATAAGCTCATCGGCAAATTCCTGGATCATTCCCAGTCCCATTGCTATGCTATTACCAAACTGATCTTTGGCTGCAAGTACTGTATCAGATAATCCATGATACGCTCCTTCAAAAATTACTATTTTTTTCTTTTGAGTAGCTGCGCGAGCAATTCTTACTGCCCACATAACTGCCTCTGTACCAGATTGTGTAAAGAGCACTCTTTCATGGCCCGTGAGTTCACTAAAAAGTTTGGTTGCCTGAGAAAGCTCTTCTGTATACCCTACCAAAGGATACCCTTTATCCAACCGCTTTGAGATAGCTTCTTTTATAAAGTCTGGTTGATGACCAAATAAGTTAACTCCATTATCACTAGCGATATCAATATATTTATTACCATCAATATCATAAAGATATGCCCCATCACCTTTGCTATACGTTAGATGAAATTGTAAGCGTTTTAACGCTTTTTTTAATCCTCCGGTTCTTCTTTGATCTACAAAATACTCCTGGCACTTAGATGCATTTTCTTTGGATTTTGATGCAACTTTTTCCAGTTTCTGAGCCATTTGATCAATGAATCCCTTATGTTCTTCATTTAACTGAAGCTCGGTCACTGCTTTAAGTGTATTATCTTTTTTTTCAGAAAAGTTATTCTCAACCGAGTTAGCATTATTTGATAAATGCGTTTTTAGTTTAGAAACCAAATAACTTTTCTCTTTTTCGGGTAATTCTTCAAAGAATCTTAAAGCTTCTTTCTTCTCTATTTCCTTTGAAACAATTTTTTCCAATATATCGTCGATTGCTATCATGACCTTATCTTTCCTTTAGTATACATCCTTTAATAATTTATCAAAACTTACAGTGTGATCTTCTGTATCAGTATATTCTGTTTGGTTTAAATCATAATTCTGTATGGCATTTATTAATATTTCAAAATCCTTATGTGAATTTTTACTAGACTGCTTATGTAAGGAGTTATCGAATGACAAAGACTTTATTTTAATACATATCTCTCCTGATACATCCGTGAGGTCAATATCTATATTCACTATATCATCTTCTGGTTTACTTCCTTTTGAGTATCGCACCCAGGCATATAATTCTTTTTGGCAAGGAGAAAATAACTTCATAGATCCTATTTCAACAGGTAATATGGGTTGCTTTAATTTCGGATCCAGATCGGTTAATAAACCGATTGCCAATTGCAACGAACTCTCTAGCATACTCGGATGAAGAGTATAGTTTTCATAATCGTCTACTATAGTTTCTGGTAACCTTAATAGAGCAAGGATCTGATCTTCTCCTTTATAAAAGTTTTTTATTCCTTTAAAAGAAGGACCATAACTCATATCCATTTGCTTTAAAATGTGATAAAGTTTTTCTGCATCCAATGGTTCTGTTGCAAAATGAGTTTTAAGTTGTACTATGTCAATCTTTGTTGAAGTTTGATTTGCTCCCATGGCAACTTCTCCCTGGCAATGAATTATTTCTTTTTCTCCTTCTGTACTATAAATTTCATAGTCAACTCCTTTATAATCATTTTCAAAAAGAGATATATTGACTTCTTTACTTTCTTTAAGTACAAGCAGGTCTACCCAAGAAGTATTTCGTAATTCCAGAGATGTAGATTCATTAAGATCTGGCATTGCATTTTTTACTGCTACATATGCCATTTCTAAACAAGCAGTAAAAGGCATTACATCTTGCTGTTGTATCTTATAATCTTTTGCAAAAAATTCTTTACCACTAAAAATAGAAGTATAACATTGCTGACTTAGTGTAGAGGAGTTATAATGTAACAACGGATGAAGTTTTTCAAATTCTCCTTCAGATTTCAATTTTTCACTATCGGCCAAATTAAACCAGTATCTTTCACGAGCAAAAGGATATGTTGGCAAACTAATACGTCTTGGCTTTACTTGTTCATAAAATTGTACCCAGTCTATCTCAATACCCATTACCCAAGCTTTGGCTAGCTTAGAATAATTCTTATCATTAATATACTTATTTATCTGGTTCTCTGAGAAGTCATTATTTTCTGTGGAGTCTATTACAGCTGCACTATTTTGTTTAATTCTATCATAGAAAATATCTTCTAGATTTTCTTTTTGACTTAGGTAGTCTGAAAGTTTTTCTTTCAGTTCTTCAATCGAAAGTACTACCAGTGCCAATCGTTCATCCATCTCATCTCTTCCTACCTGAAGTGTAAAAGCAAGATCAGTAAGATTAATATTATGTTTTTTTACGTGGTTATATAATAATTGAGCATATGTTTTAAGTCGATCTTCAGTTTTTGCTGAAAGTACAATGATATGTGGTTCATCAGATTGAACTTGTGAATGGTCTTCTTCCTGAATATATTCTTCTAAAACGATATGTGAATTTGCGCCTCCAAAACCAAACGAGCTTACTCCCGCTCTTCTTGGTAGAGTGTTATTCTGATCATCCTTTATAACCTCCCAATTTTGTGTTTTATCTACAATGTAGAGTGGGCTATCTTTAAGATTGATATATGGATTAAGTTCTTCAAAGTGAAGCGTTGCTGGTATTTTTTTATGTTTAAGAGATAGTAGTACTTTCAGTACTCCTGCTATTCCGGCTGCCGTCTCCAGGTGGCCGATATTAGTTTTTACCGAAGACAAACCACAGTGGGGAGTTTTTGCAGGAACTTTATCATGTTTTTTATATAATTCTGAAAATGTTTTATTCAACGCCTGAATTTCAATAGGGTCTCCCAAACTGGTACCTGTACCGTGGCATTCGATATATCCAACTGTCGAGGGGTCAATATGAGCCTTTTCATAAGCTTCGACAAGCAAATCAGTTTGGGCTACAGGATTAGGTGCTGTAAGCATGGTAACCTTCCCTCCGTGATTTTCGGTAGTTGCTTTAATAACGGCATAAATATGATCTCTATCGGCTTCTGCCTTATCCAGAGGCTTAAGAAATATAGCTCCTGAGCCTTCTCCTCTTACATATCCATTTGCACTCTTGTCAAAGGTTTTGCACTTACCATCGCCGCTTAACATACCTGCCATTCCAAATGATATATAAGCTGCGGGTGTAAGCATTAACTGTACTCCCCCAACTATAGCCATATCAGAACTCCCAGTATGTATTGATTCTATTGCTCTATGAACTGCAATCAAAGAACTGGAACACGCTGTATCCAGCGGAGCACTTGGTCCTCGAAGATTTAACAGGAAGGAAACCCGGTTAACCAATACAGAATGCGAGTTTCCTGAGGCAGTATATCCGTCAAGCGGAATTTGATTATCTACTAGTGAATCGGCATAATCTCTTGTTGCTACTCCAACAAATAGTCCAGTTTTGGTACCCGATAGATCAGAAACTTTATGTCCCGAATCCTCAATAGCTTTCCATACTGTTTCTAAAAATATTCGCTGTTGCGGATCCATCATTTCGGCTTCTCTAAGAGAAATACCGAAAAATGAAGGATCGAATTTATCTACGTCACTCATAAAACCTCCCCATTTAGAATTGGTTTTATTTTTCTCTCTAAAGGGGTCTCCATCGTAATCCTCCCAATTCCATCGATCTTCAGGAATCACAGTGATTAAGTTTTTTTCATTCTCTAGGTTTTCCCAGAATTCTTCCAGGTTTTCCGACCCTGGCATAACTCCACTCATACCCACTATAGCAATCGGTTGATCTATAAAACGGCTTTCTGTAGATAGTTCTACTCCTGAAGATTGAGATTGTGGATCCAATGCACTTGCATTCCACCCTTTATTGATACTATATATGCCTTTTTCCGTATCTGGTTGTTGCTCTTTTCCTTTTGTCGATTGACTAACTTCTTTCCTGGTATCAGAGGAAGAAGCACCTCCTGAAACTTTATGAGTTTTCTGTACTTCATTCTTATGTTCTCTGGAGAGGAATGTTGCTATTTCTTTAATTGATGGATATTCAAAAAAGAGTACCGGAGTGATATCCAATTCATAAAGTTCGTTGATCCTGTTTGCATAAGTTGTCAAACCTATAGAATCAAACCCTAAATCCAATAATATCTTATCATACGAAATATCTTCCGGATCCAGTTTCAACATCTCCATAACAATTTCGGATAATGCATTACGAACCATTGTAAATAATTCTTTATCTGCTTGTTGATCTACCTGTACTTCGGAGTCTGTTGAAGTTTCGGTGTCTGTTGTTCCAGCTTCTGGAGCTTCCTTCTCCTTAATACCCCAGGCTCGTTCTATTTTTTCCTGTACTCCTTCTAATACAACAAATTGTGCTTTTTTGGTATGAAGGCCTTTTTCAAATGCTTCCAGGCCAGTTTCGATACTTAAAGGTTTTATCCCCAGATTCTTTTTAAAGAAAATTTCAGTTTGTTCATCCAACTTCATTCCACCATCTGCCCATAAAGACCAATTAAGGCTTAATGACACTCCTGATCTTTCTCCTTTTTCCTGTAAGAATTTACGTTTCTCTGCAAAGGAATCCATAAAGTGATTTGCGAACGAATAATCACACTGCCCTGCATTTCCTCCGACAGCTGCAAGAGATGAAAACGTTACAAAAAAGTCCAGATCTTCATCTTTGGTTACGCTATCCAAATAAAACGTTCCGTACACTTTGGGAGCAAAAACCGCTTCCATTTCTTCACGTGTTTTATTCCTTATGTATGAATCTCTTATAACACCAGCGCTATGAATAATTCCGTTAATTTCTCCGAACTTCGATTTGGTCTCCTTAATCAGGTTCTCTACATCTTTAGATATCGAAACATCTGCTGGTATATACATTACTTCTGCACCAGCTTCACTTAATTTATCTAGTTTGGTTTTACGTTCACCTGAGAGTTTCGATCTTCCGGTAAGTACTAACCGTGCTTTACATTGAGCTGCTAAATATTCTGCAAATATAAGTCCCAATCCTCCTGCACCACCAGTAATAATATATACTCCGTTTTCTTTTAGCCCAAAACTATCAATCGTGTCAGAATCTTTATCCTGAAGTAAAGAAAACTCTTTTACTTTTCTGATATAACGTTCTTCTTCCCGATAACGAATAGTCATTTCGTTAGAATTATCAGAATGTAATTCGGTTAAAGCTATATCCAGAATTTTATCATAAGAATTCTTTGATTGCTGGATTTCTAGAATCCTGCAATACAATTTTGGATGCTCCATCTGAAGGGTTTTAGCAAAGCCATTTATCGCTTCATGATGTGGTTGGGTAGCATCTATTTGCCCCAAATACAGATATAATAATTGAACATTGTCTAGTTTTTGCTCTATCAAAGATTGGCAGAGAATAAGGAATGAATAAATTCCATTATCAAAAGATTTCTCGATAAAACCTTCGTTATATTCGTCATCGTCTTTTAACTCATCACCTATCGGCCAGGCAAAGCATATTTTTTTGATGATATTTGTATTCAAAGCTTCAAAAAGCTTCTTAAAATCTGCTGGATTTTTCGGATTGACCTTATATCTATGGTTTCCAAATTTCTTATACCTATCTCCAGGTTCGATCAGTATAATATCTGCATCCTTTTTATAACGATCCTTATAAACTTTTTGGAGTTTTTCATCTGGGCTAAAAAGTAAAATAGACCCTGATTCATTAGCTAATACTTTTTCTTGTTCTAAAGGAGATTTCTCCCATTCATGAGAGTAATATAATTTTGAATATTCCTCTTCTTCTTTAATTTGATCTGGTTTTTCGTGAACACTAACCAGTGGAACTCCTATAGATTCTCTGATTTTTACAAGTATCATTCCGTCCTCATCCACAATAAAAACATTCACTTTGGAAACCTTTGATCCTGGATCATCTACTTTTTTGACATAACTAAAACATTTTGGTTTCAGCGGTTGTAAAACTTCGACTTCACCGATTGAATAGGGTACGAACATTTCACCTGTTTGCGCTCCTAGTTGTGCTGCCATACCTGCCTGAAAAGAACCATCTACAAGCGAAGGATGGAGCAAGTAATCATTAAAATCATTGTTTCGGATTTCCGGAATAAGAAGCTCACCCAATATTTCATCATCGTTTTTGAAAATATCCTGAAGCACTTGAAAACTAGGTCCTAAATCTAGTCCTAATGATTTAAAAAGTGGATACGCTTCCTTTCCATGGGTAACTTTTGCACATCTTGTACGAATCTCTTCTAAATCAATATATTCGGGTTCTGCAGTTAATTCCTGATGAGTTGCATATATAAGTTTTCCTTGCGAATATATTTGTTTTGTATTATTCTCTTCTTCACTAAATACTTCAAAATGTACTAACCCTCCGTTAGGTTTTAATTCTATACACACCTCTCTGGGGGCCGAATCAACTACAGTGAGTGGACTTAACCAGAGAATATTTTTAATTATTTGAACCTTTCTTCCGGTTGCCAACTCTCCTGCTTTACGTGCAAAATCCAGATAAGCAACACCGGGTAGAGTAGGAATTTCAGATACCAAGTGATCGTATATAAAGAAATCCTTATCGTGAAAGGTTTTTTTGAAAACCTGTCTTTCGAATGTTGATTCATTAGAATCGATTAATGGATGAAGAGCAGTAGTTGAATGCAAGCTAAGGTTGGATGATTTTGAAATATCAGAAATCCAGTGTCTTTTATCTGCAAAAGGATACGTTGGTAAAGAAATCTTCGCTCCTGCTTCTAGGTTTTGTACTCCTTGCCAATCTGCAAGAAATCCAACACTCCAGAGTTGTGCTAGCTTACTTAGATCTCCACTCTGTGACAGGAATTTAATAAATTCTTCTTTTTCTTTACGGTTTAATAAACGTGTAATATTTTGGCTACTTTTTACCTCTCCGACAAGCATCGCATTATCTTGCTTACCATCAATAAATAAAGTAAGTTTTTGAACCAGTTCTTTCTTCGTTTTTGCAATTATAACCAGGCGATGATCAAAAGATTTTCTTCCTATTTGTAAAGTATGCGCAATATCTTTACAAGCAAGTAGTTTTTCTGCAGACAAATCATCCTGAAGGAATGCACACAAACGAGTTGCTGTTTTCTGAAGTTGATCTTCATTTCTAGCCGAAAGCGGAAAGATATATTCCTTATACTTTGAAGATGGTGTTTTTTCTTCTTCAATCGGAGTTACATATTCTTCAATGATAACATGTGCATTCGCTCCACCAGCTCCAAAAGAACTAATACCAGCTCGAAGCGGGTACTGAACACCTTCAATTGTCTTAGGTTTCCATTCTTTAATCTTTTGCTCGACATAAAATGGAGAATTTTCAAAATCGATAAAAGGGTTTAACTCAGAAGAATGCAAAGAAGGTACTAGTTTTCTATATTTCATTTGCAAGAGTACCTTGTGTAATCCTACAATACCAGCTGCGGCTTCAAGGTGTCCGATATTGGTTTTTACCGAACCTATAGAGCATTCTTGTTTATCTACATTATATTCCTGAAAAGCTGTAGTTAAACCAGAAATCTCGATAGGATCACCAAGTTCGGTTCCTGTTCCGTGTGCTTCGATATAACCAATGCTTCGTGCGTCGATCTTAGCATTTTCTAATGCGGTAGTAACTACTTTTGCCTGTGATTTAGGGCTAGGTACCATAAATCCACTTGTTTTTCCTCCGTGATTAACGGCAATACCTTTAATCACTCCATACACATGATCTCCGTCTTTTACTGCTTTATCAAGAGGTTTAATATAAACTGCACCTACGCCCTCGCCAGCTACATAGCCATTAGCACCTTTACCAAAGGTACGACATACGCCATCTGCCGAAAGTGCTCCCCCACTTTTATTAATGTCTATTTTACTTTGATGCACGTCAAGATTAACTCCTCCTACAATGGCACCAGAGCATTCTCCTTTATAGATTGCTTCACAAGCTAGATATAATGCACTTAAACTTGAGGAACAAGCTGTGTCTATAGGTAAACTCGGGCCAGAAAGGTTAAAAGCGTACGATACCCGATTAGCAATACCCCATAAATGTGAACTGGGGCTAACAAAATTCCCTTGCAGCTTTTCTTCTGTACCGATTACCTGATAAAGTGTCCACACAGCTCCTACATAAACCCCTATATTTCGGGAAGCATTGTCATCTACTAATGTTTCTGGGTAATAACCAGCGTCTTCGATTGCTTCCCAGGCCACTTCAAGAAAAAGTCTTTCTTGAGGATCCAGATATTCAGCTTCTCTGGGAGAGATATTAAAAAAAAGTGAATCAAATTTATCAATATCATCGATAAAACCTCCTCGATATTTTTCTGAAAACTTATTATGAAGGCGTTGCCCAAAACGAACATCAGGTATATCCTCGACACAATCTTTTCCTTGAGTTAGGTTATTCCAGAATTCGTTCATGTTTTTGGCCTTAGGATAACGGCCGGCTATCCCAACGATAGCTATATCACCGGTTTGGTATGGCTTATCACTATGTATATTCTGATTCGCCCCTGTTTCTTTTGCCTTAATATCTGAATCAATCTGGGTAGATTTTCTTTTACTTTCTGCAACAGAAGTATTAGTATCGTTATTTATTGAAGAGGTTTCAGAATTGAGTGTTTTTGAAACTACTTCTCCAGAAGTATTATGATACTTTTTGAGTTTGAAATTGGTATGTATATTACCAAATATTTCTGATTGATTATCCTTTGGTAAGATCTCAGAAATATTAATTTTTTTCTTAAAGGCTTTAATCAACCTATTACCGATTTCCTCTATTTTTTCCTGTTTTAAGCCTACAGGTATTGCTAAGCGTACCAGATTATTAATTTCTGTATCTTTTTGCATTCCTACATTATGAGCTCCCGCACGAATCCCTGTATTTAAATATAACCAGGATACAAATGATGCCACTGGGTACTCAAATAATTTAAATTCAGGAATTTGTTTAACATCAATCAATATACAGTGCCCCAATGCGGGTTGTACAACAGGAATTTCTTGTTGTTTTAAAATCCTCCAGATTGTGCGTACAGATTGTAATCTATTACGAACCTTAGTCTCAATCTTATTTCTGTTATGAAATGATAACGCAATAACTTTTTTATCGATTACATCTAGCCCAATGCTTTCTTCCTGAATAAAGTTTTGAATTTTATTGTAAAGTTCAACATCATTGGTACCTATCAATCCTCCTTTATCTACGCAAAAATTCTTAGCCAGACTTGCAATTATTGCATCTGCATAAGAGATCATTTCCCGTACTACATCCCAGACATTCTTCCCAGTAAATTCGTTTTCATGTTCTAAGATAAATAACGCATTTTCTACAATTCTTGTAGTATCAAAAACAAGAGGAATAGCGTATTCTGAAAGGAAGGCTTTGACTTGTTTGAGATGTTGTAAGGATACTGGAGCTCCACCGGCAGCATTATCATTCATTTCGATAAAAACAAAAGCTATCGACTCTGTGTCTTCTTTTACTTGTTTTTTAAGAGCTTCCCAATTTAGGTTTCCTTTATATTGATCTTCAGAATCTAGCTTGTATACCTCTGGATGTGGTAACTCTATTGGTTTGAATCCATTTTCAATCTGATTAAAAATCATGGTAGGAAAAAGCAGGTTCTGAAGTACTTTCCCTTTTTTAGGCCATGATTTACAAAAAGCACGTTCTGCAGTACGGCCCGCAGTGGTTAACGTAAAATAAGAAAAAGGAAATATACTTCTTAAACTCTCGACCAGATCAACTGGTTGTTGCAACTGTGTGTATAAAAAGCCTAACTGATTTTGAATAGCTGGTAACTCTAATTGGGCCCACGAATCGGTTTTTAGATCAAATGTAACCTGATCATCTGGAATATTTAAAGGGTTATAACCATAATCTGATAGCATAACAGATCTCTCTTCTCCTTCAATCACCACTGTATGTTTCTCCTCTTGTTGGTTTTCTTTTACCTGATTAAACTCTCCATTTGCATTTGATGTATCCTGTTTTCCTGTTTTTGGTTCTATCGTAGCGGTTTGCTTATATAATTTGGTGAATGTATGATTTTCTTCGTCTGAAGTTTGCATTTTCATCGGATCTGCAATCATCATAATAATATCGGTTACATTATCAGGATTGCTTCCTACGGGTCTGGAGAGAAATACAGTATTATGTTCTGGTCTGAATTTATTTTTGAATTGCAAATTTCCTTCATCATTAAAAATATTCTGCCCACGTAGATAATCCAGTGTTTTATCTAATTCTGGATCTGCATTTGATGAAGAGTTTAGTTTACAACCATATGTACCTCCTAAACTTAAAGTAGAATGCTCTTCGGTTTTTAAAATTTTGATAATCTCTACAATTGCAAATTCTAATCCTCCCAGAGGCATCCCCTTTGGGTAGAATTCTAAATCCATTAAATATCCATTCTCTTCTGATGACAATTTTGAGATAAGAATTACATTCTGCAGGGCATCGTCGAGATAGGTTAGAAAAAGCCTGTGTTCTGCACTTAAGTTACCAGATAGAATTTCTTCTTTAACTATATGAATGAGTGGGTTAACCATTGTTCTTGGCGCACACCATTCGTCTATAATCCTGGTAATATTTTTGTCTACCTTTTTGTCAGAACCATTTTGATATTCCTCAGTTCTACATTTTCCTGCTCTTTCAAACTTTGATACCTGATATCGTAAACGACGCATCTTGCTTCCTTGAAGCGTGAAATCTTTTATATTTACCCTTGACAAAACGCCAAAAGGTGTGGTTGTAAATAAAACTCCTCCTATCGATTCTACTTGATCGACCGTGAAAAGATTGAGTTCGAAATTATTGTTAATACAGTATTGATATATTTCTTCTGTAATAACAGATAGGTAATCTTTGGCTCCTGTATAACTATAGACTAGTATGATATCCTTATAACGACTATAATTAAAATATCCTTTTTTTTCTGCCCCAATAAAAAGATTAGGAGCTATATTTCTTGTGCCTCTTGATGCAGAGCCTTCATTCTTATATTGGTTAAATAGTTTTTCTACCAGCTTTAGTAATTCTGGATGTTTATTAGTTTCTTTTTCTAATATAAGAATAGAAGTTTTTCTCGTAGATATATCAGACTGATTATCAATTGTTTTTGCAGTTTTTTCGATAGAATTTAATGATTCTTCATTAGAGTGTACAGCTCGATCACTATCTTTCTTTTCTTTCTTAAATTTCTCTCTTAGTACTTCTTCATATTTATCAACGAAATAATAGCTTAAATCACCAATATTGAAATTTTCGAAAAGTAAGGTCTTTGGTAAAGTTCCGAACTCTTCTTCTAATTTCTTGATAATCTGTAGAATACGAAACGAATCGATTCCTAACTCCTGAAATGGAGTAGATATACAATTATCTCCGATTGATATTTGAGTAAATTCGGATATAAGAGATTTTAGATAACACTCTGTTGATTCTAATAGTATTTCTTTATCTATCATTTTCTTGTATAGTAACTATGAAAAGGTATCTGAATAGTTAATATTTTTCTGAGTTTTTGTAGTGTAGTAACTACATAAAATCGATAAATATCTCTGATACTTCTTATAAAAATTTATTAAGATCTGCTCGTTCCCTTTCCTAAGCACAAAATTGCTTTTTCGTGTTTTATAAACTTAATTTTAAAGACGTGGGATATGGATAGTGATAATAATCCAGATTAACACCAAAAGGATATTTTGAAAATACAGGAAGAGGGTTTGGTTACCTTTCTTTAACCGGATTGGAACTATTTATTTTTTGTAAAATATTGGTACAAACATTAATAAACACGGTATGGTTTATTTCTTTGAGACGAATCCCAAATCTTGTTTTACCTTTTTGTTCTACCAAAATGCCTTCGTGACCAGTTAATGGTCCATGAATAATTTTTACTTGTTCTCCTTCATAAAAAGTAGTTTCAACAGAAACATCTTCTTCAAGTAATAGCATTTTTTTGATAGTATTTATATCATTTGGTGAAATGACTGAAGGATTTTGTCCACATTTAATATATGTAGCTATTTTGGGAAGTCTTGAGATATCATAAATCTCACTCATTTTAGTGTTTACAAAAATATAACCTGGAAAAAGTGGAGATTCTATAAGTTTCTTCTGTCTATTTTTCCATACTTTCAATGTTCTTGTTAATGGAAGAAACGCATCATATTCTCTTGCCAAAAGATCACTGTATACTATTTTTTCGGCGCGTGGAGAGGTATAAAAAATATACCAGTTTTTTTCATTTCTTTTTCTTCTTCTTTCCAATACCACTCTAGGGTATATGGTCTGATTAGGTTTAGCTGTATTCATTATTTAAGTCGGTTTATTAAGAGTTGAAATGATCTTTAATTTTATTTAAGATCTACTAAAAAAGCTATAGCCTTGTTTAGGTGTGTGGTTGTGGGTATATTTTACAATTGGGCATACTTCAAGCTGGTCAATTAGCATTTTCCAATCAACTGATTCTTATTCGTTTAAAAAATCTGGTGTGGTTTAGGTGTAGTCATTATTTAAGTTGGTTTGTTTTAAGAGTTGATAATAATCTTTAATCTCATTAAGAAATAACCTTAATTAGACGTGTGGTTGTGGATATAAATTTTACAATTGGACATACTATAAGCTGGTCAATTAGCATTTTCCAATCAACTGATTTTATTTGTTTTAAAAAATCTGGTGTGGTTTAGGTGTAGTCATTATTTAAGTTGGTTTGTTTTAAGAGTTGATAATAATCTTTAATCTCATTAAGAAATAACCTTAATTAGACGTGTGGTTGTGAACATTTATTTTTACGATTGGGCATACTTTAAGCTGGTCAATTAGCATTTTCCAATCAACTGATTTTTATTTGTTTTAAAAAATCTGGTGTGGTTTAGGTGTAGTCATTATTTAAGTTGGTTTGTTTTAAGAGTTGATAATAATCTTTAATCTCATTAAGAAATAACCTTAATTAGACGTGTGGTTGTGAACATTTATTTTTACGATTGGGCATACTTTAAGCTGGTCAATTAGTATTTTCCAATCAACTGATTTTTATTTGTTTTAAAAAGTAATTAGTGGGGTATTGGTATTATTAAAATTCGATAAGATTCGAAAATCACACCGGGGGTTGGTCAATTAGCAAAACTTGCTTGACCTGTGCTCTCCTTTTAAGCATTTCTTATTTCTAATAAAAGAACAAGAAATGATAATGAAATTTCACCTTGTTTCTTTAACAAAGATTATTTCACCAGTAAAATTATAATGACTTTCCCACATATCTTCTTAATTTTATGTTAATTTTATTGTGGATGCTAGTATAAATAACAATTTGAACACATTACATTTTTCTAGTAGATTTAAACAATCACAACACATTATGACTCAAATAATTACATCTTGTGTATTTTTAATGGATACTCAACAAAAAGCGGAAAAAAGACTTATTTAACAAGAATTTATATTCCTAATGCTATTTTGTTGACAAGCGCAATACTCAATTTGGATAACCAAAATGACGTTTTTTGCAAATACAAGATCGTCTCATTATTATATATAATCACAGGTTTCTATAGGTATTTTATCGACAATGAATATAGTTGTCAAATTCTTTGAGCGTTTGAAAGTTATTTAAAAGTATCAATAGTATAAACTACTTCATATATTGTATGATATGCTCGAAAAAACATTTTTAGCAGTACCCTATTTTATTTTAAAAGTTGCCTTAGGTTATTCATAAAAACAACAAAACCCTAATAAACTTTTGTTTATTAGGGTTTCTAGTACTCGAGGTGGGAATCGAACCCACACTCCCGAAAGAACTGGATTTTGAATCCAGCGCGTCTACCAGTTCCGCCACTCGAGCATATTCGGATGGCAAAATTAGCAAAATATTTTTTTCCAGCCATTAAATAAGTAACAAAATAAAGGTTAGAGTGAAAATAAATTTTTAAATTTGCACCTTGTTTTTAGAAAAAAGTTTTAACTCATTACAATACAACATTTTACCCTATGCCAACCGCAGTTACAGAAGCAAAATTTTTTACATGTAGTCAAAGTACCGAACTTGCAGAAAAAATAGTAACTGCCTATGGTGCTAAATTAGGTAATGTTATTACATCTACCTATAGTGATGGTGAGTTTCAACCTTCTTTTGAAGAATCTGTAAGAGGGTCCAGAGTTTTTATTATTGGATCAACACATCCAAATTCTGATCATCTTATGGAAATGTTATTAATGCTTGATGCTGCCAAAAGAGCCTCTGCAAGACATATTACAGCAGTAATGCCATATTATGGATGGGCTCGCCAGGACAGAAAAGACAAACCAAGAGTTCCTATCGCTGCAAAGTTAATTGCAAAAATGCTGGAAACAGCAGGAGCTACAAGAATCATCACAATGGATCTACATGCAGATCAAATTCAGGGATTCTTTGAAAAGCCAGTAGATCACCTTTTTGCATCTACTATCTTCTTACCTTACTTACAGTCATTAAAGCTGGATGATCTTACGATTGCTTCACCAGATATGGGAGGATCAAAAAGAGCTTATGCTTATTCTAAAGCATTAATGAGTGATGTAGTAATATGCTATAAGCAAAGAGCTAAAGCCAATGTAATTTCACATATGGAACTCATAGGAGATGTTACCGGAAAAAATGTAGTATTAGTAGATGACATGGTAGATACTGCCGGAACATTAACCAAAGCGGCAGATCTAATGATAGAGAGAGGTGCAAAAAGTGTTAGAGCAATCTGTACTCACCCTATCCTTTCGGGTAATGCTTATGAGCGATTAGAAAACTCGAAACTAGAAGAATTAATTGTAACCGATTCTATTCCTCTAAAACAAAAAAGTAGTAAAATCAGAGTTGTAAGCTGTGCAAATCTATTTGCAGATGTGATGAACCGAGTTCATAACAATCAGTCGATCAGTTCTAACTTTATAATGTAAATAATAATTAATAAATTTTTTTAAAATGAAATCATTAACAATCAATGCATCTCAAAGAGAAAGCGTAGGCAAGAAAGCAACAAAAGCCTTACGTAATGCTGGACAGGTACCTTGTGTTATTTATGGTGGAGACACTATTGTACACTTTGCAGCGCCAGAAATTGCTTTCAAAAACTTAGTGTATACTCCAGACGTTCATACCGTGGTAATAGCGTTGGATAATGGTACAAAAATAAATGCTATCCTACAGGATATCCAATTTCATCCTGTAACCGATAAAATTTTACACATCGATTTTATTGAAATTTTTGACGATAGACCAATTACGATGCAGATTCCTTTCAGAACAACAGGAAATTCTCGTGGTGTTCGTAATGGAGGTGTGCTACGTTTTAACTTAAGACGTATTAAAGTAAAAGGTCTTTCATCTAATCTTCCAGATGTTATAGAAGGAGACATCACTAATCTAAAAATCGGAAATAAATTAACTGTTACCGATATAGCAAATGATAACTTTACTATCCTACATCCCGACAATACTGTTGTTTGTATGGTTAGAACATCTCGTACAGCAGTTGAAGACGAAGAAGAAGAAGAAGAAACTGAAGGTGCAGCTGAAGGTGCAACCGAAGGCGCAGAAGCTCCTGCAGCAGAAGCATAATCTTTATAGTATTATATAATATAAAAGCATTCTGAATTGAATTCAGAATGCTTTTTTTATTTTTATGGAAATTTTTGGGGCATACCCCCACTTCGGCGTGGAGGCCGGGCTATATGCTGTATCTTTTTTTGCAATCCTTCGACTAGTCTCTGGAGAATAAAAAAAGGATGCCGCTCCTATCCCTTACGCAAACAAAAACAACATGTTTTCGATAATTAAAAAATTATTTTCTAAACAACCCCATGAAACTCAAGAAGATCTCATGAAAAAATTTCTTGTTGCGGGTCTCGGTAATATTGGTCCAAAATACCACAATACTCGTCATAATATCGGTTTTAAAATTCTGGATGCTTTGGTCAAAGAAGAAAATCTCGTTTTTGAAACCAAAAAACTAGGTGACCTTACTACATACAAACACAAAGGGAGAACCATTATACTTCTTAAACCTAATACCTATATGAACCTTAGCGGAAAAGCAGTTCGATATTGGCTAGAGAAAGAAAAAATACCTTTAGAAAATCTTTTGGTTGTAACCGATGACATCAATCTCTCTTTTGGTACTATCCGACTCAAATCCAAAGGTAGTGCCGGTGGTCATAATGGACTTAAAGATATCGAAGCACAATTACAAACTTCTAAATATTGTAGATTTAGATTTGGAGTTGGCAATGAATTTGGAAAAGGCAGGCAAGTAGATTATGTGCTGGGAGAGTGGAGCCCTGAAGAAGAATCTTCTATACCAGAACGATTAGAAAAAGGAATCGCTTTGATCAAATCTTTTGCCACTGCGGGAACATCAAATACAATGAATACCTTTAACGGAAAATAAAGAAATGTCTCAGAACTATTTTTTATTTTTACAATTGCTTAAAATCTTACTTCTCGAAATGAGCTATAACAATCATATCAATGCTTATCTACCTAGCAATAGACAGGTTATATTATTCATTAACGAATTCTATCTGATGGTTGAAATCAAATCAAAAATGAACAGATGAAACGTTATATAAATGCAAAAACATACGATAGCCAGATTCAATCTGTAGTTACTATAGGTACTTTTGATGGTGTACATATTGGCCACAAAAAAATAATAGAACGCCTGATAGAAAGTGCCAGAAAAAATAATTTGGAGTCGGTTATTCTTACATTTTTTCCTCACCCCAGAATGGTGTTACAACAAGATTCTGATATCAAGCTTATCAATACTATTGATGAGCGTATACAGATTTTAGAAAAGACCGGACTAGACAATCTGGTTATTCATCCATTTACCAAAGAATTCTCTCGTCTAAGCGCAGGAGAATATGTACAACAGATGCTTATCGACTGCCTTAAAGCAAAACATGTTATTATAGGATATGATCATCGATTTGGACGCAATCGTAATTCTAATATTACAGATCTTGCTTCTTATGGTGTACAAAATGATTTTACTGTAGAAGAAATTTCTAAGCAAGATCTTGATGATGTTGCCGTAAGTTCTACCAAAATCAGAAAAGCATTATTCGATGGGAATATTACCAAAGCAAATGCATATCTGGGATATTGCTTTATGCTAACTGGTAAGGTAGTAAAAGGAAAAAGATTAGGGCGTAAACTTAACTATCCGACCGCTAATTTACATATCGAAGAAGATTACAAATTAATCCCAAAAAACGGAGTTTATATTGTAAAATCATTTATTGATAGCAAAACCTATTTTGGGATGATGAATATCGGTACAAACCCTACGGTAAATGGCACCAAACAAACGATAGAAACGCATTTCTTTGACACTTCTTTTAATTTATATGACAAAAAGATTCAGATCGAAATGATAAAACGTATTCGGGATGAGAAAAAATTTGATTCTCTAGAGCAATTACAAGATGCTATGCAGGAAGATGAAGATTTCTCTCGTGATTTTATAAATTCTTTAGTATGATCAATCGTTGGCTATTCACTCAAGTAGATAATAGTTCTCTTATTATATTTCGAGTTTTTTTTGGATTCCTGATTGCTTCAGAGGCTATTGGCGCTATTTTTACGGGCTGGGTTACCCGTACCTTAGTCGAACCCAGATTTACCTTTAATTTTATTGGTTTAGATTTTTTACAACCCTTACCTGGTAATGGCATGTATTATTATTTTGCCATAATGGGGATTTTTGGCCTTTTAGTAATGATTGGTTTTAGATATCGATGGAGTATGATTGGGTATACCATATTATGGGCAGGGGTCTATTTTATGCAAAAAGCATCCTATAACAATCACTACTATCTCCTATTACTTCTTTGTATAATAATGTGCACTTTACCCGCAGGAAATTATTTCTCGGTAGATGTAAAACAGAACCCATTACTTAAAAAAATTGCCATGCCCAGATGGTGTATATTAGTAATTATTGCTCAACTATGGATTGTATATACCTATGCATCTGTTGCTAAACTATATCCAGATTGGTTAGACTTTACTGTTGCCAAAAATCTGATGGCTGGCAAAGCAAATTATCCTATTGTAGGAAATATTCTTCAAAAACATTGGACACATGTTTTTATTGCCTATTATGGTATTTTATTCGATTTATTAATTATCCCTTTACTATTATGGAAGAGAACTCGACTTGCTGCTTTTTGTTTTAGTGTCTTTTTTCATCTTTTTAATTCTATTGTTTTTCAAATAGGGATATTTCCGTATTTATCATTGGCATTTACCGTCTTTTTCTTTTCTAAAGAAAGGGTACATCATTTGTTTATGAGAAAGAAGGAATTTTATAATGTCGGAGAAGTAATTATCCCTTCATACCGTAAATTTTTGCTTCCTGTATTAACAGTCTGGTTTGTTATACAAATCCTGCTCCCTATTCGTCACTGGATTATCCCGGGAGATGTATTATGGACAGAAGAAGGTCATAGAATGAGTTGGCGTATGATGTTAAGAGGTCGCTATGGCACTACTAATTTCTATGTTGTAGACAAAAATGACCCTAAGGCACTACAGAAACTAATTAGTAAAAATGATTATCTCTCCAAAAAACAATTGCGATTAGTATCATCAAAACCAGATGCTATGTGGCAGTTTGCACAAAGACTCAAGGCAGAATATGCCACAAAAGAAAAAGATATTGCGATCTATGTACGTAGTAAAGTATCTATTAATGGTAAAAAATACCAAACACTTATCGATCCAAAAGTTGATTTAGCCAGTGCTTCGTGGAATTATTTTACTACAAATCCGTGGATTCTCAAATATGAAAAAAAAGAATAAAATAGTCTTATCATTTACAGCAGAAAAAAGAACTAAAATGCTCTTTTTTTAAATAAAACAAGCTAAAATTAAGTTATTTTTTGACCCCAATAGCACTTCATTGCAAAACCTTATGTAGTTTTGCATAGTTTAAAATCAAGGAAATACGGTTTTAACCCGAAATTATACACTCTAATTTGTGTAGCTCATTTCGGACTCACAAAAATCATTACAATGCATTCATATCTAATAAAGGGAATTTGTAGCATCCTTCTGTTGTTTTTCTTTTCTGCGAATAGTCAAAAAAACAAGAAAGATACTGGTTATACTTTTTTTGGTATTATACCTAATACCGTAGATACACAGTTATATAGTCAGCTTAAAAACAGCCCTGATATTACCACGCGTCTACAGCTTATCGAAAAAATAGCTCAAATACACCTACAGGCGGGCAATACCGATTCTATAACGTATTATGGTGATCTTTTAAAAACAACAGTGCTAAAAGAAAATATCACCAACAAACCATTATATCTTTCTATAGCAAACCATATTATCGGACACGGAAAACTTAAAAACGGGCTCTATGATGGTGCGATGAAACACTTTATTGAAGGTATTACTAATTCTCCTATTCCCGAAATGCAAACTATGCATTACAAACATCAACTTGGATTGGGTATTGTATATCTAAAGCAAAAAAAATATGAACTAGCACTCCCCATTTTCGAATCTTGCATTGCAGAATCCAGGAATAAAGAAACCATAATACTGGCTGGAAAGTTTTTAGGAGATATTTATTATTATAAAAACAATAGTGAAAAGGCAAAGTCATATTATTTTTCTGTACTAGAAGATCTTCCAGATACTCCAAATAAAACATCAATAGAAGTTCGATTAAAACTTGGGAGAATCGAGCTTTTTAGTGATCGAACCATCAAAGCAATGGAGTACTTTATGCCTGCAAAAGAGCAAGCTCAAGAAAACCATTTCTATGACTTATATATAGAAGCAGTATATCAAATAGGTCGAGTATATTATAAATTAGAAGATTATGATTCGGCAGAGATGATATTAAACTCTGCATATGTAAATGCTGTACAATGGAATAGGCTAGAGTTACAAAAAAGAGTAATCGAGATGTTAAAAAGTCTTTATGCTACTCGTGGAAATTATAAAAATGCATATGCATTAATGACTCAATATGTAGATGTTTCTAATCGAATTACAACAAAACAAAATAAAAAAATTGTAAAAGAACTAGAGGTTAAATATCAAACGCTACAAAAGGAAAAAGAGATCTTATCGCTTAAAGAAGAGCGACTATTAAAAGAAAGTGAGCTTGAAAGACAACGAACTATCAAAAAAGCATTTTTAATCGGTTTTCTCGCTGTACTCCTGCCAGTAGTTGGCCTACTGTTTATGTATTTCCAGAAACTAAAGACTCAAATAGCACTCAACAAATCGCAAGAAGAGGTAAATACTCAAAAAGTATATGGGTTGATGAAGGATCAGGAATTAAATCTGATCAAAGCTACAATGGAAGGGCAAGATAAAGAAAGGCAACGTCTGGCACGAGAGTTACATGATAGTGTTGGTGGCAATCTGGCGAGTATAAAATTGCAACTTTCTAACTCGGATAAAACCGATGATCAAGAAGCTAGTATTATTAAACAAGTTGATGAGACCTATAATCAAGTAAGAGATTTTTCTCACAACCTCATTCCCAAAAAGTTTCAAAAAAATCCGATTACTTCCTTAATAAAGGAATATATAAACAATGTGATCAATGGTAGCGGGCAACAAATATCATTTCACCCATATCCCAAAAATCAGATTAACCAAATTAGTCCGACTCTTACAGAAGAATTATTTAAGATCATACAAGAACTATTAACTAATTGTCTTAAACATGCTAAAGCCAAAAATATCGATATCTATCTCAATCACCATGATGATTCGATACAACTGCTTTTTGAAGATGATGGTGTAGGTTTTGAGAGTGGAAAAGCAGTTGATGGAATTGGGTTTAAAAACATAAAAACTCGTTTGAGTACTTTATCCGGAGATATGTTCATAGACTCTGTAATTCAAAGAGGTACGGTCATTAATATAGAAGTCCCAATTGCATAAATTTTTATATTCTTAAATAGGTTTGAATAAATTTCTTAAAATTCACTATAGAACTACAATCTAAAACCTCACTTTTCTTTAAATTTGCTCCTTCATTGCGATAGGGATAGTAGTGGCATCCTTTTTCTTGATCATTAATACCCTTAGATAAGCTTAGGGTGGCCAAGAAAAAGATATAACGAATAGCCCGGAAATCGCCCAAAAAAGATATCATGTTAGTAGTACAAAACATCATAGCAAACAAAGAAGCGTATATAAAAGCTTTGACAAAAAGGAATTTTGACGCGGCTGTTGTTTTAGAAGAAATTATTGGCTTGGATGAAAGTCGACGTGCCACACAGACCAAATTAGACAATACTCTAGCAGATTCTAATAAATTCTCTAAAGAAATAGGGCTACTGTTTAAAAACGGTGAACAGCAAAAAGCAAACTTGCTAAAAGAGAAAACTGCACAACTTAAAGAAAGTTCTAAGCAACTATCAACAGAGCTCACCGATATCCAGGAGAAATTAATACAATTATTATATACAATCCCAAATGTTCCTCATGATACTGTTCCTAATGGTCAAAGTGATGAAGATAATGAAGAGGTTTTTCGTGAAGGTGATATTCCTGTCTTAGAAGAAGGTGCATTACCACATTGGGAGCTTGCCAAAAAATATGACATTATTGATTTTGAATTGGGTGTAAAAATAACGGGGGCTGGTTTTCCTGTGTATAAAGGAAAAGGTGCTCGATTACAACGTGCTTTGATTAGTTATTTTTTGGATAAAAATACTGATGCTGGATATAAAGAGTTTCAGGTACCTCATCTTGTTAATGAAGCATCGGGATATGGTACGGGACAATTACCGGATAAAGAAGGACAAATGTATCATGTAACCGGTGATGATTTATATCTTATTCCTACTGCAGAGGTTCCTGTAACCAATATGTTTAGAGATGAGCTATTACAGGAAAGTGATCTTCCTATTTGCTGTACAGGATATACCCCGTGTTTTAGACGTGAGGCAGGTTCTTATGGTGCACATGTACGTGGATTAAATCGATTGCATCAATTTGACAAAGTAGAAATTGTACGTATCGAGACCCCTGAAAATTCATACAAGGCACTTGATGGAATGGTAGATCATATAAAAGGGATTCTTAACGATTTACAATTACCGTATCGTATACTACGTCTTTGCGGTGGAGATATTGGATTTACTTCTGCACTAACATATGATTTTGAAGTTTTCTCGACAGCACAGGATCGTTGGTTAGAGATTAGTTCTGTATCTAATTTTGAATCTTATCAAGCTAATCGCTTAAAATTAAGATATAAAGATGCAAATGGAAAAAATCAATTGGTACATACACTTAACGGAAGTTCATTGGCATTACCGAGGGTACTTGCAGGTATATTAGAAAATTACCAAACTCCAAATGGTATCAAAATCCCCGAAGTACTGGTTCCTTACTGCGGATTTGAATATATAGATTAAAGGATCCATAACATATTACTAAAGCGCATTTTGTTATCTTTACAAAAAAACTTGCAAAATGCGCTTTATCTTTTTCTATATTGCCCTGTTCTTTACTTTTTCGACAATTGCGCAGTCGGAACAGTTGGCAAAAAACTATATCCAACAGGGACAATACGAAAAAGCACTTTCTATCTATCAAAAATTATATACCAAAAACCCAAACCGAATTAATTATTTATTAGGGTTAGTAGAATCTCACCAACAATTAGAACATTTTGATAAAGCTGAGGGTATTCTAAAAAAGAGAATTGAGAAAGTTCCAAATAATGCCCAAATTCTAGTCGAATTAGGACATCATTATGATCTACAAGGTAAAACAGAGCTAGCTCGCACATACTACAATAAGGCCATAGAAACTTATGATAACAATAATGCGAATCATGCCTATTCTCTTGCTCAAACTTTTGAAAAATATAGCCTGTTAGATGAAGCAGCTTTAATTTATGAAAAAGGGATGAAAAATAATCCCAGGGCAAACTTTAATGTACAATTAGCCAAAATTTATGGAGAACAGGGAAAACTCGAAAAAATGTTCGATAGTTACTTGGCACTATTGCGATTACAACCTAATTATATAAATATTGTACAACGAAATTTTAGTGACTACATAACAGATACCCCAACAAGTGAGGCAAATGTTATATTTAGAAAATTATTGATTAAAAAACTTCAGCAGAATCCTGATATCTTATACAACGAAATGCTAAGCTGGCTTTTTGTACAACAAAAGGAATTTAAAAAAGCATTTATACAGGAAAAAGCAATATACAAACGTAAACAGGAAAGCCCAGAAGGAATTATAGATCTGGCCAGAATTGCTATTTCGGAAAAAGACATTAAATCTGCGGTAGAAATTCTAAATTATATTCTAGAAACGCCTGCTTCAAAAGATATGAAGCTTACTGCTCATAAAATTATCCTGAAAGCAAAAGTAGATAATGCTTCCAAAAAAGAACATAAAACTATTATAACACAGTATAATACTGTATTTGAGGAATATGGAAAAGGCAGAGAAACTATAGGGTTACAAATTGATTATTCACATTTTCTAGCATTTAATCAGGATAAAAAGCAGGAAGCTATTCTGTTTTTAAAAGATATACTGGATAGAGAACCCTTATCAAGGTTTCAGTCTTCCAGAATAAAAATGAAAATTGCAGACATCCTGGTATTGGATCAAAAATTTAATCAGGCGTTAATTTACTATACCCAGGTGCAAAATGCTTTAAAAAATAATTTCCTAGCACAAGATGCCAGGTTTAAAGTCGCAAAAACCAGCTATTACAAAGGGGATTTTGCATGGGCACAAACACAGCTCGATGTACTAAAATCTTCTACCTCTCAATTGATTGCAAATGATGCCATGGAGTTAAGTCTAATTATCAGTGATAATTCTCTTGAAGACTCTACTCAAACTGCTTTAAAGATTTTTGCAAAAGCCGATCTATTAGCTTTTCAGAATAAAAATCAGGATGCAATTACGATGTATGAAATTATTTTAACTCAACATAAAGGTGAAAAAATTGAGGATGAAGCTTTTTTACGCCAGGCAAAGCTATTTGAAAAAGAAAAGCAATTCGAAAAAGCTAAAATCAACTATCTAAAAATTATCGAATTTTATAACGATGATATTCTTGTTGATGATGCTTATTATTGGCTAGCCGAACTCTATGTAAATGAGTTGGGAGAGCCTGAAAAAGCTAAAGAATTATACGAAAAGATAATTTTTAATCATGCTGATAGTATTTATTTTGTAGAAGCACGAAAAAAATACAGAACCCTAAGAGGAGATGCTATAAATTAAATCACCTGTAGCTCTTTACTTCTTTGTAACTTTGCGCCTTGGTCATTATACTAAATACGACTTCCAAAAACATTAATAATAAACATGTACATATATAACGTTACCATAAATATAGAAGAAACTATCCATGATGAATGGTTAGAGTGGATGAGAGAAGAGCATATACCTGATATGCTTTCTACAGGAAAATTTAGTAAAGCATTAATGACCAAAGTATTGGTAGAAGAAGAAATGGGAGGTATCACCTATTCTGTACAATATACGACAAGTAATAAAGAAACTTTACAAAAATACTATGATGAGGATGCGGATCGTCTTAGGTCAAAATCTAATCGTTTTACTGGTAAATTTGTAGCGTTTAGAACAGAGTTAGAAATTGTAAGTGAACGGAATGGGTAAACCAAAAAAAAATAAAAAATATAATTCTAATCCTAAATCTTCTTTCGAAAAAACTGCAGTAAAGGCAAAAAAACACCTAGGGCAACATTTTCTAAAGGATGAGAATATTGCCAAAAAGATTGGTGACACTCTTACTTTGCAAGGCTATAAAAATGTTGTTGAAATTGGCCCGGGAATGGGAGTTCTTACCAAATATATTCTTCAAAAAGATATCGATGTTATCGCTATGGATCTAGACAGGGAGTCTATCGAATATCTTAACACTAATTTTCATCTCGAGCATACAGAAGCATTAAGAGGAAATACTACATTTCGGGTAATAGAGGCAGATTTTCTGAAATATGACCTAAATCTGTTATTTACCAAAGAGCAATTTGCAATAACGGGTAATTTTCCATACAATATTTCTACACAAATTGTTTTTAAAACATTAGAAAACAAAGATCGAATTCCTGAATTTACGGGGATGTTTCAAAAAGAAGTTGCCCAACGTATTTGCGAAAAAGCGGGTAGTAAAGCCTACGGTATTCTTTCGGTGCTTACACAAGCTTTTTATGATGCCGAATATCTATTTACTGTTCCTCCCGATGTTTTTAATCCTCCTCCTAAGGTAGATAGTGGGGTATTGCGATTGATTAGAAAAAATGAATATTCTCTACCTTGTGATGAAAAATTATTTTTCAGAGTGGTCAAAACTGCTTTTGGACAACGTCGTAAAACCCTAAGAAATAGTCTTAAAACTTTTGAATTGAATGATGAGATCAAAACATTAGAAATCCTGACTAAACGTCCCGAACAATTGTCTGTTGAACAATTTATAGAATTAACGTTATTAATTGAAAAACAACAGGTTAAGTGATTTAACACACTCATAAAGCCCAATTAAATTCTTTGGTTATCTTTGTGGGCGTTTGTGAAGGGGATCACTAAATACTGAGTATATGCAATTTGAAGTTTCTAATGAGTTAATCGAACAGGTACGACGCCTTATCCGTGAAGAAGGTGATACTCGTCTGCGCGAAATGCTTAGTGAAATTCATTTTGCAGATGTTGCAGAAATCATTAGTGAACTTGGCTTATCTGAAGCTACCTACCTTATTAAATTATTAGATAGCGAAAAAACATCTGAAGCTCTTATGGAGCTCGAAGAAGATTTTCGTGAACGTATTCTGGAGAATCTTTCTGCAAAAGAAATTGCAGAAGAGTTAGAAGAAATGGATACTGATGATGCTGCTGATATTGTTGCCGAGCTTCCTGATGATCGTGCAGAAAAAGTAATTGCAGAGATAGAGGATGAAAAACGTGCAGAAGATATTAAAGAGCTTCTCACCTATGATGAAGATACTGCAGGTGGACTAATGGCAAAAGAGCTTGTAATGGTAAAAGAGACCTGGACCGTAGCTGGTTGTGTAAGAGAAATGCGGCGACAGGCAGAAAATGTTACTCGGGTACATTCTATTTACGTTGTAGATAAAGATGAAAAGTTAAAAGGCAGACTATCTCTTAAGGATTTACTTACTGCCTCTGCAAAAACTCATATTAGCGAAGTATATATCCCTAAAGTAGATTCTGTAGATGTAGATACCGAAGGAGAAGAAGTAGCTCGTATTATGCAAAAATATGATCTTGAAGCAATCCCTGTAGTAGACAAAGAAAATGTATTGGTTGGTCGAGTGACTATAGATGATATTGTAGATTTTATTAAGGATGAGGCTGAGAAAGATTATCAATTAGCTGCGGGTATTTCTCAAGATGTAGAAGCAGATGATAATGTATGGGAACTTACCAGAGCACGATTACCCTGGTTGATTTTAGGCCTTTTTGGAGGATTAGGAAGTGTATTCATCATGCAGGGCTTTGAAGGTGTAATGACCAATCCAAGAATTAGAGATTTATTTTTTTATACACCACTAATTGCTGCCATGGCAGGAAATGTTGGTGTTCAATCCTCTGCAATTATAGTACAAGGGTTGGCAAATAATGTAGTAAAAGGAAGTTTATTAAGTCGATTATTAAAAGAAGTGAGCCTTAGTTTAATTAATGGTTCTGCATTAGCACTACTTATTATTGTTTTTGGTTTTATTATGAAGTATGAACTCTCGTTTAGTTTAACAATAGCAGCAGCACTTATGAGTGTTATTATCGTAGCAGCGCTTATCGGTACTTTTGTTCCTATTATTCTGGATAAAAGAGGTATTGATCCTGCAATTGCTACAGGTCCCTTTATCACAACAAGTAATGATATTTTTGGGATCTTCTTATTCTTTTATATAGCAAAACTTATTTTAGGATTTTAGATCACAAATCTTCTTTCAAATTTTAAAATAGTTGTATTTTTAATCTACTCAACTCTCCTGTTCATGAAATCCGAAATTTTTGAATTGCATTTTACGGTTCCAAAATCAGCAATAGATGAGATGGATCATGTAAATAATGTAGTATATCTACAATGGGTACAAGATGTTGCTAAAAAGCATTGGGAATCCAGAACCAATGAAGATATTAGGAATACTTATGTTTGGGTAGTTCTTAATCATTATATAGAATATCATAGCCCTGCTTTTGAAAATGATGAAGTCACGCTACAAACCTGGATCGATAATTACAGAGGTGTTAGGAGTGAGCGTCATACTAAAATTATAAATACAATCACTCAAAAGGTATTAGTTTCTGCTAAGACAAGTTGGTGTTTTTTACACAAAGAAACACTAAGGCCGGCAAGGATCCCAGATGAAATCACTTCTCTGTTTCTTTAAATAATAAAGAGATACATTGTGTATTGCTTCTTGAAAAGAAAAACAACAATAATACAGCAGAAATAGGGCGTGAGTTCGATGTAACAAAATTTACATCAGTCAGAGTGATTTTCGATAGAAAATTGCACTTACATCGAGCTCAGGTTATAAGCAAAAGAGGATGTCTGATAAATCAAACACCCTCCCACGCCAAGTCAAGTTATAGTTGGTAATAAAAAATAATTTAATGTAGTGTTAATTACTTTTTTATGATTTTAGTCCGATCAGTAAGGGTTTTAACATCTAATTCGGGATTACCATATACATACACTATACTTTTTCCTTGTGCATAAAGCTCTAAATTTCTTTTAGCATATACATATACATCTGCAGAATTATAAGTATTTAGGTCTGTAGAAGAAGTTTTCATTTTTTTTGCCTTAAGTTTCGATGAATCTTTAACATCAAAAGAAGCATAATCTGTATCTCCATCCATATTTAATTCGGCAGCTTTGGTCATGGCAACTTTTATTTTATCTGTAATGACATATGCTTTAAAATCTGTTTTGCCATTCATAGTAATTGCTACATTTTTTGATTTGATTTTAATTTTCCCCTTCACTTTGTCATATAACGTAACTCTAACATCATCTGCTTTTACATCCAAATCCAAATAACTAGAATCATAGCCAGTGATAAATAATTTTTCAGAAAATAATTTTTTATCACTTTTTATTTTAGCATCATTTTTAAGTATAATATGCTCTATCTCTTTTACATTTAAACTAATTTCTAGTTTTCTACTTCTCACAATTCTATTGGTCGTATATATTTTTAATACACTATCTGTTACTTTAAACTGAACGATATCAATTAGGTTTTCATCAGTTTTTAGGTAATATCCATTTTGATCGTTTTGATTTAAAATTATTTCTAATTCGTCATCAATTTCGATAGTATTAAATGTTTCAGGAATATCTTTGGTAAGTTCTTTTATAATCCTGTTTCCTTTAATCTTTGGCTTTTTTTGTGCAAAAATGGATATACTAAGGGATAACAAAGCAACTATAAGTATTGATTTTTTTATTCTAAGGTCCATTTATTATGTGTTTAAGTGTCTTTATAATTAGGACACCGTTTTTTTAAAAAGTCACATTTGAATCCTTTAAAAAAATCTGAAGCTTTATTTTACTACCAAATATTCTTTAAGCAGTATCTTACTATGGCCATACATATCATCATACTTTTCACTTCTTATTTCTTTATTCTTTAGGGGCACATTGAGCCTTGTGAATAAGTTTAGAATCAGTTAAATTGAAATGATAAAAATGAAGGTTTTCTCTTTATTGTTTCACAATTTTAAACGTAGCTCCATGATCAATTGATACAAAGTAAATACCTTGTGGTAATTGCTCCATAGGTAATGTTACTTGTCTCGAAGTAATGCTATACACTCCAGAAGAAACCTGAGCCCCTAATGCATTATACATCGACACATTTATGGTTTGTAATTGGGTGTCGGGAAGAGTAAGCGTAATATCTCCCTTCGTTGGGTTGGGTGCAATACTTACCTGATCAAACAAGCTAACTTTGGTAGATAGTTTGCCTTCACAATCTACGTTTGAAGACACTTCTAACTCATCTCCATGTTGTACGTCTAGAGTGAAATTCTTCGTTGTATACTCTCCTACTATTTTGTTATTGACTTTTGCAATATAGGGTGCAGTGCCTGTGGTTACTTCAACATTTACTTTTGCAGTTCCTGCTTCTACAAGTAGCTCTGTTTTTCCTGTTAAGCTCTCTGCTTCTTCAATAACCATTTCAAAACATTGCTCACAACTAGCAAATCCTTCTATGGCAATACATACAGGATAAATACCTGGTGGCAGGTTATCTACTGCTAATGTAGAAGTAAAACTATACTCTACTCCATTAATTGTAGTTCTATAATCCAGTACTGTTTCTACGCTAATAGCAATGGTACCATTATTTTTATCAGCACATGTTTCACTGGTAGTTGTAATCGTAAAATTATTGGCTGATACATTGTTTAATGGGCAATTATCAACCACTTCGACAGTTCTGATTACTTCTTCTGCTATATTACCGGCATTATCTGTGGCATTGTATCGAATGGTGTATATGCCAACTGCATCTACAAAATCAGAAATATCAATTACCAAATTAGTTACTCCATCATCAACTGTAGCTCCTAACTCGGTGTACCCTGATCCTAATTCTATTACTTGAGGATTGTCTCCTAGTAAGGTAATTACGGGTGGAACACAATCTTCACTAAAACTAGCAATATCATCTTTTTTCCAACTGCTTAAATACGTAGCGGTAGGATTATCAACTTCAATACAGGTTAAGTTAGGATTGTATAGAACAAAGAAATTAGTGATTAAGTTATTATTTCCATTTCTAACATCTAAAGATTCTAATAAATTCTGGTGAACAGCAAGCTCTTCGAGTTGTATACATGATGTTACATCTAATGTTGTTAACGCATTTTTACCAGCATTAAGCTTTTTTAAATTTGGATTATTATCAAGTAATAAATTAGTTATAAAATTAGAGCGTAAGTTTATTTCTTCTAAAGCTAGATAGCCTGTAAAATCTAATAATGTAAAATCATTTTCTGCTGCATTAAGAACTTTCAAATTAACATTACTACTTAAATTTAATGTAGTTAAATCATTATAATCACAATTAAAAGATTCTAAAGACACAAAAGCTTCTATTCCTGTAAGGTCAGCGATATCTTGATGTTCAATATTTAATGTAGTGACTGTTTCTATTTTTGAGGTTGCTACCTGGTTGTCATTAGCTATTCCATTACCCATACTTAAAGCGTCTCCAATAGTAACTGCATTACCGTTGGCATCATGGGTTTCTAGATAGTTTTCGAAATTATCATCGGGTACATTGGTTAACTCACAATAATGTGCATAATTGGCTGTAGCATCTTTAGTCCAGAGATTAAAATTTCCGTTTACATCATCTACTTGAATACAGGTTAAATCTGGATTTCCAGAAGCATCAAACCAGGTAAAATTGGTATTATTTCCATTAGCAACATTTAAAGAAGTTAATTTGTTATTTGCAATTAATACCTGAACTAAATTTGGATACGATGATACATCTAATGTAGTAAACTCATTATCATTTAGTACAAGTACTCTTATTAAAGGGTTGTTAGATACATCAATGGTATTAATCCCTGTATCTGAAACATTGAAGGTGGTTAATTCTACCAGTGTAGAAATATCTACAGTTCCTAACGCAGAATTACCATTGATATACACTTCTTGTAACAATACATTAGTACTTACATCAAGTGCTGTTAATGAATTATCTACTAAGTTTACATGTGTTAACTTCGTGTTATTACTTATATCAACAGTTTCGACATTTGATCTACGACAAAGAAATATTTCTAACGATTCGAAATCTTCAATCCCGGTAAGGTCTGTAATATCATTATCTTGAATGATTAATGTGGTTTCATTTTCAATTAATGCTGTATAGACATAATCATCATTCGCAATACCGTTACCAAATCCTCTGGCCTCTAATAGCGCTTCAAAATTATCATTAGGAACATAGGTAAGGCGACAATACTCTGCAAAGTTTGCAGTGGCGTCTTTATTCCAACTAGCTAAATAGCTAGCAGTAGGATCATCTACCGTTATACAGCTTAAGTTTGGATTTCCTGTACTATACACATCATCAATATCAACTGTATTTCCGTTCTTAAAATTTAAAGAAGTTAATGCGTTGTTCTGACATTCTACATAATACAGATCTGGGCTGTTGCTAAAATCTAATGCAGTTATCGAAGTATTATTAATATAAACCTCGATAAGTTTTGTGTTATTACTTAGGTTTAAAGAAGTTAATGAGGTGTTATTATCCACTCCAATATCCTCAAGATTTACATTGCTAGATACGTCTAAAGAAGTAAGTGTGGGGGTATCTTCAATAAACAAATCAATTAGATTGGTAAGCATACCAACATCGATAGTGGTAAATTGATTTTTTCCACAACTAAGGTTTTCTAATAACACATTATTTTGAACATCTAGATTAGTTAAGTCATTATCTACACAACTTAAATATCTTAGTACAGTATTAGCACTGATATCTAGTGATATCAAATTATTACCTTGAATACGTAAATCTCGTAAGCCCTTGTTTGCACTTACATCAATAGAAGAAAGTTGGTTATTGATTATACGTAAGTTTTCTAATGATACATTAGAACTAACATCTATACTTGAAAGTTGATTCGTATTTAGTTCCAGTGTATTAAGAGCGGTTAATCCTGAAACATTAATACTGGTAAGTCCCATATTTGAACAAGCAGCTACAATTAAATTTATATTAGCGGTTAAATCTAGGTTGGAAACTGTATTTCCGAAAGCTCTTAGTTCTTCTAAACCAATAAATGCTTCTAATCCTGTAAGATCTGTAATCCCTTGATTAGAGATATTTAGGTTCTTTATGTTTAGAATTTTCTCTGTACCTACATAATCATCATTCGCAATCCCATTACCCATACTGGTTGGGTCTCCAAGTGTTACTACTCCTCCTATTGAATTATGTGTTTCCAGGTAAGTTTCAAAATTATCATCGGGCACATAGGTCGTATTACAAAAAGTACTGAAACTAGTTTGTACATCTTTTTTCGTAAAAGTGGTAGTAGCATAGGCTGGGTCATCTACAGCAACACAGGTAAGTCCTGGATTATTGGTGATATCAAAATCTCGATGGTCTAAATTTGTATTATTTCCATTTCTAATATTTAGATAGGTTAACTGATTTGAAAAACAAGATAGGTCTTCTAAGACCGTGTTTTTTGATACATCTAAACTTGCAATTTGATTATATTCTACATAGAGTTCGATTAATTTTACATTGTTGCTTACATCTAAACTTGTTAGTAGATTGTCATAAACTTGTAAATATTGTAGTTCTGGATTTTGAGAAACATCCAGGCTTGTGAGTTGGCTTTCTACACAATCTAAGCTTTCTAAAACAGTATTTTGTGTGACATCTAAACTGCCTAAAGGGTTCGTATAACAATATAAGTTTTTTAATACCGTGTTTTTAGTAACATCCAATCCATTAAGCTGATTTTGACTACAACCTAATGTTATTAAAACAATATTCTGAGAAACATCTAGGCTTGTAAGACTATTTCGCGCTACATGCAATTCTGTTAAAAGCGTGTTTTTAGATACATCAAGATCTGTAAGGCTATTTCTACTTATATTTAATGTTAGTAATGCGAGATTTTCTGAAACATCGATACTTGAGAGCCCATTATTGTAACAATTTAAATCTTGTAAAGCCACAAAATCTTCAATACCAGTTAAGTCGGCAATACCCAGATCAGTAATATTCAAAGAGGTAATGTTAGCAATTCTTGAAGTATATATCGTATTATCGTTAGCAATTCCGTTCCCCATGCTATTAGCATCGCCTAGGAGAACTGTATTTCCGGTGGCATCATGGGTTTCGAGGTAATTTTCAAAATTATCATCGGGCACATTGGTTTCGCTACAATCGAGACTAAAAACTGTAGTAGCATCTTTATCCCAACTACTTAAATAACTAGCAATTGGGTCATCAACTTGAATACAGTTTAGGGTTATATCATTTAATCTAGCATCAAAGTTAGTGATGTTAGCATTATTTCCATTTTGGATATTTATGCTGCTTAAATCACTCTCCCTAGCTGAAAAACTTGTTAAAGCTGCATTACTAGAAAGATCTACATCAAAACCAGACATATTATTCATTGTTAATACTTCTAGCAATGTATTAGCTGATAAATCGATACTTCTTAAACCTGTATCACTACAATTTAAAATCTCTAAATTGGTTAAAGCACTAAAATCTGTAATGTCTAAATTATAATTCTTAGAAAAATCTAATATTTCTAGCGTAGTAAAATCTGTAATATCAAGTACCGTTAGTTTATTATTACTTGCATTAAGTTCTGTAATTACAGTGTTTTCTCCTATCGTTAAGGTTATACAATTTGCATCATTTACAATTAACTTTTCTAAGTTAAGATTAGCCGAAACGTCTATAATTGAAACAAATACGTTATGACAATACAACTCTTTTAGGTTTGGTTGATTAGAAAGATCTAAGTCATTGAAATCGTTATTAGAACAATTAAATATTTCTAACGCTGTAAAATCTTCAATCCCAGTTAAATCCCCAACAGAGAAAAAAGAAATATTTAACGATGTAACTGTTGCAATTCTTGAAGTAAGCACATAGCCATCATCTACTTTACCATTTCCTAAACTAGAAGGGTTACCCACTGCCACTACATTTCCATTGGCATCATGATTTTCTAAATAGTACTCAAAATTAATATCCGGTACGCTAGTTACACTACAATCTAGATTAAAAGTCGTTGTACTATCCTTTTGCCAAGTGCTTAAATAACTAGCCGTAGGATCATCTACCTGAATACAACTAAATTGATTGAATCTCACATCAAATGAAGTAATATTGGAATTGTTTCCATTTTTTATATTTAGGCTGGTTAAATCGCTACTTTGAGCTGATAAACTAGTTAGTACTATATTATTAGAAAGATCTATGTCAAAACCAGATACAAAATCAATCTTTAGAGTTTCTAATAATGTATTACTGGATACATCTAAACTTCTTAAATCGGTGTTATTACAATTTAGGTGTACTAAATCGGTTGATGCACTAAAATCTGTAATTCTCAAATTGTAATTAGTATCACAATTTAAATCTGTTAAACTAGACAAATTACTTATATCTAAGTTCGTTAAATTATTATTCGACACATCTATTTCCTCTAAAGTACTGATGTTTCCAAGGTTTAAAGAAGTTGCTCCAGAACTCGCTAGGTTTAAGGTTTTCAACTTGATATTACTACTTACATCTACTGCAGTATAAAAATTGCCTGAAGCATCCAGCACTTCTAAATTTATATTGGCAGTAACATTTATACCACTCATTCCATTAGATGCACAATACAGTTCTTTTAAATTGATATTGTTGGAAAGGTCGAAATTACCAACACCATTAGTAGAAAAGTTTAGTATTTCTAAAGCCGTAAAGTCCTCAATCCCTGTAATATCTGAAATCATTTTAGAAGAGATATCTAAAGAAGTAACCGTAACAATTCTTGAAGTCGTTACTTGATTATCACCAGCAATTCCATTACCCATACTTGAAGCATCTCCAACAAAAACGGTATTACCATTTGCATCGTGAGTCTCTAGATAGCTCTCAAAATTATCATCAGGCACGTTGGTTTCTTGACCATACAGGAAACCATTAAGGCATACTAAAAAAACAAGGAGTAGTTTTTTAATCATACAAGGGGCTTTAAAAAGTTGCCATAGATTGTTCAGACTATGAGCATTCATTATTCTTGTGCAATGATACTATAATTCGCTGGTTTTAAGATAATTTTAACGGTGGCAAAAAGTGGCAATCTCTGGTTTTTAAGCAAATATACGTAGGGGTACGTAGAAAATTATCTAGACAATATTCTGAATAAATTTCTCTAATTCTTCTCCCGAAGAAAGCCCCATTTTTTTACGAATACGATACCTTGTAGATTTTACTGAATCTATTGAAGCATTACGAACAGTCATAATTTCTTTGATAGACAAATTTAATCGAAGTAATGCACACATATCACGCTCAGTTTTGGTTAGAGATGGATATAATTTTATGAGTTTGGTATCAAATCTCTGGTTTACCTCATCAATTTTAGATTGCAATCCCGATAATTTACTTTCTGTTGTGATCTGAACTTGTAACTCTGAAGTCATGATGTTAATAGCTTTTTGATTTTTTTCAGAAGCTTCTGGGGCTATTTCATTTTTTAATCGATCCAGTAATTCTTGTTTGAATTCCAGGCGCATACTATTATCTGCAATTAATCGCTTGGTCTCTTCCTCACTGGCTTTCACTTTGGCATCTAGCAATGCCTTTTGAGCCTTTTCTTTTTCAAGCTTTTCATTTAATATTCTAGCTCGATTTTGATAATTTCTACGAACCAATACCCCTATTATTATAGCACCTATGGCAGTTATAAGAAACAACACCATATACAACCATTTCTTTGAAGCTTCGGTTTCAGCTAATAAAGTTACTTCTCGTTTTTCTTGTGCAAATTTAAGACTATCTAAAGCGAGTTGTTGCTGATACTTATACCTGGATTCCAGATCAGCCATCTTTCGATAGTTTATCTCATTTTTACCTTTTTCTTGAAAAACATTAAACTGTTTATAGGATAAAAATGCATTTTTATAATCCCGAACATCTTCATAGCTTTTACTAAGTCCCAAGTAGCGCATATGTATAATTGCTTCATTTTTTTGCTTTTCAGACATTTCAATAGACCGCTTGTATGCTTTTATAGCCTCATATGGTTTTTTCAAGTTTCTATAGGTGAGCCCTAAAGCATAATACCCCGATTCTAATCCTATTTGATTATCATTTTTTTCGTGCATTATCATGGATTTCTCAAGATAAGGTATACTTTCTTTATACCTTTTTCGACGTCTTAAAAAATCTGCATAGTTCGCATTGGTCGTTGCTATTGCCCCACTATCACTAACAGAATCAGCAAGTTCTACAGCCCTAAGATGATGATCTTCTGCTTTTGCATACTCTTTTAGATTGAGAAACAAGGTACCATATCGACTTAAGGTTCTTATTTTTTCTTTTATGTTATTATATCTTTTACTTAATGCATATGCCGAATCCAAATTAACCTTAGTTTTTTCAAATTCTGATTGATATATCCAAAGCCAGGCGATTTGGGAATACGTATATGATAATGTAAAGGTTTCTCCCGCTATTTCTTTTAATTTCAGGCTCTCTTGAAGATATTCTAATGCTGCACCATACTTATTTTCTCTTCTTAAAAAATAGGCTAAACGCTCCAAAATAAGTGACTTTTTCAATAAAAAGCTTTTATTTTCTTTGTCCTTTTGTAAAAGCCGTGAGTCTAATATATCTAATGCATCTTCTAAATATTTCCTTGCCGATATGGGGTCAGTATTAATTATTTCTAATGCTTTGATATGTAATTTTTCGACCTGAAGACTATCTTCTTGTACTTTATTTGACTGAGAAAAGGTTTTGGTATAACACAGTATACTCTGTATTAATACAATACATAATATAACTTTGCTTTTAGAGAACAATTGAAAAACAAGAGATCTTAACTTCATTTGTAGACAGGTTGTTCTCAAAAATACGACAATAAATTCATTATCATTTTTAGTCAAAAAGTAAAAATCTACTTAATTAACAAACGCGTTTTGAAAGCATATTGAAACAAAAAGATTTATTCTATCACCATTTTTTTAGTATCGATTTTTCGACTTCCAACATATAAAGTATAAAAATACGTACCAGAAGCTAATCCATCGCTGTTGATATTTAACTCTCCATCTCCGCTTTGTTTAATAGCAACTGTAGAGACCAACTGTCCAATCGAATTACTAAATATAACAGAAGCATTGTTGATTCCATCTGGCAGATAATATTTGATAGATGACGTCTCGTTAAATGGATTTGGAATATTTTGATACAGTATAGGAAGATTTCCTTTATTAAGACTACCAACAGTATTATTCTCTAAAGCTTCTATACGATTGATCAAATCATCTATTTGCGTTTGCTGTGCGGTGATCTGAGATTGTTGATTTTCAATTTCGGTTTGTTGTGTTTGATTTTCATCCTGAAGTGGCGTTAATATAGCCGAAAGGTCTACGGTAACCGAACTTCCGTTTTGGATGGCAATCGTTAACTCATTATTTGTGAGTGTAGCTGAAGTAAGGCTTTGACTATCAGTTCCAGTTCCATCCTGCAATATTGAAAGATCGATACTATTCCCACCAGTAATACTTAGGCTTCCTGCACTAAAACTTAATGTTTGTGCATCAGTATTATCTAAATATACTGATAAATCTACTGTACTTCCATCATTAGTTAGACTCAAAGTATTCCCGGATAAATCCAGGTCCTGTTGATCTGTATTATCCAGGTAATTAGAAAGATCAATTGTATTGGTTCCACCAGAAAGACTAAGCGTATTTGTTGCTATTGAAAGTTCCTGACTATCGGTATTATCTAAATATTTTGATAAATCTACTGTTTTGGTAACTTCGGCATCGTCTAATAAGGATAGCTCTAGATCATTATCTGTTAATTGAAACACATCAATGGTTTGATTGTCAGTATCGGTATCTGTGTCTACCGTAGAATTTACCCATTGTGTCCCATCCCAAACAAATAATGCAGATAAATCAGTATCGTACACCATCATTCCGGCTTCGGTAGCTGCCAAAGGATTTCCACTTGCCGCGGTAGTTTCCATAGCTGTTCTTTGCGCTGTTGTCACTCGATTAACCAAAAAACCTTTATCAATATCGGCTAGTTCAAGGGATGCATTTTGATTGGGTGTGGCGGTTGCGATCCCAACACTTACCCTATCAGCAATAGTAACCCCACCAAAAACCATACTATTTGCACGGGTTACAGAAGCTCCAGTTCCTATCGCCATAGCATAATCTCCTGTTGCTCTGGCATTAGCACCAATCGCCATCGAATTATTATTGTTGGTAAAAGCATTTGCACCAAGTAACACATTGTTAGACCTATCTGTAGTACCATCAATTTTGGCTAAATACCCTATTACTACATTATCATTACTACCATCACTATCAAAACCTGCATCATAGCCCATTACTACATTATTTGCTCCTTCTTCATTTGAAGCTCCCGATTTCCATCCTACAAATGTATTATGGTTTGCATTACCTGTACCATTACTTACATTATTTCTTACACCCGATTCATATCCTATAAAAGTATTTCCATTAGCATGTTCATTACGCGCACCTGCTTTTGTACCTATAAATGTATTTTCGGCACCCGCACCATTATCATGGCCAGCACCAGAGCCAAAAAAAGCATTGAAATACCCTGTAGTGTTATCTTCTCCAGAGGCATTAAGAAAGGATTCTCCGGTGTCTCCTCCAACAAAAGTATTGCTATACCCCGTTGTATTACGCATCCCAACATTACTTCCTATAAAAATATTATCACTTGAAGTTGTGGTTTCGTTACCTGCAAAATTACCTATCATTATATTATCATCTCCTTCTGTTAAAAACTCTCCGGCTTGTTCTCCAATAATCACATTATCTCCTGCGGTTGTCATTGCTTTACCTGCCTCAGAACCAATTACAACATTATCACTACCTGTAGCATTTCTAGCTACATAATTACCGATAAATACATTATCAAAAGTACCTGACGTTTGATCCGCTGCAAAATTTCCAATAACAATGTTATCATTAACACCAGTATCTTCAAATAATGCCCCGGCCATCCCCCCTATTAACACATTACTGTAGGCAGAGGTTAAAGAAGCACCAGCACCAGGCCCTATAGAAAGATTCCAATCACCATTGGTAATAGTACCGCCAGTAGTATACGTTACCGTACCGTCATAAGGAAGAGGTGTACGATTAGATATTGATTGTGTTGGAGTAATAGCAGATCCTGTAGATTGGTTTCCAACCTGTGCAATTATGGTATTGAAAAATCCTAAAAATGCTACGACTGCGAAGGGTAATAGTTTTTTCATATTCTGAGGTTTATTATGTAAGGGAAATTTGTCGTATATCTAAAAAGTAAAAGACAAATATCTTCTTCACTATCAACTGAAAGATATGCGGACAAATTTATGAATCCCATTTTTATAATAATATTCGTATCTCTACGTAATTATAACCTCTCAATTTGAGATAATTTTAGTATATAATACGGGTTTAATACTTAATTTTGAAAACCTATACAAAATATATGAAAATACTTCACCTCGATACAAATCACCCTCTACTTTTAAGTCAACTTGTAGTAGTTGGTTTTCAAAATGATGAAGATTATACTTCTACAAAAGAAGAAATCGAATCCAAAATTCATAATTATAGTGGGATTATCATTCGTAGTAGATTTAAAATTGACAAAATATTTTTAGACAAGGCAAAAAACCTAAAATTTATAGGTCGAATAGGTGCCGGATTAGAAAATATTGATATCCAACATGCCGAGAAACTAGGGATCAAACTATTTAACGCACCAGAGGGGAATCGCAATGCTGTGGGCGAACATACATTAGGAATGATATTATCGTTATTTAATAAATTAAATAATGGAGATCATAGTGTACGAAACGGACAATGGCTTCGCGAAGAGCATCGTGGTGTAGAACTAGATGGAAAAACGGTGGGTATTATCGGGTATGGAAATATGGGTAGAGCCTTTGCAAAAAAACTACGTGGTTTTGCAGTCGAAGTTATTTGCTATGACATTAAAGATGATGTAGAAAACAGCGATGCAACACAAGTAGAACTTGATGAGCTTTTTGAAAAAACCGACGTTTTAAGCCTGCACACTCCTGAAACCTCTAAAACTATTGGCATGATCGATACAACATTTATTAATAGATTTAAAAAACCGTTTTGGTTGATCAACACAGCTCGCGGAAAAAGTGTAGTTACCGAAGATTTGGTTAAAGGTATAGAAGAAGGAAAAATAGTAGGAGCAGGTTTGGACGTTTTAGAATATGAAAAATCATCTTTTGAAAATTTATTTACTTCAGAAAATGACATGCCAAAAGAATTTAAGAAACTCCTTAAAATGAATAATGTGATCTTAAGTCCGCATGTTGCTGGTTGGACTGTAGAGTCTAAAGAAAAATTAGCCCAGACAATCGTTGATAAAATTAAAGCAGAGTTTTGTTAAAACAAGTATTTACTAAATTATTATCAAACTACACTCAGGATTCAAAATATATTGAGTCCTTGTGGGGTCATATTGTTAAACAACATAGTAAAAAGACCAGATACTACCATAATCTGTCACATCTAGACCATCTTTATCATAATTTGGTTGAAGTCAAAAACGAAATCAAAGATTGGGATATGGTTTTATTTGCTTTGTTTTATCATGATTATATTTACAACATACTAAAACAGGATAATGAAGAACAAAGTGCAAAGAAAGCAATAGAAGTGCTAAATTCATTATCGATAAACAAAAATCGTATCACTCTTTGCTATGATATGATATTGGCCACCAAAGGGCACAACAATTCTGAAAGTAGTGATATCAACTATTTTACTGATGCAGATCTCTCTATATTAGGAAGTGATTCGAAAAACTATGAGACTTATTACAAAAACGTAAGGAAAGAATATAAATACTATCCTGATTTTATGTATAACAAAGGAAGAATCAAAGTTTTAAATCATTTTATAAATATGCCAGCTATCTTTAAATCTGAACACTTCTATAAAAGGTTTGAAGCTAATGCAAAACAAAACCTTCAACAAGAAATTGATTTGCTTTCAAATTAAATTTCAGTTTTACTACATTTATAGAGTGAGGAAAACAATTTTTACTTTTGCCGCTTTAGTCTTAGCAATACTAGCTCTTTTTCAGTTAAGTAAATATACTGTTATTGCAGGTGATACATCAATAGAAACTGTAATTGCCATAATTGCTGTTATTTTTTTTGTAATTGGCATAGTTATAAATAAAAGAGTCTTACACAAAAAGAAAAATCCTGCACAGGAAATAGATTATCAAAAGATTGAAGAACTGGGGTTAAGTAAACGAGAATATGAAGTATTATGCCAGATTGCTATGGGATTATCAAATAAGGAGATAGCCGAAAAACTCTTTGTTTCAGAAAGTACTATAAAAACTCATGTTTCTAATATGCTGGTAAAACTTGATGCAAAACGACGTACTCAAGCTATACAAATTGCAAAAGAGCTACAAATTATACCTCTTTAAAGTATTTCGACCTCATATATTCTAAATTTCATACTTTAGTATGAATGCTATTTACTAGCCTAAATTTACATTTGGGTCTAACAATAAATACATATAAATCAATGAAAAATACAATTATACGTTATGGGTTACGAAGTGCCATTTCTATATGTCTATTAGCACTTGCAGGATGGTTTTTAGGGAAAAACCTGGATTATTCTATTCAGGAGGTAATTGGATATGCCGGTATAATAGTATCGTTACTTTTTGTGTTCCTTGGCATTAAACATTATCGGGATAAAGAAAATAATGGTATTGTTTCCTTTGGAAAAGCATTATTGATCGGTATACTTATCACTCTTATTGCCGCTTTGGCGTTTGGGATATTAGATGTAATTTATATCAAATATATAAATCCGGATTTTATGACAGAATACTATTCGCATTACGTTGAACAAATGAAAAATTCTCTCCCAGAAGCCGAACTTAAAATTAAATTGGCCGAGTTAGAAGCCCAAAAAGAGTTATTTTCTAACAGGTTTATGAGCTTCTTTTTAATGTTTGCAACGGTATTTATGATTGGATTTATAATTTCATTAATTTCAGCACTAATACTACAACGTAAACCAATACCAGGTAATTAACAATAAAAAATAGTATGCAATACAAAGCCAAAACACCTGATGAGTATATAGAGGCTATTCCTGAAGAAAGAAAGGAAGTCATGAGTATGCTTAGAAAAGTAATAAAAGACAATCTTCCCAAAGGATTTTCTGAAGAGATTAGCTATGGTATGATAGGATATGTTGTACCGCACAGCTTATATCCAGATGGGTACCACTGTGATCCCAAATTACCTTTACCCTTTATGAATATTGCTTCGCAGAAGAATTTTATAGCAGTCTATCATAGTGGTATTTATGCAAATCCCGAATTAATGAACTGGTTTGTTGGTGAATATCCTAAGTATGTAAAAACAAAATTAGATATGGGTAAAAGTTGTATCCGTTTCAAAAAAATAGATCAGATTCCGATGAAATTGATCGCAGAATTATCTAGCAAAATGACTCCGCAAGAATGGATTGCAATGTATGAATCTAAAGTAAAAAACAAATAACAATATAACTATGAAACGAGTAACAGGAATAGGGGGTATATTTTTTAAAACAGTTGATCCAAAAAAAACAAAAGATTGGTACAGGGATCATCTGGGTTTTAATACAGATGACTATGGTTGTACATTCTGGTGGAAAGACAAAGAAGGTAACGATTGTTCTACACAATGGAGTCCTTTTAAAGACGACACCACTTATTTTGCCCCAAGTAAGAAAGAATTTATGATGAATTTCAGAGTAGAAAACCTAACCAAACTTCTCGAAGTTCTTAAAAACGAAGGAGTAACTGTTATTGATAAAGTAGAAGAATATGAATATGGTAAATTTGGGTGGATTATAGATCCAGAAGGTAATAAAATTGAGCTTTGGGAACCAGTCGATAAAGCATTCTTATAAAACCCTAACAAAAAAAGGTTGGCTATGTAGCCAACCTTTTTTATATATAATTTCATTTAGAATATTACATAAAGAATAAAAGAGATGCTACTATCATCCAGCAGCCAACGATTATTCCTACGATACCTAGCTTACCTTGTTTAGGAGCTAGTTTTTCTCTAAGGCGATTTGCTTTTTCTTTTGCCTCTTCACTTTTGGATAAAAAATATTTACTGATGAGACCAAATCCAAGCATAAATCCTAATGCTGCAGAAACAATATTTCCTGCTAACAAGGTTATCCACCAAATAGGATATGTTGTAAGCCACCCCAGGTTTAAAATTGCAGAAATAATACCCCAAATACCCCAAATACAAAATATAAATCCAATCCAACCCTGGTAAGGTTCAATTTTCTCTAAAAGCTCTTTTGCATTTGGTTTTTTAGATAATAGTAATGATGGTACTGCAAGAATACTTAAAACGATTAATGAGATTCCCCATATCATAGTTTTCAAATTTAAAAGGTTAGTGTTTGTTTTTTTATTCAAAGTTGTTATACCAAATATAACAATAAATATGACTTATCAAAATTTACCCTACTATAGTTATCCTATATACTAATAATTTATACTTATAAATATTCTTACTAATCTTCTGATTTTTAATTGATATTTTTTTGTAATTTTCTCCAAACTAATAAATCTTTTTAACAACATGAGTGAAGAAAACAACAACCTAGGGGACGATATAAAAAAAGGAGCAGAAGAAGCGGCAGAAGCAGCAAAAGAGTTTGCTAGTGATGCCAAAGAAGCAGCCAGTGATTTTGCTGAAGAGGCTAAAGAACTTGTTAATTCTGCGGATAACAAAAAAGTTCTTGCCGGTATTTTAGCAATTTTTTTAGGATGGCTTGGAGTTCATAAATTCATTTTGGGGTACCAAAAAGAAGGTTTTATTCTACTGGGAATAACTTTAATCTCATTTCCTCTAATGTGTTTAGGTATAGGAATATTAACTATATACGTTCCATCGATTATTGGTCTTGTAGAAGGTATTATGTATTTAACAAAATCTGACGAAGAATTTTATCAAACCTATCAGGTTGGTAGAAAGCCTTGGTTCTAATAATAAAAAGCTGGAAATTTTAACTTCTAGCTTTTTTATTTCATTTTGTTATCGTAATATTGCGATATTATAATATTAATTATGGGAATTACCAAGACGCAAATATTCGATCAACAACAAAATGAATTAGCACAGTTTTTCAAAATATTAGGCCACCCTGCACGTATTGCTATTCTTCAATATATTAGTAAACAAAATACATGCATATGTAATGATTTGGTTGAAGAAATAGGATTGGCGCAGGCTACGATATCTCAGCACCTTAAAGAATTAAAAAGCATAGGATTACTCAAAGGAGAAATCGAAGGCAAAAGCATGTGTTACTGTATCGATATCGATCGATGGACTGCTTTGCAAAAAAATCTAAACTCATTTTTTAATACCACCAAAAAAAATTGTTGTTAAACTTTATTAATCATTAAAAATCATGAATACATCAGACTTTATAACGCTATTAGCAGAACATCAAGATAAATCATTACTATTCGAATATGCTCCGGGAATGTTGGTAGGGACTAATTACCATATTACCGAAGTAAAACATATTACCGTAGATGCCGTAGATTGCGGCGCTGGTACCGATTTCTGGAAAGAAACTATTATTCAACTATGGGAAAGCCCAGGTGAATTAGGTAAATCAGACTATATGAGTACCTATAAAGCTCTGGCAATATTAAGAAAGGTAGGAAAGATGAAATCTTATGAAATGGATGCTGTAGTAAAAATAGAATATGGAAATACTATGTTTCATACTGCACAATTGCACATTGCAGATTTTGAAATTAAAAAAGATCAATTAATACTGAAACTTACTGTAAACCCTACAGACTGCAAAGCAAAAGAAGTATGTGGAATTACAGAAACTAATGCTGAAGAAGCAGCTTCTTGCGCCCCAGGTAGCGGTTGTTGTTAGATGGATTCTACAATAAAAATAGCATATTTTACCGAAGAGGATTGGCCCGCGATCTCTGCGATCTATAAAGAAGGAATTGATACAGGAGTTGCCACCTTTGAAACCCAGTTACCTACTTGGAAAGCATGGGATGTTTCGCATTCAAAACCTTGTAGAATCAAGGCTATTCGTAAAAATACTATTGCAGGCTGGGCAGCGCTGTCCCCAACCTCGAAAAGAGAAGTGTATAAAGGAGTAGCAGAAGTTAGTATTTATATAACACAAAAATATAGAGGTTTGGGTATAGGTAAACTACTTTTATCCAAATTAATTGAAGAAAGCGAAAAAGCTGGATTCTGGACTCTACAAGCAGGGATATTTAGAAATAACAAAGCGAGTGTTGATTTACATAAATCTTTAGGATTTAGAGAAATAGGATATCGAGAAAAAGTGGCAAAATTAGATGATATCTGGCACGATAATATCCTCTTGGAACGGAGAAGTAAAATAATTATATAACCACAATAAACACCACAAATTCTCTTATAAAAAGAGAGTAACTAAAAACAAAAACACTTATGAATATTTTAGTATTATGCACAGGTAATTCTTGTAGGAGTCAAATGGCAGAAGGATATTTAAAGCATTTTGCCAAAGACAATGCAACTATTTATAGTGCGGGAGTAGAAACCCATGGAGTAAATCCCAGAGCAATAGCTATTATGAAAGAAGATGGTATTGATATCTCTACTCATACTTCTAATAATCTAGATGAATATCTGGATATACAATTTGATTTTATTATTACCGTGTGTGATAATGCCAAAGAAAGATGCCCTTTCTTCCCCGGTAAGGCAGAACGATTGCATTATAATTTCTTTGATCCATCAAAGGTAGAAGGTACAGAAGAAGAAATTCATATCGCATTTACAAAAACCAGAAATCAGATTAAAGAATATTGCAAAGATTTTGTAGAGAAAAATATATTGAAAACGGTATCGTAACAGTACTGATTTGAACTCTCTGATAGCGTTTCTAAGTCGTTACATCTATAAAACCTTGTAGGTTATATTCCTCTGGATAAATAAAGAAGGGCAGCACAAAAGTTAACTTTTATGCTGCCCTTTTTTAAAACTTTCTTAACTAATATCAATTACACATAAAGAGTTGTTTTTTAATACTCTATATACATTTTGAAAAAATAAAATCGATTATTTTTCTACTCTAAACCCAGGTTTTGCATAATTTTCGGGAATATTCTCTGGTGGTACAGTTAATACATTTCCATCTCTTATTGCTTGATAATGAGGAGACAATATTTCGATTTCGGCATCATGAAGTGCATTCTTTAAATTCTCATGTAGCATCGAATAAATCAATGCTGCTTTTTCAGGGGTTTTGGTATACGCATTGATTTCATAGTTTACATAAAAATCATCAAGGCTTTTAATCAATACAAATGGTGAAGGATCTGGTAAAATCAAATCTGTTTTTTTTGCTCCATCTATTAAAGCTTTCAATACATTATTACTAGGAACATCGTATCCTATAGTAACCGAAGTATGTAATATAATTCCAACATCATCAATAGCATTTTTACTAAAATTAACAATGTGATTTCCCAGAATAGAAGAATTGGGAATAGTAATATCTAAATTTTTAATAGTTTTTACTCGTGTCACTAATAGACTTCGATCTGTAATATCTCCTATAGTCTCTCCTATTTGTACGCGATCTCCTACTTTAAAGGGGCGCATATACGTAATTACAATACCTGCTACGATATTAGAAATAGCAGAAGTAGATCCCAAAGAAAATAATACCCCAAAGAAGATAGATACTCCTTTAAATGCCGGAGAATCTGAACCTGGTATATATGGGAAAATTATAATTACCGCAAATGCAATAATAATAACTCTTAGCAAATTAAATGTCGGGCGTGCCCAATCTGCGTGAAACCCTTCTAATCGAACGGCTTCTTGTTCTAGCTCATTCGTAACATATTTTAAAAACCTAAGTAAGTATTTAGTAATAAAGAAAATAACAACTATAAAAAATAAATTAGGAATAAACCCGATAATACCGTCATACAGAAATAACAATGGCTTTTTTATATATCCCAAAACAGTATCTGCATATACCTTGGTTTGCGGAACCAAACTAAACATAAAAGGAAGATATAAAATCAAAAAGGTAACACTTATGGTTATTCTAAATAATCTAATTACAATCTTGAGAATATGGCGTTCTCTTCTTGGAGTAATAAACTTAAAAAATTGAACAGCCTTATTACTACTAAAAAAAATATTAGTCTCTAATGCACTAGCCTTTTTTTGCAACCATCTAAAAATCCTACGCATTACATAGAAGAAGAATAAAACCCCAACAAGGGCAATAGCAAAATATATGTATTCAATAACCATAACCTAGTTAATTAAGTCAATTCGAAACACTACTGAAGTTACTTTAATTTTTGCTTTTTTAAAGACTAAACGAGAAAAAATTATCAAAAAAATCTAATCTTAAAAACAATGTATGTCGAGAATCTTATTTATCACCGTTTTTAAAATACTTCTGCTCTAATTCTGCCTGAAATTCTTCCATAACAGGTTTTACAGTACTATCGGGGAGATCGGCGATACGAATATACATCAAACCATCAACCGCATTATTAAATAATGGATCAACATTAAATGCTACTACTTTAGCATTTTGCTTAATATATTTTTTAATTAAAACCGGGATACGAAGACTTCCTGGTTCTACTTCATCGATAATTTTATCAAATTTATTGAGATCACTTTTACTTTCATCAAAGACAAAGTCTTTATCTGCATCTTTTAGCTTTACCTTAAACTCTTTTTTAGGCCTAACATATTGTGCTACATAAGGATCATAATAATGAGATTTCATAAACTCTATCATCAGAGATTTAGAAAAATTACTAAACTTATTGCTAATACTAACTCCTCCTATAAGATATTTATGCTCTGGGAAACGAAGTGTACAATGTACTATACCTTTCCAAAGTAAAAATAATGGCATAGGACGTTGTTGATACTCTTTAATAATAAAAGCCCTACCCATTTCGATAGATTCATTCATCATTTTATGTAACTCTGGTTCAAACCTAAATAAATCCTGAAGGTAAAATCCATCAATACCACGGTTAGCATAAATCTGTGAACCCATTCCCATACGATATGCTCCAACCATTCTTTTGGCCTCATTATCCCATAGAAACATATGGTGATAATATTCATCAAAAGGATCCAGATCCAACGAATTATTAGTTCCTTCGCCAATTGCTCTAAACGTAATTTCTCTAAGTCTCCCTATTTCACGAACTACATTTGGAATATGCTTTTTCTTTGCCAGAAAAACTTCATAATTCTTACTGATCAATAATCGTTTATCATGATCTCTACAGTATTGCAACTCTGATTCTATGGCATTGATATTACCTTCGACAGCTATTTCTTTAGGTGATTTTGGTAATTTCAAATTTTGAGGAATTGATTCTCTTAATGTCTTTTTCTCAAAAGGATTGGCTAGCATATACGTTTTCTTACGTAAGAAATTCGTAAAATCCTCAAGATTAGTATGCTCTTCCTGATCTTTTACCGAAACCGGATTACCAATTCGCACTTTGATAACTTTATTTTCCTGAGAAAAAAGTTCACTCGGCAATTTGGCTGTTCGTAAAATATCACTTATCGAGGCCAGGCGATAAAAAAGCCTGCTATTACGAGCATGAAAATATATAGGAATTACAGGAACTTTTGCTTTTTGAACTAGTCTCATCGCACTAGGTTCCCATGGTCTATCTACATAATTCTTTCCTTCTTTAAAAGTAGATACCTCTCCCGCCGGAAAAATACCTAACGGCTTCCCTTCTCGAAGATGTAAAATAGCTTCCTTAATTCCTTTATGACTAGACTTTGCTTCTTTTCTATCCTCAAAAGGATTGACAGGCATAACATAAGGCTCTAAAGGCTTAAAACTATGTAATAAAAAATTTGCGATAATCTTATAATCAGAACGATGTTCAAGCATTAATTTAAGTAATACTCCTCCATCAATTCCGCCAAGTGGATGATTTGACAATGTAATAAACGGTCCTTCTTTTGGTAATCGTTTTAAATCTTCTTCGGGAATTTCAAAAGTAACACCATATAAATCAAGTGTTGTATTTATATATTCCAACCCTTTTAAATGGCTAAGTTTATCATACTGTCGATTTATTTTTGATATTCGGGTAGCCTTAAGAATCACCCAACCAATAAAGGTGCCTATAAAACCAAATTTATCCATTTTGAGCCCCGCGGCTACTTCTCTTGCTGTGACTATGGGCATTAAATACAATTTGCGCTAACTGCAAATATAGCAAAATCCTTGAATTGATATCACTAATCTCGGGATACCATTTGATAAGTCTCTCTGGTTATTTGTTTTAGCAAAATATCTTTATTTTTTTCTAAAGAGGTAATAGCTTCATTTGTAAAGTGTCTAATCGTAAATAAAGACACATTTGTATTATAAGTAACTCTAAATTTTGCTTTAAGTTTACCTAAAAGTTTTTCAAAATGATCAAACTTATCGTCAAGGCATACCGAAAAACTAATTGCAGAATTCTGAATCAGATCTACTTTTATATGATATTGATGAAAAAGACTAAAGATCTCACTAATATTATTTTCGACAATAAATGAAAAATCTAAAGAAGAAAGCGAGACTAAAACCTGATTTTTCTTTACAATATAACAAGGTAAATGAGGGTCTAATGGTTGACCTTTCTTTACAGAAGTCCCTTGATCGACAGGATTAAGAAATGACTTAACATATAGCGGTATTTCTTTACGCTGTAGAGGTTGAATCGTTTTTGGATGAATTACAGATGCTCCATAAAACGCTAGTTCTATAGCCTCTTCATAAGAGATATGAGAAAGTAATTGAGTTGTATCAAACACCCTGGGATCTGCATTAAGAACACCAGGCACATCTTTCCAGATACTTACGCTATCTGCATTTAAACAATACGCCAAAATCCCGGCAGTATAATCACTCCCCTCTCTGCCCAAAGTCGTAGTAAAATTATTCTCATCAGATCCGATAAATCCCTGGGTAACACTAAGGCTATTTTTATTGACCTTCTCGAGTATCAGGTGTTGAGTAGTTTGCCAATCTACTTCAGCGTCTCTATAGGCAGTATCTGTTTTAATAAAATCTCGTGCATCTAACCACGTATTTTGATATCCTTTATGATTTAGATATTCGCTTACAATAGTAGTAGAAATTAACTCTCCATAAGGTACTATTTGATCATAGATATAATCATATTGAGTTGATTTATTTCTATCTAGTGTAGTTTGCATATCTAATAAAAGGCCTTCAATTTTTTTAAAAACTGGGTGTTGTTTGTTTTCAAAAAGTGCTTCCAGAATTTCGTTATGATATATCTCTAGATCCCGAAGTGATATTTTAAGCTCCTTGCTATTGTTAGTATACAATTCGACAATATGTTCTAAAGCATTAGTGGTCTTACCCATTGCAGAAATAACAATAACAAGATTAGAAAACCCTGTTTTCTCAAGTACATTAAGTACATTTTTCACTCCATTAGCATCTTTTACAGATGCCCCTCCGAATTTAAAAACTCTCATTAACCAAGTGTTTCTTTACTATTAAATTAGGTAATGTTAAATTGAAAGCATTATGATTTTGATACGAATTTATTAACTCCATCCTGATCCATTTGAACCAAGTACCAATCTTTTAAAAGCTTTGCTCCACTTTTTTCATAAAAATCAATAGCAGGAGTATTCCAATCCAAAACAACCCATTCTACTCTTCGCACTCCTTTTGATTTAGCGTATTTTAATACTTCTTTGTATAATGCACTACCCAAACCAGTTCCTCTCATAGATTCTTTAACAATAAGGTCTTCTAAATGAACAGAGCGCCCTTGCCAGGTAGAAAATCGATAATACACCAGAGCTATTCCTACTATTTCATCCTTTACCTCGGCCACAAAACAATGAAAAAGTGGATGGTCTCCAAAACCTTCACGTATAAGCTCTTCAACAGTTATTTCTACTGCATCAGGTTCTTTTTCAAAAATTGCCAATTCCTGAATCAAACCCAGTACTTGGGTCATATCTTCCTCTCTGGCATCTCTAATCACATAATTCATAAAAAAAGTTTATCAAAACTATAAAATATGAACCAGAAATCAGACAATTTTCTAATGTTATGTAGTCACATAATATGTTTTTACAATTCTTAATGAAGTTTAATAATTAAAACCTCCGAAAACGTTATAGTTACCTAAAAAATAATACTTTTGCAGCAACTAAAATTCACCATAAATGACAAGAAGAAATCAAACCCTAGGAGAATTTATAATAGAAAACCAAAAAGATTTCCCATATGCTAGTGGAGAACTTTCTCGTTTGATCAACTCTATTCGATTAGCTGCAAAAATGGTGAATCATGAGGTAAATAAAGCAGGGTTAGTAGATATTACAGGAGCTGCCGGAGAAACCAATATACAAGGTGAAGACCAGCAAAAACTGGATGTTTTGGCTAATGAAACCTTTATTAATACGCTTACAAATAGAGAAATTGTATGTGGAATTGCTTCTGAAGAAAATGATGAATTCATTACTATAAAAGGGCAAAAAAACGACCATCGCAATAATTATGTGGTTCTTATGGACCCTTTGGATGGAAGTTCTAATATAGACGTTAATGTTTCTGTAGGAACCATTTTCTCGATTTATCGCAGGATAACCCCTACGGGAACTCCCGTAACTCTGGATGATTTTTTACAACCCGGTAATTTACAAGTGGCAGCAGGATATATCATTTATGGAACCTCTACTATGCTTGTGTATACTACAGGTCATGGTGTGAATGGTTTTACATTAAACCCTGCGTTAGGAACATATTACTTATCACATCCAAATATGAAATTTCCGGATAACGGAAGTATATATTCGGTAAATGAAGGAAACTATATTCATTTTCCACAAGGGATTAAAGATTATATTAAATATTGTCAGGAAGAAAAAGAGGATCGCCCATACACTTCTCGATATATTGGTTCTCTGGTGAGTGATATTCACCGTAATATGATAAAAGGAGGTATCTATATGTATCCAAATACTTCAAAATCTCCTAATGGAAAACTTCGTTTATTATATGAATGTAATCCTATGGCTTTTATAACCGAGCAAGCAGGCGGTAAAGCTAGTGATGGATACAGACGAATTATGGACATCAAACCAACTCAACTACACGAGCGTACTCCTTTTATTTGTGGTAGTAAAAATATGGTCAAAAAAGTAGAGTCATTTATGAAATAAGTCTAAATAGATCAAAATAACCTTATTTTTTACTATCCTTGTATATCGAATATTTGTATTTTTATAAAACTTCGTATACCCTCACCCCAAATTTAAAAGTAAAACGTACAACACAATCTTTTTAAAAGAATAGGATTTTGAATTGATGAGATTAACATTATCGCCATTATAGCGACTTTTTTAACGTTTTTATGTTAATTTTACGTAAGTTCAAAATTAAGAATCTAATAAACCGATTAAAATGGCTAAAGAAAATAAAGCTGTTGAAGAAAAAGTTGCTGATGACCCTTCTTCAAAAATAGAAGCAATAAAGAATTTGATCTTTGGGGAAAATATTGCTGCTTATAATTCAGAGTTTGAGAAAGTAAAAAAAGAAATTACTTCAAAAAAGAAAGAACTTGAAGACTTTATCGATGATACGCGTAAAGAGCTAAATCAAGCAATTGACAACCTAAGTACAGATATAAATATCAGAATCACCGAATTAGAAGATAATCTAGCTGATAAAACTGATATGCTGGATACCAAAAAAGTTGATAAAAAAACGTTGGGAGACCTTCTTATCAATCTTGGTGAAAAAATCAACCAAAAATAATCCAATCTATCCAAAATTATGGAAGAGCAGGATAAACTTAAAATTCTTAAAGAACTTCTTTTTGCAGAAGAACACGAATTTGCTGACTCCATTGCTCAAAAAGTTGATGATTTAACCAAAATTGTTCACCAAAAAAAAGAACTCTCCTATAAAGTTGATCCTATTATTGATGATAAACTAGAAGAATTCGTACAGGAAATCCCTAAAACTCTGGGGCCAACTATTACAGAAACGTTACGAGAAGAAATTAAAAACTCTCAAGATGCCGTGGTAGAAGCTTTATTTCCTATTATCGGTAAAATGATCAAGAAATATATCGCTCATGAAATGAAATTATTGAGCGAAAACATCAGCAGAAAAACGAAAAAAGCATTTTCCTTTAGAAACTGGTTTCGTAGAACTAAAGCCAAGGTTCAGGGAGTTAGCGAAGGAGATCTTGCTATAACGGATTACGCAAAACCAAGGCTAATCCAATTGTTTGTTATCGAAAAAAACTCTGGTATATTAATTGCAGATTATAGTCCGTTATCAGAAGGTACCATAGATAAAGAAATGGTTGCCGGAATGCTTACGGCAATAAAAAGTTTTGTTGAAGATGCTTTTGAAGGAGGAAATCAAAATTTAGAACTCATAGAATATGAATTGTATACTATACATATACAAAATTTTTATTCTTATTATGTAGCTGCAGTAATTTCTGGAGCATATACTATGATGTTTAAAGAAGTTCTCGAAGATCAGATTATAGATTTTGCCAAAAATAATATTTCTAGCAAAGACTTAGAAAACAGTACCCTTTTTACTAAAAAATTAAAAAAACATTTTGCAGATGAAATTGTCTAAAAAAGTAGTCCTTTTAGGACACTTTGGTGTCGGAAAAACGTCTCTATTCAGACGTTTTATGGACAACGAATTTTCTAAAGAATACAAGGTAACCCTTGGAGTCCAAATAAAAAAGAAATTGATACAACTACCCGATGGTAGAGAATTATCTATGATCATCTGGGATACAGAAGGGCATTCTATTAGCATAGAAGATACCCGAAAATCATATCTCCTTGGTTCGCATGCCTTTATTTATGTCTTTGATCTTACCAGAGAAGAAACATATGCAACACTTACCAAAGATCTAGAATACCTTAAAGAAAACTACATCAAAGTACCCGCCAGAGTATTAGGTAATAAGCTCGACCTGGTTAATGAAAAAGAAATCAGACGTCAACTTACCGAAAAAAATATTCCTTTTGATGGTCTAACCAGTGCTAAAACAAATAAAAATGTCGAGAGTTTCTTTTTAGATTTGGCAGAAGAAATAACCAAGTGAGCATGACGAAACATCAAAACGACCATTCGCAATTTAATCCACAAGTACAAATCATTCATGTTACTTATGATAATATCATTACAGAAAGTGATCATACTTTTTTTAATTGGAAAGAAGGTACATTAATTTTTGATGCTCATCCATTTTTTGAAATCCTGCGAGAATTTGAAAAAAACACCTCTTCTGGTAAAAAAGCATTAAACTTTCCCTGTATTCACTTAGAAGATGGTGAAATAGAAAAGATTTGCGACATCACATTTACTCTTGAAAAAGAAGAAATCATAATTATTCTTTTTGATTATACAGGGAAATATAAAGACCTTAATCAAATAGCACAGCAAAAAAATGAATCCATTTTATTAGCCAAAGAACTCGAACTTAAGAACAAATATCTTCTGGAAAAAGAAGAATTTAAGAATAGTTTTATTGCTAATATCAATCATGAGATAAGAACACCTCTCACAAGTATATTAGGGTTTGTAGAAGTCCTGGAAAAAACCAAACTAACTTTCGAACAAGAGGAACTTGCCAGAATTATAAAAAGAGAAAGTCTTCATCTTAACGCTCTTATAGACGATATGATTGATCTGTCTAAAATAGAATCAGGAAAACTAAAAATTGTAGAAGAACGTTTTGCTTTTCATACTTTAATAGATGGGTTTCGTGAATCTTATGCTAAGGTCGCCGAAGAAAAACAAATTACTTTTGAGACTAATATAGATCCCAGCATTCAGGAATATCTCATCGGAGACAGAACCAGGATATATCAGATTTTAAATAATATCCTAACCAATGCTTTTAAATTTACCGAAGAAGGAAAGGTTATCCTTTCGGTAACCAAAAATTATCAACGTACCAATAAGCTAAGTCTTAATTTTAAAATTGAAGATACCGGGATTGGGATTATGGAAGAAAACATCCCCTATCTTTTTGAACGATTTACTCGTTTTGATCTCGACAAACGAATTTCTGGGACTGGTCTTGGGCTAGCAATAGTAAAAAACCTGGTAGATCTTTTAAATGGAGAAATAAAAGTAACCAGTGAGCCAGAAAAAGGAACCACATTTAATATAAAACTCCCATTTAAATTTGAGATCATAAAAACGACTCCAGCACGAAAAAAGAAAAAATATAAATTGCCAAAAAGTGCAACCAAATATAGAATCCTGGTCGTAGAAGATGAAGAAATAACACAATATCTAATTATGAAGGTATTGATCTCACAAGGTAACTTTTTTGTCGATATTGCTATTAATGGCGAAGAAGCTATTAACTATATCGAACGACGCAAATATGATTTGATTTTAATGGATCTTACCGTTTCTAAAATCGATGGATATCAGGCCACGCATATGATCCGAAACAATTATGGAGATAAATTTATTTCTGAAGTACCTATTATTGGTTTTTCTGGTAAAGCTAATGATGTAGCCAGAGATAAATGTATACGATCCGGAATGGATGACTTTATAGCCAAACCCTTCGAGCAAGAAGAATTGATTTATAAAATCACAAAACAAATAGCAAAAAAGGCAGCCGATTAAGCTGCCTTTTTTTATGGTTTAAAAATAGATTCTTATTATCTATTCATATTTTTAACCTCTTCTTCAAAAGTATCACTATCTACTCCCTGATCAACCAGGTTTAAGGCTTTATCGACAATGTATTTTGCATTTTCTGGATTAAACCCTAACCCAATACTCAGTTTCTCTAATAAAACTACCTGGCCTTCACCCTTTACATGATCTGCATAAACCATTCTAGATAAATCATACAATCGCTCAAGTCTCCTCTCATAACTCGTAGGAGGATTAATAGGATGTGTACTATAATCTTTTAAAATTTCTTTGTAATCATTCTCAGAAATACCCAGTCTGGTGGCTAATCTATCTAAAAAAGCCTTCTCCTCGTCAGTAATCACTCCATCACTCATTGCTATTTTTACAATTGCTGCAAAATGGTCCTGGTTTCTTTTCTGAAATCCGCTATCAAATAAATCAGATATTGACATTGTATACTTTTGTTTAATTTGCCGCAAATATAACTAAACTATATACCTTTTAAAATTAATAATTGCCATTTTTTAGTTTAAACCCTCATTATGCAATAGAAAATCTATTACACCCTGAAACTATAGTGAATTTGACAAAAAAATAATCACTACTCTACCCTATTTCACAACCTATCCTAAACATTAAAAGAACATATAACAGAACCTAAACATTCTGACAGCGATTTTAAATTTAGTTGTATTGGGATTATTCTTAATTCTTTAGAAAAAAATCAGTGCTTCAATCGTATTATTGATTCATTCTTAAAACAGCAACATCTGCAATCTCTTGTTATTCTTCACTTTACAGTATTTTTATTTTTTTGGCACGGCAATTGTTTATACTATATCCAAAGATGTATTACTAATTTAAAAATCATAAAACATGAAAACTTTATACATTAAATTCGGATTAAACTTTAAGCCATTCATTAATTTTATAAAACAACTACCTGCTTCTTCTAGTTATGCTATACACCGATAAGCCATGAGAAGATATAGGATCGTACCACTCTTATCGGGACTGGTACATAAAATGTAAAAAAGCGAGGTAATTTTGATCTCGCTTTTTGTTTTTGTTTACATTTTTCTAGTATCCAAAATTTTAGCGCAAGAAATTTACTTTAATAATAAACCTTCTATTTTTTTCAATCGCGCCTCCAGAACTTCATTTATTTTTTGCTGTTCTTTTAATTGTTTTTCCTGTGCAATGGTATACAATGTGAGTTCTTCTATTTTTTCAAGAAGCTTCATATTCATAATCCCAAGTTCTACACCATTTTTCTCCATTTCGATTGCAGAAGGAATATTAGGTAAATGTCCTTTTTCTTTAATGTGCTGTTGTATTTCTTCTATAGTTAACAAATCATACTCTTTGGTAAACACATAATCCGGAGCAGGAACGCTAAGATCTATTTTTACTTCCTCTGCATGAATTTTTCCTTTTACAGTGAGTCTGGAGTCTGGATTAGCAGTACCAATACCTACCGATTCTGTAGTGACATATACTTTTGAATTATCGGTTTTCCAACCATTCGAAATTGTATTTGAATCACCTCCTGCCAATGATTGAATTTCTGATTCAGTTAATACTCTATTAAATATCATAAACTCATCCATACTTCCTTTGAAATCGCTACCATAAGAATTTCCATTAAGAGAATATTTTTTTCCTATGCCCAAATTAGTGATCATTTGATTAAAACTTTGGGTCGCCCCTCGAACACCATTCAAATAACCTGTAATATTTTTATTGGCATCAATTGTGAAACAAACCAAAGACCATTTCGCTTGATTTGTTTGATCATATCCTCCTATAACAGTTTTCCAATCAGGCCGTGCCCACATTCGTATGGTTTGATTATAATATCCTACTCCCATAACATCAGGTGAATCACCAGTTAGATCAGTTAAAAATCTCGTATCATCGACAATCCCATCTGGTTTTACCCAAAATGCAATGGTCATTTGCGAAAGTTGTGGAGTAAGAATTTGAATATAATCATCTACACCATCAAAATAATACGCCGTATTTTCTTGTCCATCTTTTCCTATAGCAGATGTAATATTTCCAAAAACAACACCATTATTGTTTCCCTTTACATCATTCGCATTACCGTTAAAAGGCCAATATCCTATTAGAGCATCGTTTACAGTCTGTGCAATCCCAAGCGTTGATATAAGCACCAAAATGGCACTAAATAAAAAGTTTTTCATATTCATTGTTTTTATAAAATTGTTACTATTTCTTATCAATATTCTATTTTCTTTGTACATTACAACAAGAAGTCATTTGAGCTTTTAATTCTGGGCTGCAAAAATACATTTTGCACCCTAATTTCATCTTTCTTTCGCACCGTAGCTAAGGCTATGCTACTTAAAAAAGATATTATTATGTCACAAAAGCCTATTTTTTCGCTCCCAGACAAAAAGTTCAAATCACTTCTAATAAAACCCTCCCATGCCAAGGCACAGGAGAATTTTAAGAATTGCAAAAAATCAGCTAATAGCTGAATAATAAAAGGGGTAACCCTACCCTACATAGTCCAAAATTTCATCCCGACTTAGTCCTACCCTGATCAGGATTTAAAATTGGATTTGTCATTATTGCAATTGTTTTATAGTGCAATAATAAAGCATGCCAGTTTCGTTTTTCGGGACTGGCAGAAAAAAGTTGCTTTTTTTTGATATTTTTTCTTCTTGTTTAAAAAAAGGCCTCTATATCCTTATTTTATTGATCATCCGAAAAGATTCAATTTTATATTTTTATGCTATTTTCTGATTAACAAAACTAAATTCTCGTATAATTAGGATAGTTTTAACTTTGATCAATATCGTCTCATATTCCTAATGCATATTTTTACAGAAGGTAATAGTCATTGCGCTTTTTACATTCAACAAAAGATACATATGCAACATCAAAAACACCTCTTTGATCTATCAGACAATATCACTTATCTAAATGGGGCTTATATGGCTCCTCAATTAAAATCTGTAACAGAAGTTGGTCTTGCCTCTGTTATCCAAAAAGCCAGACCTAATGAAATCACACCCCAAGATTTTTTTACTCAAAGAGAGATTTTAAAACAACGTTTTGCCACTTTGGTCAACGCACCTGATTATAGAAACATTGCTATTATTCCCTCGGTATCCTACGGTATTGCTAACGCTGCTAATAACATCCCTATCAATCCTGGAGACGAAATTATAGTAGTTGATGAGCAGTTTCCCAGTAATGTATATGTCTGGCAAGAGGTAGCAAATAGACATGGTGCTTCTATAACAGTAATCAAGCCTCCAAAAGATTTTAAAGATCGAGGTGCACTATGGAATGAGAATATCCTGAATGCTATTACCAAAAAAACTGCTGTTGTAGCAATGTCTCATGTGCACTGGGCAGATGGCACATTATTTGACCTAAAAGCAATACGAGCAAAGACTAAAGCTGTACATGCTTTTTTAATCATTGATGGGACTCAAAGTGTAGGAGCACTCCCTTTCTCTGTTTCAGAAATTAAACCCGATGCTTTAATTTGTGCAGGGTATAAATGGTTACTTGGCCCTTATTCTACCGGAGTAGCATATTATAGTGATGCTTTTAATGAAGGAACACCTATAGAACACAACTGGATGAACCGTTATAACAGTGAGGATTTTACCAGGTTAACCCAATATGAAGATCGTTACAAGGAAAAAGCCGCCAGATATTCGGTTGGAGAGTCTAGTAATTTTGTATTAACCCCGATGTTGATTCGCGCTATAGAACAATTGATCGAATGGTCACCAGAAGCCATCCAGGAATACTGTAAAACGATCTCTACAACTGCCATACAACAGCTTAGAGATTTAGGCTGTTTTATCGAAGAAGACCATCATAGAGCACATCATCTTTTTGGTATTTATTTACCAGATCATATTGATTTGGAAAAATTAAAAAGGAAACTAAAAGAAGAAAATATCTTTATTTCTTTTCGTGGTAATGCCATTCGAGTTTCTTCTAATGTATATAATTCTGAAACAGATTTTAATCGATTACTGGCACAATTTGATTAATATAAGTTAAAACAGATTAAATATACTTTTTTTGGCGTGCCCTTCGGGTCGGGCTATCTGCTATATCTTTTGTTTATAAAAAATCCCCGAACAGTTTTAAACCCGAATTATGCATTAGAATACAACAGCTTGAATTGCAAAATATAGCAAACAAAAGGATGCCGCTACTATCCCTCGCGCAATACATTCTAACATAGAAATTTAAAATCCCTTTGCCAGAAATTTATATAGCTCTTATATTTGCTACAAAACATTATTAAGTGAGTGTAAATTTAATCTCGCAAATTGTTGCACAGTCTCGGCAAATGCAGAAACTGGGAGAAGCTATTGCCCAGCCCGAAACAAAAATACATCTGCAAGGAAGCATTGGATCATCATTATCATTTATTATTCAAAACAGCTTTATCCAAGCCGAAAAACCATTTCTCTGCATTTTTAATGACAAAGAAGAGGCGGCGTATTATCTCAATGATCTCGAACAACTACTTGGGGATAAAAATGTACTTTTTTACCCCGGGAGTTATCGTAGACCCTACCAAATTGAAGAAACCGACAATGCAAATGTACTCCTAAGAGCCGAAGTGCTTAATCGCATCAATTCTAGGAAAAAACCAGCATTAATTATCACCTATCCCGATGCATTGTTCGAAAAAGTAGTAACTCGAAAAGAACTCGAAAAAAATACCTTAAAAATTAATATCAATGATACGCTTTCACTCGATTTTGTAAATGAAGTATTATTCGAATATCAGTTTCAAAGAGTAGATTTTGTTACCGAGCCTGGAGAATTTTCGGTTCGTGGAGGAATTGTAGATGTGTTTTCTTTTAGTAATGACGAACCTTATAGAATCGAATTTTTTGGCGATGAAGTTGATAGTATTAGAACTTTTGATGTAGAAACTCAACTATCTACAGATCAAATTAAAAAAATCTCTATCATCCCCAATGTTGAGAACAAAGCATTACAAGAAACCAGAGAAAGTTTCTTAAAATATATTGCCTCAAAAACAGTAATTGTCACAAAAGACATTGACCTTCTTTCTGCCAGAATTGATAAAAATTTCGAAAAAGCCGAAGAGGCCTTCAAAACGCTTTCAAAGGATATCAAACATGGTACCCCAACAGAGCTTTTTGCTACATCAGAACTAATCAAAAAGCAATTATTAGATTTTACATTAATCGAAATCGGTAACCGCCCTATTACCAAAGCAGATTATGCAATAAAATTTGACACCAAACCTCAACCTTCTTTCAATAAACAATTCGATTTACTGATCAAAAATCTGAATGAAAATCATGAAACGGGTTATAAGAACTATATCTTCTGTGTAAGTGAACAACAGGCAAAACGCTTTCATGATATTTTTGACGATGCAGATCTTGATGTAAAACAATATGAAACCATTGTTTTTTCTGCCTTTCAGGGATTTATTGATCACAATCGTAAAATTGCCTGCTATACAGATCACCAGATATTCGAACGCTACCACAAGTTTAATCTCAAAAATGGATATGCCAAAAAACAGGCAATCACACTAAAAGAACTCACCAATCTGGATGTAGGTGATTATGTAACTCATATTGATCATGGGATTGGTAAATTTGGTGGATTACAAAAGATAGATGTAGAAGGCAAAAAACAAGAAGCTATCAAACTAATTTATGGAGAAAGAGATGTACTATACTTAAGTATACATTCGCTTCATAAAATTTCAAAGTTTAATGGTAAAGATGGTAAACCTCCGCAGCTATACAAATTAGGTTCTAAAGCCTGGAAAACACTTAAACAAAAGACCAAAGCTCGGGTAAAACATATAGCTTTCAATTTGATTCAGTTATATGCAAAACGGAAACTGCAAAAAGGATTTCAGTATAATCCAGATAGTTATTTACAACATGAGCTGGAAGCTTCTTTTATATATGAAGATACCCCCGATCAAAGTACTGCTACAGAAGCAGTAAAAGCTGATATGGAAAGTGAGCGCCCAATGGATCGGCTTATTTGTGGAGATGTTGGTTTTGGTAAAACCGAAGTCGCTATTCGGGCAGCATTTAAAGCTGTTGATAATGGGAAACAAGTAGCTATTTTGGTACCCACTACAATTCTTGCCTTTCAGCATGCAAAAACGTTTAGAGAACGTCTTAAAGATTTTCCGGTAACCGTAGAATATATAAATCGTTTTCGCACAGCAAAACAAAAAAGAGAGACTCTCGAAGATCTAGCCGTAGGTAAAGTAGATATCATTATCGGGACTCACCAACTAGTTAACAAAAATGTGAAGTTTAAAGATCTCGGATTATTGGTTATTGACGAAGAACAAAAATTTGGAGTATCGGTAAAAGATAAACTCAAGACCATAAAAGAAAATGTAGATACGCTAACTTTAACCGCTACACCAATCCCAAGAACATTACAGTTTAGCCTTATGGCAGCACGGGATTTATCTACCATTACTACTCCGCCTCCCAATCGTTATCCCATTGAGACCAATGTAATACGATTTAGCGAAGAAACAATACGAGATGCTGTAAGTTATGAAATCCAACGTGGTGGTCAGGTGTTTTTTATTCATAACAGAATCGAAAACATTAAAGAAGTTGCGGGGATGGTACAACGCTTAGTTCCCGATGCCAAAGTAGGTGTTGGTCATGGGCAAATGGAAGGAAAAAAACTAGAAAGCCTCATGCTTTCTTTTATGAATGGAGAGTTTGATGTATTGATTTCTACCACTATTGTAGAAAGCGGGTTAGATGTCCCGAATGCAAATACCATTTTTATCAATAATGCCAATAATTTTGGCCTTTCTGATCTACATCAGATGCGAGGTCGTGTAGGTCGAAGTAATAAAAAAGCATTTTGTTACTTTATCACTCCCCCCTATTCTGCTATGACCGAAGATGCCCGTAAACGTATCACAGCACTAGAACAATTCTCTGAACTGGGAAGTGGTTTTAATATTGCGATGAAAGATCTCGAAATTCGAGGAGCAGGAGACCTATTAGGAGGAGAGCAGAGTGGATTTATTAATGAAATTGGTTTCGAAACGTACCAAAAAATCCTAAATGAAGCCATCGAAGAACTCAAAGAAAATGAGTTTGCAGAATTATATAAAGAAGAGGCAACAGATAAGGTATATTTAAAAGACACACAGATCGATACCGATTTCGAATTGTTATTCCCAGATGATTACATCAATAATATTACCGAACGTCTTAGCTTGTATACCGAGCTTAATGCTATCAAAGAAGAATCTGACTTGCAGGAGTACGAAAAACGATTGATTGACCGTTTTGGTGAATTACCGGATCAGGCGATAGATTTATTAAATTCGGTTAGAATAAAATGGATAGCCACATCTATTGGGTTAGAAAAAATTATTATGAAACAAGGTAAATTGATTGGCTATTTCATTAGTGATCAACAATCTGGTTTTTATCAAAGTCCGGCATTTACACATGTATTGCAATTTGTACAACAGAATCCTGGAGTTTGTAAGATGAAAGAAAAGAACACCAGGAACGGGTTACGCTTATTATTAACTTTTGAAAATGTTAATTCTGTTGATAAGGCACTGCAAGTATTGCAACCGTTACAACCTAAGGTTGATATTGAAGCGTAATGATAATAAATAACATGAGTTCGATAGAAAATTACATCGAACTCATGTTATAAGGATTAGTTCAGTTTACTTATTTTAGAACTAATTTTTTTAAAATCTTTAGGTTTTATATTAAAAGACATTTTAGTGTGTTCTTGATAAATTGCATTTCCGGTTTTTCCATTTACAATGTTTATTATTTTATTATAATTTATCTGATTATACATTAAGTAATAGAAATCTTTCTTTTCGTTAAAGATTTTTTCTTCTAGTGTACCGTATTTAACTACTTCATATTTAAAAGGATAATCTTGCATTAACTTTTCTATTTCTGGGTTCTTTTTTTCTAATCCAAAAAAGCCATCATACCCGTATAATAGATTAGAATCTATATACAAAGTATGATTTTTAAGATCTTTTAACTCGGGGAGGACATAGTCATCATAAATATCAACAGGCCTTTCATTTTTTAAATTTTTATTTACTAATTGTAGATAATTTTTTAAATATCCTAATCTAAAATTGATAAAATCACCAACAACTTCTTCTGCGCTAAATGGTGCTGCTATTTGCTGCCTTATTTTGATATCTGGTGTAAAATAAATTGCACCTACTCGTGATATGCTCCAAGCATTGTTGTTTTTTTTCTTTTTTATTTTGTCAATAACACCAAAATCTATACAGGTAAAACTATATGATTTCATCATCCCTGATTGCGTAGTCACTTCAAGCTCCATAGTTTCAAATCTAGCCAAAGCATTGTCAATTTCTAAGTCATCCCCTGTAAAATCATCTTCATAGACTACTTTATAAGGAGTTATATCCCAAACCTGATTAAGGATATTTTCATAAGATGATTTAGGAAAAACATTAGGAAAAACAAATGTTGTTTGGGTATTCGTAAACCTTTTTAGCTCCTTATTGTTTAATTTCTTAAATTTATTTTTAGAATGTGAAAAATTCCCAACTCTTACCTGAGAAACCCCAAGTGCTGAGGTAAAAATAATTATGACAATAATTAAGGTTTTTGATTTGTAGTTCATTTTATGATACTATTTTAATTTTAAAAAATTAAAGTCCTGAAAACACAATTATTAAAAGGAGTGGTTTATACTTTTTTGCTAGAACCAAAAAAGCATAAACCACTTTAAAGTGTAAAAATAAAGAAAACCTGTTTTAAAAAAACTTATATTAAGTTTTTATTGAAAAATAGGATTTCTGTAATCATTATATTGTATTAGTGAACTACCAAACTCCTTGTATTTGCTATTGTTAAAAGATTCTACTATCCAAATTCACTCAATACTTTTTATATGATATGAATCTTAGGGAACTGGGGATAAAGGAAATAGATCAAATCATGAAACAGTTAAAACCTAGGTCATAAAATCAAAGGACTTACCCAAGAAGAACTGGTAGAACAATGTAATATTAGTGTTTGTACCATACAGTATATTGAAGCCGAGGGAGTAATTCTCAAAAGTCATATCACAAAAACCATCCGTCGATAAAAAATAACACTTTAACGATAGTTTTAATGTGTTTTACCGACAAACACCTTTAAACGAGGTATATATTTTTTAATTTTATCATAGTTATAATAATAATCCAACATTGGTTATGAACACAAGAGAAGAATTTAGTTTTTTAAAAGATTCCTGGAAACAATTACAAAAGATAAATAATCGAGTTAGTCAATTGATAGATGGTCTTAATGCTAATAAACTATATGCAATAAATTATTCAAACCTAAAGAAGAGATTTACAGAAGAAATAGAAAACTATAAAAACAATCCAGAATTAATCGATATAGAAGAATTTTCTATGAATTATTCTTTTGGATATCATTGCTATAATAATATTGATGATGTATACAGTAAAGAAGCAATGTACATTGAAGTTAAAAGTTATCTAAGGGCACTAAAAATTAGAACAGCATAGTACTTCTTAAATGTTCTTAATCTGTATTCAAAATCAATCCATAATTTGCATAACCGCCAATGCCTTACATCACCAATAATCAATACATCTAAATTCACTTTCCCAAAACATACAGGAATTACTATCAATACCTAGCCACTATCTCCAACCTCAAAAGTGCCTAAAAATACAAGTATGTTATTCATAAAAAGTAATTTCTAAAAAAAATCATAACACATTCAATAGAATAATTCCTATATTTCGGATTCTAGAGATTCTTTTACAAATCCTTGAGAAGTATTACTATACCTGGATTGTCGGGTGAATGTCGGGTGAAATACAAGCTAAAAAATTTGAGAACCTATTTCTGAGAACTAATATTGCTGAACAAAATGAAAATTAATCAAATCATGAAACAGCCAGAATTAGGTCAAAAAATTTCTGAACTCAGAAAATCTAAAGGATTTACCCAAGAAGAGCTGGTAGAACAATGTAATATTAGTGTTCGTACGATCCAGCGTATTGAAGCAGGAGAAGTAACTCCAAGAAGTTATACTATAAAAACTATTTTATCAGCACTGGATTATGACCTCGAAAGAATACAAACAGAAGAATCTCGAGTAGCTAAAGAGTTTAAAAAATTATTTCTTCTCGATATAGATGATAGTAAAGAAGTTGGTTTTCTAATCAAACAACTTTCTATCTCGTGGATCAGTGGGATTGTATATTTTATTCTTGGATTTGCAGAAATTATTGTAGACTATTACAGATACACTGAAGATCTAATGGTTACAAATAACATTGCCTATATCATATTAAAAATAGGCATGCTGGCTTCGGTTATTCTATTTACAAGAGGATTCATCCTCACCGGGAAAATTTTTAAAAATTACCTATTACGGATTACTGCATTCATTTTTATTTTTATTGGAGTATTATTTTATATCTATGATATTCTATCACTATACATTGTTGATTTTGATTATCAGTTCGTTCTTGGAGCCGAAGCAGTAACCTATGGCGTTGTTGGAATACTATTTGGAATATCGGTATTACGTCTGAAAAATGGCCTAGGAACACTTGCCACTGTAACGGGCATTTTTGAAATCATTACTTATGGTTTTATGGTGACCATCATTTTATCTCTTATTGGATTGGTTTTACTTACCCCTACAATAATTCTGGAAATCATCCTACTATATAAAGTTTCTCAAATCCTAAAAGCAAAGCAAAAGGAAATTGCTCTTGGTTAACCATTAAAAATATGTTCTAAACATTTTATAAAATCATTGAATTGTTATTCTTTGATAGTATCTCTTATATCTTATTTTAAATAAATATCATCATGAAAAAAATCTGCGTTATATCTATTTTGGTAATCGTTATCCCATTATTATTTTATCTATTAGAGCCTATTTTTGTTCAAACTTCTGGGTGGTCTGTCTTTCCTAAAATCACCAAATCACAACCAGTTGTACAGCATCAAGATTCGATTTCAAAAAAAGCAGACAGTCTTCTAAGAGATATATTTTCTCGAATAAAAACACCTGCAATTTCTGTTGCAGTTGGTAAAAACGGCAAAATAGTTTGGGCTAATGCCATTGGCTATGAGGATATAGAAAAAAACAAAAAAGTGAGCTTAAAAACAAAATTCAGGATTGGAAGCACATCAAAAGCGGTGACTTCAATTGGATTAGGAGTTCTTCTTCAAAACAAGAAACTTAGTCTTGATTCTAAAGTCAAAGAATTTGTCCCGTATGCCAGTAAAACGCTTTCAGAAATAACATTAAAACAACTTGCTTCTCATACCTCGGGAATACGTAATTACGGAATCTGTTTTTGTTTTCCTATTTGGGAATATTACAACAATGATGAGTATGCTACTACCAAAGAAAGGTGTTTCTGTATTTAACGATGATGACTTATTATTTTCTCCGGGTACAGATTTTAGCTATAGCACTTACAACTATACGCTACTTAGTGCAATGATTGAAGGGGCTTCAGAAATGGATTTTCCTCATTTTATGAAAACTTCAATATTCGAACCTCTAGACATAGATATCCCTACTGAACAACAAACCGCTGTAATAGAGAACTTATCTAAATTTTATGAAGTCGAAAACAATCAATACAAAGAAGTATACAAGGTAAACAATAGTAATAAATGGGCTGGTGGTGGTTTTATTGCAACTCCAACAGATCTTGTAACCTTAGGAAATGCATTTCTAAATCATAAACTCCTAAACAAAAGAACTGTACAATCTCTTACACAACCTGTAACCTTAACCAATGGGCAAATAAATGAGCAGAGTTATGCTATTGGTTGGCGAAGTCATATATCAAAATCAGTTTTTAAGAACAATTATCCCGTTCAGGTTTTTCATCATGCCGGTATGGCAACAGGAGCAACATCAATCTTTGTATTATTTCCAGAATATAATGCATCAATCTCTCTATTAATAAACAAAACCGAATCACCATCTAACCTTTTTAAATACGCATACGATTTAATACATCTTTTTATCCATAAACCTTAATATCATGAAAAGTCTAATCTTATTAGCTTTATTACTCATCTTAAGCATCATAAAAGCAATGATGTAAGCACTAATTACAATGTATAATAAAGTGAAAAAGGCGAGAATCCATTGATTCCCGCCTTACTAATTTTAAATACTCACTATTACTTAAAATTGAATTAATCTCACTGCTTTTTTCTATCAAATTGTACCACCAATTGGCCTGCAATAGCACCCCGCACACTCCAAACCAAAATCACAATCATTACCAGAATGACAGGGAGAATTTCTTCCTCCTTTTCCGTTAACTGATTTTTGCTGATACTTGTTTAGTGCGTGTACACCTTCTTGATTTAAAATTGATTGTAACATAATGATATAGTTTTAAGATGAATAATTAATGATATAGATCAACCTAATATGAACTACATAACCTATTTTTAAGTAGTATTTTTGGTTTATCCCAAATTTAAGATCTATCTATATTATGAATCGACCTTTTGTATACAATCAAACCTATTGACATCTATTTTGTAATAATTTTAATAAAATTTAATTTTCCTCACTCCTCCTGTTCCTCCAAATTCTGATATATAAATTGCCGTACCCAATGGGTCAGAAGTAATCCCGTTAGGACCATTAAACGATGCTTCTTTAAGCAATCCATCGGTTTGAGCAGCATCTCCGGTACCCGCAAACTCCTCTACTGTACCATCCATAGAAATTTTAAATATTTTATTAACTCCAATACCAGTAGCAAAAATCGTATTTCTAATAACAGTTATATACCCAATTCCAAAACCATTAACCACGGCATCGGTAATAGTCGTAATAAGAGATACATTTCCTTCTGGATCTATAGATAAAATATCTGCCGTACCAAAATTGCCAACAATTAAATTTCCTTTACGATCAAAATCAATCCCTACACCACCTGTTAATTTAGGGTCTGATGCATACACGGTTACTTCTCCTTCTGTAGTGATTTTATGAACCGTCGGGGTTCCAAAATTTGACACATATAGATTATTATCATGATCCAAAGTTAGCCCAGATGGGAAACCACTAATGGCCGCCAATACTGTTTGTGTTCCCTCTGGTGTAATTTTAAGAATATCTCCTGATCCACCACCACTACTGTTAACAACATACAGATTACCTTGTAGGTCAATTGCATTCCCTAATGGACCTGTTAAGTTCGATGCAAATTCTGTAACATCACCACTTTTGGATATTTTAAAAACTCTCGTTCCATTGCCATTTGCTCCTGCAAACTGACCAAACTCAGAAACATAAATATTGCCGTATTTATCTACACTAACAGCATCATTACCAAAAAAAGGAGAAACTACAGTTTCTACCTCGAGGTCTGGATCGATCCCATCTCCATAACAAGAAATTAGTGTGATTGATATCGAGGATAAAACAAAAAGCATTAATGCTTTTATACTAACGTGTTTAATACATGTTTTCATGTTGAATGATTTTTAAGTTTGCTCTAAAGTATTTAGGCACTTCACAAAAATCGACGGTTTGGATCAATTCACACTTATTTAAGCTGCCTTTAATCCTTTAATGTAATTTCTTGGTGTATCCTTAACCTCTAATTTAAAGGCCTTATTAAAAGTAGATTTCGAATTAAAACCAACTTCCATAGCAATGGCAAGTATGGTATGATGAAGATGTTCGTTATTATCTATCTTTGATAAAAATTCCTGTATCCTAAAATGATTAATGTAATCATAAAAATTACTTTTTGACACATGATTAAGATACCATGAAACATTATGAGTAGACGTATGTAATCTTAGAGAGAGGTCGCGAAGCGTTAAATCAGATTTTAGAAAAATCTTTTCTTTCTCGATTAGGGCATTTAGTTCTTTTCCTATAGAAATAATCTGATCTTGCGGTAAACGTTGCTGTGATTTTGTTTTTTCTTTTTGAAACGATATCCTAAACAACTCTGGTTCTTTAAGACTATAGTATCCGATTACAAATATAAATATTGAGATTGTGCCCCAAACCGAGTTATAACTAATAAATTTTATAGAATAATTAAAAAAGTTCATCGAGATAAAACTGATCATCCAAACCGTTATGACAATAAAGATTGAGATTTGAAAAAATTTCAAAAACGACACCAAACTTTGAGTATAAGAAACATGATTTTTCTCATTCTGAATATATGTCTTTAAAATTTTCACATTAAGAATCCAATAGTATATATTAGAAACAATTCCTGCTCCCTCAATAATTAAAAAAGGTATTTTGAAGAATCCAGCCGATAAATGATCCAAAAACTCATCTCCATTAAAGGAAAAAATATAAAACGAAAATAAAAGATGAAAACTTACAGGTATATAATGAGACCAGGAAAGTCTATATGTTTCATTTTTAGAAAATATTAATCGTCTACTGTATATATAACATAGTGGTCCAAATAAGAAAATCACCGAATCAATAAGAATTGCCCATTGAAATAATCTTGCAGTCAAAAATTTAAAAAAAATCATTCTGCCCAAAAGCATAAAAACAGAAAGCATTAACATAATCGAAAGAACTCTGTTTGCTGCTTTGTTTTTGTTTTTAATAATCTGAAGAGTAACTGCTAAAAAAACACCCTGGCTTATTCCAAAAAAAAGTATAAGATCAATGAATTCGAAAGATTGCATTAACAAATGATTACTGGTTACTACAAAACTATCATATTATCTTATACTTTTCGACCGAATGGATCATATCGTACTTTTAAAAAGGAAAGTATAGCTTAAACTTACTATCCATAAAAATAAAGTCATCCTTATTTTGTAAAAAGAAAATCTAAATACTCATAAAAGTTATCTACTTTTTCATTTTCTGGTTTCATACCATCACTACACCAGTCATATAAACCGTAAGCAGTATTCAATTCTTTTATATGTTTTTGATCATATGGGCTATACCACTGTTTTGCATATTCCCAAAAAGTCCCTTCGATTAAGGAATCTGTCTTCTTACCCAGGGGAACAATTATGTAAACTCCATTTCTCCCTTCTTCAAAATTATCTTTTTTTGGCAAAGGGTCTTTACCTCCAAAATATGAATACATGATCAATCGATCTACGATGTTACAAACTTCTTTTGCTTTTGTTCTGATATTTTGATGTAACTCTTGAGTATTACTAATCTTCTGTGCAAAATCATAAATATCTACATATGGAAAGATTATTTCTTGTTTTATTTTTTCAATCCCTTTTTCATGGTAATATCCAGAGGCTTGTTCTATAATGGAGTATATAATAGCCTTCTTTTCTACAGAAAGTAGTTTTGCTAATTCGTCTATTTTTAATTTAACATTAGCAATCTCAGAATTATCAAACAACCCCCAAGAGGACCATTTTTGGCTATCATAAGCCTCTTCTATAAGGAGTTTTGAGAATTCTTTAGGGGTCATTGTAAAAGGATTAAGGATTTTTTCTTTTCCCGATTCAAAATAATTATTCTGCCTACTAAAACTGTTTTTAGTATCTGTGCTTAAGCGATTAAATATACTATTGTAATCCAAAGCTTGTGATACAGTGGCTGATGCTAGGATGTAATCTGCAGAAAATGAAGTCTCGTTGGGCCTCCATTCATAAAAATTTTCCAATCCTGCCATCGAGCATACATCTAATCCTAATACATCTACCGATTCATCATTAGACAAGACTTCACCGAGTTCAGTAGAATGTAGAGCATCATCAACTCCTGCTTCTTTGTCTGGACACATACGCCAGCCATTTCCATGTGACCGCAGAACCAGCATATAATGTTTGGCAGGGTAATATTTCTTACAATATTTAATAAACCGCTTTAATAGATCAGCATCCCCCATATTAGCTTCATAGGATGTTTCTTTTTTTAATTCTGGAAGTATTTCTTTTCCTGATAACTCATGGTAGTTATTAGCATCAAATTTGTAAAGTTTAGTATCTGTAAAATTTTCGCCTAATGTCTTTGCATCTTCAGAAAACCCTTCAATTCTATCGATTAACGTAATTACTTCATAACCTCTGGATTGCTTTCCTTTAATCATCCCTTTGATATCATTAAAAAGATCTAGTTCCGAAGAATTGGATCCAGCACCATAATACATGATCGTCCAGCCATTATTAGTTTGGCTATGAATTGTTATCGTCGCAGATAAAATAAAAAGAATAATAAATGATATGTTGATTGTGTTTTTCATTAAAATTATGTTTTTGATTTTCTGATGTGAAAGTATGTTTTTCAAAAAAATAAAAAAGTAATTTTGGGATTGAAGAATTCCTAAAACAATGGAATTACACGAATTAGGAGGTTTTTTGAAGCTTTCTAAAGGCTCCCGGAGACATCGCCAGACTGGTTTTGAAAGTATTATAGAAAGCACTGTTAGATTTGAAACCAGCTTCCATACCAATAGCTTCAACAGAGTATTTATTAAATACAGGATCCTGCAATAGATTTTTAGCAGCTTCAATTCGATATTCATTTACAAACTGAATGACACTTTTATTGAGTTCCTGATTTATAATCTGTGACAAATACCCTTCGTTTGTTCCTAATCGAGTGGCTAGATCTAATCTACTTAAAAGTGGATTTTTGTATAACTCTTCCTCATCCATTAATATATGTAACTGGGTAATAATTTTAGAAACAGTCGTTTTGTTTATTTTCTTTTTTGTTTGAGTGCCATTTGTCCTTTTTGAAGCTAAGTATTCATGTATTTCGTCTTTTTGTGCTACTATCTGGAGTTTGAACACTCCATAATACAATATCCACCACGAGAAAAAAGAAATGATTATCCATAGAAAATTTGCAACATATTCTGAATTGAATAGTATAAACAAAAGCCAACTTGCAATAATGCATACAATCAAAAAGTTTAATCTTAACAACCACCGTCTTTTCTCTTCTGAAATAGTATTGGAATTCTTTATTAAATTTCTCCCCCAAAATATTAAAAATAGATTGTAGGCAAACGATGTATTATCCTTAATATAAAATACAAGAACAGCAAAATCTGAATTATAAAGATTGAAAATAGAATCCAAATGAAGAATAATTTCAATAATCAAAGAGCTAAAGAAAGGAAAGTATAGCCATTTATACCATTTCTTTTTAAGGTACCTATGTTCAATTTGAATTAGAAAATAGGTAAATAAAGTAACAGCAACTAGAAAATCCAACATGATATAGTTTAAGAATGCCAAAACGGCATTTCCTGCACCATATCTACCTAATAAGGTCAAACTTGTTAGCAAGAATAAAGAGAGGGAGAGATAGTTATTTGCACGACTCTTATAAAAAGAAGTAGTGATTAATGAGATACTTATAAAATATCCTATAATACCACTGGCAACAATTGCAAAATCTAATATTGTTTTATTCAATCTTTATAGAGATTAATTATACTTAAATTGCTGTTAACGTTAGCTTATCTACAACCCTCGTTTTTGTTTTAGGATAAATATAAGAGATTTACTAGTTCTTTGATATAGATTAATGTTGATCGATCTTTTGGGCACAACCTACCCAATCTAGTAACATTAGATTGTATTTAGTTTCTTGATATAATTACTTGGTGTATCCTTTATAGCTGTTTTAAATGCTTTATTGAAAGTTGACTTAGAGTTAAATCCAGAGTCCATTGATAATGCGAGGAGTGTATGATGATGATGTTCACCATTCTCAATCTTTTCTACAAATGCTTTCACTCTATATGTATTGATATAATCATAAAAAGTACATTTATGAATGTTATTGAGTAACCAGGAGACATTATTAGTTGATGTATTTAATCCTTTTGCCAGATCAACCAGAGTAAGTTTATGATTCAAATAAATTTTCTCATTTATCATAAGTTTTTCTAGTCTAGCCTCTAATTTTTTAATCATTTCATCATCAAGTCGTTCTTTGTTTTTAAAATGCTTTTTTATAGATAAAGGCATTCTAAAAATATCAGGTTGTTTTAAACTATAAAAACCTATGATATATACAAAAATAGAAACCACTATCCATATAGAGTTGTAGCTTAAAAACGAGGAATATATGTTAAAGCCATAACCCAGTATAAAGCTTATTATCCATGACAATAAAAACAAGCTCCCTGTAATCAGAATCACATTAAGATATCTTACCAGATGTTGAGAATACGATAAATTGTTTTTTTCTTCTTTTTGGTATATTCTTAATAATTGAAAACATCGACCTCCAAAATATAGATTGAAGAGAATTCCAACAGCTTCTATAATTAAAAAAGATAATGTAAGACTACCATTCTGAAACAGTAAAACAAATTCATCATAAGAAAATTGATATGTCCACAAATGATATACTAACATTCCTGCTGCAGGAATAAAATATGTATAGTGTAATATGTATTTTGATTTTTCATTAAATATTAATCTTCGATGATAAAGATATAACAAGGGACCAAATACAAACACTAGTATATCTACGAAAAGTGCCAGTCTAAAAAAGATTTCGATATTGGTCTCTATAGTAAAGAAAAATCGACCTGTTAACATTATCGAAGCTATGATTAAAATCAGAGATAATGTTCTATTAGCGTATCTATTCTTATTCTGTATCACCTGAATCACTATCGCCAAAAATATTCCCTGACTAATACCTAAAAATACAATTAGGTCGATTAATTCAAAAGACTGCATACAGAAGTAATTTAGTTTCACACAAAACTATCGTATTATCAAATGTTTTTCGACCGAATGTACATATTCGCACCTCAAAAAATCATTTTATAAATATATTAGGACACTAATTTAGTAAAGATTTTTGCTGTACTCTATTCTAACTCATAGAAACCTATCTCCTTCTACTCTACAATGATATATTCAATCAAGACAAGCGCTTAATACAATCTACTTAAGCTAGTATATGTCTTTTTTCAAACCATAGTATTAAGATTCTAATCACAAAATTCCGAAAATCTAGAGGTATATGACCAAAATATCCACATGTTACTAAATCATTATAAGGATATTTGAACAACATCAGAACATGAAAAATGTCTTCATAAAACCAACTAACACTTAACAATCTTTATATTATGAAAAACACAATATTCTTTTTAGTTTTAATTTCGATAATTAATTTTTCTTCTGCGCAAAACTCTGCTCCGTCTTCTCATTTTAGAGCCAACGATAATGGCTCAGGTGATATCCTTATGAAAACCGTAAGGTCTACCATCACTACCAACGCTACTTATTATTGTACAATGCAATGGAATGCCGGTAGTGAAGGAGGGGCATACTGTGGTTTTCAGGATTCCCCAGATAAAGGACATGTCTTTATTTATTCGATTTGGGATCCTAGTAATGGACAGACTATTACTGCCGACTATGTTGGCCCCGGTACAATTGTTGAAAATTTTGGAGGTGAAGGAACGGGATTAAAATCTATGAATCCTACTATTGGATGGAATCTTAATGAATGGAATACCGTAGTAACTCGTCGTTGGAATGTAGGTTCTCACACATATTTTGGTTTTTGGATTCGTAGAGATTCTCAAAACAAATGGTATCATATGATCACAATGAATTATCCAGTTAGCGATGTGACATTTAATGGCACTACAAATGCCTTTTTGGAAGACTGGCTTAGTACCGGAATGCATAAAAGACGATTTGAAATGAAAGATGGTTTTAAAAGAAAAACAGATGGAACCTGGGTGCCTATGAACCAAGGTACTTATAATCGAAATGTAGAACCTAGATCATCCAATTACACCAACGCCGTAGATGCAGGAGTCGATGATGGAATCTATTTTATGCAAAGTGGAGGAAATACATCTCCAAGTTTTTCTGGTAATCCTCCTATTACCTTTAATACCGACACAAATTCTACACCTTCAAATCCTGCTATTTCATTTTCAATACAATCCGCATCTTCCACAAATATTTCATGGAATGTACCTGTATCTTCAACTCCTCAATTTAAGTATACAATCAAAGTAGATGGTAGCATCGTAAAATCCGTAATTGCCCCAGAAACTAGATCTTCGTCGATATCGGCTTCTTCAGGAAGTGTTGTAGAAATTATACTAGAAGACATCCTAGGAAGAATAAGTAAACACTCTATAACTGTCGATAATAGTACTCTTACAAGTGGCACTTACAAAATCACTTTTGAGCACAATGGAGAAGCTTTGACTGCTCAAGGAGATTCTAATGGTTCTAATGTTCAAATCAACAACTATAATGGAGGCGGTTTACAAAAATGGAAAATAACCAATTTAGGTAATAATACATACAAAATTATAAATGTAAATAGCGGGAAATCTTTGGATGTTTTTGGACAAAACAATGGTGACAATATAGGGTTATATACATATCACGGAGGGCCAAATCAAAAATGGAAAATAAATTCGCTTGGCTCAAATATTTATAAGGTTATAGATTCTAGAAGTCAGAAGTCCATAGATGCCTTTGGAGTAAACAATAACGCAAATGTTGGCATTTATGAGTATCATGGTGGTAATAACCAAAGGCTTAAATTTACTTCTATTTCAACAGTAAAAAATAAAAACGATATTCGGACAAATTTATCTCTGTATACAAATCATGAGTTAGGTATTTTAAATATTCGGATAAATGATCCCATACAAGAAAAAACCGATATAGATGTGTATACCATTCAGGGAACAAGAGTTATTCATAAAGAAATCTCTACACAAAGTATTTCTGAAATTAACATTTCCAATTTAGCAAAAGGCATATATATTATTAAGTCAGGAAGAAGTTTAATAAAAAAGTTTGTTGTTAAATAGACAAACCCCAATCCAAAATTATAAAATAATTTAAGGGGCCACTTTATAAGCCCCTTATTTTTTTAAATTACTGAGTTTTTCCTCTTTATTTCATATTCAAGGATTACAAATTTTATAAAGACATAACATTCTCAAAAATGATAAAATGCATCCTCCAGATGCTCTATTCTGGTGCCCAATTTATTTTTTATAATAGCGATGATATCAAAACGTACTTCTACATCCAAATCTTGGTCAGTAACATAATGATCAATGACCTTGACCAGAGATTGTATTTGTTTAGGTTTTACAAAATCCTGAGGATTCCCAAATTCGGGAGTACTTCGGGTTTTTACCTCTACTGCTACGACAATATTTTCTTTTCTGGCAATGATATCAACCTCATGTTTCAGATACCTATAATTTCGTTCTAGAATTTCATATCCTTTCTCGATAAGAAAATCAGTTGCCATCTTTTCTCCTTTTTTACCAAGAGTATTATGTTCTGCCATACTTATATATATTCTAATGTTACTTGATCCTTATCGACTCGTAAAAAAGCTTCTGCTCCCATAATCAAAGTTCTATTATCCTCAACATGCCCCATTGGAAAATTAAACACTACTGTAAAATCATACTCCTGCACAATATCGAGAATAATCCTTTTAGCTTTTTTACCAAAGGAAACATTATTATCATGCATTTTGGTCATTCCTCCGACAATCAATCCAGATAAATTGTCGAAATACCCATTACGTTTAAGGTTTTGCAACATACGATCGATATGATAAAGATACTCATCAAGATCCTCTATACATAAAATTTTACCCGAAGTGTCCAAAGAAGAAGCAGAACCACATAGAGAATATAAAATAGATAAGTTACCTCCCACTAACCGACCTCTACAGCTTCCTACAATATTTTTTTTAGAAGAAAGAATGTTATACTTAACTTTTTTACCAAAAACAGTATCTTTTAACGAGGCTATCGACGCTTCTGTTCCTTTATGGATATCTATTGGCATAGGCGCATGTAACGAGCATATACCTAGTTTATGTAGATGAGAGTGAAGTACAGTAACATCAGAATACCCTATAATCCATTTTGGGTATTTCAACATATTTGAAAAATCAATTTTATCGATGATTCTTACAGTTCCATACCCTCCTCTTGCGCACCAAATCCCTTTGATTTCCTTATCATCTAACATCTTTTGAAAATCAGATGCTCGTTCCTGATCTGATCCCGCAAATTGATTTTGTTCCTTTCCAATCGTTGAACCAATCACAGGGACTAATCCCCATTTTTCTAATAGTGCTACTGCTTCTCTTATTTCCTTTAAATTAATCTTCCTTGCTGTAGAAACAATAGCAATTTTATCTCCTTTTTTAACAAAATCTGGTTCTAGTATTTTCACTCTTGAGTTTATTTTTTTAATAGTAGTGCAATAGATTTATTATGATAAAAAAACATTCATCTTATAGACAGCAACGACTTCTTATAAGGTTCATTTCTTGTTTTTTTTCAATTTTGAGATACTAATTAACAAATACTTTCGTTATAATCTATTATATTGTAAGGAATTTTGTCCCCGTTACTCTACTTTTAAACCCTATTGCCTATGATGTCGGATACTTCATGTAATCTTGCTTCCCTAGCAGAATATGTGCCTTCTCCAGGAAACCCCTGGAACGTAAGCAAAATAAATCATTTGTATCGTAGAATTGCTTTTGGAGCATCAAAAGCAGAGGTTCTTGCTGCTTTGGCTCAAAACAATCCTTCTGCATTGGTTGATCAGCTTATTGATGATGCTATTGCTCTAAATGCCACTCCCCCTCCAGCATGGGGCTTATGGAATAGAGATCAATTTGAAGCTGCAGAGACAGCTAACCCCAATAATGATATAGGTTTTTATCGAACCCAAGGAAAAAATCAAATGATAAATGATTTGATTCAAAACAAAGTAAGAGAGCGTCTTACCTTATTTTGGAGTAATCATTTTGTCACCGAAGATGATACCTATCGTAGCCCCGCATATCAATCTCAGTATTACAATCTTCTTCAAATACACGCTTTGGGGAATTTTAGAGATTTTGTATACGATATAGGTATATCGAATGCCATGTTGGTATATCTTAATGGTGATGAAAATATAAGGGATAGGCCTAATGAAAATTATGCCCGAGAGCTATATGAGCTTTTTACCCTTGGTGTAGACAATGCATATACAGAAGATGATATTCAGGAAACAGCAAAAGCACTAACCGGGTATGTCAATACAAATGATATCCCATGGGGAGATGTTCTTTTTGATCCAGCACAGTTTAGCAATGACTCCAAAACTATTTTCGGTCAAACCGGAAACTGGACCTATGACGATGTTGTTAATATTTTATTTCAACAAAGAAGTAATCAAGTTGCAACCTTTATTTGCGCAAAACTGTACACCTATTTTGTAAGCCCTACTTGTAATGATGCTATTGTTGCCCAAATGGTGCAAACTTTTATTACAAGCGGTTATCAAATAGCAGCAGTACTTCGCCAATTATTTAAAAGTGAACATTTTTTTAATATAGAAGCTATAGGGGCAATTATCAAAAGCCCTTGTGATTTAAACATAAGTTTTTTTAATGAATTAGGATTTGCGCTACCTGCAGATGTAGATCATATCGATTTTTACCGAAATACAGTACGCACATTGGGACAAGACGTATTAAACCCAATAGATGTTGAAGGCTGGCAAGGCGATGACGACTGGATTAGCCCCGATTTATTGATCGGTCGCTGGGAAAGTATTCGATATATTGTAAGTCGCACATGGAGCCAAAATCAGGAACAATTTAGAGATTTTTTAGTAGGAATGCCAATCGGTGAACAAAGCGATGGAAATCTGCTAGTATCTACCGCAGATGTAGATCTTGTGGTAAGAACTATTCTAAATTATTTCTTTCCAAGAGGGATTAATGATCTCATTACTTTTGCTGAAGCCTTAGGAGCTTTCAAAATTGATGGTATCCCAGACAATTACTATGAAGATGGCACGTGGACTTTAGGTTTTCCTCAAGTACCCCAGCAATTTGCTGCTTTACTAGATTACATTGCAGAAATCCCAGAATTCCAACTTAAATAAAATCTTATGTGCGAAACTAATCACTCCCAAAATATAAAAAAAGACGGGTCTTGTAATACAGAAGACCATATAAAATGGAACAGAAGATCTTTCCTTCAGGCATTAGGCCTTGTTGGTGGTGGATCAATGATGTTGGGTAATACACCTCTTTCGGTTTCTCGACCTTCCCCTTTATCAATAGCCCTTAGCCAGGCACCAAATGACAATATTTTAATTCTTGTTAGATTACAAGGAGGTAATGATGGATTTAATACCATTATACCTGTTTATGATTATGATATTTATGCCAATGCCAGGCCTCTTATAAAAATCCCTCCAAGTGAATTTATTACGCTTGATGATGATTATGCCATGCCAAAACCAATGAACAAATTAGAAAGTGTTTGGGGTGATGGTCAAATGAGAGTCGTTCATGGTGTAGGATACGAAGATTCATCTTTATCTCATTTTAGAGGTTCTGATATCTATGCCAATACTAACTTAGAAGAAGAAGACAGAACCGGTTTTATGGGAAGATATTTTCAGGAAATTTATCCCGATTATATTTTTAACCCACCAGCCAGCCCTCCTTCTATACAAATAGGAAGTATTGGGAACTTAATTTTTAAAGGACCAGAGAATGATTTCTCTTTTGCCGTTTCTGATCCCAGAAGATTACTACAGATTGCAGAGAACGGGACTTCGTATAGTACAGATGGTCTTGGAGAATGTACTTATGATGACAGAGTAAGGCATCTTAGAGAAGTTACAAACACTACATTTACCTATGCCGATGTAATTAGTTCAGCATACGAACGATCTACCGATTTTGGAGGATACCTTGATGATAGCCTGGGTAGACAATTAAGTATTATTTCCAGGTTAATCAAAGGAAATCTGGGAACCAAAGTATACTTAGTGACTTTAGGCGGGTTCGACACTCATAACAATCAAATACAAAGACACCAGGAGCTTCTTAATTCATTTTCTGAAGCCGTAAGTAACTTCTATAAAGATCTTACCGCAGCAGGATGGGACGACAAAGTACTTACCATGACTATGTCTGAGTTTGGTAGACGATTTAGAGAAAATGGATCTCTGGGAACAGATCATGGTACTGCAGCACCAACCATGTTTTTTGGTTCTGCCCTTAACGGAAATGGTTTTGCAGGAGAACATCCTGATTTATCGAACTTAACTCGTGGAGGTAATGTATTTAATACTACCGATTTTAGACAAGTGTATGCCACGGTAATGAAAGATTGGTTATGTATTGATGAAAATACTGTAGGAAGAGTCCTTTTAGGTAGTTCTTTTGAATCCTTAGATTTAGGATTCAATTGCTCTGGTATTAATCCTAATATCCCTATCGATGGAGAAGGAATTACTCACATCGTTACCTATAGTGACAGTCAAACCTATATAAATATTGCAAATCCCGAAACCACTCATGTAGATATTGCACTTTATAACGTGATAGGACAAAAAGTAGCTACCTTAAGAAATGAGGTATTAACAGAAGGAGAACATGTTATCGATGTAAAACTATCTGCAAATACAAGGCTAAGTACTGGTCCTTATGTATATCAGATTCAGACCAATAATGGTAATTATAGTAAATCAATTTTGATTTCATAAAATAGATTACTGTACCCCTTGCATTCATTCAAAATAATTGGATGATGCAGGGGTTATATTTTGCAAGTGTTTTTATTACCTTTGTGCCTTATTTTTTAGCATTATGAGCACGACGGGAAGATATACAATTACAGCAGCTTTACCATATACCAATGGCCCTATTCACATAGGCCATCTGGCAGGGGTTTATATCCCAGCAGATATTTACTCACGTTTCCTTAGAATGACCGGCAATGATGTTGCTTTTATTTGTGGTAGTGATGAGCATGGCGCTGCTATTCCTATGCGAGCAAGAAAAGAAGGAGTTTCACCACAAGTAATTATAGATAAGTACCATACAATCATTAAAAAGTCTTTTAATGATTTTGGAATTTCATTTGATAATTACTCAAGAACCTCTGCTCCTATTCATCACGAAACCGCTTCAGAATTTTTTAAGAAACTATACGATGATGGTAAATTTATAGAAGAAACATCAGAACAACTATACGATCCAGAGGCCGATCAATTTCTGGCAGATCGATTTGTAGTAGGTACTTGCCCTAAGTGTGGTCATGAAGAAGCATATGGTGATCAATGCGAAAATTGTGGTAGCTCTCTTAATGCAACAGATCTTATCAATCCAAAATCAACAATTTCTGGTGCAGAGCCTATCCTAAAACAAACCAAACACTGGTTTTTACCATTAGATCAGTATGAGAATTTTCTAAGAGAATGGGTTCTAGACGGGCATAAAAAAGATTGGAAAACCAATGTATATGGCCAAATCAAATCCTGGGTAGATGATGGATTACGCCCTCGTGCAGTAACACGTGATTTGGATTGGGGAATTCCGGTTCCGGTAGCTGGTGCAGAGGGAAAAGTATTATATGTATGGTTTGATGCTCCTATAGGATATATCTCTTCTACCAAAGAATGGGCAGCACGAGAAGGAAAAGACTGGGAACCTTATTGGAAAGATAAAAGCACAAAATTAGTTCATTTTATAGGAAAAGATAATATAGTTTTTCACTGTATTATTTTTCCGAGTATGCTCAAAGCGGAAGGAAGTTATATACTCCCCGAAAACGTACCTGCTAATGAGTTTTTAAATCTCGAAGGTAATAAACTGTCTACTTCAAAGAACTGGGCGGTATGGCTACATGAATATCTAGAAGAGTTTCCTGATCAACAGGATGTATTACGATATGCATTAACTGCCAATGCTCCTGAAACTAAAGACAATGACTTTACCTGGAAAGATTTTCAGGCTCGAAATAACAACGAATTGGTTGCCATATTCGGAAACTTTATCAATCGAGTAGTTGTATTGACTAATAAATATTATGATGGTGTAATACCATTACCGGGCGCTTTTTCTGAAGTTGATGAGCAAACCTTAGCAGAACTTAAAGCCTATCCTGCGGTTATCTCGAGTTCTATAGAACGATATCGATTTAGAGAAGCCAGTCAGGAATTACTAAATGTTGCTCGATTAGGGAACAAATATCTGGCAGACGAAGAACCTTGGAAATTGATTAAAACAGACGAAGAGCGTACCAAAACTATTATGTATGTTGCCTTGCAAATTGCATCTGCATTAGCTACACTATCAGAGCCATTTCTACCATTCACTTCAAGAAAATTAAAAACAATTCTTGGCTCTTCGAGACTTGATCAAGAATCTACATGGAATGAAGTTGCAACAAAAGAGGTACTTCTTCCGGCAGGACATCAAATCGAGAAAGGAGAATTGTTATTCTCTAAAATCGAAGATGCCGAAATCCAAAAACAACTAGACAAATTGGAAGCAACTAAAAAAGCTAACGAAGCTGAAAATAAAGTGGTAGAACCACAAAAAGATACAGCGACTTTTGATGATTTCACCAAATTGGATATCCGTGTTGGGACTATCATCGAAGCCGAGAAGATGCCTAAAGCCAAAAAGCTTTTAGTACTTAAAGTAGACACAGGAATTAATACCAGAACGATCGTTTCAGGTATTGCCGAACACTTTTCTCCAGAAGAAATCGTAGGCAAAAAAGTAACTGTATTGGTTAATCTTGCTCCAAGAAAATTACGTGGGGTAGAAAGTGAAGGAATGATCTTAATGACCGAAACACCTGAAGGAAAACTTGTATTCTTAAATCCTGACGAGGATGGAGTAAATCCCGGGGCGGTTATTAGTTAAGTTATATGCTCAAAATAGCATATCACCCGATCTATACACATCCTTTGCCAGAAAAGCATCGATTCCCGATGGTTAAATATGAGCTATTGCCTAAACAATTGCTTTATGAAGGAACCTGCAAAGAAGAGAATTTCTTTGAACCCAAAATTCCGGATCCACAACTTATTCTGGCGGTTCATACAAAAGACTATTATACAAGTCTTATCGAATTATCATTAAACCCAAAAGCAGCCAGAAAAATTGGTTTTCCGCTATCAAAAGAACTCATTGATCGTGAAATGATTATCGCCGATGGCACGATTCAGGCTTCTGAATATGCCATACAATATGGTGTCGCCATGAATATTGCTGGTGGTACTCATCATGCGTATACAGATCGTGGTGAAGCATTTTGTCTACTAAATGATCAAGCTATTGGAGCACGATACCTTTTGCAACATGGTTTAGCAAAAAAAATACTAATCGTAGATCTTGATGTACACCAAGGTAACGGAACCGTAGAAATATTCGAAAGTGATGATACTGTATTCACGTTCTCGATGCATGGAGCAAACAATTATCCATTTAAAAAAGAAAAATCTGATCTGGATATCGAACTTCCCAATCAAACCGAAGATCACGAATACTTAAGAATCCTAAAAGAAACTCTTCCTCAACTTATCAATGACCAGAAACCTGATTTCATGTATTATTTAAGTGGTGTAGACATCTTATCTACCGATAAATTAGGGAAATTAGGATGTACTCTGTCTGGTTGTGCAGAACGTGACAGATTTGTACTTCAGACATGCAAAGATCTTGACATCCCAGTAATGTGTTCTATGGGAGGTGGCTATTCTCCAGATATCAAGACCATTATAGAAGCACACGCCAATACCTACAGATTAGCACAAGATATTTTCTTTTAATACCTTATATTAATCATTTGTAAACGGATATTTATTGTATCTTCAACATCAAATACTTTTTTAAATGCAAAAAGAATGTCCGGTATGTGGCGACAAAATTATTGGTAGGGCAGATAAAAAATTCTGCAGTGATTACTGTCGTAATGCATATAACAATCAGCTCAACAAGGATAGCAAAAACTTGATACGCAATATCAATAACTTATTACGCAAAAACTACCGAATTCTTGAAGAATTAAATCCAAAGGATAAAACTAAAACTACTAAGACAAAACTGATAACCAAGGGATTTGATTTTCAGCATTTTACCAGTATTTATATTACCAAAACCGGAAACACCTATTATTTTGTATATGATCAGGGATATCTCCCGTTAGAGAATGATTTCTATGCAATTGTAAAAAGAAATTAAAATAATCCTATTTCTGGGAATCGCCTACTCATGATAAATAGATTATAACCTTAAGAAAATGGCAAAAATACTAACCGAGATAAGTTCAGAATTAAAAGATTTTATAGCAAAACAAAAAGTTTTCTTTGTAGGAACCGCAGCCAATGAAGGGCGGGTTAATATTTCTCCTAAAGGAATGGATACATTTCGGGTTATTGGACCAAACAAAATTGTATGGCTTAATCTTACAGGGAGTGGAAATGAAACTGCTGCTCATGTCATAAAAAATAATAGAATGACTATTCTATTCTGTGCTTTTGAAGGAAAACCTTTAATCTTGAGACTATACGGAACTGCCAGCATATTTCATAAACAAGATGAAACATATCATAATTATATTCATTTATTTCCCGAGATTATTGGTTCCCGTCAAATCATTGAAATGCATGTAGATATGGTACAAACCTCTTGCGGATATGCTGTTCCGTTTATGGATTTTAAAGAAGAAAGAACACAATTAAAATCCTGGTCTGAAAAACAAGGAGAAGAGCGATTAGAAAATTATCGAAAAGAAAAGAATGCTCTTAGTATTGATGGTTTCGAAACTAGAATAACGGGTTCTGATAAAAAATAAGAATTATTAAATCCGCTATTCTTAGCTTCTATTGTTGTTTGGTTACCGGTTTCTCCAATTTTGGCTATTCATTTTTAATGCTGCTTTCATTACATCTTTTTGACTAATTTGCCCAACTAGTTTACCATCTTCCAGAATAGGAAAGCGTCTTCTTTTGGTTTGTAAAAATTTATTTGCTGCATCAAAAATATTGAGATTACCATCTATTGTTTCTACATTTTTAGCCATAAACTTTTCTACTCTAGCATCTTCAATAGGCATATTATAATAACGGCTTTCATTTAATTGTTTAATACAATCACCTTCAGAAATGACACCTAATAATTGATTATTATCGTCAACCACAGGTCCTCCTGATATTTTATGCTTTACTAATGCCTCGATAACTTCCATAACTGGTTGATCAGGACTAAATGTAATCAAATCTCTTGTCATATAATCCGAGACTTTTATAAGTGTCTCATCCTGCTTCTTCGTCTTAGAGCGAGCTCCTTGAAAACTGATTATTCCCATAATATCTAATGATTTAGTGAATCTTAAATATAGTGATTTACAACAACTTATTCAAGTTAGACTTTAATTTTAATGTAATTAAAATCTAATTTTTATACCTTTATCAGTAACATTTTTTAACTATTGAATGAAATCATCAATTATCATTTCGGAAGGTATATTTTTAATAATTGTAGCTTATTTCTTACCTTTAGCCTAAATCAATACTCACACATGCGAAAGTTTCCCTCTTTACTTACGTTACTCCTCATTTTTATTTCATTAGCTTACACATTTTACAGCAGTAAACCACAAAAAATAACAGATCTCAAGACCTCTAAACAGGAATTTTCTACACTTCGTGCTTTAGAACATGTAAAAAACATCTCTAAAGAATGCCATTACCTGGGTAGCTCTGCACATGAAGAAACGAAAACATATATCCTGGATGAATTAAAAAAACTGGGGCTGCAGCCCGAAATTCAAGAAGGTATTTCTATTTCTGATGGAGGGACAATAAGCAAACCCGAAAATATCATTGCAAAGATTAAGGGGAGCAATTCTACAAAGTCTCTGGTACTCATGTCTCATTATGACAGTTCTCCACATTCTTCATATGGTGCTAGTGATGCAGGTAGTGGTGTTGCAACTATCCTTGAGGGAATCAGAGCATATTTGGCTACAAATAAGGTTCCTAAAAATGATATTATCATTTGTATTACTGACGGAGAGGAACTTGGACTTAATGGGGCAGATCTTTTTATAAAAAAATATCCGTCGGCCAAAAATGTTGGGCTTGCTCTTAATTTTGAAGCTAGAGGAAGTGGCGGTAATTCTTATATGCTTATAGAGACCAATGGTAAGAATGGAAAAATGATCGATGAATTCTCTAAAGCTGGTGTAAAATATCCTGTTACTAATTCTCTTGCTTATAGCATTTACAAAATGCTACCTAATGATACCGATCTTACAGTTTTAAGAGAACAAGGAAATATCGAAGGATTCAACTTTGCTTTTATCGATGATCATTTTGATTATCATACAGCCAATGACATATGGCAAAACCTAGATCTAAACACATTACAGCATCAAGGGAGTTACCTCATGCCTCTACTCTCCTACTTTTCTGAAGTCGATCTAGACATCCTTAAATCTGATCGGGATTATATTTATTTTAATGCTCCAATTTTTAACCTTGTTAAATATCCTTTTAGTTGGATATATATTTTATTAATCATTGCGATTATCTTATTTATAGGATTAATTTTTTATGGAAAATTTGCATATCGAATAGATTTCAGAGAAGTTTTAGTAGGATTAGGAGGTTTCCTTTTATGCCTGATAATTGCAGGAGGTTTAACTTTTGGAGGGTGGCAGTTGATTAAGATTATCTATCCTCATTATAATGAAATTCAACATGGATTTACGTATAACGGGTATCAGTACATTGCCGTCTTTGTTTTATTATCTATAGCCATTTGTTTTAAGGTATATGCCCGATTTAGTAAAAGTAAAAATCAAGCTAGTTTACTCATAGGTCCATTGTTTATTTGGTTAATTATTTGTACCCTGGCAGCTTTATATCTTAAAGGTGCAAGTTATTTTATAATCATTGTATTATTTGGATTGATATCATTAGTTGTTCTTATTCGGCAAAAAAGACCTAATCCAATATTAATGGTTGTTTTGGCACTACCAGCTATCTTTATCGTATCTCCTTTTATTGCATCTTTTCCCGTGGCTTTAGGCTTAAAGATTCTTTTTGTCTCTGCCGTATTATCAGTACTGTTGTTTGGTGTATTAATCCCAGTATTTGGATTCTACAAAAGAAAAAAACTATTTGGCAATTTATGTCTTCTCCTAAGTTTAGTTTTCTTTATTGCTGCACATATAAAATCAGATTTTACCGAAAAACGACAAAAACCTAATAGTCTTGTCTATATCTTGGATACCGATCAAAATAAGGCCGTTTGGGCTTCTTATGATAATATTCTTGATGCCTGGACGCAAAATTACATCAACCCAGAAGAAAACATTGCCGAGACTTATAATGCAAATACACTACAAAGCAAATACAGAAGATCTTTTGCTTATGCCAATCAAGCTCCTATTAAAAATATAAGACAACCAAAATTAGACATTAGTAAAGATACTATAATCGGAAACCTGAGGCATCTGGAGTTATGTATTGCACCTCAGCGAGATATCCAAAGGGTTGATTTATATACCGAAACCTTGTTTAATTTTAACGCTTTACGAGTTAATGGTGAAACCGCAATAGATTTTGATTACTCTAATGGCAAAACCTACAATGCGTTTACAAAAAGGTGGAGTCAAAACCTGCTTACTTATCATGTAAGTAAAAACCAACCTCTAGAATTACAAATGCAGTTTCATAAGGATTCACTACCAAAATTTGTTTTATATGAATCTTCATATGATTTGCTTACCAATGAACATTTCTCAATCCCGTCGAGAAATAAAAATATGATGCCTAAACCATTTGTAATAAATGATGCTGTAGTTATTAAAAAAGGGTTTGCAATAGAAGAGTATCAGGAGAAGAAAATTGATACAACACTCGCATTCGATAATACACCAATCCAAACCCAAGAAATAAATGAATAAACACAATTCTCAAAAATATGATTCTTGTGAGCATATGTCTATTTTTTGACGATTTAAAAGATTACTCCCCTGTTTCATGAAGAAACTAGCTTAAATCTAACTTTAAATGCTTAAAAACAGCCAATTGAAATCAATAATCACTACGAAACAGCTTATTATCAATATTTTAAAAAAATTATGCAATAAAAAAACCGAAGTAGTATATACTTCGGTTTCTATTTTATAATCGTAAAGAAAATAACTATCCTTTCATGCTTGCTTTTAAATATTCACGGTTCATACGTGCTATATTTTCTAATGATATCCCTTTAGGACATTCGATTTCACAAGCACCAGTATTGGTACAGTTCCCAAATCCTTCTTCATCCATTTGGTTTACCATTGCCAGTACACGTTCTGTAGCTTCTACCTGACCTTGTGGTAGCAACGCAAATTGCGAAACTTTAGCCGAAGTAAATAACATAGCCGACGCATTTTTACAAGCTGCCACACAAGCACCACAACCAATACAAGTTGCTGCATCCATAGCCTCGTCTGCATCTTCTTTACGAATAGGGATAGCATTTGCGTCTTGTGTGTTTCCCGAAGTATTAACAGAAATATACCCTCCTGCATGCTGTATACGCTCAAAAGAAGAGCGGTCTACCATTAAATCCTTTACTACAGGAAATGCTTTTGCTCTAAACGGCTCTATATAAATAGTATCTCCATCGTTAAACTTACGCATATGCAATTGACAGGTAGTTACTAAACGATCTGGCCCATGAGGTTCTCCATTGATTTGTAACGAACAGGCTCCGCAGATCCCTTCTCTACAATCGTGATCAAAAACTACAGGTTCTTCTCCTTTATTGATCAAGTCTTCATTTAACACGTCTAACATTTCTAAAAAAGACATGTCTCCTTCTATTCCAGAAATTTTATAGTCTACTAACTTTCCTTTGGAATCAGCATCACTTTGACGCCATATTTTTAATGTAAGATTCATAGCTTTTTATTTATAAGAACGTGTTTTTAATTCAATGTTTTCGAAGACCAGATCTTCTTTATGCAGTTCGGCATCTTTAGGCTCTCCTTTGTACTCCCACGCTGCTACATACTTAAAGTTTTTATCATCTCTAAGTGCTTCTCCTTTTTGTTCCCCAGACTGTTCTACAGATTCTTCTCTAAAATGTCCTCCACAAGATTCATTGCGATTTAATGCATCTTTGGCAAATAACTCTCCCAATTCTAAGAAATCAGCTACTCTTCCTGCTTTTTCTAATTCTGGGTTCATACTATTAACCGTTCCCGGAACTTTTACATTTTTCCAAAAATCCTCACGTAGTACTGCGATTTCTTCGATAGCTTCTTTTAGCTCTTTCTCATTACGAGACATTCCACATTTGTTCCACATGATTTTACCTAATTTCTTATGGTAATAATCTACAGAATGTTCTCCTGATCCACCCATTAACTTCTCGATACGATCTTTCACTTCTTTTTCGGCTTGATCAAACTCTGGCGTATCTGTTGGGATTTTTCCTGTTCGAATATCGCTAGATAAATAATCTCCTATTGTATATGGCAATACAAAATACCCGTCTGCCAGTCCTTGCATCAATGCTGATGCTCCAAGACGGTTCGCACCGTGATCAGAGAAATTTGCTTCTCCTGCGGCGTAACATCCTGGTATAGTAGTTTGCAAGTTATAATCTACCCAAAGACCTCCCATTGTATAATGTACAGCTGGATAGATCATCATTGGAGACTTATAAGGGTTCTCATCTACAATCTTTTCATACATCTGAAATAGATTCCCATATTTGCTTTCGATAACCTCTTCTCCCATCTTCGTAATTTCTTCCTTAGAAGGGTTATGCATACCCGAAGTCATTGCTTTTTCTTTTCCGTATCGTTGGATCGCTGATGCGAAATCCAGATATACAGCTTCTCCTGTTTTATTTACTCCAAAACCGGCATCACAACGTTCTTTTGCTGCTCTCGAAGCTACATCACGTGGCACCAGGTTACCAAAAGCTGGATAACGACGTTCGAGATAGTAATCTCTTTCTTCTTCTGATAACTGTGTTGGTTTTAATTTACCTTCACGTATTGCTTCTACATCTTCCTTTCTTTTTGGTACCCATATACGTCCATCATTACGTAGTGACTCAGACATCAACGTTAATTTAGATTGATGATCTCCCGATACAGGTATACAAGTTGGATGAATCTGAGTATAACAAGGGTTTGCAAAGAAAGCTCCTCTACGGTGTGCTCTCCATGCTGCCATAACATTACTTCCCATTGCATTGGTACTTAAGAAGAATACATTTCCGTACCCTCCACTCGCCAATACTACGGCATGAGCCGAATGGCGTTCTATTTCTCCGGTAACCAAGTCACGAGCTATAATTCCACGAGCTTTTCCATCAATCTTCACTAAATCTAACATTTCGTGACGGTTAAAAGCTTGTATTTTTCCTCTATTGATTTGACGATTCATTGCAGAATATGCACCAAGAAGCAATTGCTGCCCTGTTTGTCCTTTGGCATAAAATGTTCTGGATACTAATACTCCTCCAAAGGAACGATTATCTAATAACCCACCATATTCACGTGCAAAAGGAACTCCTTGTGCTACGCACTGATCGATAATATTTCCTGAAACTTCTGCCAATCGATATACATTAGCTTCACGAGAACGATAATCTCCTCCTTTTACAGTATCATAAAACAGTCGGTAATCAGAATCACCGTCGCCCTGATAGTTTTTTGCTGCATTAATTCCACCTTGTGCTGCAATCGAATGGGCACGACGAGGAGAATCTTGATAGCAGAATGTTTTCACATTATATCCAAGCTCGGCCAATGTAGCAGCCGCACTTCCTCCTGCTAATCCTGTACCAACAACGATAACATCTATGTTTCGTTTATTCGCCGGATTAACCAGGTTAATTTTATTTTTATAATTTGTCCACTTATCTGCCAGTGGACCTTCAGGTATTTTAGAATCTAAAATTGACATACTAGTGGTGTTTTTAATGAGTAAAATGAAGCACTAAGGCGATAACAATAAACCCTACAGGAATTACTATTGCAAAAGCTTTAGCAAACTTGGTTGCTGCTATAGAATATTTATTATTAAATCCTACAGATTGAAACGAAGATGCAAACCCATGCCACAAATGCAATGCTAAAAACACAAATGAAAGTGCATATAACCCAGTGCGAATCGGGCTCTCAAATTTATGTAGTAATTCTGTATAATATCGTGTTGGATCTTCTGGTGCAAATTCTACATATTTATGCACTATTTCTGGAACCCAAAAGTCATAGAAATGCAACCCTAAAAATGCAAGAATCACTAATCCAGAATAAATCATATTTCTAGACATCCAAGAAGCGTTAGCTCCTCCACTATATTTCGCATATTTAACCGCTCTGGCATTCTTGTTTTTGATTTCTAATACAAAACCCATCACAAAATGAAAAACCACTCCAAAAATAAGTACAGGCTGCAATGCGAATTGAACTAGCGGATTTGTACCCATAAAATGAGATAACTCATTAAATGTATCTGCGCTGAAAATTGAAGTAAAATTGATGGTAAAGTGTTGTAATAAGAAGAAAACTAAGAAAAGTCCCGAAAGTGCCATGGCTACTTTTCTAGCTATTGAAGATTTTATCAATCCACCCATTATTTAAAATGTTTAATTAGTTGTGAAGCAAAAATAGGGTTCAATGCTTTTTTAGCCAAGCTTTACCTTGGGTTTATTTCGCTATTTATAATGAATATAAAAAAGAAAGAGGCTTTGTTTATCGCTAAGCACTAAAACGTTTGAAATACAGCATTAACTTTAAACAAAAAACAACGCTTTTTTTTACAATTATGCTAATTTTACCCTATGCAAAATATCAATTCCAAACTTCCAGAGGTTTCAACTACCATATTTACCGTAATGAGTCAATTAGCTCATAAACATGAAGCGTTAAACCTGTCTCAGGGTTTTCCTAATTTTGAAGCAAGCCCAGAACTAATTAATTTGGTAACTCGGGCCATGCAAAATGGGTATAATCAATATGCACCAATGCCTGGATCGCTTTCTTTAAGAGAAGTTATCACTAAAAAAACCAACACGCTATACGGCAGTCATTATCATCCCGAAACCGATATTACTATAACCTCTGGTGCTACACAGGCAATTTTTACTATTATTTCGGCTTTTATACATCCTGGGGATGAGGTAATTATATTTAAACCTGCCTATGATTCATATGAACCATCAATCAAATTATATGGAGGAACAATCGTTCCAGTTCAATTAACAGCTCCTAATTTTAGCGTTGATTGGCAAGAAGTGGCATCTAAAATCACTTCTAAAACCAAAATGGTTATTATAAACACACCTCATAATCCAAGTGGTAGTGTTTTATCTAAAGAAGATATGCTTCAGTTAGAAAAACTAATTAAGAACACAGATATCATTTTATTGAGTGATGAAGTTTATGAGCACATCATTTTTGATGATCAGAAACATCAAAGTGCTGCATTATTTCCCGGACTAGCCGAACGTGCTTTTATTACTGCTTCTTTCGGGAAAACATTTCATACTACCGGTTGGAAAATGGGGTATTGCCTGGCTCCAAAAGAATTAATGACAGAATTTAGAAAAGTACATCAATTTAATGTCTTTTCTAGTAGTCATCCTATGCAATATGCCTTGGCCGAATATTTAAAAGTTCCGGAGCATTATCTTTCCCTTCCGGATTTTTATCAGCAAAAACGGGATTTTTTCCTATCTATGATTACCGATTCTCGTTTTAAGTTTATTCCTGCATCCGGAACTTATTTTCAGGTATTAGATTATTCTGCTATTACTGATGAAAATGATGTAGCTTTCGCTGAAAGGTTAACCAAAGAATATAAAATTGCATCCATCCCGGTATCCGTTTTTAACTTAAATCAGAAAGACGATAAAGTACTACGTTTTTGCTTTGCTAAAACCGAAGAAACGTTAAAACGAGCCGCAGAGATTTTGTGTGAGATTTGATCTAAAATCACATCCATTCGAATGATTCGACTGAAAGAAGAATTGTACTTCCGCAACCTCAGTAGGACTAACGAGAATAGTGATTTTTATGCTAAAAAAGTTATTCTCAATATAGTTCTAAAAATCAAATCGTAACTGAATAATCTCTACTTCTTCTTTTTCCTTTTCTTTTTTCTTCTCCTTCCCCGTATTGAGATTAGAGAGTGAAATCCCTAATAATCTCACAGAGTTTTTCATTTTGTCTTGGTACAATAACTCTTTTGCGGTTTCTAATAAGATATCGGTATCACTTACAAAATAAGGTAATGTTTTACTTCGGGTCTGTAGTGTAAAATCGCTATACCTTATTTTTAAAGTCACTGTTCTACCCGAAACTTTGCTTCGTTTAAGACGTTTTTGAAGTTCTTCTGCGATACTTTCTAATCGCTCTAGCATATAGATTTCTGAAGCTATATTTTCGCTAAAAGTTCGTTCTGCTGCCAGGGATTTGCGCTCACGGTTGGGTTTTACCTCGCTTAAATGAATTCCTCTTACAATGCGATAGTAATGCCCTCCTGATTTACCAAAATGCTGAGTAAGAAACTCTTCTGATTTTAATTTTAAATCTTTTCCTGTATAAATCCCCATTTGATACATTTTAGCCTGGGTAACTTTACCAACTCCATAGAATTTTTTAACATCCAGACCTTCCAGAAATTCGATTACTTCTTCAGGGTTTACTGTTTTTTGCCCATTAGGTTTATTATAGTCACTTGCTACTTTGGCAATAAATTTATTGATCGATATTCCCGCAGAAGCGGTTAATCCAAGCTCATCAAAAATCTGTTTTCTAATTTCCTGAGCAATAAGCGTTGCACTGGGGTTGCCTTTTTTATTCTCGGTAACATCCAGATAAGCCTCATCCAAGGATAAAGGTTCTACCAGATCTGTATACTCAAAAAATATTTTTCTGATTTTAGAAGAAATTTCTTGATACCGATCAAATCGAGGTCGAACAAAAATCAGCTCAGGACAAAGTTTTCTTGCTTTAAAACCAGGCATAGCAGATCGCACACCAAATACACGGGCCTCATAACTGGCTGCACTAACCACTCCTCGTTTTCCACCGCCGCCAACGGCTAACGGCTTTCCTCTAAGTTCGGGATTATCCAATTGTTCTACCGAAGCATAGAATGCATCCATATCTACATGTATGATTTTTCTATATGTATCCAACTCTTCCACTTTACAAAAATAATAGATATTGATGATCCAAATTATAATATCTTTATCTCTGATTATAAAACATTTCTACATCGTCTGAAATAACCCAATAATTAATCATGATTGAAATAGAACGTAAATTCCTGGTAACCTCTCAAACGTTTAAAAATGAGGCGCAAAAAAATACTCGCATCATACAGGGATTTCTAAATACTGACCCAGCACGAACAGTTCGTATACGAATCAGAGGAGAATATGCCTTTATCACTGTAAAAGGAATTGGTAACACTTCGGGGACTTCACGATTTGAATGGGAAAAAGAAATTGATGTATCAGAAGCAGAACAATTGATGCCTTTATGCGAAAAAGGAATTATAGAAAAAATACGATATGAAATCCCTTTGGGAAATCATATCTACGAAGTCGATGAATTCTATGGAGAGAACAAAGATCTCATCATAGCCGAAATTGAGTTAGATGACGAAAATGAAACCTTCCTAAAGCCAGATTGGTTAGGAAAAGAAGTTACAGGAGATAGAAGATATTATAATTCTCAATTAAGTAAAAAGCCATACAAAACCTGGTAAATCTTTTTTACTTTAAAATATTTTAAAAACTAATAGAATGAGGACGCTTTTAAATCTGATCATGTTACTACTTATTGTTATGTTTTTCTTGAATTGTAAAGATAGTAGTATAAAAAATAAACAGGATGAGCATAAAAATGATCGTCAAAATAATATAGAAGCAACTTCAGAAAAAATTGACAATACTATATTTCATTATGTAACAGCTATTAACGGACTTAGTGTACGGAAACAGCCTGATATTAATGCCGAAAAGATAAGTACTTTGGATTACGGGACTCCTGTTCAAATTATCGAAGAGACTCGTCAAGCTTTTCAGGTTAAAGAAGGCACAAAAACAATTGATGGTAAATGGGTACTAATAGATTCAAAAGAAACTACTAGGATAAAAGGCTATGTTTTTGATGGGTTCTTAACCACAAAAAACCCAATGCCATATCGATTATCCAATACTGATTTAAACTCTACTCGTTCATACAATAAGGATAGTGATATAGATAAATACCTTATTTTAGAGTTAATCTCAAAAAAAACGTATAAAGAGTTAAAACAAAGACAAAACAACTTCATAACAATAAGAGAAGATACCTTAGAGATTAAAAAAGATAATGGGAAAATAGATTTACCTACGGATCAGGGAATTATTACACTGCTAGATATAAGAGAAAAAGATATGGGTGACGTATCGTATGATTATTTAGGAGCTATTGATAGTTTAAATACCTATGTGATTCGTGGAGATTATATAGGATATAGTGAACATTTATTAATTAATAAGGCTACCACCAGAAAAGATACTCTTGCCGAAAAACCAATTATTTCACCAAATTGGAAAAAAATGATCACCGCTTCTATAGATGGGCAAACTATAGAACCGATAGATCTACAGTTATTTGATATAGAAAAAAACAATTATATATTGAGATTGATGGTTAATTTTCAAGGATGGTTCCATTCACAAGAAGAGAATAGTATTTTTTGGATCAACAAAGATGAGTTTTGCATGAAAATAATGTCATTACAACATGCCGAAAATGAAGGATTCAAAGAACATTGTTATCAATATATAAAAATAAAAGTATTATAAATTGATTCTCATTTTGTTAAACAAGTATACATCTTAATATTCTTTCTCAATCAAGTAAAAACTACACTTATTATGGTAAAAAAGTAAGATCAATAAGTTTTTGACTTCTATTAACATTGCTTTAATAAATCTTAACAAAAGAGTAACATGTAATATTGGTAAGGTGAACTGAATAAGCACGGCTAAGCCAACTAATTTATTAACCAAAATTACAGTTATGTTGCACAAATCTAAAAGATCCCTAATAGGGATCACATTATGTATTTTCCCATTTTTAAATGTGATAGGACAAGTTCCTGTAAACGGATTTTACCCTAAAAAGAATTCTTTTACATTGGCACCCAGTTATGGATACAAGAGTTACGATCAGTTCTATAGAGGGTCTACATTATCTGAAGGAAACCCTGCTGGTTTAGGAGAAATTTCTTCATCTATTATTTCCTTTTATAGCCAATATGCAATCACAAATTGGTTATCTACAACCGTTACTCTACCATATATTAGTGTCGAAAGTGAAGATGGAGCACTTGATCCCGTTCAAAATGTAGCACAGATAGATGGTATTCAGGATTTAGGGATTTTTCTAAAAGCCAGAGTTTTGGAGAAAAAATTTGACAACTCTTCCCAGATAACCTTAGGAGGTGCTTCTGGAGTAACATTTCCTGTAGGGAATTATAAAGGAGGAGGCGTACTTTCTCTAGGTAATGAAGCTACCACTGTTAATGGCTCTGCTATATTTCAATATACCACTCCGTTTAAAATATTTAGTGAACTACAATTAGGATATAGTATACGTAACAGTAATGATTTTGATATTCCTAATGCTATGTTGTACAGTGCCAAAATAGGGTACTATAATAAATTTCTTTATGTACATGCTAAACTCGACATACAAAACTCTATGTCGGGATATGATATTGGCACCCCAGAATTTGGTAATGCAGGAGGGCCTGCTATCTTACCAGAAACCGAAGTAGATTTCACTAATCTTTCTTTCGATTTTTATGTTCCCGTTTACAAAAACGCTTTAGGTATTTCTGCTGGCTACGGTACTACTCTAGATGGTAGAAATTATAATAAAGAATCTGTTTTTTCATTTGGATTGGTATATACCTCTAGATAGTATACATGATAAAGAATAACTCCCATCAAATACAAATATACTTGGTGGGGTTATCTAACATAGATATGAGTTTGATGACAATAGAGACTTAATGTATAAGTCAGACACTTTCTAATAGTGACTCTAATTGATCTTCATTAATAGGTTTAATAAGATATCCAGAAACCAATTCAAATTCTTTAGCTTTTTCTGTATCTGTTGGATTGTCTGACGATGATAAAATGTAAATAATAATATCTTTTTTAATTTCTGGAGTGATTGTAACAAATTCTTCCAGAAATCCCCAGCCATCCATAACAGGCATATTTATGTCTAGTAAAATTAAATCTGGTAACTTCTCTATTTTCCCAATTGTTGATCTTATGAAATTAATACCCTCTTCTCCATTAGAGAATACAAGTAGCTTTTGATTAGGGCTAAGCTTATGTACGATTTTTTTTATGATAAACTGGTGAATATTATCATCATCTATAAGACATAAAATATGGTTCTCCTTAATCATAACACAATATTTATAGTAAATTTAGTTCCTTTATTAAGTTCGCTATCAATAGCTATTGTACCTTTTAAGGCTTCAATTTGAGATTTAATTATGAAAAGCCCTAATCCTTTGGCACCAGCATTTTTATGAAACGTTTTTCTAAACCCGAATACTTTATCTCCATATTTATCTAAGTCAATTCCCAATCCATTATCTTTAAATATTAGTTGAATTCTATTATTTACTTTTTCAGAAGAAATATGAATGATAGGCTTTCTTTTGGAAGAGCAATATTTTAGCGAGTTTGAAATAAGGTTAAGAAATATGCTTCTTAAATAAGCAATCGAATAGGAAATTTCTTCAACTTTAAAATCAGTAATGATTTTTGCCTGAGTCTCCATGATTTTTGCACTTAATTGCCTTTTTACTTCTATGCACGTTTCTTGAAGAGAAATATTTTGAATAGACATATCTGTAGATTCGTTAATCTGCACCACGTTTATCAAATCTTTCATTGTTTTATTAAGCACCTCTGCAGAATTTTTGATCATATCTGTATAATTCATTTGCTCTTCGGTAAGCGTACTTTCTTCCAAAAATTTGGTAAGCATAAAGATATTAGCTACAGGTGATCTTAAGTTATGAGAGGTAATATAGGCATAGTCCTCTAATTGCTTATTTTTTGCTATCAATTCTTGTAATGTTGCTTCTATTTTTTGTTCTTGTCTAATTGCTTTTGTAATATTTCTGGCAATTCCAAATACTTCTCCGGTATGATCTAATGCAGTGGCGTTCCAATCTAACCAAACAATTTCTCCTGCTTTAGTAAGGTATCTATTCCTAAAGTTAAATATGGTAGTCCCATCAAATTGTTTTGCTGCTTCTGCAACAGTATTTTGTTGATCCTCTGGATGCACAAATGTTAAGTAAGGTTTATCCATTAATTCTGTTTCGGTATATCCCATAGTTTTACTCCATTGCGGGTTTAATTTGGTAAAATACCCTTCAGGATTTGAAATGGTTATTAAATCCTGGCTTAAATTGAATAGATCTTCTAATTGTCTATTTTTAAGTTTTAGAGCAATTAAATCTGCTTCTATTGAAGATTTTTCTGTTTTTTTTTGAGTTATATCTTTTGCAATTAGTAAAAAGCCTTCTTCATATCCTATCTTGGTTATAATAGATTCTAACCATATGATATCTCCCATTTTACTGATAAGTCTAACTATGAATGGTTTAGAGTTAGGAGTTTGTAGTTGGTTCTCGATTGCTTGTTTGACCTTACTCCTATCTTCATAGTGTACCAAAGTTAAATAAGGAATACTTAACAATTCCTTTTTACTATATCCCAATAAAACAGACCATTGAGGGTTTGACTCAACAAAATATCCATTATCATTTACTATTGTGATAAGATCATTATTAAGTACATTTTTTTTTATATATACAGAACTTGTTTTCATCGTATTGTCATTACAGCATTATATGAAATTTTGACATTGAAATTTATTAATGAGGTAGCCTAATACAACTATCATTGTAGTTATTTGTTTTTAATACTTTGATATTAAAAAACCGGTCTCAGGGTAAGGTAAAACATCAGAATAATAGGGATATAATGTTTGTATTAAAGTTACTACAATAACACAACATAAACAACTGTAAATCAATAATAAAAAAAATAAAATTTACATCTTCTATTCATCATAATCAACATAATAATTACTATCTTTAAATTATCCCTATTAAGAAAGTTACCCCTATTAAGAATTCTGAAGCTTATATCCCTTTTCAAAATATCTGAAGAGTTCTTCTTTTTACTACTACAACCCCATTAATATAAAAGATCTATTGAGCTTCTAAAAAATTATGAAAAGAAAACGGTATTATTTAAAATCCCTTATTGATTCTAAATATTGTATTCCTGTTATTTGGGCTATAGGGTTATCACTCTCAATACTTCTGGCAAGATCCTATTATATCCTCGAGCAAAAAAAAATTGAAATCAAATTCAAGAATGAAGTTGATCAATTTGCAGCATCTCTGCACAGAGAATTTGAGTTAAACCTAGAGTCTTTACATACGCTAGCCACATTATTCAAATCAAACGAGATCCCTAGTTATCAGATGTTCATTACAGAATCTCAATCTATACGTAAAAGAAATAGTAGTTTTTTAGCTTTAGAATGGGTTCCCCGGGTAAAACATGAAATGAGGTCCTTCTATGAGAAAAAGCATCAACAAGAATTTTCTGATTTTAGCTTTTCAGAAAAAGACAGTTTTAATCAATTGGTAAATGCAAAAATCAGAAAAGAATATTTTCCTGTCTATTATGTTGATCCTTTTACAAAAAACAAAAATGCTTTTGGATATGACTTAGCTTCAGAAAAACAGCGGTATAACACTCTTAAATCCTCACAATTATCGGGTAAACCCCTTATTAGCGGAAATGTGAAATTAGTACAAGAAAAAACAAATCCAGAAGGATGCTTAGCTTTTCTACCTATTTTTATTGAAAATGAATCTCAAAAAAACTACGATCCAAAAAACCTTAAAGGATTTGTACTTGGGGTCTTCAAATTTTCGAAAATCTTTGAAGCTGCTAATAACACCAATATATCTAAAGAAATTCAGATGTCGTTACTAAATCAAAAAAACGGAATTTCTAAAGATACCTTATTTACCTATCAATCTAAACAAGTCGATACCCAGATAAATTTCACTTATCAATTTGATTTACCAATCTTATGGGGGAAAAAATGGGTGTTAGTCGCCGATCCTACAATTACATATATAAAAAACGAAAGAACATCTTATCCTTTAATCATTCTAATAGCTGGAGTAGTATTCACCTCTTTACTTGTATTACTTTTTTATTCTTTCTCTAAAAGAAACACTCAACTAACACAACTTAATATCATGAAGTCAAAATTTCTGTCTCTAATATCCCATGATGTAAGAGGAGGAATAGGAACTATGGATGTACTTCTGAAACTAGTATTAGAAGATTTTGAAAGCTATGACAAAACTCAATTAAAAGAAATTATAAAATCTATTGAGCAAAATACCACCTCTATTCATTTTACCTTAGAAAACCTTATTAGTTGGTCTAAAAATGATTTGTTATCGTTAAAACCAGAAAAATCTCTATTCAGTATTATCGAGTTATTTGAAAATATTACTGAATATTTTCAGCCTATTATAAATCTAAAAAACCTAAAGTTTTCTACACATTATTTTACCAATGACACCTATATTCATGCAGATAAGAATATGATTTTGGCCAGCTTAAGAAATATCATCTCTAATGCTATAAAATATACTCAAAAAGAGGGAGAAATTCAAGTACGACTACATCAATCCAAAACCAAACACCTCATTGAAATCGAAGATACAGGAATCGGTATGAACCCTGATGAATTAAATAGGCTTTTTGAATACAATAAGACTCATAAAAAAGAAGGTACAGGAGGAGAAAGTAGTACAGGTATAGGTTTATTGATTACTAAAGATTTTTTAGACATGAACAATGCTAAGGTTCATGTAGAAAGTACTCTTGGTAAGGGGACTACATTTAAAATCACTATCTGATTATATTTTGATTACAAAATTGAGACACTATCCTATTCGAGTAAAATTCATTATTTTAACACCAGAAATGACTAAAAGCTTCATTAAGATGAAAAAACTACTCATATTTTTTGCATTACTATTCCTTTTCTCTTGTAAACAACAACCTAAAGAAGAAAGCATCCCACAATCGGAGACTACAAAAGAGGTTACTGAAGAAATAAAACCTTCGGTAAAATCAATCAAGGAAAAGTTGCAAAAAAATGGCTTTAAGATCTTTGATTATATAGATGAAGAAACCGGAGATACCGTGATTATGCAACAGTATTTTATTGCTTTCTTAAAAAAAGGACCCAATCGTTCTCAAAATAAGGAAGAAGCAGATAGTTTACAAAAATTACATCTTGGACATCTTGGTAGAATGTATAAAGAAGGATACGCTGATATTTCGGGACCTTTTGGGGATGATGGTGATATTCGCGGAATCACAATTTATAATACACCTACACAAAAAATAGCAGATAGCTTGGCTAATATGGATCCCATGGTAAAATCCGGCCGTCTAATTATCGAAATACATCCGTGGTGGGCAGCAAAAGGGTTTCCATTGAGGTAGTAAATAAAAAAGAGTGAGTTCCTGATAAAACTCAAGAATCCCACTCTCTTTTTCATATTTTACATACTAAGCTAGCTAGTTTGACTTTATCGCTTCACAAAACGTTTAGTATATTGATTTTTCCCATCGGTAAATTTCAGAAAGTAAATTCCCTGTTTCAGATGTCCAACATCTATGGTAGATTGATTTTTACCTGATACCGAGATAATTGTTTTTCCTAAAATATCTATTACCGAATATGAGATTTCTTTTGATTGCGTCTTGAAAGATATATTTAGTATATCTCTAGCCGGATTGGGATAAAGTGTTACATTATTATTTTGTTTAGCAACTACTGATCCACCAATCACAACAGTATAATCTTCGACCTCTCCATAATTAAATGATCCACAAGGAGAAGGAGATGTATTATATCTCATAGTAACTCGCATTCTAGTCGTTCCATTGGTAGCAGACGAAGGTACTGTAAAGCTTCCGCTTACGGTTGCGTTTTGAGTTGCAGATTGTGTCCAGACTTGTTCTCCGGCATCTGTAAAATCACCATCTTGATTATAATCTATCCAGACTCTATATGCTTCACTATATGTTGTGCCAGCCCAGGTAGGTGTTACCGTAATCGTATTTGAACTTCCTTTGGATAAATTTGTAGATTCTGACGTAAAATCACTATATCCTCCGCTTCCTGCAGTAGAAGTTTTATCGATAGACCCTAGTTGAACCCGGCTAATATATTCTTCAGAAGCATTATTTCCATTTGCAGAACAATAGGTAGCTCCTCCTCCTGTAGTAGTTGCATTAACTGTATTACTGAATCCAGAAATGTTTCCAGCTGCATCTTTGGCTTTTACTCTAAATTGGTATGCTGTATTAGCGGTTAGTCCGGTAATATTTGCTGAAGTACCTGTTACTGATGTAGCAATTGAATTCCCTTGATACACATCATATCCAGTCACACCAACATTATCGGTAGCGGCATTCCATGAAAGTGATACCGAAGTTGCTGCAACATTAGAGGCACTTAATCCAGCAGGAGCAGAAGGTGCCTGTGTATCTCCGCCACTCCCAGGGTTATATCCGTCCACTATTTTGGTAGTACAGCCAGGAGCCAGCCATTGGCAAATATTTGGATATGTCACCGAGAGGCGACCATACCAATCTGGTGAGTTATTACCACAAGCAGCATCTCCACCATGCAATTGACCTACAACCCTTTTATTTTGATCATAGAGAGGAGATCCAGAAGACCCTCCTTCTGTTGTTCCATCATCCCAATCACTTACTCTCCAGTGGGTAGTTCCTGATCCTGATCCTCCATAATACGATGTGATTGAAGATGGATCACTATCAAATGATATCTTTTTCACATCACCAGCAGGGTGATGAATACCTGTAGTTTTGGTAGGAATACTTCCCGTGGCATCCCATCCAGAATAATACACATTATATGCAGAAGGTGGTGTAGAAGAAAGCTTTAATAATGCATAATCTGACCCTGAGCCGCTATCCATCATTTGAGAACCAGAAATAGACTGACTAGTTGACCCGTCAGAGTTATTGCTACACCCAGGAGATTCATAGTTAAAAACAAATACCCAGTTGGTCACGTCACGACCAGATGTACAGTGATTTGCTGTTAAAAAATATGGTGTTCCATTATTTGCAGTATTATTCATTAAAGATCCAGAGCACCATCTGGTTCCATTTCCTAAAATTGCTAATGCTACTGATCTAATTTGATCTCTCCATGGATCTCCTTCTGCACAAACTACATTGTTATTACAAGATCCAGAATCTCCAAAGTTTTTTGCCATTGTCATTATACCTCTGTAATCATGGGCAACTGCAGAAATATTTAAACCTGGTTGTTGTTTTACCTGAGCCGGTTGAAAATATTCTACTATGATTTTGTCTCCTTTTACAGGAGCTAAACCCAATCGTTTTGAGTTTTTATTATTAGCAGAAGTAAATGCGCCACGAACATCAGATTTGTCTCTGTTATAGACAAATAATTTACCTCCTTCAGGAATTTTGAAATTCGAAAAAGTAAGGTTAAGTGACAATGCTCCTTTCGATTCAATCTCAATCAGCCAATACCGGTCACCTTTCGAATTGGTATACCATTTTCCGGAATTTTTTGGATTAAGATTCGTTTTATGAGCATACGCAAAACGCATTGGTACGTCTTTACTTGATTCTAATGCATCTTCTTTTAGTAGTTTAGCTACATCCAGTTTAGGTAATGTGACATTAGGAATTTGGCTTGATTTTGAAACACGTTCATTCGAGAACAAAGGTTCTCCTCCTTGGCCTATTTGGGAATAGGCGGTAATGCTTGAACATAACAATATGACAAGCAATAAAATTGCATTTTTCATTGGTTTTAAGAGTTAAGTTTGAGTTATACGTTAATAATTAACGCTAGCTAGTTTGTAAAATGTTGATTCTAAGATAACAAGAGAATTGTTCAAAATTTAACAAATAAGTTGTTTTAACACAAAATTGCAATGTTTTACAATTTTGTTAACAACTTGTTTTAGATTGCTTACGTGGAAAAAACAGAGTAATTACGGGATTAAATCAAAATCAATCTTTGATTTCTATTTTCCGTTTTAATTCATTTCCTTTTTCGTCTAAAACGGTAATAATATGCATCCCTGGTTTAGGGGCAACAGGCATTTCATGAAACTGCTTAGTTGTGCCAACAAATTGATGATCTATATACCAAAATACACGAGTTTCGGGATTTGTATGTGCAATTTTAAGAATTACCTCATTAGTTTTACCATCAAATCCTTTGGGTAAATATACACTACTATTAGGTTTTGGAAAAATAAAATCCATTCGTTCCTGAGATTCTTTTATACAATTGGGTCGATATGGTGGTAAGGAACGATAATCAGAATTACCTGTTTTAAAAAAATACTCTTGTAACGGTGGTAGAACAAACCAAGATTCATGAATCATATTACCAACAGGTTCACAAGAAGAATTTACTCTGTATTGCCTTGTCCTATCCAAGTGTACTAATTGATGGTATGGACAAGGTTTGGTTCTGGTTTCCGAAACGGGAACATCCATTAGTTTGGTTGGGCAATTACTACCTGCTAAAAAACCACTTTTAGTACAGACCGTAACAGTAATTAGATCATCATATGGAGCAGTGAACCACTTAGATTTTGGCAATAGGTTATATACATCAAATAAAACAGGTGCAGCCGAATTTAATCCTGTGAGTTCTGGTCGTCCTTCTCCATCGGCATTGCCAATCCAAATTCCTACCACATACTTTTGGCTAGCGCCAATTGCCCAGGCATCCCTATTACCAAAGCTGGTTCCTGTTTTCCAGGCAATCTCTCTAGAAGAATCATAGAATTCCCAGGCTTCATCACCTTCTGGTCGGTTTACTTTTTTCATAGCCTCAAAGGTTAACCAAATGCTCCCAGCGCCATATATTGGTTTTTGTTGTGTTCTTTTACCAAAATCTACTTCCCTTTCAGCCAAAACGATTGGTTCGGTAAATTCTTTGGTAAAATATTCACTAGAGGTACTTTGATAGTGATTTAACGTACTCGCAAAACCTGCATACGTTTTACTAAGATCCCAAAGGTTTCCTTCTGCTCCTCCAACAATCAATGACAATCCATAATGGTCAGCACCATATCTCAAATCTCTAATTTGAAATGCATTCATTTCATCTCTAAATCTCTGTAAACCATATTTTTGCAATAATCGAACTGCTGGTATATTTAAAGAACGTGCCAAAGCTCGATTTGCTGCAACAGCACCACTATAGCTTTCATCAAAATTCTTGGGATTATACCCCGAAATTACTGTAGGAATATCTGAAACCAATTGTTCTGGTAACAATTCGCCTTTATCCATCATTGCGGCATATAATAATGGTTTTAATGTACTTCCTGTACTGCGGCCTGCCTCGATAATATCTACATCCTTTTGATGCGCTTTATCTGTTGGTGAATTCCCCACATAACTTAGTACTTCTCTGGTATCAACATCTAAAACCAAAACTGCCATATTGTGTACTTCATTTTGTTTTAATACCTCATAATGCTTTTTAACCACTCGGTTAACCTGTTTTTGTAGTATTGGATCGATTGTAGTTTGCACTCTCTTACCTTCGTGTTTTTTTGCTAATCTTTCTAATAAATGCGGAGTTGTTTGCGGTAAAAAATAAGGCTTCTTAGGTAGTGTTTCGCTTATTGATAGTTCGTATGTCAATGAATCAATGGTTTCTTCTTCTAAAAGCGTAAGAAGCAATCGGTTTCTTTTCTTTAATAATTTAATTTGATTTTTTCCGGGGTAGATTAAAGAAGGTGCATTAGGTAGTACTGCAAGTGTTGCAGTCTCTGCCCAGGATAATTGATGCGCTGGTAATCCAAAATAACGCCAGGCTGCCATATCGATCCCTACTACGTTACCACCAAAAGGAGCATGAGATGCGTATAGTTTCAAAATCTTTTTTTTAGAAGCTCCAAACTCCAGTCGTGTGGCCAGTATTAATTCTTTTAGTTTTTCAAAATAGGTGCGTTTTTTACCTTTTCGCGCCAAACGAATAACCTGTTGAGTGATTGTACTTCCTCCTCTAACCACTTTACCTGCATTACTATTTTCGATAATTGCTTCTCCCATCGCAACAGGGTTAAATCCAAAATGTCTATAAAATTGCTGATCTTCAAATGCAATGATACATCGTTCAAATTTTTTGGGTACACTATCGGTCTCAGGAAAACGCCATTGTCCATCAGATGCAATTTTAGCACCTAATAATTCACCGCTTCTGGTCTCAATTACTGTTGCAGTGGGATCATCAAATAATGGTCTTGGTAATAAAAAATAATATACAATCAACGCTACTCCAAGAATTAAGAAGCGTTTTGGATGGGTGTTTATATAGTTTTTTATGTTTTTAAGCAATGAACTCATCTTGACTTTTTCTATTTCCTAAAAAATGGTTGAATTTCACCCATATTTCGTTATTTTTTTTAGCCGTAGGCCCTGCTATGACTTTCAAAAAGCATCTCATCTGGTCAAATTTCACTTCATTTTCGGTTAAAAACAAAAAGTCAAGATGAGTTCAATGTGTATGATGGATGAATATATATTATTCAAAAAAGTATTTTAAACCTCTATTGATCTTCCTTCTGCTGTTTTATTCCCGTTGGTGTCAAAATAAAAATCAATTTGCCCCATATATACCCCACTTTTACCACATTGGTTAATGAGTACTTTTTCTCCTATTACATTATCTACAATTACTGGTTTCGGTAATAATGTATGTGTATGACCACCTATAACCAGGTCGATATCTTTTGTTTTTTTGGCTAGGTGAAGATCAGAAACTTTATCTTGAGCATTTTTATACTCATACCCAATATGAGAAAGACAAATAACAAGATCACATTGTTTCTCTTCTTTTAATATTCTGGTGATATCTTGAGCAATCTCAATAGGGTCGAGATATTGCGTTTCTTTATATAAACTTTTATTCACTAAACCTTCCAGTTCCACTCCTAAACCAAAGACTCCAATTTTAATCCCATCTCTAATTAATATTTTATATGGTTTTACTAAACCATCTAGCACCGTATTTTTAAAATCATAGTTGGCAGATACAAAATCAAAAGTTGCATTAGGCAATTGGTTCAATAATCCATTTATTCCGTTATCAAAATCATGATTTCCAATAGTAGCAAGGTCATAGTTTAGTTTTGACATTAGTTTAAATTCAATTTCCCCACCATAATAATTAAAATATGGAGTACCCTGAAAGATATCCCCTGCATCTAACAAAATAGTATTCGGATTTTCTTTTCGTACTTTTTCTATAATCGATGCTCTTCTGGCAAATCCTCCTAATCCCGGGTATTTATAATGATTATTTGGTAGAGGGTCAATCTGGCTATGTACATCGTTGGTATGTAGCACTGTTATCTTTTTTGATTTTGGTTTAACACAGGACACTAAGCTTCCTCCTCCTAAACTCGCTAAAGCTGTTGCCGATGCTATTTGCTGTATAAATCTTCTCCTATTCTGCATATCTCATTCTTTTATCGAGTTGTACTTTTAAGGTGTCTATTGATTTAAAATAATCGATTAGTGCATTTCTGAATTTATAATCTGTTTTATATAATTGTATAGGGTCTTTAAAGAAATTCATACTATCTCCTCCTTGTTGCAAATAATCTGTAGTAAGTACTAAATAGGTTTTACCTTTTTGTAATGGTTCTCCATTAATAACTAATTTTTGTACTTCTCTTGATTGTTTTACAATACTGAGTTGTAAATTAGAAACAGGGTGTGCTCGTTGTTTTTCGGTCAAATAAGAAACTAGTTCCTGTACTTTTTTATAGGATAATTCTGTTACTACCAATTCATTTTCAAAAGGCATCACTTCAAAGGCTGTTCTGGCAGTTACTGGCCCTTTAAGAATTGGTGCCCGCAGACCCCCATGATTTAATAATACAAAATCAATTTCTTTATTATATCTCTTTTTAAAAATCGGTTCTACCTGATGTAAAGAAATATCTGCTATAAGGTTACCTAATTTGCTTTCTAATTTTTTATCGTGTTTAGTAAAATCTACTGCAGCAATACACAGTGTAGCATCCAAAGTTTTATTTAAATGATCTCGGAAAGGTGCAATAAATGAATCTATAGCTTTATCTGTGACAATTGTGGAATCAATTTTTTGTTGAATTGCTGAGATCTTATTTACAGAAACCGATTGTTGCTTACAGGAATAAATACTTATCAAACCAAAAAGGCCTAATAAGAGCTTATAAAACTTAGTATTCATATATTTTCGACTTTTCGACAATGGTAATAAAAAAAACAATATGTTGTTTTATGGTTAAGTTAAAATAACCGCTTTGCTATATCAGGACAATATAGATTCATAATGTTGCACTACAGGAAAAGGGTCATAAAAATGATGTAATAATTTTTTCCATTGTTGGTACTCTTCAGATGTTCTGAAACCTGTTTCATGATCCTCAATCGTTTTCCACTCTACCAACAATATATATTTATCATCTTCTTCTATGCATTTCAATACATCATGCCTAATATATCCTTTCATAGTAGAAATGATTTTTTGAGCTTCTTTAAAAGCTTTCTCAAAAGCTTCTGATTCTCCAGGTTTTATATATAAAATTGCTTGCTCTAAAATCATTATTTTATCAACTATTGCGGGAACAATTTTTACTTACTTAAAGTGGTTTCTATTTTATCTAATGAAATTTTATTTATGCTTTTGGAATATGCTCCATAGACCATCTTTTTTTTAAGATCAACATCCAAAAAACCAGTCTCACATGCAAAGAAATCATAATCATCTACTTTTCCATTTTCAGAATCCTTCCAGATTTTGTTTGGGGCAATTAAATAATGGTTTCCAATTTTAAAATAATCGGTATATGGCCGACATAGCATTCCGTTATCTCCCCAAATTTGTATGATTTTACGGGTATCTTCACCTTTATATTTTTTAATAACTTCTACTTTCATCGCCAAAGGCATTTTCTTCAATTTTCCATCATCTTCAAACTCCAAAAATTCAGAATACTCAATTACTTTTACCAGAGCAACAAACCCTCCTGTCGAAACTGAGGAAAATGAGCAATCTCCTTCACAATCGCAATCACATGCAATGACTTGAGAAGAATATAATCCTATGACAAAGAGAGCTATGTATTTAAGCAGGTGTTTTTTCATAATATTTGTACTATTTTAATTCGGATTAAAGAGATCATTCTGTAACCAAATCAATTAATCTACTTCACTACTTCGACCCATTTTCCTTTACTTCTTACTAAATAATCATTATCATACATGGCTTCGCATTGGATACCTGGCAGATAGTATTTACCTAGATAGGATGCATTTAATAAAATGGTCATCGTTTTACTTTCATTTGGTTTTAGGTCAAAATAGAAATTCACTCTATCATCACGAATATCAGTATGAGTAACAGCATTAGCTTTAAACGATCCAAAATCTGTAAATCGTGTATTGACTACTTCCCACCCTGAAGGGAAAATTTCGGTCAATGCAACATCTTTTACTTTAGAACCTGTAGCATTAGTAATCGTTACTTCTGCCACAAAATCTGTTCCTTGGGTTAATAGAATCGGGTTAATTATATTACCATCCTTGGTCTTATAATCTACAATTGCCTTAAACTTGTTTTGAATTACTTTTTCCTGACCAACAGGTAGAATTCCACTTGTTGCAATTTGTACAAAAATGGTGTTATCCTTATTGTTTTTAAGCACCAGTTTATTGTCTTTTAAAATAGATACATCACCAGAAGTTGCCAATGTTTTATCTGTATTGGCATTTGTTGATTTTCCGTTAAGAATATAGTTTATGTTTACTCCTTTCCCACCTACATAGGCTGCGTATTTTGCCATTGCCATTAATGCGTAGGATGTAGTTTGCGTACTCATCCAATTTTTGGAAGATAATTCTTTTGCCAGATCTACTGCTACTTTCTGTGCTTTCGCTTTTTGGTCTAAAGCTACAAGTGTTTCTAGTGCCATTGCCCGATTTCGACTAGTAGATCCATAGGTATAATGATTATTATTTCTTGGTTGAAAATCAATATTTGCCGAATTAAGCAATTGGTTTGCTGCTTTTGTCTGAGTAATTAACCCATATGCTGCTGCTAATCTCAATTTGGCATCATTAGATAATCCCGAAGTCTCTCTTAATCTGTTCATCGAGGATAGATCAGGACTACCTGCAAGTGCTAATGTATATAATCGATAGGCTTGCGCCAGGTCATTATTGCCACTTCTCCATCGTTTAGCCTGTTGTTGTTGATAATTAATCCAGCTACTTTTAAAACCTATGGGTAATACATACCCTTGTTTGTTTGCTTCAAGCAAGAAATGACCCGCATAGGTAGTCCCCCAATCATTTGGGTTACTGTATCCTGGCCAATATGACATTCCTCCATTAGGTTGTATAAAACGTTTTAGTCTATACATTGCAGCTTCTATATTTTTCTGTATTTTCTGCTTTTTATCAGATGATAAATTGAAGACTTCGCCAAGATACAATTGTGGGAATGCGGCCGAAGTTGTTTGTTCAACACAACCATGTGGATAACGAATCAGGTAGCTCAATCTACTTTCAAAATTCATCGGTGGTAATGATGAAAACTCAATCGTTGCGCTATTACTTCCATCAATTCCAAATGCTGCAAAGTCTACTTCCTGTTCACTATTGGGTTCTAGAACAATCGAAGTAACTTCTGTTGTCATTGGATTTGGGTTCACTATATTAATAGGAACCTTGTATGATGCTTTTTCTCCACCACCACTGGCCACTACTTCGATATCTGTAAGAGAAGCTCCTTCTAACACTTCGATATCAAAATAGGCCATTTTCTCATCAGGTTGAGGAAACGATAGCTTTTGTTGTGCCTCACCAATTACTGTAAATCCTTTGTTAGGTTTTAAAGTAACAGTTACGTTTTTCACTTTATTTTCCATCGCAAAAACGGTAACTGGTATGGTTACCTTTTCTCCCGGAGTAATTTTACGAGGAATTGAAGTAAGAACCATTAAAGGTTTACGTACTGGCGTTGTCTTATCTGCACTACCATAGGCTGCCTTTTCTGCATCTGATGCCACAATCATTGTACGTACAGATCCTACATATTTCGGAATTTTAATTTTATGTGCACGTGTCTCCCCTTTTTTAAGTTCAAATGGTCCTTCAAAGACAACCATAGGTTTAAATCGGTTCGCTTTTTTTGATTTACTACCCCCTGCTTCTGCATCACCACCAATACTAAATACCTGATTAATGCTTCCGCCATAGGCTCCAATTACATCATCGTATACATCCCAGGTCTTTACTCCAAGTGCTTCACGTGCGTAAAAACTATTCCAGGGATTTGGTGTTTTAAATCGTGTTAAATCTAACAATCCTTCATCTACAATAGCAATAGAATAGGTCATAGGTTTACCATTATTTTCCCCAACTTTCAGTGTGATTGTTTCTTCTGGTCGCAATACATCTGGCATTGTTAACTTAGGTTGCACCTTAGTATTTGGGTCTTCAACAGAAATTGGAACGATCCCGTACAAACGTATCGGTAAATCGTTTGCTGTATCTGCATGTGGTTGTAATAATGTAATATGAATATACACATTGGGAGTGTATAATTCTTCGATGGGTAATTCGAACTTCGTTTCTCCTTTTTGCGGAGTTATCCATTGTGAAGATAGTACTTCGGTACCGTTTTCTACTGTTACTAATGCTCTTCCTCCTTCACTAGACGGAAAGGTTACAATAGCTTTTTCTCCAACAGTATAGGTGTTTTTATCTGTAGAGAATAACAACATTGTTGCCGCCGAAGGATCATTTTTACGTGATTTCCCAGCCCAACCTGGCCAATCGATATACATTATTTTTCCGGTAGCATGCCCTCCATTTGGATCTACTACTCTTACCAGGTATCTTCCCCACTCTGGGTATTTTAATTCAAAATTGAAGTTTGCTTTACCATTACTACCCGTTGTTACTTTGGTCTTAAATACTTCGTTATGATATGATCCTCTATTATAAGAAGACAGATTATCTTCTGATGTATCCCACCACCATCTCCAATCGACTTTATAGATAAAGACTTCAAGGTCTTTGACCGATTTAGGATTTCCTTTGTCATCTACAGAGACAACTTCAAAATTATGTTTTGTATCGGTTAACAACATTCCTCGTGCTTTATCACCTTTAGGAACATTTACTCCAATATAGGTACTATATGGAGAAAATTCTTTACTAATCACATCGGTGCTAAAATCTCCTCCATTTTCATATACCTTCGTAATAAAAGAAGCTTTTAGCATTCCGGCAGCTTTATTTTCTAGTTTTGGTCTAAGGTTAAAACTCGCTTTTCCTTCGTTAGAAATTTGCCCTTGAAATACTTCTTGTTCCTCGGTTCCAAACCTACGGGTTGGATCATCAAAAACATATCCCGGGAAGGTTTTAAAACGGGTTGTTTTTGGATTGAATCGAACATTGATATCTGTTTTCAGGTTTTTTGCTATTGCACCATGTAACCATAATACTTCTAGATTACCTTGTATATTCTTATTAACTCCCAAAACTTCATCGTCAAAAGTCGTTTTGATTTTAAGACGATTAGGTTTTATGGTTTCAATTTTAAGTGTTTTGCTAAAATTAGCTCCCCCAACATTAACTTTGGCTTGCCAATTACCGGTAGGCGCTTCATCAGAAGTATGTACAACAAATTTGTAGAAATTGTTGGTACCGTTAGTCTTTGTTTCCTGGTAAGTCACTTTACCATATGGGTCACGTAATTCAAATTTTACCGGGTGTCCTTTGGGTAATTTATTTGCATTATCATTAAGTATAAAAGATAAAAATAAGGTGTCTCCAGGACGCCAAACACCGCGTTCTCCGTAAATATATCCTTTGATTCCTTTTTGTAATCTCACTCCAGAAACATCAAATTTGCTTACCGATAATGCGTTCCCATCATTTAATTTCACATAGGTTTGTTGTTTTCCGGATTGGGCAATGGCAAAATATGCCGGGCGATCTGCATCAAAACCAGTTATTCCCTCTGCATCGGTAGTCGCCACTCCCATCTCTTGCTGCTGATAATTGTAAAAAGTTACTTTTGCATTTGATACAGGGCTGGTGGTAATAATATCATTAACCGTAACCATATATGCATTGTTAAGCCCTTTTTTAACGACTACTCCCAGATTAGAAGCTAATACATTTGCACTGATCTTTTTATCTCTAAAGTAAGAAGTGCTACATGGGTTCTCTCTTTCTTCCCAATTGTAATCGTAATAATCATCATAGTAATATTGAGAGCTATCCCAAAAACTAGATTCCTCTTCTTCGTCATAATTATCTGTTAATTCATTAATCGGAGTATCATCTGCAGCCACACCATCACATTTGTACAGCGAATAGGTTTTTCGATAATTTAGTTCTACTCTATAGATTGCTCCAGGATCAGGTGTAATCAGCTTTTTTAAATCAATTGCAAAAGCATTCCATTTACTAAGATTTAAAGATGGATTTTCCTGAAGGTTAATTAGTTTTTTGGCAATTGGTCTTGCTACACTTCTTAAATCACCAGAGCCGTTAAGGTTATTGTTTTGTAAAAACTGAAGGACGTTATTTTCAAAGACTTTAACTACCTGTACTTCGACAGCACGAAGGTTGATCGCTTCAAAATTAAATTTCAGATTATCTGAAGTGGGTAAAATCACTCCGCTTTGCAGTAAGCGAATCTCTGGATTTGGTTGTTGAAAAGATACTTTTTCGGTATATGTATTCTTTAATTTATAGTTATCTGTACTTTTAATCCCTTCAAAAACGGTTACCTCTAATGTTCCTTTAAGTTCTTGTTTTGGATATACCTTAAGGACATTGCCCTGTACAGTATATTTTAAATTTTTGGCTCCAGAAATAGTAACCAGACCATTAAAGTTTTGATTTTTCCTAAGTGGATCAGAGAAATTGATTTCGACATATTGGTTATCCACATTGGCAACCGAAACACTAATTATAGAAAAATTATTCTTCCCGGGAATGGATAATACGTCTTCTCCTTCTGTGTCTATATCGAAAGATTTACCAGACCATTTAATAGTAACTTCTGAATCTTCTTCAAACCGTTGAATACTATCTATTCTAAAACTAAACTGACGGCTTTTATCGATTGACTCACTAAATTTTACAGCTACTTTCTTTCCTTTTTGCGAAGCAGTAATAAGTTGCTTGGCAACATCAAATTTCATTTGATCACTAGATGTTATCGTTCCATCTATATATTGCCAATCTTTACTATAGGACTGAAGGTTATCTGTAATAATAGAAAACTGTTGTTTTAACGTTTTCACTGTAAAGACAAATTCTTCATCAAGATCGTCTTTAAAATCTTTAACTAATTCTTCTAAATCTAGCGTAAAAGTGTAAGCTGTGTCCTCATCAAACCCTTCTTCTGGTTGAAAAGAAATAGTTCGATTATTTACGGCAATAATTTTACCTTTTACTTTTGGTGATACAGTAAGTATATCTTTTGGTAGTTCTTGATTATCATCCCAACCTTCTACTGGTGTTTGTAATACAACATATACATTATCCAAAACCGAAATTACCCCTGAAGATACATCTGAGATATATTCTTGATACTTATTTAATTCTGAAGCATTTGCCTCAGCTATAGATTGATCATCTTTTTTCTTACAAGAAAATACAAGTGTTACAAAAAGTAACAGATAGAGAATTCGCGATAATTTCATAGTAGTCGATGTTTAGCGGATTAAAGGTAGTAATTATTTAACTGTATTCTACACTATCTTAACCTGCTTAGTATTGTAAATTTCAATTCTATTATTTAATCTGTTTTTTAGTCTATTTTTTTGATCCTCATCCAACGTTTCTACATTCATTTATTTACAATTAACCTGAAAAATAGGTTTATCTTCAATTTTATAATCAACTGATCTGGCAAAGGTACCTGTACACAATTCATATTTATAGATGATGGACATATCAAAAAATGCTTCATCATCTATTCTATTTTCATTTCCTTCTTTATAAAATTCTAGATCAATATATGCTTGTTTTTCTTTATCAAAAATATGGTTTGCATTAATATCCTCTTTAAAGTGGTTATATGAAGGGTTATAAAGGAGTACAGTTTCAGAAGTATTCTTATTGGCTATTGCTCTAATAAATTCTATATCTTCTCCTTCTGTTGGCAAAGGGCGTTTTTCTGAATATTCGTTTTCATCTATATATAGTTTGTTGTCTTTTAACATAACATAAAAAGGATATGCCTCATTTTCTCTAGTAAAAAAACAAGCTATAAAATCATTAGATCCTTTTATATTAAAATCAATTACTGCTGTATTCATTCCTTCATTTATGGCCATAAAAGAAATCACATCTGAATTCTTTTTAAAAGTTTCTACATAAGGATAACCAAAACAGTTAGCGTCATCATTAAATACCTGTTTCATAATATAGTGATCATCTTTTGATTTTTTTAAACTCACAAAACTTCGTGATTCTTCAAATCCCATAAAAGAGATTTTTAAACTGTCTTTTATCTTTTTATTATATCTCCCATAAAGTTCGAATTCATTTTTTTTTGTATTTGGAGTAAACAAAAAAGTATGATCTCTATCTATACGCCAACTACCTACCTGTACTCCTCCAAAGTAAGTAATCACAAATTTGCCATTTTCTAAAACGAATAGATGACTTCCCCCTTCTGGAGAATGAGAGCCTAATGCGTATAAACCAACTATATTTTCCTTATTCTGAGCCATACTTTTATTCATCATACAGATTATTACAAAAATCAATATTCTTTTCATCAGTCTACCATTTATATTATTGTAATTATTGGGTAAAAGTAATGAGATTTCTGGTTCTATTTCCCCCAGAAAATAGTGAATTTTTGCCCTACAATATCTTCAAAATAAAAAACCCTCCTTAGTAGGAGGGTTGTATTAAAATTTTAAGAAGAATATTACTCTTTATAAATTCCTATAGTAAGTTCTCCAGTAGCATTCATTGTTGCACGATACATTCCCGCTGTATTAAATTCCATCGTTACATTACCCTTATTATCTATCGCTACAATTCCTCCTGTACCGCCGAGGTCGGTAAGTTTTTTCTGTATTACTTCTTTGGCAGCTTCTTGAAGAGAAAGCCCTTTATACTCCATTAATGCCGAAATATCATGTGCCACCATCGCTCGTATAAAATACTCACCCCATCCTGTACTTGATACTGCACAAGTTGCATTATTGGCATATGTTCCTGCTCCAATAATTGGTGAATCTCCTATACGATTCCATTTTTTATTGGTCATCCCTCCTGTAGAGGTTCCTGCGGCCAAATTTCCATTTTTATCTAATGCTGCACAGCCAACCGTTCCAAACTTAGAGTCTTTTATAAACGGATCATAAAAAGCAGTTGTTTTATTTGCTTCCTTGTTTTTTAGTTTTTCTTTTACTCTCTCTAGCGATTTCATACGATCTTCTGTAAAGAAATAAGCCGGATCAACAATCTCAAGGTCTCTTTCTTTAGCAAATAATTCGGCACCACTACCTGATAATAACACGTGAGGAGAATTAAGCATTACTTCTCTAGCCAGATTGATCGGGTTTTTAACGGTTTTAACTCCTGCTACTGCCCCGGCATTAAGGTTACTACCATCCATAATAGAAGCATCTAATTCATTAGTTCCTTCATTAGTAAATACTGCTCCTTTACCTGCATTAAATAATGGAGAATTCTCAAGAACATTTATCGTTTTTTCGACAGCTTCAAGGCTAGTACCTCCATTTTTAAGAATGGTATGTCCTACTTTTATTGCTTCTTCAAGTTTAGCTTTGTACGCCGCTTCTTTTTCTGGAGTCATATTCTTTTTCAAGATAGTTCCTGCTCCACCATGAATTACAATTCCAAAACTATCCTCTGGCTTTTTAATTTCCTCCTTGGCAGTTTCGATAATAGGTGTTTCTGCCGTTTCCTTTGGCTGTTCTTTACAAGCCAAAAACAAAATAAAACTAAAAAAGATGATTACTCTTTTCATAATTAAGATAATTTGTGTTTACAATAATCGATTAAAGCGATTCTCCCTTGAAAGAATCTGAAGGTTAAATGTATACTATTTCCTCCATTATCTTCTAAAATTATTGATTTATTTAACTCAATATCATAAGGTTGATGTTGTCCCCCTTCAATCGCTATATTATCAGCATATAATGATATCCTATTGTTTGATTTCAACACAGGTTTTATCCTCCCCATAATCCCTGGTGTTTCTCCAGATTTATTAAGGATCACAGAACCTGATCCTTTTAATTTTTCTACAGTTACTTCTATATCCTCCTTTGGGTTAATATCTTTAAATAATACGGCCGGATATTCTGGGTGCGCAATAAGCACAGTATATAATTTACGCGTTCGAATAATAAAATGTGCTAATCCTTTTTCATCAGAAAACCCTTCAAGGTATGTAGAATTATTAGCGACCAAAACTACTTTGGCATTTTTAATTGATTCTTCTTTTTCATTTACCACTTTAATAGTAAAAATGAACGGCTTTGGATTGATCAGGGTAGAAATTTTTGACCATCTACTTTTCAAAAAAGTTTGATCTTTTTTTAATTTTTTTTCGATCAGCCCTGCAAACTCGTCTGGACTTCTATCTTTCAAGTTAATATATCCTACAGTTTTCAATATCCCGGGAATCTCTGTATCGTCAAATCTAGCAGGCAAAATATATTCTCTACTTTCCTGAAATGCTCTTGCTTGCATAGAGGCCCTCTCATGGTTTGTCCATAATTTTTGATTATAAAACCCTGATATAAATAGTACTGTATATCTTGCCCTGTTTTGATAAATCTCGGATAAATACTCATATAAGTTTTTACCCCATAAGTTTGTTTCTTCAAACAGGTCATAAAACACCTTGATCCCTCTTACCCTAAGGCTGTTCGCAACCTCTTCTACATATGCTCTATTCTCTCCAGCAAAAGAAAGCGCAACATCATATTCATAATTCTTGTTTTTCATCACTGACTTCTTTTTCTTTTTAACCTAAAACTGACTAATTCTTACTAAAAAACCGCTACTACAAAATTACTTTGTTTATTTGGAATATTTCCAATTTTAATAGGAAACATTCCAACAAAAATTTTACTTTTAAACCGTAAAAAGAGGTGTGTTTAAAACTATGAAGTCACTGATAATAAAGGATAAAAAGCTGTAGCTATAGTGTTTTGAAATATGATGATACTTTATGAAGAGATAGGTATTCGTTTTAATTTAAACCAGCACCTTATGCCAAATGAATTTTAAAACAACCCATATAATTTAAATTATTAATAGCTCATTTTAAAATTCATTTGATATTAGATCGTAATCATTTTTCCTTCTTTCAAATATTCTTTTTTAATCCCTTCGAGAATAGTTTCTAATTGGATAACTTTATGATTTTGAGCTATGGTCTTAAGACAGGTGTATTGTATCACATTGATGATATTCGCCCCAGTAAGCGCATATTTTTTGGAAATCTCTTCTAACGAAACCGTTTCTCCTAAAGCTATAGCGGCAGGAAGGTTTTTTTTGCCATAATAACTGTCGTTCTTGATAAGATGGATTTTCAAACTCTATAATTGTTTGAAATCGACGAGTAAAGGCTACATCTATGTTGTTTTTAAAATTTGAAGCCAGAATCACTAATCCAGGATGGGATTCTATACGTTGTAGTAAGTACGATACTTCTTGATTAGCATACTTATCATGTGCATCTCTTACATTCGTTCTTTTACCAAAAATGGCATCTGCTTCATCAAAAAACAGTATCCAGGATTTATTTTTAGCTTTATCAAAAAGTCTAGAAAGGTTTTTTTCTGTTTCTCCTATATATTTTGAAACGACCATAGAAAGATCAATACGATATACATCTTCACCGGTATATTTACCTAATAATGTAGCAGTTAAGGTTTTTCCGGTTCCCGGAGGGCCAGAAAACAAGACACGATATCCAGGTTTAATTCTGGTTCCCATCTTCCAATCATCCAAAACCACATGATTATACTGAAGCCAGGTTTCAATTTCTTTTATCTGGTTAAGGGTTTTTGTATTAAGCACAAGATCATCCCAGGAAAGTAACGTTTCAATCCTTTCGGCAGGGAAATCTTTACTAAGAGTAGGTTTTACCATTCTCCCTGTAGTAAACAGCTCTACATATTCCTGATCCAGAATCAATCGCCCACTCATAATAGGCTCTCCTGTAGGTACAGCATCTAATCTTAGAACGCCTTTTTTTACGAATGGATGGGTAGGTTCAAAATAAGATGTAACCTCTATCCGTTTTTGCAGATCCTTGCCAGCTAACATAAATTGAATAGTTTCTCCGGTAGGGATAATACCCCTATGATTTTTTCCTTTTACACCACCAAATTCTGGAAGTTCACCTCCATTTGGAAAAAAATCAGTAATAATATCTATAAAAAAATAGGGCGAAACATGTGGAATTAATGCTGTTAATAAAATAATGATCTCTTCTTGAGACAAATCAAGTTTGTTGACAAATTGAGAAAACGATGAATCATCTGCCACCATTGTATCAAAAACAGGAAAAACAGCTTCTTCACTGGTGTACTCGTATCGCAAACGATATTCTATCACCTCTTGTAAGAAGGAAAATTTGCCATTAAAATGAGTAGTATTTTTTGTAAAAACAGGTTCCATCGACAGGTATTTTAAGTTAAAGGTTCGATTGAGAATACATCTATCCTGGATCTCATATAATTACGCATTCGTTTACGCACAGTAACACCATTTCTAGAGCCCTGAAAATTAGTATTCCCTTCAATGGTTTCAATTACATCACCTTGGATCGATGTTATAATTCCTGTATGTGTCCAATCCAGCGGGCTACTTTCAATCAAAAACAAGTCTCCAGGTTTTACTAAGTCAGAATTCCTTCTAATTTTTTTATTTTTAGAAAGTAATCCTCTTGCAATTCCGGCATTACCTACCGAGTCACAACTAAATGTGGAAGGCATTAACGAAGTAAATCTTTTACCCACATGACTTACAGCCTGATCAAGAATAGTTTGTGCAAATCCCATACACCAAAAAAAATCTTCTCCATCACCTCCATCCATATAACTTCGCACCCAAGGACCACTATTAGATTGTCTATTAATAACCAATTCAAAAGGATGATTTTGTAGGTGATTCTCTGCCACTTCAGCAATCAAACTTCTAACATCAGTACTCTGTAATGGTCTTTCAAAAGCATCTTTTAAGTTAGCAGACAATTCACTAAACAAACCTTGATCTACTATGCCATTTTCTGACAATCCTTTTATACGTTGAAAATTCTTAACGGCTCTTTCGGTTGCGGGACCAAAATCGCCATCAATACTGGTTGCTGTACCACTACTAGGATGCTGAATACTAAATAAGGTTAGCCAGGATTGAATCTTCCTTACCTCTTTTCTACTGTTTGAAGAGCCATTTCTTTGCTGTGTATTTCTAATTACTAGCTCCTTTTTATATGCCGTTTTTTTCATCTTACTATGGATTTGTATATAAATCTAATGCTATATCCCGACTTTTTTCGGGGGTATACAACGGTTCTTTTATGGGGTGTTTTCTGGATGAATACTTAATCTTTATTATATTCTTTCATGCTATCTGCGTCATCAGAAGGTTCTGTAATTCTATTGATTTCGATTCGATCACCTAATGATTCTATATTCAACAAATATTGTCCATTCTCTTTATTCATAAATCTATCTTCTCCTGCATTGAAATGCCATTTTTTATCTCCACCCATACCTTTATCAGAAAAGAAAAACATGGAAAAAATTTTAAATTCCCCACCCTCCTTATCTACAACAAAAGAATTCAGATAACTCCTCCAATCATCAGGATTACTATCAGAAACAAAACAATGATATCTATAATAATCTTTATCATTACTCTTGTAAGTATCAATCCTAAAAAGAAACCTAGGATCTGGTGGTGGATAATTTTTTACCCTTTCATAATAATTAGGATCTTTTAATTCCTTTAAAGGAATCATTCCTAGATTATTTTTTAAATCATCCACAAGAAATTGATTCATTATTTCAAGTTTGTCATTAAAATTATCTAGATCAGCTTGATCACTAGCTTTAATAGCATTAACCTCTGATTGAAAAAAATCATTTAAAAAATTAATCACCTCTTCCATAAATTATTTCTTATTGTTATATTTTTAGATTTACGTCTGGTCCTATTTCTATTTGTCTAATAGAATGCTCTACTCCAACACCTCCCGCTTTAACGGCCAATACATCATAGGTAACTTTTTCACATCTTCTTGGATCTTGATCTCCTGCTAATTTTTGATGCACCTTAGCCAATCCTTCCGGTGTTATATCAGATTTTAAATTCTTAAGTGTTTCCACAACTTTATCATCATTTGTCACTTCATAAATTGCTGTTACTTGTAGATCAAAAGTAATTAATAATGGCTCATGTTGTGACTGAAGTTTTTGAATTTTCCCGACAAGTTTCCCTTCTGCTCCTGCCATTGTGGTCTGATTATAGGTATCACTAGTTAAAATTAAATTTAACCCTTGTTTATAACCACTTCCTTGAAACCAGTCTGCAATAATATGTGCAGAATTCATTTGCGGTAAATCGGTTGTATCTACACCTTCTCTCATTAATTTACCTGCACTATCTGTTCTACCTCTGGATCCTGAAGCTTTAATTCCTAAGTTCATACCAGTTACCGCATGGTTTACTTTTCTTCCTGAAATATCATCGATTTTCATTTTGACTTCTATGGTCTCCAATTCATCTTTGCCTAAACCTTCAGGTCCATAATCATACTTCAGCACAAAGGAATCGCCTTCTACTGATCGCTCAATATTTTGAGGTTTATAATCACTATGTTCGCTACTACCTCCAGAATCAGTTTCAATTTCAGAGCCCCATTTTTCATTAAAGGCAGTAAAAGTATTCTCTTGATTTCTTTGTTTTAAACGTTCCCAATTAAATTGATGTTCTACCTTATTTTTTTCTGGATCTTCATTACTATCATCAACTTTTTTAACAACCGCTCTAAACTTTTTATCTCCTTTATAAGGAGCTTTAATTTTATCATTCTCCGCAACTTCTACTGTTAAGGTATTTTTTTCCTTAAAATCACTAAATAACTTCTGAAGCAATACTTTTAGCTCTTTCTGTTTATTTTCGATGGAAGTATCGGTTGTTTCTACTGGAGCATCATTCTCAGGTGTAGCCGTTGCCTCTTGTTGCTGGTATGTAGTAATTAACTGATTAATTGCCGTAACCAGACCTTGAGCACTGCTAATCGATTGGCTTACTTCTCCTCTCTTGCCTTCAGAAATTTTATCAATGTTATTCTGCCATTCAGTAAGCTTATCACCAACCGCTTTAGGATTCGCGCTAGCAACCTTTAAAACAGGAGATCCAGAATCCTCTACCCATAATTTATGCCCTTCTTCACCATCGCTAAATGTTACTTGCTCTCCTATTTCTCCATCACCAACAACCCCGTCATTATCCTCAGGGTTTTCTCCTTCATCTCCTCCACCTAATATTTTCTTAAGGAAGTTTTTAGCTGTAGTCACAACCCAAGTAACGACATTGGTCATGGCAGTATCGATCGGTTCTCTGATTTTTTCTACGATTTCTATAATCTTTTCAGAGACCTTATCTAATCCTGTGAACTTAGCTAAGAAGTTGATCGCTAATGTTAGCATTCCAGCCAATGTACTTTCTACTTTGGCAGCTGCCTGAGTAATAACTCCATTGGCAATCGCTGCTAGTGAGTCTATAATAGCTGCTGCTACACGAGCGATCTTTTGCAGTTTTTCGATCAGGAATGTAACCGTATCATAAATAGCTATAATTGCTTGAATGACTGCTCCTGCTGGGTTTAGCATAGTGACAAGCTTGGTTACTGCTTTTTGCACAACTTTTACAATTACAAACTGACTGATCTCCGAAATAATCATCTCTTGTAAATTGCTAAGATGCTCCATGATCTTCTCCCAAGCAGCAGCAGGTCCTTCTGTAACGAGAATTTTCACTAATTCGAATCCGGTTTCTAAAGCTACCACAGCAGGTTCACCTAATTGCTCCACTAATTTGGCTCTCAGATTCTCCCAAGTAAGTCCTAATACAGATAATACAAACTTGATAATCTCCTGAAAGCTGAGGGCTTGAGGAATATAAATACCGGCTCCAGCCAAAGATCCCAACAACCAATCCAATAGACTATTCTTAAGATGTTTACCAATGTTTCGTGCAAATTTGTTAAATCCAAGTTTAGCTGCGTTGATCAGATTACCTACAAACCCAATTGGATTTTCTAGTATTTGATTAAACGCTCCTTGTGCTTTTTCTATATATACTAATACTCCTGGTGCTACTACACTAAATAGTATTTTTAGAAGTTCTATAACCGTTGAAAGCCCAAAACTTAAAAAACTACCGGCGATACTGGCAAAGGCCTTTCCTACTTTGATAAAGGCATTCGGAAGTATAATGATGTCTTCCCAGGTAAGAGACTTAATTGTAGTAATAATGGTACCAGGAATTGCAGACATAATTGCTTTGATTCCTGACATTGTTTGCTGAAACCAAACCCATGCTCGACCAACAGCATTTCCTTGTTGTATATTGGTCCAGATTTCTTCCTGACCAATAAATTTCATAAATCCGCCTATTAGATTTTCGGCAGTTGGTGGATAAGCTTCTTTAGTAATCGGATCTTCACCTATCAAAGCTTTTAATAGGTCATATCCGTCAGTATTTTGTGCTAGGACAGCTAATGGAGTTAGGATAGCTTTTCTAACAATATCCCATATAAATGACAGTGCACTTTTACCAATTTCAATTACTGCATTTATAGGTCTGGAGATGATCCCCATGGCGTCACGCCAGACACCGCCAAGATTAAAAATATCGCTCCAACCAAGGCCATCCAGAAAATCGTCAATGTCCTTCTTTATAGATGCTCCAGATAGATTTAACGCTTCTATTTTTTGATTCATTAATTCTGCAGCATCGGTAAACACATTGTATTTATCCAATACTCTGGTGATCAGGTTTCCTCCAGGTAAGAACTCGACAATAGCTCGCATAATATTAGCGGCACTTCGATCAACACTACTCATATTAATAGGGTTGATCCCTAAAATAATAGTGAACATTCTAAAACCAGGGATATTATGTGCTGCATCTGCAAAATAATCAAGCGCATCACTAATCCCTAATCGTTGTACCTTAGGTTGAACCGTTTCTGTAGCAACTGCATTTTCCCCTTTCTGAGCATGTCCTTGTTGTACCACATGAGTAAGCTCATGAGCGATCAAATGTTTACCTTCTTTAGTCTCAGGTTGATATTGATTCTCGCCAAAGAAGACATTGTTTTTATAGGTGAAAGCTTTGGAACTCATCTGCTTATTAAGGCTAGAAGATTCACTATCTGTATGAACTTTTACTCCAGAAAAATCTGTTCCAAAACCAGATTCCATAGAACCTTTAACCGATTTGCTCATGGGTTTACCATTGTCTGAAGCTCTTTGAATCCTCGATTCAATTGTATTCGTTACAGTAGGTACACCTATTTCTTTTCTTTGGAGTGTTTTACTTTTTTGTTGTACTTCTGAAACCTCTTCTTCTTCTTTTTCCTGAACCTCTTCTTCCTGTTTCTGGGTATCAAAATTAGTTGACGAATGATCTGATGGTTTCATAGATACTCCATCACTTACTTCTGCCTTATTTTGGACTTCTGTGCTCTTTTGTGCTGTTTCTTCTTCAGGTTGTCTTAAAACTACTGGGGTAATGCTTTCTGCAATCGGTTTTTGTTGAACATCACCTTCTTTTTCATCTGTTTGGCGTTGTACAAAAGGAGCCGGACTAAAGAAAGGAGTAGTCGATTCTGACGTTTTTGCCACCACTTGATCTGCAACTCTATCTGCCTCAACTTCATACTTATCATTGGGTTTACCAACGGTAAGTTTAGGTTGCACAAACCCTTCTTCACTCTTATCTTTTTGAAATAAGGAAGAATTACCTGACTTAGCATTTGTTGTATTTACCGATGCAGATCGAAACATATATTATAAAAATGTTTTGTCTAAATTTTAATTATTATTCCTATGATATTTTTGTAATGTTTTTTTTGCGACTACTTTCTTTACAGCCTCCAGATCCTTGGAAACTTCTATATTTCTTATTTGATTTTGAAGAGCATTTTTATCTACTTCTTTTACATTTATGTTCTGAATTTTTGCTAAATTCTTCAATTGAATTGCTTTTGTAGTTGTACTTATTTGCGTACGATCAAGAACCTCTGAACTTGTTATTTCTTCTTCTTGAATAGCTTTATCTGCATATTTAATTGCTTCTTCTGAGTTTCCTAATAATAGTTTAGCTTCACTTATTCGAACTATATCTTCTGCAGTTTTTGCACGTTTTTCTAGTTTTTCTGTAACCTCTGAAAACTTTTGTCTTGCTACCGAATCTTTAGGGTTTTTCATCACCTCATCCTGATGTTTAGTAAAGGCTATTTTATCCTTAGAAATGGTAAATTCCTGGATACTTGGATATCCAATCATTATAATTGAAATTGGAAAAAAGAATAATAATTTTTTGATTTCTTCTTTCTTAATTATATAATACACAAGTCCAACACTAAGTATAAAAAACAGTAGTATTCCCAAGCCTAACAATACTAATTCATACAGATGCAAATCATTTATCAAATCTCTCATAATTCCATTTTTTTATTATGATTAAGGAGTTGTCCCATTCACTCGTGTAGGCACTATAGGATATGGAGGTACTGGTGGTTCACTTCCACAATCAGGTATGACCGAACCACTAACCGAAGGTATGTCTCTAAACAATCTTGGATAATCTGTATGTTCCCAATTACAAGTTTCTTCCCAAAGTTTATGTCTCAATTTTGCCATCCAATATTGTAATCTAGAAACTAAAAAAGTATCTAATTGAGATTGCGAAACATTAGCAGGGTTAGCAGAAGATGGTAATGCCGATAAATCTGCTAGTATTAATGCTCTCATTTGTGCAACCACATCCCTGTATATGGTAAAGTGATGTGTTGCATGTGCTAATATTCTTCTCTTAATCTGAATCCAAGGTATACGTTGGGCTCTTGGTAATGCATATCCGGAAGCATTTTCATGTATATGTCTGGCCACAAACAATAATAAAGTAGGATTTGCCAAAGTAATACCAGCCTCTTGCACATAGCTTTGTTGATTTCCTCCAGCACAACGATGAGTAATCTGAGGATGAAAATGAAAATCCGCCTTTTCCCAAGCACCCAGTTGATCAGCAGTTCTTGAATAATTTGGAGTAGGATTATTGGGTAATGCCATATTTAATGTCACATTAATGGGTGCTGTTTGTTGCTGTGCTGGCTGGTGCCCTTGTTGTTTTTGTATGTTCTTTTTTACCTTTCCTTTTTGCTGAATAGTATGTGTAAGCTCGTGAGCCAGTAAGTGCTTGCCACTTTTAGAATTTGGATTATATTTCCCTTTATTAAAGTATATATCATTTCCATTCGTAAATGCTTGCGCTCCCATAGCTTCACTCATTTGTACCGCCTCAGTATCAGTATGGATATTTACAGCGTTAAAACTAGCTCCGAAACCTGTCTCCATTTCATTTTTTATGTCTCCAGAAAGCTTTGTTCCTTTACCTTTTCTACTCTTTAACTTTGACTCTATGTTGCCATTTTGGTTATTTGCTTTTTTTTGCACCTTTTCCTCTTCTTTGGCCTGAACAGGTTCTTCCTCTTCCATAGCTTGTACTGGTTCCTCTTCTTCTTGTTTCTGAACAGGTTCTTCCTCTTCCATAGCTTGTACTGGTTCCTCTTCTTCTTGTTTCTGAACAGGTTCTTCCTCTTCCATAGCCTGTACTGGTTCCTCTTCTTCCTGTTTCTGAACAGGTTCTTCCTCTTCCATAGCTTGTACTGGTTCCTCTTCTTCCTGTTTCTGAACAGGTTCTTCCTCTTCCATAGCTTGTACTGGTTCCTCTTCTTCTTGTTTCTGAACAGGTTCTTCCTCTTCCATAGCTTGTACTGGTTCCTCTTCTTCTTGTTTCTGAACAGGTTCTTCCTCTTCCATAGCTTGTACTGGTTCCTCTTCTTCCTGTTTCTGAACAGGTTCTTCCTCTTCCATAGCCTGTACTGGTTCCTCTTCTTCTTTTTTTCTTACTTTCCCTTCTCCTCTATCTTTAAACATACTGGCTTGTACCTTGTCCTCTTCCAAGGCTCCTTTTTTCTGAACGGCACTTCCAGAATCATTAGCATTGTTAACCACTTGATCGGCCATTTGATCGGCTTCTACCTCATGCTTATCTCCTGGTTTCCCAACCTTAAGTTTTGGTTGAATAAAGGGTTTTTCCTGCTGTAGTTTGGGGCTCGATTTTCTTCTCCTTTGTAATCTCATGATTCTATTATTTTAAGTTCAGACATTATCAAATAGTCTTTAAACTACTTGATTATTGAGGTATTTTTTTTGAACTATTTTTTGTTTTTCTAAGGCTGTTTTAACCTGATCATACCAGTATGGAAAGATTTTAAACAATCTGTACTCTATTTCTTGTATAATGTTTTTCTTATACTTTGTTACTCCAAAAAGATGACTATAACCGATTTCTTCAGCTTGCTTAGAATGTTCTTTAATACCTCTTCCACTAAGCAACAATGATGGTTTAATGTTCTCATAGTCCAGCATACAGGCAAGTGTATATTGTTCTATCAAAATAACTGGTTCGTATCCTTTCTTTTTCAAAGGACTAAATTGATGTTTAACCTTGATATAAATATCTTCTAACTCAAAATATGCTTGGATAAATCTATTGCGTAGAGAAAGATCTTTAAAACCCAATACTCCACAACTAAAAGAGTGTCCTAAATCTTTATTCCAAAAAGGTAGGTTATCGGTAAATTGATTAAAAAACTCTATTTGCTTTTTATAATGAATCATATACCCTCCTTCTTTCCTTTCTAATAATACTTTATCAAAATTAAAGTCTATTTTATTTTTAATAAAAACATCCGTATCCAGATGAACAAAAGGTTTGGTCTGCAGTTGAATCGCTTTTATTTTTGATGCAGACCATAATTCTTTATCATGTGTAAAAGGCATTTTTGTTACTCTACAAGGCAACATATACAAAAACTTATATGCCATATCATCTACATATAATTCTATATCTTCATACCATAAATGACAATACAATATGCTCAAAGCAGTCATATAAATGGTTTCTATAAATCTATTTCCCATATTCCATCGATTATTTGCGATAGGAGCTGTATTTAAACTAAATATTATTCTAGGTTCTTGATTCATAATTTACTTTCTTAACAGCTGAAGTTCTTTTTCCTTTAGGTAGCAAACATTATTATATAGTGATGCTTTTTTGCTGTGCTTGTAGAGTCTTCTCCATTCATAATTTGATCCCATCGCTTGAGAAGTCAAAAGAGGGATATGATCATTATGAAATTTCATCATTTCACTAAAAGAACAATGTAGAACCTTACGCCCCAGGAGATACGACTCCTTTAATTCTATCATGGCAAAGTTTCGTTTAAAATAATCAATATGGACTCTCTTATTATTTATAAATATCTCAGAAACCAGTACCTCCTTAGATTCATTTATGTTATAAAAATTAATTCCATGTCTTATTAAGTTATATTTCTCTATAACAGAAACTAGGTCTTCTTCATCCTGATATATAATATCCAAATCATGGACTGGCATATCATAATAAGACCGCAGGTTTATATAATCCGCTACACCACCAACAAAAGCTATCTTAGAACAATCTAGTAATTCAAAAATCTGTTTGAACACTTCTTGTTGTTCTAAAAAAATATTGGCTCTATCTTTTTCTTCGTATGTTATGTCTTCTACCTCTAATTGCATAGGTTTTTATTTTACCAATCCACAAAAATGATTTTATTTTTCCATGGGAGTTTTATCATAGATATATTCCACGGGATTTTGTCTAACAGTATATCTTGAGTTTTTCTTTCTAAAATAATTCTGGGACGACTTTCTGTATGCATCAACTTTCCGGAACGTTGCAGGAATTCGTTTCTTAACAAATCATTAGAAGAGTTTTTTATTACTTCCCAATGCCCTATCAGTGCTGTTAGCATTTGATCTGCGTGATTTTTCACTTTATTCTCGAGTGGTACAAAACGATTGATTGGATATTTTGAAGGAAGGTTACATAGAAATTTTTCGAACACCATATTATTTTCAAGCTGTTGTTCCTTTCCTGTAGCAAGATAGTGCAGTATATGCACTGCTTTTTCTTTATCTAAAAACTCATTTTGTTCATTAATTACTCCACAATGCTTAAAAAGCTGGCTCAGAAACGGATGTGCAAGGACAAGACCAGCATGATTTACATATACATCTTCAAAATCTTCGGGTATATCAAGACTGTTATCCGTATTGTAGTCCATTTCTTCTGATTTCATAAGATTAAAATGAGTAGCATCTAGTTTGTCCTCGTTTCCTTTTTGTGTGTTTTTGAAAGCTACTGAAGTTTCCTGATCCATATGTTTCTCACTAGATTGAGCTATATTATCTTGATAAGAATCTAATACTTGGGATATTTTCTTAATTTCTTTTGGTAAATTCTGGATTATTGTTAGCGCTGGTGTTACCTTAAGTAATTCAAGAAAATAGGTTTTTATATATCTTCTATTTTTACTTATTTCCCATCTTGTAGTTTCTAATACTAACTGGGTGAATTTATTGGGAATTTTTGACATATCTACCACTTCTATGAGTACATCAAATACAATATCCCAAATAAGAAACCTTTCTTTTAGCGTGAACTTTTTGCCATCAATATTTCCTTTTAAAATCACTTCTTTGACCATCATCTCTGGCCTCAGTGATGTTTCTTTTTCAGATTGATTATCTGTTATAAGATGATTAAAAATCTTTTGAATTTCTTCGTCAGTAAACTGTAAAATGAGCCTTCTTCGTGAAAGAGGATTTTGAAGAACAGCTATGAGTTTTTGAATCATTTTTTTATCCTGAAGTATGGATATGTTTTCATTAAAGTTTAATAGCTTCTCCGAACCATCAAACCAACTATTTACGCCATTTTCTAAAAAATGAATGAATTTTTCAAATTGTCTTTCATCACTTTTAACCAATTTTAAGGCATCTTCTTTATTAGTTTTATATGGTTTTTCTTCTTTAATTTTTTGTATTTTTTTTCTAATCTGATTAGAAATATCTTCCTCTAAACCTTTGAGGTCTTGTTTTGGTTGTATAGCAAGTTCAATATCTAATCGTTCTAACTGCATAAAATGAGCTGGGTTTTCATCCCCCAAATCATCAAAAGATGTCATTAAACGAGGTAATACATGTTCTTTAATAAACATATCAATATTGTCTTTAAAGTAATATGCTTTTTCCTTAGAATCAGTATTTACTTCAATAAAAACTTTATTGATGATATGTTTATAGTTATCAATCATAAATGATTTATATTAACCTAATATTATTACTTCGATAGGGACTTCAATTGTAAAACTAGTTGTGCTACAGACAGTATTTTCTATATTTAGTCTGACACCAAAGATGACTGGATTTGTCAGTAACTCCTCAATTACATATGTATGGACAGGCTCTTTGTCATTAGAAGTTGTTTGATCACCAAAACTCCATTGATACCTGTATGTATCTTCATTAAATTCGTTAAGATTATTTAAACGAAATTGAACCTCAATTCTATTCTCTCCAAATGGAATAACCAACTCTCGTCTAGGCGGAATTACTATTTCAACTAAAGGAGCTTTTCTAATAACAGTTTGTGTCCTTACTTCATTACCTTCTACTAAAAACGTAATAGGTTGATCAAAAGAATTAAACTCCGGTAGCATTCTTATAGCATTCTCAATTATCTCTATTCCTCTAAATGATTCTTGTAACTCAACACTAGCTCCTCTTGGTATTACCTCATAAGGAACCTCTATTGCTTCCTGGCCATCAAAACAAACCTCTTCTGCAATAGAAAATTCAGCTTGTTCCTCTTCTCTTATGTTAATCGTTCTTGGTCCATCCTCTCGTTCTCCACAAAATTCACTTATGGCGTTAAGAGATACCTGAATTGAAGTTCCTTCGTAAAGATCAAGTGATCGTCTTACTTGTGATCGGCTTGTACGTTCGATTTCTTCTCCTGCAACACTCCAGAGATATCGAGCTGCATTTTGAGAGTTATTAGTTAATACTAGGGTATTCTCTTCAATCAAATGAGTGAACTGAGCTGATGGTTGTTCTTGTATAGTAATTATTATTCCAGAAGATTCTCCATTAACCAGAATAGGAACAGAGCTCACTGAAGCTGGTACATCAGTAGCTCTAAATACGAAACGATCATTTCTAAAAGATACTCCTTGCCCTGTAATTGCTACTTGTGCTTCCTCTGGTTGAACCGTAAAAGGATAAAATACATCATCTCCCCTACAAATTGTACTAGACTCAATGGTTACTAAGATTTCTTCTGGAACTTCGATAATGACTTCTAACTCTTCGCGGTTCGCACAATCATTTAATCCTCCTTGCACAACAACTGTAAATGTAAACACCCCTGAAATTGCGAATTGATAGGTATGTTCCACAGTTGTTTCAGTTGATTGAGCCTGATTCGATCCATCTCCAAAATCCCAAGTGTATTCTAAATTTTCTTCAAGATTGTCTCCCGTAATATTGAAGGTTACTGTTACCTGATTGTCTTCGGTTGGTTCCGAGATATTAGCTACGGCAATTCCAAACTCTGGTCTTCTGGTAATAACAATCTCGCATTCTGTGGCAAAATTGTTTACGGTAAATGTGATTGTCTCTCCAATCAACTCTTCGCTAACCAAATTAGGGTCAAAAACAAACTCACCAAACTGATTTATAGTAACTCCTCCATTAAGCCCAATCGGAACTTGCGCTTCTACATATCCTCCTGTTGGTGTTATATGGAAAGGTAATGGTACTGTAGTTTCGTCAAAACAAAGTTCTTGAGTGGGTAAGCTGAGTGTGATAAAGTTTTCATCGCAACACATATACGGCAATGTAAAATCAGCTATTACAGGATTAAGAACCTCAATTCCTTCTCCCTCTCCGTCACCTTCAAAATCACCTGCTAACGATGGCCCAGGATATGGATACGGATAGCCATATCCATAAGGATACGGATAAGATGTAAATTCACCTTCTATATAGACCATTATAAATGTACCTCCAGGTGCAACACCTCCTTTATGTTCGAATCCGTGATTCTTATTCAAATAAAACGTAGTATAATTCTCTACAAACTCCTGGGCGTCGGATTCATTAATTTTTAATACTACAACATTAAACCCCAAACCATGTTCACGTCTGATATCCTGTATTACCTGTAATGCATCTATATAGTTTCGTCCTTGATGTCCTTCGATTCTATAAAAATCATGATCTATGCAGATTTCTAATGGGCGTTTTGTATTTAATAAATCTCTGTGATAACCTAGATTATTTCTATGTTTACCTAGAACAGTTTTATCATAATCCCATAATTGAATAAGGTGTTCACCAACATTGTTGTAAAAAGGTATCGCTTTCTTACTAAGTTTACCAAGATCAAAAGAAGGTGTAATCTTTATAAATGTATAATTGGCATTGTAATTTGCTAGCAATTGAACTGCTCTTTTTATAAGACTATGTAATCGTTGCTCATCTGAGTTTTCACCATAACACATGTCAATCTCATTACCTTCAAGATCGATAATAAATTCTTCTAATGTAGTATCATTTCCTGGTTGTACTAGTCCATCTGCCGTAAGACAATCTGAACAAGTACTTACATTTTGATCAGTTAGCAATGGCGATTTGTAAAAACCATGTCTATATTCATAACACGGTCCTGTTTTCTCAACCTCACCAAGCATAAGATGTTTAGGGAACGACATAATATCCGGACAGCAAGAAGTGCAATCCATATTAAATAGAAGTTCCTTAATTTCATTGTAGGTATCCACAACATCTTTAAACAAGTCATGCCTATATTGAAAATCAGGTGGAACATCATTTTCAGGAAATGAATATAAGGCCTCTAGATTATCTTCTATAGCTCCTAATAATATTGGCATTTGCATTGCAGTTAATAAGGTCTGAAAACCAAATCTAAGATCACCAACTACATTATTTCGATACAATCTGTTAGTAAAGCTTCTTTGAAGCTCTCTGTAATGTATAAAATCCTCTGGTTGACATACTACCCGATTAGCTCTTACATCTGGCAACTGATGAAACAAATTCGAGAAATTCGTTTTACTTATAATAGGGTCATCATCATTGATCTGTTCTGCAACGGTTTTGCTCACTAATAGTGCTTTATAGTTACCTATCATTTCTTGTCCTTGATTATCACAGGACAGACTAACACATAGATCAAGTTCTTTTTCGTATTGTTCAAGATATAGTAATACCACTCCCTCTTTTACTGCCAAGCCAGTATTACCTTGAAGCGCACTAAGTACAAAATGATCATCGTTTTCTATCTCGGCTTGTTCTGTGGTAAGCAATTCAAAAATCTCTAGCTGATTATCTCCATCATAGAAAAAAGGTGTGTAATTTGCCTTTTCATTATTATAGACTTTATAATGAGTATATTCTTTAACCTCTATGTTCATGATTTTTGTCCCTTCTACCTGATCAATTTGATACAGATGAAAAAGATCTCCATCGGTAGTAACTCCTGCTCCTTGAGAAATAGAAATTGTGCTGTTTACCTCATCGCACGACACCTTAAATCCACAGACAATTCCAACACCGCTAAGGCAAATTCTGCTCAAGCGATCTTGATCATCAAAAAAGTCTACGATCTCATTAAGGTGTCCTTCTGTAAGCACCTGATTTTTTGTAAATCTTCGATACTGTGTTGTTATAGTTGAAAGCTTGGTTGACATTTTAATGATTTTTATAATGATCCTAAATTCGTTTTTCCTAAAATTATTCTTCCGTATAATTCTTCATTCTCATTGTCGCAATCAAATAGTCTTCCTGTTGGATATACATTGTTAAGACTAGATAATGCTTCAATAAGTTCAATTAGTTCTGGTTCTGGCTGTTCTTGGTCAAGTGATGTGTTAGCCAGAAGATATGCTTTGTATGCATTTTCAAACTGCAATAATTCGTTATCGTTGGGGTCTTCTACTTCATTTTCTCTATACCCAACCCAACATATTTTGGCTAGGACATGGGCGGGTAATTCTTCTTTGATAATTCGTTCCATGTAGTTTCTAAAATCTGTATTAGAAAACCTAAGTGTATATCCAGGCAGTACGATACTCACACGATAAGAATAGGGATCTATCGGCTCACAATTGGTACATTCATCTGTACAAATTGGCATAAAAACACTTTCATTTACATCTGTTTGATTAATATCCGGACGAAGCATCATATGCTCCACAATAAATAACCCTTCTTCTGTAAAATCTTCCTTCATAAATTTTATAAGATCCAGAATGGATTGTTTTATTTCTCCTTTTGTTTGATAATAGGTGAATCGCTTTGCTATGATTCTATCTGGGTCATTTTCATCCTCTATGGCAGGATTAATAATGTCATAAGAATATTTACCAGAATCAGCTTGATGAATCTGTATATTATCAATCTCTGCATGATCAGAGAATCCTTCTTTAAAAACTTCTTCAACTTTAAATTCTCTGGTTTGAATAATTTGAAGAACAGCAAAAAACAACTCCCTATTTGCGGCAGCGGCATCAAAATATTCTTCTGTACCAGATAATACGATGGAATTATTCAGATCTTTAATTCTCCATCTATACACTTTTTGATTATCACTATTGATCAGATCATATATTTCTACAAAAGAATCTGTGAGGTGTCTTCTATTATAATCTTTAATCCCTAAAAGACGAGCGATCCTTTTTTGTACACCTGAAACATTAGAAGTATTCCAAAGATTTTCTGTAGGCTGATTATAATAGTTAAACGCATTACCTCGATCTTTGCTAACAACCTTATAATCTTTTAAAAAATCTTCTTTATTTCTTAGTACTACTTCATCTGTAGTGTTAGCATAAATAGACTTCATAATAAAAGAATACTCAGTAAATCGTTCTGCAAATCGCGCTAACAAATGATCTAAAATCTCGTTTCTCCTTTCAATATTGTTATCCAGATCCTCATATAGCACATTGGTTAGATATTCATCGTTATCCATAGGATAATTTGAAACCAATTCGTCTAGATTCTGTACATCCTGTATGGCCTGAGTAAAGAAAGTTTGCGTTAAGTTTCCGCTTACAGAGAGTAATTCTTTAACTTGACCTAAATGCTTAAAATAACTAGCCAAAATCTGATCAAAAAATAATAGATATCCTTTAAGTTGCTTGGCTTGCGACTTTCTTGCAGTAGTTGATCTAGCAGGTAATCCTACCTCATTAATCCCATAGGTGTCAGGGAAATCATTTTGAACGGTTGTATAACTATCAGTTTTAAGATATTTCCCTTTTGGAATTTCGAGTTCTTTATCTGCTCCTGCTTCAGCAATAGCGTCTTGTTCTTCTTTCTCTAATTCTTCGAGATAAATATCGACCTGTTTTTTATTAATATTGAGTGGTAATAATCCTTTGTTGTAGTTAAAAACGCTTTCATCACACACAATTGGTTTTTCATATTCTTCCAGACATATCACCCATTCATTGGTATCAGTAGTTTGATCCCCACAATAGCCCAGCGAGATATCTTTTATATTAGCGACTCCGGGAATACCCATAATGATTTTCATGATATCCGACAACCTTACTTCGCTGCGTAAATCTGCTTCGATAAGTTCATTCGTATCTATAAAACCATTTTGTAAAACTGGACCATCGAAAATCTCTAAAGTTGAATATCCATTATCAAGCATTTGAGTCAATGAATAAAAATTTACGGTGGTTGAGAAATATGCATCGATTGCTCTTAGCATCAACGCATGTACTTTTTCTTCATCTGCATCTGTACTTACCTCTATATCTGCACAAATTTTTACCGGGAATTCCTGTATTTTTTCTATCGTAACTAAATCTTCGCAAAGATTTCGATATGCATGATAGCGTTCTCTAATTTTTTCGGTTACCTGATCTATACCCGATTGGTCTAGCTCTTCAAAATCAACATATAAATCATATAAGCCTTTGAGTACAAATTCTTTTTTTTGCCCACTCGGAATCAAACTAAAATCTTCTGGATTATAGGACAACAGATCATCTTTACAGTTAGCATATACTTTCTTTTTATGCTTTGCTAACCAGCAATTCTTAACCCCTTCTATATCTATAAAAAGTTTGCGATAATCCAATGCAGTTACCGGGCTGGTAGGCAACACTTCTGAAGCTTTGAAAAACTGTGTTTTTACATTTTTGGTAATATCATTAGAAGCTAGTACATTTTCTATAGGGAGCTCAATTCTCATTCCTAAATCAGAAATAGCATAACAAAGCATTTCTAGCATCGTAATCCCCGGATCATGCGAGTTAAAGTCTGTCCATAACTTGCCGCCTAATTGCTCTATATATTCTATGCCTTTTTCTTTTAAATAGAAAAAGTCTAAATCGTCTTGTGTAGCGACTTTTTTGGGTATGCTAATATGTTCGTTTAATACTGACATGTTTCTGCTTCTTCAATTATAATAGGATCACAAATTTTAATATCGGTTGATATCAGATGATTTTTTGCTGATACCAAAATATGTTTTGGACTGGTTGGAGAAAGTACCTGAACAAATTCTAATTGTTCTAGATAGTCTTCATCCTTTGGATTTTCTGGGACTTCTACCCCATCAGGATGTTTAGCCATTTCTAATTCGGATAAGTAATCGACATAGAATAGCTTCTCAACATAGTCAATAAGCGTGCTACGATTTAATTCTATTCCAAAAACAATTTCTTGTGAAGTATCAAATGCCCATGGAGATAGGAACTTGACAAGATCTTCGTTTAATTGTTTTTGGTAAAAGTTCTCATCGTATTGCTGATAAAACTTTACATTCAATTTAATTAGTACTTGCTCATATTGAGGATTCATCACCAAGGCTTCTACATGCATGGTGTTTAATTGATTAATGAAGTTTTGAATTTTATTAAGAGTGGCTGTACTCAGTCTGGGTTCGAATATGTCAAAAACATTTTTGTCTACGATATCTGGAATAGCAACCAACGTTACATCTCCTGGTGATAAAAAAGAGTCATTCGAGGTATGATTCAAGCATTTTACTCTAAACACTTCTGGAAACTCTTGCATAATTAAATGTTCGTAATCCCAAAGTGTAATGGCTCTATTTTTATGTCTTAACCTTTCGCTGATTCTTCTGTAATATTCGGCATCAGACTCTAGTGGTTTTCCATCAAAAGAGTTGTAGGGTTGTGAAGCACCTTTTATCTGCGGCACCCTACTAATTAGTTTTGAGATAGATTCTGCAGGAAGTCCATTATAGAGATGCGTTAGCTCATTATTGTTGTTTTCAAATTGAGCCAATACTGCCTGCGCCATAATGTCAATCACTTTACAAACCGCATCATAATCCTTGTGCATTTTGGCTCTTATCCAAATAAAATCTTTTGGAAGTCGAGTGTTGATTTTGGTGGCTTGTTTTGGAATACTAAATTTAACAATGCCCGATTTTAAGAAATTATCAATACCATTGTTCAGCAAGCTTTCTTCAAGGTCCATCCATTGATTATTGCAGAGTACTGCCCACTCTACTTTTTGTTTTCCAACAAATGAATCTACATCTGGGTTTTCACTACCTTCTAAAATTTGAAACAATAATGAAATCTGCTGCGAAACTTCTGCTTCTTCTAATCCGATATATAATTCACCTCCGTGACAATAATCAGGTACAATCCAACTATCAGTATCTGCATTTTTAGTTAGGATGCTTTTCTTCTGCGCTTGTATTTTTAAATAAGAATGTTCTTCATATTGTCCAAATGGATCTTCATGAAATAGTTGTATTCTATTGTTGATATATTCGTTTTCACTATCTACTGCAAAATCTGTATCTTCTTCTGCGCTATAACTAAGGCTTATGGTATCTGCAAAAGGTGTATATGGGTCATTAGGTATCAGAGTTTCATCATTATCACTGGATAATGCCAAAGTATAAATCCTAGGAAATAATGAGTGTAAAAAGGATTGATCTAATGTCAAGCGAATAGGTCCACTTTTTGTCAATCGATCACTATCTAAATCAATTGAAAAATTAGTTTCATAAGTAGGCATTTCGCCCTCTTCATTATCTTGTTGGTTATCACAATCATAATTGTTGTTTTTATTTTTAAATAACGGCACAGAGTTTTCGCTATCTTTCCAAACTTCATTGAGTAAAACCGCGGAAGTAGCTGTAAAATACCCGTCGTTTTTAACGATCAGATCTTCATCATTGGTATTCAATACTAATGCTCCATTATCTGATGTGATATCTGATGGTGCATCAACAAAATCTTCAGGTTGATTTGCAGAAATGTCACCCACATTAGGATTAGTGAACATACCATCTATAAAGATCTCTTTACTTATTCCGTTAAGGTAATCTTCTTTATAGGCCAGATAATGTTGTTTGAAACAATTGGGAGGTGTATTTTTCCACTTAATATTTATACTTAGATCACCCCACTTCTTTAAAAATATTTCTGGATAATCAATTGTAAAAGAGGATCCTGTAATAGGTTGGGTTGTAAATGGGTAAAAAGGCTTCTTTGCATTGAGTGTACCCGTATCATTTTCTAAAATCAAAGATTTCACACCCGTAACATCTACTTTGGTAGTTATATTTTGAATTTTTTTCTTTACTAAATTTCTAAAAAGAATATGGCCTTGATTAAACACTTCTTCTGATGGTAACGGTTGATCATTTACGGGATCTGTATCCTGAACTTTTGTATCAATTAAAAAACGAATTATCGGAAAATCAGAAGTGAATTTTTCACCCAAAACTTCCTGGTTATAAGGAACAATGGCAGGTGCTTCTTTAGGAATCTCAAAAACTAATGTAAGTGTATTTCCGTCTATTGTAGACTCTGGTTTTAAAATGTTTTCATCTGTTTCTTGCAAAAATGATGAAAGATCTATCCACTGCTCTTCTGAGCTATAGAGTACACTAATCGTATTTAATAAGTACTCCTTAACCTTATCAGGAGCTAAATTTTCTTCTTCTTCTTTTTCTGCTAATTGTTCTTCAGTAAATTTTCTAAACCTAGTCAGCACAAAATCTTCCTTGAAGTTAACTTCAATTCTTATAGTTCTTGTTCCTTCTGACAATTGAAACATCGGAGATGCTATTGCAAAGCCTAATCTGGCGTCTGGCAACTCTGTATATCTTTTCTCTCCTGATGTATACCCGAACGGAAGCCAATAATTTGCATCATCTGGTAAAGCCTCTTCTAGTCCATCTAACGAATTAGCTATCGAACTATATTTGATCTCACCCAGATTGATATCATTATATAAACTCTTTAGTTGTGCAACCTTGGCCTTATTGGCAATAAGTTCTTCAGTGGTTTTATAAATGAGTTTATTGCCATTTATATCTTTACCACCGTCTAATGCAGTTTCTTTTACAACTCTCTCTTCTACACTTTTTTTAGCTAGTTCGAAAATTATATGGGCTTTATCCTCTGTCGCTGGTAGTTTTTCTATCTGTAATATTTCCTTATAGAAAAAATCCAGATGTCTTTTGGTAATGCTATTAAATCGTTGCTTAGAAAATTCTAATAACCTTAAAAAGCATATAAACAATGTCATATGAGGAGTGATACTACTTTTAGCTTCAAGATCTTCAATCGTTTTGGAAATCTTATTTTTCAGCAATTGATAATCGCTATCTGTTCTTTTAGGAATATCTTGATTAGTAAAATCGAAATGATTAAAAAGTTCTTGCCAATCACCTGACGGGATCTGATTATCATTTGTTTCAAAGAAATTTATGTGTTTGGCAAAATTATACGCAAACAACAACCAATCTTCAAGATCAAAATCATGAAGTTCTAAATTAGCTGGATCCAAGACACTGTTAAAGCGTTCCTCCTGATCGGTTCCATTTCTTTGGAAAATTATATTGTCTGTATGTTTACCGTCGTTACACATAGTTTTATTAGCGCATTATATGTTGGTTCCTTCTTCTTTATAGAAAGGAAAAACTACATTTCTTCTTGAGTTGGTACTTCTAATTAAATAATCAATTTTCACTAGCAATTTCCCTTCTAACTCATCTGTTTCAGAGATGTCTATTTTAATTACATCTATTCTGGGTTCATGATAGAGTATTGCTGTTTTAATCAGTTCGATTACAAAAGTTTTTAAGGTTCTATCCAAAGGTTTAAAAAGAAGCTCATCCAGGTTACATCCGTAATTAGGCACCATAATTCTTTCTCCTAACCTGGTTGTCAATAAAATCTCTAAACTCTTCTTGATATCTTCCTCATTAGAGGTCATCAATACATGTTTTGCCGTTTTATTAAACTCTGGTGGAAATCCCCACCCTGTACCTAAAAAAGAATCTTTATTTTCCATAACTAACCTCCTATTATTACTGTAGGGCTTCCTAGTACAATTACTCCTCCGTGAGCGGTACTATCACCCATTCTTGCCGCTGGCATTCCTCCTATCATTACTGTTCCAGATCCCATAATTATTGTATCTGGCGGTCCTACACATACTGCCATATCCCCAACTCGTGCTGCTGGCAATCCACCAATAAGTACGGTTGGCTCTCCTGCTGGTAATATGGGCCCTCCTACGTGAGGTACTACTCCTGTTACTAATGGACAGGTATGCATATCTGTAATTCTTGCTGCTGGTGGCATTGTTTATTTGTTTATAGTTTTTGGTTCTTTTTAAATTTTATCAATTAATCTGTACTAGTGACCCTTTAAGGGTTGCAATTGCGCTGGAAGAAACTTCTATACCAGCTCCTCCTTCTGCTTTGCATTCTGCACTTGCTTTTATATTTACATTGGTTCCTTCGATGTTAACATCTCCAGATGCTGTTAAACTAATATCTCCAGCACTTTCTACTGCTATGCCCGAACTATCAATAGTAATTACATTCGAATTATCATCCTCGACAATAATAGAACCTGCATCTTCATCTAATACTATTTTTTTTCCTGCAGGTGTTTCAATTGTTATAGACTTTTTATCATCATCAAAAAGTACTTTCATTTCGCTTCTGGTAACAAATCCTTTTTCATGATTATCATCACTTGCGGTAATAGGAGAAGGTTTGGCACTGCTATGTAACATTCCTAATACTATTGCATCGTTTGGATCATCATTTATAAAACCAACGATAACCTCATCTTCTATTTCAGGTCTAAAGAATGCTCCTCGATTTTCACCTGCATCTAATGAAGCTACTCTACACCATATACCTTGCTCTTCGTTATTGATGATTGGTATTTGCACTAAAATTCTTTCTTCTCCATCAGGGTCTTCTTCAAGCTGACTTACGATTCCTACTTGTAGTCCACAAATTCCTGATAGTAATCCTGAAGCTGGTAATGCACTGATATCATATGTTTCAGAAAACCATTGGGGGTTGATCCCAAATTGTGCATCTACGGTCCAATTTCCTTCTGCAATATGATGACTTACTCCTGTGATATAGATTTTGCCATTAAATCTATCTCCCACTCCTTGTAGCTCTAATAACGTTCCTGGTTTTACCGCTGGCACTCCTTGAAATTTAACTCGGCCTCTGACTTTTGATAATTGTTGAAACATCCATTTAGCGTCACTCCAATCCTGTAATTCTTCTGTAGTAAGCGATCCTCCGTGACGTAATTCTAAGTTTTCTAAAGCGATTACAGAGGAGAGATCCGAAGCAGATAAGTTACCATTTAACGAAACTGATGGGTCATTAGCTTCTACCTCTACAATTTCCTGATCAGAATAGTTCCATCCATAAGAAGTAACTTTATCGATCTGATGTCTTGCATCTATCTCTGCATCCAAATCTAAAATAGTTGATCCAAAGGTTACTGTTTCTACAGGGTCTGTGCTAAAATCAGGTTTGGCTACAGTTAATTCTCCATTATCTACAAAGCAAAGTTTACCATTAGCCTGAGCTCGTGAAACTATATAATCCCAATCTGACACGTTGTATTGCACCAATTCCTTATGTTCATATTTAGTAGCTTCTACATCGTTATCAATACCATAATCGCCGACAATTTCTTCGATAATATCACTGTCTTTTTTATCATAGAAATATTTGCTTTTTCTGCCTATTGTAAGCTTAACAGTTTCGTCCTTGCACTCCACAATAAGATAAGAACCATTAGTTCTTATTTTTATATTATGTTTAATGACAATTCCTTTAAAAATCGTTTCTTCATCAGAATGGTATCCAGCAGTAATTTCGATTTCTGCTCCTGGTACAACTAGTTCTTGATTACTTAATTCAAAATCTTGCTTAGAGGGCTCTCCATCTGTTATAATCAACTTGGCAGTAGAGATTCTATTGACCTCCTTTTCGATAGAAATTGTTTTAACCTGATAGGCCTTAGACAACTCTTCTCCGTTGACCAGTACTTTGTTTGTAACAAGATCTGCGTTTTTTGATGTTTGTATTACACTGCCTTCAGCCATTTTTATGATGTTTTTTCTATTGGAGGAAAGAAAATTTCTTTTCCTACTTCTAATTTTCTAAATGAAGTAATCTCATTCACCCTCGCTACTTCTAAATAATACTTAGAATCCCCATAAATACGATGCGACATTAAAGGCAACGTATCTCCTTCTTTTACCACACGTACATGTGTTAAATCAGGAGATTGATTATTCTCTTTTGCTACTCTAAGATCATCTTCTACAAAACCTTGAAACTTTGCCTTCGCAACCGCACGGATCGGCGTACCGTCTGATTTAAAAAGTTTAAATTCTATGCTCATTTCGGTAAGACTCCCTTTGAAAAGAAGAGTTCCCCACGAAATCATTAGATAGTTTGGCTTATGTTCGTCCCCGTTGTAATCGAGGATTACTTTTTTAAACTTTTCGATATCATCAATGATACCATCACCCTCGTCTTTAAAAACTTTATTGCCCGAACTACTACCTGGATCACTGCCATAGTGTACAATGACACCTGATCTATCAAATAAAAATTCTAATTCAAGATCCTCAGGAAGTTTTTTATTAAACTTAGGAGATACATCACTGGTACCTGAAGCCTGATCCTCGTTTTGCTCGATTTTATAATTAAAGGTGTATTTTTCCGGATTCACCAAGGTGGTAAATTCTCCGTCTCCCACTTTATCATTAAACTGTGGGTCACTATAGGCTACAACCTTTAATTTTTTTAATTCTCCGGTACTCATTGCTTATCGTTCAGACTGTTTTGAAATGATCTCCATGATTTGTTCTACACATTCTGCGATAATCACTTCTTTATTCATTCCTGATTTTTTTCCTTTGGGGGAATCAGTATTTTTCTGATCATTATCTACATTTATTTTGATGTGTAATTCTTTAATTTCGATCGCTCCCATGATTATCAAATTGTATTATAGTAGTTATACACCAGCTCTATGGTCTCAATGACCACTTTACTTTCTTGAGCATTAAAGTCAGATATGGACCATTTAATTGGATAGGCATGCACTATATTCCAGGATACTAGCGGTTCATGCTTTTCATTTAAAAGCTTAACAATAAGATCTATAGGTTCGAATTCGAAGTTTTCGACAGCATCTTTACACCAATCGATTACCTTAGAATCTACCAACAATCCTCTTTTTAGAACCAGGTTTGGATATTTTGTCCTTACCGGAATTTTATGCTTAAATCTATTTTCTCCACCTTCGGTGACATCTTCTGTTTCTACATCTACTGACAATCCAGCTATGGATTGAAACTGATGGTCTACCTCACTGGTTGACAAACCAGTAAATTCAACACTAAAATGAAAACCAACGGGTGGATAATAGGTCGCCATTAAGATGCTATTTTAAGACTGTTAATTGCAAATTCTGCAGATTCAATAGCGATCTCATTTCCATCTGCTTTAAGATCTGTAGATTGTATCTTAAGCAACCAAGCATCCTGTGCTTCCCAGGTTACAACAGGCTCATGCTTTTCATCTAACAAGCTAATGGTAAGGTCACTTCTAAACTTCTCTTCACCTTCTTGAAAGAATACATTTTTCTTCCACATATCATAGAATTGTCCTTTTGTAGAAACAAAAGTTCCTCTTTTGATTGCAATATTTGCAAACTTGGTCATTCCAGGTTGCTTTTTCTTGAAGTAGTCATTATCGGCTCCTCCTCTATATTCTATTACTTCAGTTTCAAAGTCTAAACCTGATACCTCTGTACAATTTAATTCGGTGTCGCCTCCAATTGTTACCTTAAAATGGAACTTTGGTAGTGGATATTCTGCCATGATTTCTATGTTTTATGTTGTTGATTTAAATTATTATAAATGATTAAGCTTCTTGCATTTTATGAGAGAACTTAAGAATGATAAATTCTGCTGGTCGAACAACCGCCATTCCGATTTCGATAATCATATTACCATCAAGGATATCATCGGCCGTCATAGTTTCTCCCAATCCAACTTTTACATAGAATGCTTTATCAGGTGTTGGACCTGCCAATGCTCCAGCTCTCCATTGTAGTGTTAAGAAATTATTGATCATTGCTTTTACTCTAACCCAAGTGTTCATATCATTAGGCTCAAAAACAAACTGTTCTGTAGCTTTCTTGATAGATTCTTCGGCCATATTAAAGAATCTTCTTACTGGCACATATCTCCACTCTTTGTCATTACCTGCTAAGGTTCTAGAGCCCCAAACCAAAGTTCCTTTTCCGGTAAAAGTTCGTATTGCATTTACAGATTTTCCTGCTATAGTATCTACATTTAAACGATCCTGCTGCTCATTGGTGATTTTTATAGAGGGTTTGATTACATAATTTACTCCAACATTTGCTGGTGCTTTCCAAACTCCTCTATCACTATCTACTCGTGCATATACTCCTGCCATAGCACTACTTGGTGGAAGCTCCAGAGGAAGGATTCCTAATTCTACTTTAATTAAGTTATAAGTTGCACTATCTATATTCTCAATAGCTTCCAGGTTTTGACCATCAAGAGAACCAGTTATAACGCCATCAGCTGCTTGTGCTGCAGTAATTGCATCAGTTAATGCAGGTGTTATCAACGCAATAACTGCCTGAATATCTGCTTCTATAGTAGCAACGGCTACAACTGCCGCCGCAGATTCTGTTTTTACTACTCCACCACCAGGTGCGCTATTGGCCGCTCCATTGATATCTGTAATATGTGCATCTAAAGCTGTAATTAATGTCGGAATAGCTCCCACTCCTGTTATCGCTGTATTTAATGCTCCCGCGGCTGCAGTCACTCCAGCCTCTCCAACAGCATTACCATCGGTCACGGCAGTTGCTCCAGAGGTAACCACACTATTAAGAGCATCAACAATAGGTTGGATTGTATCGGTAATGGTAGCTCTATTTGTATTAGCTTCACCATTGGTTCCTGCTTGCAAAGTTGTATCTGCATCGGTTAGAGCAGTAACTAAGGCTGGAATCCCATTCAAAACGGCTTGTATGTCTGAAGTAGTCTGCGTAGCTGTTGCCATTGCTGTGATACTCTCTGGAGTTTCATCTTCACTGGTATGACTAATAGCAACATTAGCTTCATCATAACTATAATCCAAAATGGTTTCTAAATATGGATAGTAAGCAGCTCCGTATTTAAGGTAATCCTTTTCCAAATTTACTCCTGATCGTAATGCATCAATTGGTGCATCACTAGTATCATCATAACTATATGTATCTATGATTGCAAATCGATCTTGAAGTTCATTACATTGAGTCAAGGCATTATTATATAGTGCAAAAAACTCGTTTGGATCTGCAATTGCAGTAGCATCAGGAAACAATAACAATGTTGGCTCATCTTCTTTTTTAAGAAGGTCAAGACCATCATTCAAATCACTAAATAATACATTTCCTCCTGTATAATCAGCTACAGATACAATGTAACAAGGTCCTCCTCCATTTGCAAAATACATCTGCAAAGCATAATACATTAAATAGGGTTGTCTATTAGCCTCAACCTGATCCTTATCAATTGTAATATTTCTTTCTATATCTCCATTTACTAAGGCATCAAATATTGTAACTTCAATATTTACCTCTGGTAATGCAAATCCAAAATATGTTTCATATTCTAACATAGAAGTAATTCTGGTTGGCTTTAGTAACAAATCATCTGCTACCTTTTTTGTTGCCTTCTCAGTGTATCCTATAAAAGCTGGAATTGCTGTTTCTACTTGGGCTACGGATGGAGGAAATTTAACAATCTCCTCTATATAAACCCCTGGTGTTTTGTACGTTGCCATAATTTTAATTGTTTTTAAATAAAAATTTCAGAATATGTTGTTGTAATATTTGTGTTTACATCTGTTGTTTGCTTTATCAAATCTGCTGTTGGATTTGGAAAAGTATATTTTTCGATATCTAACGGAAGCGGAGGTACAATATCAGCATCAGGATCAATCTCAATAAATCCATTTTTGGTTAAAGGTTGAACAGAAGAAGTTTCTAACTCTTCATCATCAGATTTCTTAATATATTTCCAAACTGTCTTCCTATTATCAAAATGAAGTTTATAATAAGGAGTAGGATCTAATAAATAATTTTTCACGTCATTAGGGTTCGAATTATCTATCTCTATGAGATCCATATTATTATCCCCTATCGTATGAAGTCGAATGATGCCAAGCAATCCTTTACTCTTTTCTGCTTGTATAGCTTGGTTTAATAGATGCTTCCCTTCATCGGTTGTTAAATCACTTTCCTCTACTTCTGCCAATAGCTCTAAATAAGGATTTGTATCTGCATTACCATTCTCTTGGAGTATGCTATACCAAATTGATTGTGAGCCTTCCTCTGATAATAAATAATCTTGATCTATTAGATCATTAGAAGAACTTAATGGTATATACGTATATGGATCAGCTTCTGTACTCGGTTTTGTATTTGAAAAATAATACAGCCTATTTTTTTCTTTAGGTAAGACCGTATAGTTATCAAACAAGTAATCGTTGCTATATAATAAGAATGTAAGTCCTATGCCATCATCAAGAAAAATGGTTGATTTATAATTATCATTTTCTTCTACCACCTTGTTAAGCACTGTAAAGCCGTCAGTACCTTCTTTCATAACAATTTTATGATCTCTAAATATCTTTTGAGTTGCAGTCGTTGGAACCACGTTTATAAAATCCTTAAAAAGATATTCTTTTAGTTGTACTATCTTTTCATCGGTACTCATTGAAATAAATGAAGTGGATCCATTATCCAGGAAATATGAATGATGCAATTGCACCTGAAACATCGTTTTGTATAAGATTCTAAAAGCCAATTAATTACGTTTTAAATTTCCATTAATCTCAGTTATCAAACTACCTTCAGATTGTGTTACATCTCTTTCTACCTCGAGTAAACTTATTTTATAGATGATTGAAGGATATTGTTTGCCTCCCAGCGTACCCCAGATAAAGTTCATTTCTTCAAATGAAGGAGTAAATAGATCTACGGTAAACTTAAAGTTCCCTATCTGATCCATTCCATCCAGATCTCTATCAAAATTTGTATTAGACTGTGTAAAAATTCTCTTGGATTGAAAAAACTCTACTACTTTGGAGACACTTTTTAATGACTCTTTATAATCATTTCTATTCGCAGAAAACATGATATAAAGGTTCAAATGAACTTTGTTGTTTTTATAGACCACCTTTGTTCCTTCTATCTCATGATTGAGCATATTCTTCATGGTGGTTTCTTCTTCTGTATGTAGTAGTGAAAGCACTATATTATTGCTATCTGAAGGTTCGTCATCTTCAGATTCTATAAAGGCTATATTATCTAATGAGACTGGCTTTTCTTCCAATTCTATATCAAAGAAATTATTAACCTCTTCAGTAATTATTTGCAATACTTCAAAAATCATATCATTCTTATTAATAATGTATCATTCCTCTATAGCTTTATCAAAGAGATAGAAGCTATACGTTATTTCATTGTTAATCTATTGGGGTATGCTTTTTATTAGGGGGTAAAACACCTAAATCAATTTAGAAATTGAAATTATATTTTGATTAGGAATACTATAAATATAAATCACATTTTAAAAAAATCGCAGAGTCATTACACTGTTTTTTTTATAGTTAAACAACTTTGATGTAAAGGGGTAAAAACCTGTATTACAACATTTTAAATTTCATTATTTTTATTAATTTTCTTAAGGTTAAATAGATCATCTACAGAAAAACGTTTACTCGTAACGCTTCGAACGAATAAAGCAATGCTGAGCATGGAATTATTCCAAGTAAAAAAGGAATTATTCCATATATAAATTTTACCTTTATACCTCAAATCATCAATTGTAATGAAAACACAAAAGCATATAAAAGGCAGGGGGGCTCAAGAAAAGGTTCATAATAGATTTTTTGAACTACATCATGAAACAAGAGATGATTTTCTTAATTATTGCCTTGACCAGGGAGAGTCAATCGATAAACATCAAACTAGGTATATAGAAACGTTTCCAAAAACGATTGTAAACAAAGTAACCAGTCCTGATGTTGGTATGTTATATTCTCTCAATCCGTATCAGGGTTGTGAGCACGGTTGTGTATATTGTTATGCCAGAAATTCTCATGAATATTGGGGCTATGGTGCTGGATTAGATTTTGAAACTAAAATTTTGGTCAAAAAGAATGCTCCTGAATTACTAGAGAAGAAGTTGCGAAACAAAAAATGGAAAGCATATCCTATTTCACTTTCTGGAAATACTGATTGCTACCAACCTATTGAAAAAAAACTTGAAATCACTCGTAAACTTCTTGAAATTTTTCTAAAATACAGACACCCTGTTGGTATCATCACCAAGAATGCTTTAATCCTTAGAGATTTGGATCTTCTCTCTGAATTATCCAGGCATAATCTTGTTGCAGTATACCTCTCTATAACTACATTAAGAGAAGATACACGAAGAATTCTTGAACCTAGAACTGCAAGCATAAAAAAACGATTAGAAACTCTAGAAAAACTGAATACTTCAGGAATTCCTACGAATGTAATGATGGCACCGATAATTCCTTCAATTAATAGTCACGAAATATTACCGTTAGCCAAAGAAATTTCAAAGCATGGTGCAAAAAGCATAGGGTATACAATCGTAAGATTAAATGGAGCAATCGGGAAAATATTCATTAAATGGTTAGAAAACACATTACCAGATCGTAAAGATAAAATCCTACATCAGATCATGCAGTGTCATGAAGGCAATTTAAATGATAGTTCCTTTGGGAGAAGAATGAGAGGTTCGGGTAATATGGCGGATCAAATTCATCAGTTATTTACTATAGCCAGACAAAAATACTTCTCTGAGGAGCAAAGTATACATTTAAACTGCGATCTACATCAATTTTATAAAGATGAGCAGTTACGACTTTTCTAATCAAGACTTCCCTTCCCATTCTTGATAGAACTGTTCTAGAAACTGTTCCATAAATTGATGTCGTTCTACTGCCAATTTTCTTCCTGTTTTAGTATTCATTCTATCTTTAAGCAGTAATAATTTTTCGTAGAAATGATTAATGGTAGGTGATACTGAAGATTTATATTCTTCTTTATTCATCTTTAGGTTTGGAGCAATTTCTGGATCATAAAGTATTCTGTTTTTAAACCCTCCATAGTTAAAACATCTTGCTACTCCTATAGCTCCAATAGCATCTAAACGGTCTGCATCTTGTATAACGTCTAGTTCGGGAGATCTAAATTTTTGATCTATATTTCCTCCTTTGAAAGAAATATTTTTGATGATCTTAACGACATGATTGATAACTGTTGGTTCTACTTGAAGGTTTTCTAAAAAATCCGCAGCTATTTTGGGGCCTATAGTTTCATCACCATCATAAAATTTTGAATCTGCAATATCATGAAGTAATGCACCCAGAGAGACTACAAAAAAATCAACTTCTTCTTCTTTAGAAATTAATTGAGCATTCCTAAAAACCCTTTGGATATGAAACCAGTCATGTCCTCCCTCTGCTCCACTAAGTGTATCCTTTACAAAATCAATAGTTTTAGATATAATCTTATCTTCAATCATACCCAATATTATTTATTTTGCCATTGCTGGTTGTACCCACTTAAATTCAAAAATTTCTTCTGGGATAACCAATCGTTCACTAATACGTTGCATTCTGGCAGGCAATTTCATTAAAAAGTCACGTGCTCTTTCTGCTTCATCGGTAAGATCAATGATTTTATCAATTTCCCATCGTTCGATAAGACGTTGCATGATATCGATATAATCTTGTGAGGTATATACTCCGATACGTTGTGCAGACCACGAAAAATCTTCGAAAGCAGTTCCTATAGATTGGCCAGATTCTCTAAGTAAATGTGCTGGCATAACAATTTTTTTCTTCATCATATCGCTAAATGCAATCATCATCTGACTTGGATCTACCTCAAAAATACTTCTTACAAATTCACTATATGCATTATGATGACGCATCTCATCTCCTGCAATAATTTTGCACATTTTAGATAATGATTTATTAGAGTATTGCCTAGCTAATTTTGCAACTCTGTTATGAGAAATATAGGTTGCCAATTCTTGAAAACTAGTATATACAAAGTTTTTATAAGGATCTCTATCTGTACCTATATCAAAACCATCGTTAATTAAGTGTTGCGTAGTTCTTTCTACTTCAATCATATTCACTCGACCAGACAAATAGAGATATTTATTCAATACATCTCCATGTCTATTCTCTTCACCTGTCCAATAACGTACCCATTTGGCCCAACCATTATCTTTCCCATTTTCATGTTGATTGATTCCCTCTACATCCATTAACCAGGATTCGTAAGTAGGTAAAGCTTCTTCAGTAATAGTATCTCCAACCAATACTACCCAAAAATCATAAGGGAGTTCTTTAGCCAATTCTCTCAATTCTTTTACTTCTTCAAAAAAAGTATCTTCATTTTGTGAATCTGGTAAAAAATCAGTTGGTTGCCATATCTTATCTACCGGAATCAAGAATTTATCTATAAAACCATCTACTTTCTTTTCTAGTAGTTGCATTACCTCTAATCTAATATTATCTAAAGCCATTATGGTTGGTGTTACGTTCTGATTGCTAAAATAACCCTTTCTTCTATTTTATCTAATAATATTTCGGGTTCTTTGTTAATTGTTATTGGTTCTTGTACTTCTAATGTCATATGTATTCCTACTCCCATAGGAAAGTTACCAAATCGAACCAGCTTCCAGCTATTATTTATAGTTACTGGTACTATCAAAGCTTCTGGAGCATTCTTAAATAAGATTTTTAGCCCTGTTGGAGCAAACGATTTAGGTTTTCCATCTCTGCTACGCGTCCCTTCGGGGAAAATAACCGCCGAAAAATTATTTTTTGCAACAAATTTTCCAAATTTTGATAATGCCGGAATTGATTGTTTTGGGTTTTTCCTATCAATTAAAACATTACCTCCATGCCGCAAATTAAAAGATATACTTGGTATGCCCTTGCCTAGCTCAATCTTAGAAATAAATTTTGGTTTGTGTTTTCGTAAATACCAAGATATCAAAGGTATATCAAACATGCTTTGATGATTAGACACCACTATTAAAGGTTGATTCTGAGGTAATGAATATTGGTTTTTAAAACTAAATGTTACTCCTAAAACGTGTAAACATCGTAATAAACATAGATTCATAATGTTTACAACTCCTCTATGTCCTCTGGATCCTCCTAATTTTATGCCTAACCATTGTAGCCCATGAAAAATCACCAAGGTAAAACCAAAAAACAAATAGAAAACTATAGAAAGCGGATAACTTAATATCTTTTTTATTGCCTCCATTTTCTCTGTATAATTTAATAAAATTTAATTTGTGTAAAAGGTATCGCAAGGTCTTATATTATTTTTAGTTGACCAATATTTTTGTATATCAAATTATAAAATTTAAAAAATAGCCTGTGATTATTTGGTAACATTTACCATCGAGGAGACATAAACTATAGACATAACTCCTGAATGTCTATAAATGCTCAGGAAACATGCAAATCATTAAATAACTTAAATTATGTTAGCAAACATTTTAAAAGTAGAAGGAGTACAAGTACTTAATCAAAAAGTATTAAAACAAGTTAATGGAGGTAATGGTTGTCAATGTGGTGGTGGAAGCCATCAGACTCCAGGAGGTAATGAATCTGGAAATGGTGAGGGTGGTCAATGCCATGAATGCTAAAATTTAGAATTAAAGTATAAAAATCCGGTTTGTATAACCGAATTTTTATACTTTCTTTTTAAAATCATTTTAGCAATGTTCGTTATAAGCATCTTTAAGGTTTTCTGCTATCATTTCTGCAGGGCGCCCTTCGATATGATGACGCTCTAGCATATGAACTAATTCCCCATTTCTAAACAATGCCATAGAAGGTGATGATGGAGGAAACGGGATCATATAACTACGTGCTTTATCAGTCGCTTCTCTATCTACTCCTGCAAAAACGGTAACCAAATTATCGGGCTTTTTATCATTCTCTAATGACGCTCTTGCTCCCGGACGAGCATTTGCAGCAGCACAACCGCACACCGAATTTACAACTACCAATGTAGTTCCTTCTTTAGCTATTGCCGTTTCTACTGCCTCTTCTGTCTGTAATTCTTCAAAACCAATACTTGTAAGATCTTCTCTCATTGGTTTTACTAAATCTGCTGGATACATATTTTTATCTTTTATTTTCGTGTTTCAATTTTATGCAAAGTTACAAATTATGTACCACATAAGAACAACTGACAAGTAGTCGGAAAATACAGTTATGATTTATGAATACAATCAAATTGTTGATGGTATTATTTTATCTGTTTATATATTCTTTAGAAGCCTGAAGCTCCTCTTAACCCATATAGAGAATTAATCAATAAGATCTAATATCATAATCTATTTCGTAACAAATAAAGAATATCACTTACTAATATAATAGAGAACTAAAAAATTATCTTTTAATAATTAGTTTATCTTTACAACCCAAAAAATGTTTTGAATGATTAAATGGTTTGCTGCTATACTAGGCTATATGTTTTTTAGATTACCGGGAGCAGTTCTAGGTTTTATATTAGGTAGTCTACTCGATGCGACAAAAATCAAAACCAGTGGTGGGTTTAAAACAGTATTTTCTCAAGAACCAAAAGTAACTCCTGCCGATTTTGAGCTCAATTTACTCTCGTTGTCTTCTATTGTTATTAAAGCAGATGGAAGAATAAACCAAACAGAACTTGATTATGTAAGACGTTATTTTGTAAGTGCTTATGGCAAAGAGCGAGCTAATGCTACATTTAGAACATTTAATGAAATTATCAAAAACAGACATGTTTCTGCACAACGTGTTTGTTTGTATATCAATCAACATACCCGATACCCATCGAGATTACAGATTCTACACTTTTTATTTGGAATTGCAAATGCTGATGGAAGAGTAAGTATCTCTGAAGCTGAAGAGATTCAGAAAATAGCAGGGTTTTTACGAATAAATTTTAAAGATTTCGAGAGTATTAAAGCTATGTTTTTCAAAACTGGAGATCATGCTTATAAAATCTTAGAAATTGATAAAACTGCTACTGATGCCGAAGTAAAAAAAGCATTTAGAACTATGGCAAAAAAATATCATCCCGATAAAGTACAGCATATGGATGAGATTCATATCAAAGGTGCCGAAGCCAAATTTAGAGAGGTACAAAAGGCATATGATCAGATTAAAAAAGAACGAGGGATTGTCTAGCTAATTTTTAAGCATGCTGTATTATTTCTATCTAAGTTGGCAGATCTAATTTAAGCTTCTAATGCTAATAATAAAGTACCTCCTGTAACCTCTTTTCCGTCATAATCTTCATTGTAATAGAACGAAACAGGATAATTAATATTTAGTTCTGCTAAATTTTCTTTCGTAAAATATTTCTGTACAGCTCTTTTCATAAAATCTTCTGTAAGACGAGATATGAAATAGTATGTTGTTTCGAGTAATTGATGATAGTTCGAATCATAGTCATAGTTTTCAATTATGCCTTCATCTTCAAAACTCATGCCTCCTTCTCCTGTAAAATTAAATATTTCCTCAAACTCATCTATTGTCATTACCTCTTCAGCTGGGTCATAGTTCGAGGGTTCTCCATTTTCATTTTGATAAGCAAATAATGTAATCATCCCATGGGGTTCACTTATTCTGAAATCAAACACATTTATAGTTACTTCTTTGAATTCTGCATTAAGATTAAGCGTATTTAAAAGGGTACTAAATGTATTGTGAATACTTTCCTCATTGCAAAATAATCGCATAATATTATTTAGATTATCAAAAATATAAGACTCAAATTCAATTTTAATTTCTTCTATATCAACACTCTCATAAAGTTCCTGAATTAATGACCTTTGTTTTAAATAGTAGATCTTTTCTTCTTCTGAAAATAATGTAGAGGTATTAAACACTTCACTTAAAGGTTTTGACATTTGTTGATGTTTTTATTGTTAATAGTTAATGTAGTGCGATACTTTTTTGGGTCATCATCTGTTCTATAAATGTATCGACTATAGTACATTTTTCTTCGGATCTTATATACGTTCCTAAGGTTTTATTAGTCATGCTGGCATAACTCCTTTATTTTTTAGTATTTCATCTAATATTGCTGCCGAATTACCTTTTTCTTTAGCTTTTTGTACATAGTTTAGTGCTTCTTCTGGCTGCTTCATTTTATAATACATTTCACCAATATTTGCATAGTACATGGCATCAGAAGGATTAGCAAGTGCTGCTTTTTTAAAATAAGTCAGGGACTCTTCAAGTTTATTTTTTTCATCGAGCGCACAGCCGCTCAAATTGTATAAACTTGCAATTGCTACCTTATCATGCACTGCTTTTTCTTCAAAATCTTTGCGCTGTTCTAAATAGATATCGATCCCTTCTGTTAACCATAATAAGCGAGCTTTAAAATAATGTGCCTGACCATAATTAGGATCAATAGACAACACAAGATCTCCTTTGGTTTTCGCAGCTTCAAAATCCTTATTCTGTAATGCATTCCAAGCTTCTTGTAATATAGCTTGTTTGCCATTTCTCTTCAGAAAGGAAATATCCTTATCATCAAAAAGATCCGGATGTTTTTCAATAACATCAATCAATGGTAAAATGGCAGAAGCGATTTCAGGGTGATCTTCCATAAGTTGAAACATAGCATAATGAATGAGATAAACGGCCATTTTTCGATCTGCATCATACGATTCGTTAGCTTGTATAACGGTCTCACGTAAACGTGAGATCAACTTATCAACAAACAGATTTTTATCTTCCTGGAATAGTATTACAAAAAAATGATACCAAGAATTTCTATATAATTCAGGTTTTTCATTTTCGGGCCATACGGTTCCTTTTTTATTATCCAGATTTTTCAAGATCTTCTGTATAGTTAACCTACGAAGAAGTGTAGCTAAGAACTCCTCTCTCAACAAGTGAGAGTCCTCTTTATCCTCTTTTTTGAAATCTCCGTTTTGTTCATAAGTGTACTTATAGCGCTCTGCCTCATCATAAATTTTTTCAGAAAACTCATCCTGTCCTAGTTTTGCCAATATGGCAACAATGCTAATGATACTTTCCCTTAATTGATATTCTACCTCATCACTTTCATTATAAGTGGCATAGGCTTTAGTAAGTTTTTCTTTGAAAGGGAGAAAGCAAGAAGGGGGCAATGCAGATAAATTTATATCATCACTGTTGGTTCCACCAAGATACATGTAATGATTAAAATTTAATTCGGTTGTTAACAAATAATCAATATGAGCATGAATACTTGGATGATCATATTTTTTTAATCGAATTGCAATTTTTGTTGCTAATTTGGATTCAATATCATTTAATAAGGCAGTTTCAAGGACAGATCTTACTTCTTTATCATTCTCAAAATCTTCAAAAATCTTATAATCATTATCAGCAAAAATGCTTAAATATTCGAGATCATTTATAATAACCGAACCTTCTAAATCTTCAAGAGTCGGCTTGCCATATTTAACACCATTCAAAAGAACTTTTTTCACCAAACCTTTGTCTGCCTTTGCGCTAAATATCCAAAGTGCATAATCTTTAATTTGCTTTCTTTTTTCTACATCTTTCCCTTGTGTAATATCATCATTAAAAATTTCAATAAACTGCTCTTGAATGGCCGGTTCTGCAATTTTTGCTGCTAGCTTCCTAAATAAGTCAATATTATAAACCGAAAGAATCTCGGCGACATTTGTTTCTGTCTCTTGATTTTTCTTTGATTCCTTTTTCTTTTGCTTGTCTTTTACAACAGATCTAACTGGTGTCCAGGGATTATTAGGAAATGATAAAAATGAAGTTGCATTGTCAATAGAAATCATCACTGTTTTGGAGGCTTTCTTTTTAAAATTCTCTTTTTCTACAATAGAATTAATGATGGCTTGCAGATCGTAAGTGATGTCATGTAATTTTGGATCATAAGTAATGTTTTGAGTCTCAGACAAAAAACCGGATACCGAAAATGAGGTAGTTGTAACCGTATCGACCCCATAAGGGTTTTCGTTTACTGCAAAACTGCTACAAGGATGAATTTCAAATTGGACAGCATAGGAATATGGATTCCAGCCCACAATTAATTTTCCTATATTTATTTCTGCTTTTTTCTCACAGTAATATGCTACAGTATTAAGCATCATTTCTGCCAATTCGTCTTGAATAGAATAGGTTTCTTTTTTCTGTACTATTTTCTTTTGTTTTTCAAATACATAGATCTCATTTTGGCTAAATGACATTAATGTATTACCTATAAAAACATTACATATATTAGAATAAACCATTTCTGGATATTCTTTTGTTTCTGATAAGCAATCCATCCATTTTGCAGAAACCAATTTACCATCAACATTTACCAACTGTTTCAGTAGAACATTTCCATCTCCAACAATTACATTATCCGGAATCTTATCTGTAAAATCATAAACCGGAGCAATCGCATCTTTACTAGAAGAATCATCTTGATTTACATGAACAAAAACAGGGTCTTTGGGGTCTTTTATATTGATAACATCTCCACCTACCAAATGTTGATCAATGATCTTGAAGTAGTGGTTTTCACCTGTCTTAAAACTCACTATTTCGGAAGCAATTTTTGGTTGGCTCGGCTTGCTAACATCCAATATCAGAAGTGAACCCCAGTCTAAAAACAACAAACCATCCTTTGCCGTTGCTCCAGCCTGACTACCAACATAATATTCTGACAACAGCAACTTAGCCGGTGTTTGTTTCAGGTCATAAATTTCGAGATGTTGCTGATTTACGGCATAAAGCATGCCTTGATCAACAGCCGCACAAGAATAGCGAGAATTACTATTTTGATTTTTAATAGTTTGAGTCAATTCAAATTTATGATCACTAATATCAAAACATAAAATACCTTCTTCTTCAATAGGAACATAAAGTGTATTGTTTTCTACAAACACGTCCTTAATCTCTGCAGATTCATCAAAAGTATATGAATCTAATTTATTCCACTCATAGGTTTTGGTTAACTCTGCAATAAAAATTTCCAGATCGGTGTATACGATAAAAACAGATTCGGATAGGGGTTGAATCCAGTAGATTTCATCAATACTTATTTCATTCGTTTTAATGTAGTGTTCATCAAATTCATTTAGTTGAGCGGTACGAATTTCACTATCCGGACTACGAAATTCCTTAGTTTTCAATTCGGTTTTAAATTGCTTTTTTTCTTCCTCCTTTTTATCCCAACGAGCTACTTCATTTTTAATACTGGTACTGCCTTCAAATTCAAAATTTACAAGCGTTAATAAATTACCATAGTCCAGATTGATTTCTCTGAAAAAATGAATCGCCTTATCTTCATGTCCTTTTTGTAAATACAGTTTTGTTAAAGCAAACGCCGGATTGTACTTAGAGGTTTTATTTTTCCTTTCTTCGAACAGATTCAAACAATCTTTTTCGATAACCTCTAATTTACCTGGATTTCCATCATGTGTTTTAATATCATACAACCAGTTGGATAATTCTACTTCTTTTCGACCTGAATCATCTTCGATAGTATTATAGTAAAAATCAAATTCTCTTTTATCATCAAGGAAATAGCACGATTCAAGAATATAGTGCATATGATATTTTGAGAGGTTTTTGACCTGTGATAAAATCGTAATTACTTTCTTGAAATCCGCTTTTTCAAAATAGGTCGACGCCAATCCTAATTTAAGTTTGCTGTACTCGTTATGATCGGGAGGGAGCTGTTTTAGCAAAAACTCTACAGCCTCTGTACCATAAGCAAATAAGTGTCGTTTTTGCTTAGAAGACAGCTTCTGATTATTTTCTATGAATACCTTAATCCAATTTTCGACTTCAGGTTTTTTTTCGAGTGGATTAGGAACGAAGTCTTTGTCTATTATTTTCTCGGGAAATTGCTCAATAAGTTTTTTAAATTCACTAAACAATAACTCGTAAGGTAAATCTCCCCTATCTTCCTTGGTATGCCCTGCACTCAATTCCCAATCTTCAAACTCATCATCCATTCGAAAGACAATTTCATCTGGATTATCCTTAGGTGTCGAATAAATGTATTTAACATGCTCCATGTCAATGGTGTACACATTGCTCTCTTTTTTCAGACTATCATCTATTTTATTCCCCTTGGGATAAAAAAGTGTACACCCATTTTCATTGAATTTTAAATATGGATAGGTTAACTTTATATCTGGAAGGCTTAACTTGACATTATGAAAAGGCCCTGCGCCGTTTGCATGTGTAAAAGCAGCAACATAATTATACTCTTCATAATCATGCATCATATTGTTGAGTACAATTCCTACTACATGTTTAAACTTATCTGCAAAGTATTGAGTAGCTACAGTCCTGGCAGCTTTAATTGTTTGAGAGAATAGTGCTTGTCGTAAGCAAATCAAATAACTTTTATACGCAGGATCTGAAATGTGATCAAACGTAAGTTTCTGTTTTACATCACTGTATTTTTGGATATACTTACTTGCCGGTGCACTATATTTGTCTAGATTCTTACCAAGTCCCTCATCTGCCAAATCCAACCACATGCTGATATCAATTGACCCAATAGGACTATCATTGGTCGTTAATGAGAAAAAGGTTTCCCACTCTTTTGAATGATAAATTTCTAACGCATCAAAAGATGAGTTAGGATGAATAATGATCATTCTAATTTCCTTAGCATTAATCTGCTCTTGTTCAATAGCGTTATCAATTATTGTTTTGAGCTCTGTAGCTATATGTTTTGTTATATTGAGTGTTGTCATGATTGCTGAATTATTTTTTAATGATTGCGTATTATTTTACCGATTACAAATAGTTATCTAATTACAGGGTTCTGCTGTAATACCGGTAAATTTTCCACTATTAATTACTTTGGCTACTTTCTCATTAACTATGATTTCAAGATGTGATTCGGCAAGTCTGAACATAGATAACCCTTTTACCTTTTCTTCATCAATTTTTATTTTATGAAAGTAATACCCACTACCAAAAGGTAAATGTTCTGATGATTCTAGATCGGCACAAGAAACAAGTCCTATTATATTTACAAGAGCATATTTAAAGTTTAGCACTTCTCCTGTAAATGCATCTTCTATTTCTATAGGAAAGATTTGTAAATTATCAACTCCTGCATCTCTCAACGCATTAATTAATGCCGAAGTCATTAAGGAAGATTCACTATAATAATCTACTAGTCTTTCTTCTATAGAAGGTTGTATATATTCTCCTTCAAAATCAGGGTCATATTGATCATAACCCGATTCTTCTCCTGCAAACATTTTAATTTTAAAAGGGAGTTCTATTTTCTTTTCATGAATAGAAACACCACTGGTATGATATATTTCTCGATGTGAATCACGTTTCATCATAATATTCATGCCACCATCGGGCGAAATAATTCTATAATATGCCATGCTTTATCTTTACCGAATACTATCTTATTATCTAGCACATAAACCCTCTTAGATTTTAGATAGATAATTCTTTTTGTTTAAGGTTCTCTTTGCCATTTTCTTGTTGGGATTACATTAATCCCTTTTATATTATGTTCTTTTAATGCATCGGCTACTTTTTCATGAATAAAAATTCCTCCTCCTTGCGAGATCTCTTTACGAAAAATCAAGGCTCCATTTGTCTTTTTGGGATCAATTAATGAGCCCGCAAATTCATAAAAATCTTCTCCTGATGGTAATGTATCTGATTCACTTTTTCTTGTACAAGAAACTAATCCTAGAATATTAAAAACAATATAGTCTTTTCGTACCTCATTTGTGTTTTTATTGATAAATTGAAGTGGTAATACCTGAATATTATCTACACCACAATCCCGAAGAACAGTATACATTTTCTTGCTCATGATACACTCTGTTTCAAAAAATTCCCAAAGATGATCCTCTCCACATTCTTCTAATAAACCACTCAACCCTATTTTTTCTATAGTATCATTTCCCATAATATTAAGAAGAGGGTGATCATCTGGCTCATCATATGTATACACATACGGTAAATCTTCATAATCTTCATCAATCTTACGACCCCTAATCAAACTATCCTGTGTTTCATTTATGGATTCGACATAAGTGGTCATCGCTCCCGGGTTACATAAACAATAGTACATCCTCATCTTTATTTGCATAAAGTATCATATAAATTATGGTAATTCATTTACCATATCAATACTTATAATTAATTAACCTTCCAAAAATAGTTTTTACAGTAAAAATATACTTCACTGTTTTCAGGGGTTTACAAACCTAAAATATGATTTTATCTATGTACTTGTTTTCAAAAAACCAAATGATATTAATTTAGCGTAAAAACTCGCCTGCACAGCGCTTTTAGAAAATTTACAGCTGGTAGACTTGTAGTAATTTTAATGTCTTCTAATAGTGTAGTTTCTTCGTCTAAAAATTTTAGAATCTTTGTACTCTTATTTTTTTGAAATAATCTGGAAAACAAACTAGAACCTATTCTGTTTTCCGTATATAATACATCCAGAAATAGTAAATCATAGTACCAGAACTTCGTTCTTTTACTAAATTTTGAAAGATCTGTATTACTTTTAAGGTAAAAGGTAAGTGTGTTTATTTTTTTTAAAGACATATTAAATGTATATCCTGTACTAGGTTTTGTCCACCCTCCGGCTGTACCAATATGCAATATGTTTTTAGAATTATGCTTTCTAAATTCATAGCATGTCATTGGGATACATCCTTTTTCTTTTTCGATAATCTTATATTCTTTAACTCCTTTTTCTCTTAGGTATCTTGCTATTTCATCTTCATATTCTTTCTCTTCTAAAAGATCCTTAGAAAATAATGTGTATTCAAACAATGCTTCGGTTTCAGAAATAGGCAACACATACATAAATCGGGTATTGTTTTTCTGAGCTACCGTAAAATCCATAAAAGTAGCTGTTTTCTTATCAAATAAAGGCTTTTGGGTTTTCACAAACCATCCTACAAAATGCTGATTTAAAACGGGGTATAGACTTTGATTTTTATACGCTCTGGATAACACGACACTATTAAAAACTTTATCTGCAAGATGCATTCGGGTGTTGGTTTCAACTCTAACTATGCTTCCTTCATCGGTTAAAGAAATGATTTTCTCTTGCAAGATGGTGATGTTAGATTTTTCTTTTAAAATTCCAAAAATGAAATCATAAAAATCTTTACTTCTCACAAGCTTATACTGATAAGGCAAGATCTTTATTTGTTTTGAAAAATGAGTACTTCCAAAATAGATAGTATCCCATTTTTTACTTACAACTTCATCCCAAATACCTATACCTTTTTCCCAAAAGCACCAGGTACGATCATTCTGATTTTTTAGCTCTTTATCAATTAGCAAAATTTGCTTTTCATCAAAAAAAGGGTCTAAAACCATATGATAAGCCAGCATCAAACCCGAGGCTCCTAAACCAGAAATTATGTAATCGTACTTTTGCATATATTTGATAGTCAAATATAAAATGAAAATTCAGCAATATGCCTATATCATAAAGTATTTAGATTTATTTCTTTTATACCTTTCTTATCAATCATCTTTAATCATGAAAAAAACCATTCTATTTGTGACTCCCTTTATTCCTCTGCAAAAATAATTGAGTTATAGTGATCGTTTCTGGATACTCCCTTAGAGTAACTACATATCGATAGATAAAAACCATTGATCGATAGTAATTTTCTTCTCATCAACATAGTGCCTTCTATAACACAAATCATAATTACTTTTAGGGTATAAACCCAAAAAACACCTATTATGAAAACCGGAATTATTATTCCTTGCCACAATGAAGAAAAGAGATTAGATGTAACTGCTTTTCTTAATTTTATACAGAAAAAGAACAATATCCATTTATGCTTTATAAATGATGGAAGTGATGACAATACTATAGATATATTAAAAGATATTCAATCCTATAATCCTCTTCAAACTAGTGTTATTGATGTTAAAAAGAATTCTGGTAAAGCTGCTGCAGTACGAACTGGTGCCAAATACTTAAATAGTAGAGAAGACATTAAATGTATAGAAATACTCCTTTGATAACAGTTTTTTAAACTTTTTAAAATAGAGTTTGGTTAACTTTCCTTTTCTTTGCCAAATGATTTCTAACAAGGTAAAAGCTCATTTGGCTCTATTGAGCGTTAATATTGTATATGGAGCAAATTATCTTGTCGCAAAAGGGTTGATGCCTGATAAAATTGAAGCTTCTGCATTGGTATTTCTTCGAATCAGTGGTGCGGGTCTATTATTCTTAATTCTTAAACTCTTTATTAAAGAACAAGTAGAAAGAAAAGATATTCCTCGCTTAGCATTATGTGGTTTTTTGGGAGTCGCTACCAATCAGTTCTTCTCTATGAATGGATTAAGTCTTACTTCTCCAGTTGACGCTGCAATCATTATTACCGCAATGCCTATTTTTACAGTAATTATTAGTTATTTCTTACTTAAAGAGCCGCTAACATTACAGCGTATTCTTGGGATATCGATAGGAGGTGCTGGTGCCGTTTTATTAATTTATTTAGGAAATTCTGGGTTAGGAACTGGCTCCTTACAAGGAAATATTTTTGTGTGTATTAATGCTTTGGCATTTGCATTCTATTTGGTAATTGTAAAACCACTAATGTCTAAGTATAAACCTGTTACTGTAATTGTTTGGACATTTTTATTTGGTTTTATATTTATGTTTCCGTTTTGCATCGAAAAACTAATTCATACCGATTTTAGCGCGTTTGTTGCTTCAAATTGGGTTTCTTTATTTTATGTTGTGGTAGGTCCAACTTTTTTGGCTTACTTGCTTAATATGTTTGCTTTACAATTTGTAAAACCTACCGTTTCTAGTAGTTATATTTATGTACAACCTGCAGTTGCGATGATTCTTGTGGGTGTTATCTCATATTTTGTTATAAATAGTCAATACAAGGGCGATATCACTACACCAAAATTATTATGTTGTATTTTGATTTTTTGTGGAGTGTATCTTATTAGTAGTGCCCCACTAAAGTGGTTTAAAAAATCAAATTCCTAATGACATCCGCAACCTGTACTACCGCAAGATTTTGATGATTTTTTCTTTGCAGAAGATACCGAAGGTTTCCAAAAGAATTTTTTAATCAAAAATCCTATTGCTCCAGCAAAAATTAAAAGCACGATTATATTTTGGATAAGGATACTCATAGTATATAAAGTCGTATAAAGATACTAAAACTAATGTTTTTATTTTAAAATTTGATATACAATTAAGGCTACACTGTAAGCAAAGATACTCATAAAAACAAGCTGAACCATCGGCCATTTCCAGCTATTAGTTTCTCGTTTTACTATAGCCAAGGTACTCATACATTGCATGGCAAAGGCATAAAACAATAGTAATGAGATACCACTAGCTAAATTAAACAATGGGCCTCCTGTTACCTGGTTAACCTCTGCAGCCATTCTATTTTTTATCGTTTCTTCTTCATCGCTCCCCACACTATATATCGTTGCTAACGTTCCTACAAAAACTTCTCTGGCAGCAAAAGAACTAATAATTCCTATTCCTATTTTCCAGTCATAACCCAAAGGAGCCACTACAGGTTCTATTGCTTTACCTGCATATCCGATAAAAGAATATTCTAGTTTATAAGATGCTATTTTATTATCTAATTCTTCTTGCAAAAGATTAGGATGAAGTTCTGTTATAATTTCTTCGGCATTGCTAAAATTTTCATTAGGCCCAAAACTTGCTAAAACCCATAAGATAATAGAGATTGCTAAAATGATTTTTCCAGCTCCAAAAACAAAGGCTTTTGTTTTTTCGATTACATTTATTGCTACATTTTTAAAGAGCGGGATTTTATATCCCGGCATTTCGATTACAAAATAAGATTTACTTTTGATTTTTAATATCTTGTTAAGTAACCATGCCGATCCTACTGCAGTGCCAAAGCCCAGAAAGTACAACAACATTAAGGTAAGGCTCTGGTAACCAAATATCCAGCCTATTTTTTTATCTGGAATAACCAATGAGATAATAATAAGATATACTGGTAGTCTTGCTGCACATGTAGTAAAAGGAACAACAAGAATCGTGATTAATCTTTCTTTCCAGTTTTCGATATTTCTTGTAGCCATTACTGCCGGAATAGCACAGGCCGTACCAGAAACTAAAGGAACTACACTTTTACCACTTAATCCAAACCTACGCATCACTCTATCCATAAGAAAAACTACGCGACTCATATAGCCACTTTCTTCTAATATGGAAATAAAGAGAAATAAAAATGCGATTTGAGGAATAAAAATAACAATCCCTCCTAACCCAGGAATAATACCTTCTGTAATCAAGTCGACAAAAGGTCCGGATGGTAGTGATGCTTTTGTTACTTCACTTAACCAGGCAAAAGCTTCATCAATTAAATCCATTGGGTAAGATGACCAATCATAAATTGCCTGAAATATCAATAAGAGTATTGCTAAAAAAATAACATATCCCCAAAATTTATGAGTAAGTACTCTATCCAGCTTTGCTCGCATTCCTGTAGCTGCTTTTTCATCTACAGTAAGACCTTTCTTAAGCACATTATTAATAAATTGATATCGCTTAATAGTCTCTTTTTGTTGTAACCTTTTTAGTTCACTCTCCGATTTAATTTTAAAATCAGGGGAAATAGATATGTCCTGCTTATCAAATTTCCTAAAATTAACATCTTGGGTTATTACCAGCCAAAGTTTATATAAAGATTGATCAGGAAATGCTTTTTGTAATCTGCCAAAATAATCTGGTGCAAAAGACAAGGCATCAAAACAGGGTGTTTTTGATAATGACGTATATGATTCTATTATTTTTTTAAGTTCATCAATCCCTTCTCCTTTACGAGCGCTAATCAAAGCTATCTTGGTATTTAGCTCTTTTTCTAATAGAGGAATATCTAATGAAATCCCCTTTCTACGCATACGATCTGCCATGTTAATGACCAAAATAGTAGGAATATCCAGATCTTTAATTTGTGTAAAAAGAAGTAAGTTCCGTTTAAGGTTTTCTACATCGCTTACTACGACTGCTACATCGGGATAATCTTTCCCTTTTTTATTAAGTAGTAATTCGATCACTACATTTTCATCTAATGAAGAAGCATTAAGGCTATAAGTGCCAGGTAAATCCATAATGTGAGCCTTAACTCCACGAGATAATTTACATACTCCTTCTTTTTTCTCGACAGTAATACCTGGATAATTACCAACCTGTTGATTAAGGCCAGTAAGCAAATTAAAAACTGATGTTTTTCCGGTATTTGGGTTTCCTATAAGTGAAACTTTAATTTGCTTAGCCATAAAAAGAATTGCTATTTAAATAATTTGAACTTCAATTTGGGCTGCAATTTCTTTACGGATGGCAAGATGGCTACCATTTATATTAAGATACATTGGACATTGAAAAGGAGCTGTCTGAAGTAATTCGACCTCATTTCCTGGTAAACATCCCATTTCTAATAATTTTAGAGGAATAATATCTGAAGTAATCTCCTTAATCAAAGCACGCTGACCTCTCTTAAGTGTAGCAATTGTAGTCTTCAAAGTTTATTTAGATTAATTTTAAACTAAACAAAAGTAATAGAAAAACACCAAACAAAAAACTGTATTACCCTTAAAATATCCTTAAACCTCTCTAGCACAAAATAAATCATCATCGGTGCTGACCTCTACTCATCTAACGGATAAATTATTATTATACTTTTTATATAGATCAAAAACTTCTATTATCAATTCAAAACCTACCATGATTAATTCATAAGCATCATCAATCAATTGTCCTTATATAATGCCATCCTCAGAAATACCTTTGTGGCATAACATTTAACCTTCAAAATATTACATCTTATGAAATCAAAGCTTATTTCAACAAAAATCTTATGCCTAATCACTATTTCTTTTCTTTCCACCTTTAGCAGTCTGCAGGCACAATGGATCAAAAGTGGTTCCAGAATATTTCCCAGCAATAATCTTAATAATCCAATTATACAAATCCGAGACGGGTCAGGAAACAACTCATCTCAGGCAGCCAAGTTAGAACTATTAGAAAATGCTTCCGGGACTTTCAATGGAGGAGCTTATTTTCTTTGGAATGGTAGTTCTAATAAATTATTTATTGGAACCAAATTCAGTAATCAAGATACACCAGCAATGACTATTTCCAGATCTGGAAATCGTGTTGGTATTGGAACAACTAATCCTCCTAGTGGATTCTTACTAGCCGTAAACGGACGTATAAAATCCAAAGGAGTTCTATGTAGTGTTTCAGGATGGGCAGATTTTGTTTTTGACGAAAACTACCAACTTAGATCACTTGAAGAGGTAGAAAAGTTCATTACAAAAAACGGACATCTTCCTGATATACCTTCAGAAAAAGAAGTATTGAAAGATGGAATTGAGTTACAACAAATGAACCAAAAACTATTACAAAAAATAGAAGAACTTACTTTATATGTTATTCAACAGCAAAAAGAAATTAATGCCTTGAAACAAGCAGCTTTACAAAAATCATAATAGCCAAATATACCTATCAGAAAAGGAGAGGCAATCATCTTATGATTCATATAGAATCCCTTCTTTTTCTCTATATAATGTTATTATAATTTTAAAAAAAAGAAACTTATGAGTAGTTCAAAAATAATAGTTATTATTGTCCTGTCACTTTGTTTATATGGCTTACAGGCACAACAGACAAAATTCAGCATACTTTCTGATGCTGATGAAACATGGGTGGATGGACGTTTCACTCAGCTTTTGCATCAAAACAAGATCAAAACCGCATCCGTAGCCATTATAAAAAAGGGTAAAATTGTGTACCTCAAAGGATATGGTCATGACCTTATCAACGGGAGATCTGTACTAGCCACAGCCTGTACCAACTATAGGATTGGTTCCATTTCAAAGTTTATAACCGCTACCGTGGCTTTTAAGCTTGTTGAAGAAGGAAAACTAAATATCGAAGACAAAATCACCAAGTATGTTCCTGAATATCCCGAAAAACAGATAAAAATCAAACATTTATTGGCTCATCTAAGTGGTATTCCTGACAATTCTTCGACTAACAGCACTTACTTTAACAACAATGATTTTTTTAACCCCATAGCAGCCATAAATCTATTCAAAAACCAAGCCCTGATTGATCCCGGATCTTACCCGTCTGACAATGAGTTTGATGGTTTTTATAGCAATTACGGATATAATCTATTAGGTGCTGTATTGGAACGAGCGGGCGAAGCTCCTTTTTCTCAATTGGTATATGAAAAAATATCAGCTCCTTTACATTTACCATTTTTAGGCCCTGAACTTAAATGGGATGAGCCTTTTTACACACACAAATACCGTTCTGTGAATGGTTTTTTACAAGGATTAACAACACCCAATGGCCAATACCTACATCATTTGCCCAGTGGAGCATTTAAGGCATCTGTTATTGATCTTGCCTTACTAGCACAGGCCATAATGAAAGACCATGTATTTGATCAAAACGGAACTTTTGACCTTATGTCTGATTTTCACTCTAGTCTTACCAATAAAGGAAACAGAAGATATGGATATGGAGTGGAAAGATTAAGAGTTAATTTTCCGAATTATGATTTCAGCTCGGTATATGGTCATAGAGGTAGCATCTCAGGAGGGGGAGGTACCATGTATTTTGTTCCTAAATACACTAAAGGCAGTAATACCTTTGAGCACAAAGATGGTATTGTAATTTTAAGTAACACCACCGGAACATATGAATCAGTAGCATTAGATATTCTTGATCAAATAGATAATATGTCTATAACTGCCTCAGTTTTTGATCCCGGTTTTGTCCCTGAAGATCCTTTTGTTCCAGCTTCCAGCTCTTTCTTTAACGGAGTAGCTAATAATTTCTTTGGGGAGCGTTTTACCAAAAGCTCTATCATTCCTGTATTTGTGGATGAAATGAATTATGTAGGGAAGAAAGTTAATCTGGGTATCGGGTTTGAGGTAACCGAAAACACAGAGTTTGAAGTTCGATTAACAAACCAGAATAAAGAGTGTCCTGACCACGATGGGCTTACCATCGGTAGATTGTCCTCAAAAAACGTTGTATCTCGTCAAACTTCAAAACAAAACATATCCATACTCCAAAACCCGGTAAATGATGTACTTACTATCACTACTTTAGAATTACCCCCAACGGCCATAAGGGTGTATAACATTTACGGGCAAAAAGTGATCGATAACAACGCTGAAAAAACAAAACATCTGATTAAGGTAGAACATCTGCCACCAGGTACATATATTATACAGCTTATAAACGGTACATCTATCCTGGAACACAAACGATTTATCAAAAAATAGTTGATATATCTCTTCTAATTAAAAACAGCCGAATAATTTATCGGCTGTTTTTTTTATGATTATCAGTTATGCTACTTCTTATTTTCTTTTTTCAGGATTTTAATATCATCAAGTAAGCGATCAATTTCTTCAGGATTGGTTCCATCATAAAAGCCCCTTATTCGTTTCTTTTTGTCTACTAACACAAAATTCTCTGTATGTACCATATCATATGCTCCACCATCTCCGTCAGATTTTGCTGCCAAATATGATTTACGAGCCAGGTCGTAGATCTGCTTTTTATCTCCCGTAACCAAATTCCATTTAGTATCATCTACCCCTTTTTCAAGCGCATATTTTTTTAACCTGGCAACACTATCTATTTTTGGAGTCACAGAATGTGATAGCAAAAGCACATCACCATCATCTATTAACTGCTCCTGCACCTCCTTCATATGTCCTGTCATGATAGGACAAATTGTTTGGCAAGTAGTAAAGAAAAAATCTGCGACATAAATCTTATCCTTATAATTTTGCTGGGTTACTTCTTCTCCATTTTGATTGGTTAATTTAAAATCTGGAATTTTATGATATTTGCGAATATACTGCACTGTACTATCTACCAATTCTGTATTCACCATATCGGGTTCATACACAGGTAAAACTCGATTGGGTTTAAGAATTGAATATATTATAGAAATAATAATAGCAGATAATACAAAAAGTACGATTGCGAAAAATTTGTATTTAGAAAAAAACTGAAGCATATTGATTTATTGTGCTTACAAAATTACGAGGATTATCACTTATAAAAAGGTCGTTTTCATTAAAAAAATCCTAAATCTACCGAACTGTATGGTAGTTTTTTTTCATATACTCTTCTAAAAGGTTACTTTTGCGTGATTTAATTTTGAACAATGACTATGAGTCCATTTTTTATAAAAGCAATACAGTTACTATTAAGTTTATCTATTCTGATCGTATTACACGAATTAGGACACTTTATTCCTGCCAAATTATTTAAAACAAGAGTAGAGAAATTCTATTTGTTTTTTGACATAAAATTCTCGCTATTTAAGAAAAAAATAGGTGAAACCGTTTATGGTATTGGTTGGCTACCTCTAGGAGGATATGTTAAAATCGCTGGTATGATAGATGAGAGTATGGATAAAGAGCAAATGGCTGGCCCGCCACAACCATGGGAGTTTCGATCTAAACCAGCCTGGCAAAGATTGATCATCATGCTAGGTGGTGTTACGGTAAACATTATCCTTGGATTCTTAATCTATATGGCAATTATATTTACCTGGGGAACCAATTATGTTGGTTTTGATGATATGCCAAACGGTTTTGCGGTAGAAGATTCTTTTAAAAAGTTAGGATTTGAAGACGGAGATCGAATTCTTGAAATAAATGGTAAGACGTTAGAAGATGTAACCCAAATCAATCACTATTTGTTTATGCGTGATGTTAAAAACATTAGCGTTTTACATCAAAGTGGAAATAAGGAAACAATCCAAGTTCCTGAAAACATAGGAACAACCATGTTTGAATCTGGGGTTTTACGACCTTTTTCTCCTATAAACAAACCAATTATAGATAGTACATATCTTGAAATAGCTGAGAAAGCCGGACTTAAAAAAGGAGATAAAATAACTGAAGTAAACGGAAAACCTATACGATATTGGCATGAGTTTAGAAAAACAATTCAAGAAAGTAAAGGCACTGCTATTGCTATAAATTATGTGAGAAACAATGAGACCAATTCTACTTCTATAACTCCAAACGAAGATGGGCTAATTGGTGTTGTAGTTAAAAATGGCTATAAGGTTCAAGAAAAAAAATATTCTTTTGGAGAAAGTATTACCAAAGGTTTTGATTTTGGATATTGGACTTTACATGATTATATAGCACAGTTTAAATATGTATTTACCAAAAAAGGAGCTAGTCAGGTAGGTGGATTTGGTGCGATCGGAAATCTTTTTCCCGATGCCTGGAACTGGAGAGCTTTTTGGGGAACCACAGCCTTTATTTCAATTATTTTGGCATTTATGAATATCCTTCCTATCCCGGCATTAGATGGTGGTCATGTAATGTTTTTATTATACGAAATTATTGCAGGTAGAAAACCCAACGATAAGTTTATGGAGTATGCACAACTTGCAGGCTTTATTCTTCTTATCGCTCTATTGTTATTTGCCAACGGTAATGATATTTACCGGGCAATTTTTGATAAATAGCGAAACCTTAAGATAAATAGAGGTTTTAAACCCTTCTATTAAGAGATAAAATTAAGTCAATAAACCATTTGGATCTGGTTTATTGACTTAATTTTTTTACCCCCTAAGTAAACAGTTTCTTTCATTTTTTAGATAACGTCTCACAATTTGAGACCAATGCTTATTAGTTTTACATCAGTTATCAATCAAAAGAGATAGCTTAAAAATAATGTATCATTAAATCAATTAAAAAATGAAAAACCTAATCGAATTAACAAGTTTAGAAGCTAAACGTATTAATGGTGGTACTGAGCCACATTCTACAAATGTATATGATGATGGAACTGGGGGTGGATGTATTCCTCCATTTTTCCCTCAATTTCCTAAACCATTTCCAGAAGGAGAGCCTATTTTATTTTAAACGATTCTTATCTGGGTTAAAAAATAAGAAGTAAGCTTCTTATTTAACAAAAATTGCGCTAAAAACCTCAACTACAAACATATAGTTGAGGTTTTTAGTAAAACAAGCATTAATAAACGAAATAATATTTACCAAATACTGAATAAATAACCTGAAAAAATCAAAAAAATCTTTTTGAGATATAAAAAATAGTATATATTTGCACTCGCAAAAAGAGAAAAACGCTCTATATTTGCAAAAATAAATTCCTCCTTAGCTCAGTTGGTTAGAGCATCTGACTGTTAATCAGAGGGTCCTTGGTTCGAGTCCAAGAGGGGGAGCAAAAGTCCAGCAGAAATGTTGGACTTTTTTGCGTTTATATAATTACAAATACGCTATGCTTACTTTTCCCTGTCTTACAAAGCGTAAAACGAGTTTGTCCTAATTATTTTTGTATAGTTTAAAGTAAAATATAGTATTTCCTAAAAAGGGGCAAACCCCTCTTGATTTAAGAAAATTTATTCCTCAATTTTACAATACCTCACAAGTCTTATTTTATTTTCTGGTTAATTGAGTTCTCAAAATTGTTTTCAGTTAATTTTTACAGAGTATATTTCAAATTACACGTAACAATGAAAGCCATTATATTAAAATCAAAGTTCTATTATATTAAAATAGCAATTCTTAGTATTTTATTTAGTAGTAGTTCCTGCATAAAAAATAATCAAAATAATGATCCTAATAACAAAGCCCCAAATCCTTTTAAATTAGTTAGTGTAAAAAACAAATCATTGAACGTAGAAAGAACTCCTGTACTAGTTTGGGAACAAGCGATTGATCCCGATGGAGATAAAATATATTATGATGTATACCTTAGTGAAGATTCTAATAATTTCCCAACAATACCAATTGCTTTCGAATTAACAAAAAATGAAGTAAAACTACCTTTACTACCTATATACACAAAAGTATTTTGGAAAGTTACAGCAAAAGATAAAAAAGGAGGAATAACCGATAGCAATATTTATTTTTTTACAACTCGAAACCTTAAAACCAACATTAATTACATTAATTCTCCAAGTGAATTTCCTGCAAGACATAGGCATAAGCTAATTAAATTTGATAATAAACTATGGATCATCGGTGGAGACATAATTCATCGTGAAGAAAAATTTCTTGAACAACCTTGTGATATATGGACTTCGACAGATGGTGAATACTGGAATAAGGTAACGACTCATATTCCTTTTAATAATTCTATAAGCATACAAGCTATAGTTTTTCGAAATAAGTTGATTGTAATAGGAGAATTTGAAGTTAATGGTATGAGAAACGTAATTCAATTTTGGTCGACTAAAGATGGGGTTAACTGGAAGTTAATTACTCCGAATATTGGTCTTTATGGAGATGATATTACCCCTCTTGTATTTCAAGATAAATTATGGGTTATTCATAATGGATATCAAAAAGTAAAAATTTGGAATAGTTCGGATGCAAAAAATTGGATTTTAAAACAAGATTCTCCTGATTTTAGTACGGATTTTAATGATTCCAATTTCCTGGTGTATAAAGATAAAATTTGGTTAATAGGAGGGTGGAAAGGCTTAACAAATGATAATGAAGTATGGAACAGTACTGATGGTATCAAGTGGGAATTAGTTACCAAAAATCCTGGTTATAAACCTCGATGGAAACATGCAACCGTTATTTATGATTACAAAATGTGGATTATTGGTGGTGAGTCTACAAATACTGAAAGGTTGTATGATATGTGGTTCTCAAGAGATGGAGTATTTTGGAAAAATGCAACAAATAATACTCCTTTTAAACATATACTTAATACTCAAGCAATAAGTCATCTGGATAAACTATATATTGTAGGAGGTGCTAGATCCAGAGTTGTTAATGATCAGACGAATCAGGTATGGGCGTTTGATTAAAAAGTACTCATGAATATAAGCTAGAGTACTATTAAAAAAAGTGATCTTTGCAGGATTCAATTTATCATTTCAAAAATCCCTTTCGAAGCCCTTAGAAACAATTAATTCCTACTATTTTGATGAGCGTAAAAACATAAAACAGAGTATTAACAAAATATTATCTTGTTAAAGAAAAACTAAATTACTAATTTTGCACTCAATTGTATTATACATATAAAATTACTTACTTTCCCCCCTCTTGGTAATGGTAATACAGTACTTCTTAAAACCACAGACCGAGAGAACATAAAATGTCTCTAAATTAAATTGCCCCTATTATCTCCATAATTGGTTTGCAGTGATGTGCTGCCATTTAAAATTATTAATTGACTATGATATATACAAAAAGTATATATCATAATGATGTGTATTATAAGATTTAGAGATCAACTATTTTAAAACTATAGTTATGAAAAAACTATTACTTATTTGTTTACTTTTTCATTTGGGGAATCAATTAATGCTTGCGCAAGCTGATTATATAAGCTGGGAGTTTAGAGGAGGAAGAATTCTCTCTAATCCTGATGGTAGTGGTTCTACACGTCCTGGACCCGAACCTGCTGGATTATATGGCCCGGGAGGAGCTACAGAAATACCTACTTCAGATGGGCGTCTTCCTTCGGCTATACTGGTAGATCTTGACAATGACAATGATCTTGATTTTATTTCTGGAAGTCAAAGAGGATCTATTCATTACTTCGAAAATACGGGTACAGCTACAGCTCCCTATTGGGTTCTGGCATCAATACCTACCTTAGATACTATAAAAATACATGCCAGTAGCTCTGCGAGAAATCAAAATAGACCGCAATTGGCAGATATTGATGATGATGGAGATCTGGATCTATTTATTGGATCTCAATATAATTATGAAGGCTTAACAAATGATGATATTCGATTTTATAGGAATATTGGCACTCCAGAAGTACCGGTATTTGAATATGCTCCAGATTGTTTACCTGGGCTTCTGGATCAAGATATCGCAGAATTTCCAGGTTTAGGGTTTGTAGATCTTGATAATGACACAGATCTCGACTTAGTAGCATTGGGAGGTGATAAGCTAACATACTATAAAAATATAGGCACCAAAGAAAATCCTAATTTTGAATTACAATCTGAAGCGGATAGTCCTTGGGATGATGAAAGTGCATATACCAATATGGATGTACCCATACCTGTATTTGAAGATTTTGACAAAGATGGGGATTATGATATGTATTTTATGATTGACACTGGTTTTGTGAGATGGATCGAAAATATTGGAACAGTAACAAGCCCTCATTTTGCAGCTCCTCAACTTGACATGGATGGAGAATTAACTAATGCCGATATAGGGGATTTTCCTACTGTCGATTTTGGCGATGTAAATGGAGATGGTTTAAAAGATGCTATTTTAGCAAATTTTAATGCTCCTAGATTTGCCTGGTTTAGACAAGTTCCTGTTTGTATTGCTCCCACCATATCAACCGTAACAGCCACACCTGTGCTTTGTGAAGGAGAAACCTCTACCATAACTATTACTGGCAATCTAAATATTGCTTCGACATGGTCGATATATACTGATTCTTATGGAGGCACCTTAGTAGGCACAACAAAAACTAATACATCGACCTTTGAAGTTACACCTACTGCACCAAGCACTACCTATTATATACGAGGAGAAGATGGAGACATATCTTGTATTGATGAAACAACCGCAACCGGTATGACTATTACAATTACGGTTAACGCAATAGATGACCCAAGTTTTAACTATGACATGACCAACTATTGTAAAGATGACGTTAATCCAACACCAACAATTACAGGATTAGTGGGTGGAGTATTCTCTAGCACATCAGGATTAAGCATTGATCCCAATACCGGGACAATCAATATTGCCGCCAGCACAACAGGATCTCACACTATAACCTATACAACTACGGGAGTCTGTCCCAATTCTAATGATGTTGTTGTAGGTATTATCGAATTGGACGACCCAAGTTTTAACTATAGCTCAAGTAATTATTGCAAAGAAGACGCCAACCCTACCCCCTCGATTTCAGGATTGGCTGGAGGAGTATTTTCCAGTACAGCAGGATTAAGCATTGATCCTAACACCGGGACAATCGACATTGCTACCAGCACAACAGGATCATACACCATAACGTATACAACTACGGGAACCTGTCCCAATTCTAGTGATATAGTCGTAGATATTACTCAATTAGATGATTCTGGTTTCAGTTTTGATGATTTGACCTATTGTCCTGATGCAAATAATCCCACACCAACAATAACAGGGGTAACAGGAGGAACATTTAGTTCAACATCGGGATTAAGTATTAATGAAATTTCCGGAGAAATTGATATCCAGAAATCTATCCCTGGAACCCATACCGTAACCTATACCACATTAGGCACATGTGCTACCTCTAACATGGTAGACATAACCATAAACGTATTACCAGATGTAACAATAACAAATAATTCACTAACCTATACAGCCATTCAAACAGATGCAACATATCAGTGGATTAATTGTGAAATAAACCAACCTATCTCTGGAGAAATAAATCAATCATTTACTGCATCTGAAAATGGCTCATATGCTGTTGATATTACACTTAATGGCTGTACAACCAGATCCTCTTGTATTGTATTAGACACTATTCAACAAGAAGAAACAATATCCACCTTTAAATTATACCCTAATCCAACAGATGGAGTTGTAAATCTCACCATTACCGTAAAAAAAGTTTCTGTATATAATTACTATGGAAGAAAAGTGTTCGAAACATCAGATTCTAGCTTCGATATATCATCTCTTCAACCTGGAGTATATTTTATGGAAGTTGAAACGAGCAAAGGAAGAACTATAAAAAAGATTGTACGTCGATAATAAATTGTTAGAAAAAGTATCCTCAAAACACATTTTATTAAAAACCTTTCGTTGACCGAAAGGTTTTTAACTTTTTTAAGGTAGGGTTTATTTATCTTAGAACGAACTACTTTCATGAATTACATACTCCCTTATTCTACTTTTTCTTTTATGTTTTCCAATAAATAGATTAAAATTAATTCCTAATTCTCCAAAAGGAATCAAATTATTAGTGCTATATACTTTAACTGTATACACTCATTATTACTATCCTTAAAAAAATAGTCAATCTACTTTTTCATCAATCAAATAATCCTCTCATAATCTCACGAAGTAGCCCCGTTCTAACAAGAAAAATTAATAATCCAATTAAAAAGATTAACATTCTCCATACTACATTTCCAACAAACCTCCCTATTGCTATCCCAATTATCGCTAGAATTATAGCCATAATAAAACTTGATTCCTCACCACTAATTCCGATTCCAAATCCTAAAATACCTCCTACAACCGCAAAAATTTGAACTAAAGACTCCCCGCCTGAATTTTCTGTATTCATCTTTAAAATAATTTAAAAAATTAATAAATAACCTGTGTATATTCGATTTTGATTTGGGGATAATTCCAATAATTATTTAAAAACTTATCTGTATGTTTTTACATATTTTATAAGTACATGATTATAATTTCCAATTAAAATCCCTTAGAAAATTATTTATAGTATACTTCCCTTTTATTTTCTTGATATACGATTTTGCTCGTGTACCAGCATCATCTACATTAATGATTGTATATTTTCCGTACTCATCCATTGAAATATAGAAGTTATCTGCATTGTAGCTTGGATGTTTAATTTTTGTCCCTGCATATACCGGATTATACCCCTTTAACCTTATACCATACTGTGTGTTTTCTATTGCCATAGTTTGCTCAATCATTGTAGTTCTTTTATCATAATACCTAACACGCATTTTACCTGTTCCATTATCAAAAATCACCAGAGCACATCGATATTGAGTTAAACCAGCAGTAAACTTGACCTCAAAGACTTCCTGACCTTGAAGTGTTAATGGTAATAAAAGTGCTAAAAACAGAATTTTAATGTATTTCATGATGTCCACTTTTGAATTCGATGAATGCTTCCCGTATGAATTATTATCTATAACTCAAAAGTAAAGTGATTAAAAATCAATAGCTTGCGACAAACCGCAATCCATCATTTTTATGGTACATTTAATTCAGATAGATACCCATTAGGGTTTGTAAATTAGAAGTTGCTGTTTTAGTTTAAAACTCAAATTGCGTTTTCATCACGTTAGAGTTTCAGAAAGAAGTTTTAAGAAACTACAATTAAATCAAGCCAACATCTTTGGCAATTCCTATAAGTTGAGGAAGTGTTTTTGCATCAAAAAGTTCTTTCAGTTTTTGTAAACGAAACTCAATATTTCTTTTACTACCAGAAGACAAATTATGTTTATTAAAATAATCCGATATTTGTTGTTGTGTCAAACCTTTGGCTATTAATTTCAAGATTAAAGTATCTGTTTTTTTTATTTCTGAAATGTTGTCAGATCTTCGAAGTAATTTCATAATATCATCAGAATAATAATTTTTACCCTGGAGAATGGCCTTGATAGCCTTAACCATATCTTCTGTACCCTGCCTACCCTTTGAAACGTAAGCATTAATTTTTTGATTATCGACAAGTTCTCTTATTTTCCCAATACGATTTTCTACAGAAAAAACGACAACCTTAAGATCTGGTTGAATTTTTTTAACCTGTTTAATAAGTTCATCTCCAGAGCTAATTTTTCTCAATTTATGATCTTCTTTAAAAGAGAGATCGGTAATTAAGAGATCAAATGGAATGTTTTTCTGTCTGGAAGACCTTAGTTTAAGCAAAGCATTATCACAATAATTAACAATTTCTATTTCCTGAATATAAAACTCTTTTAATGTGTTTTGCAATCCTATACTAATACTTTGTTGATCTTCGGAGATAAGGACTTTTTTAAACATACAATAAAAATTATCTTTGAAACATAATGGTCGCTATAAACCCCTCGTCTGGGCTAGTCTCAAAGATAAACTCCCCTTTTATATTTTCAATGCGATTTTCCGCATTAGCTAATCCATTAACATTTAGGCTCTTTTTAATGGCTCCTATACCATTGTCTTTGTAGGTAACAATTCTATGCTTTCCTGTATCTTTTACCATTAATGTTGTTTTGTTAGCTTTGCTATGTTTTATTGTATTAATAAAAAGTTCCTGAATCACTCTAAACACTGCTATTTTTTTATAATCAGGAACAGTGGACCAATCTGTCTCTGACACATTAGTAATAACAATCATATTTTGGTTATTGTATTGCTGTATTAAATTTTTTAATTCTTTTTGAAAATTAACAACATCAATACTTGTCATCTCTGTTGATATATCTCTTGCTCTTAGATAGATATTTTGCAATCTATCTCCTATACTTTTTCGTATTGAAAAAGTAGAAATATCTTGAGTATTTTCTATAAAATTGGTAATACTAGATATATCATTTGCCAATTCATCATGAACCTTTTTTGAAATCCTTCTTTCAGTATTATAAACTTTTGTTTCTGTATCTTTTCTGTGTTTCTGCATCAAATAATACAACACAAAAACAATAATCAATACAAGTACAACTCCTATTAAAAGATAAATTATCTTTTGAGTCCTATGAAAAGAAACTTCTAATTCCTGTTTAGCAGTAAGATCTTTTAATCTATGAATCTCTTCTACCTTTAGCTGATCATCGTACCTGATCTTAGCAAATTGAGTCTTGACCTGTAATTCTTGTTTCTGAAGACTATCAGTAAGTTGGATATATCTTGTTTTAATATTGAGGTTCTCAGATTGCATTTTCATTAAAAAATTTAAAGCTTCTAATTCTCCTTTTGGGTTTTTAATGCTTTTAGAAATTTTCATCATTTTATCGAACCATTTTAAAGATTTTTCTCTGTCTTTTTGAGAAAAATATTCTCCCAAATGCTTATAACTTGCAATTAATCCTCGTTTATCATTTTCTTGAGTTCTTATACGTAATGCGCTTAAAAATTCTTTTTCGATATCTAAGGTATCCTTAAGCCATCTGGCATAAGCATAATTATCTATCAACCTGGCTTTTTGTTTTGGTGAAATATGCAATAAAGAATCACTCAAAATATTTTTAAATAATTCAATTGCTTTTTTATACTTTTTATTCTTAATATATACTATTGAAAGATTGTTTTTATATACTAATCTATCCATATTAGATTTTGTATTTGCAATAGCTTTTTCATAATATTTTATTGCATCTTCATTATTCAACAGGTTCTTATTACTTATGGCCAAAACATTATATGCCGAAGCAATATATTTTGCATCTTTATCTGGTAACAAATACCGCAATGCATCTGTAATTGTTTCTTTACTTCCAAAAAAATCACTATTGCTTTGTTGTACATAAGCCATATTCAATAAACGCCTACCTATCTGGCTACTATCTTTTATTGCCAGAAAATTATTTTTTGATTTGTTATAATAATAGTACGCGCTATCAGAATAAAATTTAATTTTATCAAAATAATATGCTTTTAAATAATACCCTTTACCTTCGTAATAAATATCTTTAGTTGCATTAGTCTTATCTAATAATAAGGCATTGTAATGCTTTAAACTATCTATCTGTTTTAGGGAATAATGAATAACACTTTTTTGATATAAAACCTTGTGATAAACAGCATCTTCATCATCTATACCAAAGCGCTTATATGCGCTGTTTATAGCCTGATATCTAATGTTTAGGTCTTTGGTTTTGTCTTTCGAAAGGTCATAATAATATGCTATACTATCCAAAGGTTTCTCTTTTTCAGAAAAAGTAATAAGATGTTCTTTATTACAAGCACAAAATAGAATGATTAACACAACTACTAAAGTTTTAGTATGCATATTTTCAATAGTTTAAGAATTAAAATTAAAAAAAAAGCCACACTTTCCTGTTCCTTTTTGATTTATCATTTTGTCCCGTCCTAAAATAAGTTGACACAAAATCGACTTATTTATGAAACATCCAGAAACCTTGAAGAAGAAATGTACTCAACGGGATTATAATTTGGGCTTTAAATTAGCAGTTATAGATCAGGTAGAAAAGGCGATACAACCTATTTGACTATTTACGTTCGGAGTCTGTTTTGATCAAGCCTAGAAACAATTACACTAAAACAACAAATTCTAAACATTAGTTAAGAAAACACCTAACTCTATATACAACAAAAAACCTGTGAAGCTAGCTTCACAGGTGTGATTTTAGTATTTAAAATCTGTCAATCTTTTAGGACGACTTATTCATCGTCATCAGGTTGCTCTTCTACAATTCCTTCTTCAGTGGTAGCTGTTTCATAATCACAAATATCATCTGTAAAGTCATTTTTTTCTTCACAAGAAATAAAGATTAACCCTAAAAACAAGCAAATCGTTATACATTTTATTATATTCTTTATATTTTTCATTTTATTAATTTTTTTGATTAAACATTATGGTTCTCCTTACCGAATCTTTATGAGGATTCGGGCAGTCTGATAAAATCAAAGCGCTTTGATAGTTTTTGAGAAGAATGAAGTTTTGATAAGGGTGGAAATATCTTCTTCTCTTAAGTTATTTTCAACCTATTAAACTTCACAAGTAGTTTTCTAGAATCAACTACGATACAAAGGTGAAAAACATAATCGGTCGATAACATTGGTCGATTATCGGCCGACGACTATTTAAAAAATTATTGAAAAATATTCTTAATTGACCTGTTATTAGGCTACAGTAAACTCTTTTAATTTTTAACTTTTCTATAAAAAATATTGATTTACATCATCAGATGGAGAAAATCACACATCATGTCTATTGTATCATTCTAACAGCCACTTATTTTTGATCATTGCGGTTTTCCGCAAAAGCGATTTCCTAACTTTTAATACTTTCACTTCACTTTATACAGAGTATTCTTTAAGAAATATTTTTAACTCATTAAAATGGCTAAATCCTTATCAGAATCACAGTTTGATGTATTTGTATATTTTTTTGATACTATTGCAAAAAAACATACTCCAAATAAGTCTTTTAAAGATTATATAGAACGTGATATTAATAGACTTATAGAGCGACTGCAAGAAAAAACAAAAGAAAAAATTGGCCGAACTACTATAGTTAATTATAGAGATCGATATAATAAAAAAGAAGGAGAAAAATTCACCTACTTAAAATCTTATCTAGATATTTTGGCACAGTATATTGATTATTCTTCTTACGAAAACTTCATTAAAGAAAATAAAGCATTCTGGGGCCTTGAGAAATATCGAGCAGAAGAGCTTATACTTAGTAAAGGAAACAAAAAGAAACACCAATCCAGTACAGATGAAAAGAGACATTATAAAAAGCTATCATATAAAAAACTATCTAATTTAACACCAAAAGAAATTGTCAAGTATACCCAATCCTTTTTAGCACAAACAAAATCAGAATCTTCTAATGACAAAACTCTTTTCTGGTTAGGAGTTCTGTTACTTTCCCAAAATCAATATGAAGAATCTATAATGTATATAAAAGAGTCTATTAAGATCAATCCAATCGATGACGAATATCATTATAATTTGGCCTTGGCAATGTTTAAAGGCAAGAGGCCTTTTAGACTAAAAATGAATGAAATCAAAGAAATACAAACTTCTCTAAAAACGGCAATACGCATAAATAATAAGAAAGAAAAATATCATTGTCTAAAACACCTTATTACTCAAGATTATTTTAGACGAAGCGGACTTGATGATCCAGACAATTCTTCTAATAATTTACCAATGATAACAAAAGAAGAACCTTATGAGCTGGAGCGCTTATTTTCTACACTAGGAGGGCTATCAAAAGACAATTATTTTAAAAATTAAAAAACCAACATAAATAATCTTCACATGACTTCAAACGGAAAAAAAATTAAACAATATTTCTCAAAATCTATTTTAACCTCTAAGATCTCGGATAATGAGTTTGATACTCTTCTCAACCAATCAATCAGTAAATTATTCGACAGAGCGTTGACCAAAACACTTTTAGATAAAAATGATTGTTTAAGAACTCCGCGTCGCATTACAGGACCAAAAATGTATGATATTGGCGGAGCCGAATTTAAATTAAAAAAAGGTAAAGACAATTTTATCAGATATATCCCTATAGGAGTGACAATCATCAACTTTACACAACACGAAATCGTATTTTATCAATGTGTATTTGATCCTATAACAGAAAATCCCTTAAATGAATCTACCTCATCTTATTTTTATACAGATGTGGTTTCTATAGAAACCAAATCAGAATCAATAACTCACGAAAAATTTACTTTTGGTGAGAAAGTTGTAAATGAAATCCCACTTATAGGAAAACTAATCAATAATGGTACAATTCATCAATATAATGTTTCTGAAAAATTCATATTAACAACCTCGGGTAGTTCTAGGATAGAGGTCAGGCTTTCTGAAAATGTTATGATCGAAGAGGTAGGAGGAGAATTTAGTACATCAGACGCAGATAATGCTATACGTAGTATTAGACAAATGTTACGAGATAAAAAGAGATGATTCTTATAGATACATAATGACCATAAATAGGGTTTAAGTGAATCTTTTTAACGATATTTTGCTTTTACCTTACTCACAAACTCTGGTGATAAACCTAAATAAGAAGCGATCATATACTGGGGAACTCTTTGTGAAAACTTCGGATTGCTTAACACAAATTGTTTATATAGATGCTCTCCAGAAAGACTACGAGTATACTTGGTTTTATTGATATGGGCAATATGGGTTTTTTCGGTGATTATCCTAAACAATCTATCAATTTTAGGAAGTTTAGCAGATAGTTCTTCAAAACAATCTTGATGTAGCTCTAATATTACTGAATCTTCAATAGTTTGAATAAAATTTTCTGAAGGCCTTTGATTAATTAAACTATTATAATTTGTAAACCACCATTCATCAATACCAAAATCAAGAATTCGCTCGACTCCTTTTTCATCAATATAATATGATCGTACACATCCTTTTACAATAAAATATCTTGCTTTACAGACTTTCCCTTCTTCTAACACATACTCTTTCTTTTTGAATTTCTTCATTTTAAGATAATGATAAAATAGTTCCATTTCTTCATCAGAAATATCAATATAATTCCTGGTATACTCAGCCAGATTAGTAATCATAGTTTTCTACATTATACGTTCTTCAAAAGGTGTCATTTTTGGTGCATTAACAAGAAAAGAAGAAAGTTCTATTTTCATTCACAAAGTTAATATTATCTCACCTATTTTCTTCTTTACAGAACTACTATTTTACCTACCCAATCCCCAAAAGAACTCTTAACAGATTTGCAAACACTCTAAAAAACATTCAACAAAAAAGACTGCCCGAAAAGACAGTCTTATAAATTTCAAAGAATCATACTTAGTACAACATAATCTTTAGTACGGCATACAAGTCCCATAACCACCATATGGAGATATAGAGCAATACCAATCCCATTCCCCAATTGCTTGGAAGCAATCCCTTCTGGTTCTACATCCAACAGGATGTTGTATCCCTCCATTAATAGTTTCTTGTTGTTTTTTGTTTAATTGCTGAACATCTTTTAAATTTAGAATTTTTGATAACATAATTTATTAGATTTAAATTGAATTATAAAACTTACCTACTCTATCAAAAGGTTTTCGGTATCCCCTTTGTCAAAATCTTATTATTAACAATACTTTGACTTTTACTCTAAGGTATACTCTAACAAAGAGAGAAAAAAACATAACTCCCGTATATTAGATAAAATGAGGAGCAATAAAACACTCGCAACAACCTATAAAACCTAAAAAATTTGGACTAGTTAAAAAAGTAAATCTAAAATACGTCACGCCCGCTTTGACAATTGCAAAGACTCTCATGAGTTCCTGTATCTTCATCTGTAACATAACACTCTCCACCTTTTACCATTCTCATTGTGCTAAGATTAATTCTGGTAATGGTAATTTTTTTAAGGCTGATCCTTTTGTTTTGATGTTTTTTCATAATTATATTAGTTTAATATTTATAAAATAATATACTTTCTATATAACGTGAATCATAATTTGTTAACCGCATTTTAAATAAATTGCGGTACGATTCAGAAGTTACTTATCTATGAAAATACTATCCTAAGTTTTCGATTTTTTTAATATAATAAGAAGGGTTTAAACCTGTTTTGGATTTAAAATGTTTTGTAAAAGAATTATCGCTTTTATACCCTATTTCGGAAGCAATTGATTTAATCGAAAAAGATCTAAACTTCTTGTCATTTTTCAACCTTTTTAATGCGTATTCTATTCTTAAATCATTGATATAGTCATTAAAGCTTTTTTCTTTGTGTATTTTGATAATTTTTGAAAGATATGTGGTATTTGTTTTTACTTTTTTAGCCATTGTACTTAGGCTACAATCAGATTTCAAAAAATATTCTTGATCCTCCAATTTGTTTAACCTTTTTAGCACATTATTGATTTTCTCATCATCGATTATAATCTCCTTAGCACTATCTTTTGACTCCATTGTTTCTGTTCTGCGTTCAGACTCCAGATTGGATATTTTATTTATCAAATCGTTAAAAATAGTTTTATTCATTTTTTGTTTCCTGTAAAACAATCCTCCAACTGCTATCAACGATATTAATAATATCAATACTACTATTATACCATACCTTACTTCTTTTTGTTGTCTATTCTCGAGCTCCTTTATAGTTTCTCCTAGCTCTTGAGTATCCTTATTGTATATTTTATTAACAGTTTTATCCTTTTCGTCCTGAAATTGAGCCTGAAGTATCGTATATTTATTAAGCCAGTATTTAGATTTTCTCTCATTTCCTATAGCCTCATTACAGTCAGCCAATAGTCGATACGTTTCCAAAACTCTATCATTTCTTGAATCTTTTTTTTCTAACAAGTTTAATATACGATCCAAAGATCCAATTGCCTTTCTGTATGCTTCTTGTTTATAATAACAACGGGCAAGAAAATAATGAAGATTCAGTATAGGTTTTTTTTGCTTAATCTTATGAGTATGTGCAATATCTTCTACCAGATGTAAATACTCGAATGCCTTAGGTAAATCGTTTCTATAAAAAAACACTGCTCCTTTTTTAGTGTATAAATCAATAGTTCCAATATGATAACTTATAGGTTCACTAAGTTTAATTCCCATTTCTGCGTAATAAAGTACAGAATCATATTTCTTTTGATCCATGTATATTTCGCTAATAATAGTGATAAGATTAACATGGTTTTTACCATTTTTAAAAGAAGAGTTCTCTGCAAGTTTTAAGGAATGTTTACAGACTTCTAAAGCCTTATCTAATTGCTTCATTCTTCTACGAATCATGGTAATCCCTGAATTTGCAACAATCTCATATTTAATATTTCTATTCTTTTGTGCAATTTCCAAAGCCTTGTAATAGGAGTCTAGCGCTTTTTGATTTTTCCAATCCTTGAGATATGAATTCCCCAGTTTTAAGTAAATAGCACATAAAAACAGCTCGTAGTTTGCTTGTTTTGCTGCCTTTGCTGCATGACTAAAGTAATATGCACTTCTTTCGTAGTTTCCCGTTTTGTAAAAAGAAAGTGCTACATAATAATATTCATTGGTCTTGGCGCTATCCTGATTTTTGAGATTAGAAAGTGCTATTTCGTAAATTTTCGCATCTTCTGGTGTAGATTTCTTTATAAATTCCCCTAATTCTTTAGAGGATTTACCAACAAGGCTATCAAATACTGGTACATTATTTTTCTGAGCAAACATTGCCGTTGTCAAAAAAATAGATAATCCAATAGAAAAAAATAAGGGTATTGATAAAAGTCTTTTAAAAAAAATCATTATTCTGGATATGGTACAACTATCCAAATGTAATAATTACTTTTTTAAGCCGATTTTAAGATATTATACCCTGGTAAAAATAGCTAGAATACAATTATTTTAAATGATTCGGGTTGGTTTTATTTCTTTTTGCTACTTTTTGCAAAAGGGTTAAAATCCAAACACAATTGCACCCAATACTCGAGATCTTTATCCAGATCAAAACCATCGGGTGTAACAAAAACAAAACCTTTCATAGGTCTACCGGTAAAATCCATGGGTTGACACCCTTCTTTTTTCATAGCTTCTTCGGTTGCATCTATTCCTATTCGTGCCATTAGTAAATCCATTCCCTTTTTCTTACTAAAATGGATTCCGCAACACATTTTATTATCAACCATAAAGCATAGTCCTCCCATCATTTTCTTTTCATAGAAATCTGCCTTTTGTTCTCTAAAAATCTGCCGAATACGATCTGCTATAAATTCATTGTATGCCATAGTTACTGAATTGCTTTTGATAAATATTCATTAATAGGGCGCATCGTTTGCCAATACATCATCATTTCTTCGATCAAAGTAGCACTACTAATCAGGCCAGGGGCTTCTTCTCCAACAAAATAGAACTGTTTATTAGCAATTAAAGGTTCTTTTTTACACGCATCTTGCCATTCTTTGGGGATTCGTTTCATTGTTTCTCCTCTAATTTCTCCAAATTTCTGCACAAAATCCTTATCCTCTAATAAATTCCTAAATGTCTTAGGCGATTTATTAATTGTTGCTCTTATATTATGTAATTGTTCTTTTGACGGGCTAAAACACCCACCCATGATACCCACCATTTCTGGCGAAAAACGTAAAAATATACCAGGGATACTTTTGTCTTTACGCCCTTTGCTAGAAATAAAAGCCGTGTAATATAAATTATAAGGAGACTTATCTTTAGAAAAACGAATGTCTCTATTGATTCTAAGTACACAATCCTTAGGTTCAACTTGCAAATTCGGCTCCAGTTGTTGTATCTCTCTAATCATTGAACCAACAAATATCTCAAAAGGTTTTTTTATACTGGTTTCATATCTTTTTTTATTTTCATGAAACCATTCCCTGTGATTATTCTTTGCCAGCTCTTTAAAAAAAGCTACAAAATCTTCTGTAAAATAGTGCATCAATACGGTAATTAAAATTAGTAAAAAGAACAAATAAGTATCTCTTGCCACATTGAACCTTTTGACTTTGTTCAATGTGACAAAACATACAAAATACTACTTCATAGAATGGAAAGCCACTCTATTCCCTTCGGAATCCAGGAAAATCGCCATATATCCATTTTCTCCCAGTGAAGTTTTCGGCATTAAAATCTTGCCTCCTGCTTTTTCTACCCTAGCCAAAGGAATAGATAGATCATCACCACCATTAAGATAAGCAAACGTACCTTCTTGTGAGGGTTTATTGCCATTACCATGAGTAATACAACCTCCCACGCCTCCATCTTTATATGGAAAAAAAGCCATTTTAAAATCCATCTCCATAGGTTGCAGTTCGGCTTCTAAAAGTGCATTATAAAATTGTATTGCTCTTTCAAAATTAGTGCTTGGTATCTCAAACCAGCTAATCGCATTTGACATGATATTATAATTTATTGGTTTCTAATATCTCAAAGGTAAGTGATCCTATGTCTCAAAAAAATTATACTTTTACAAAAACATAGGTTTCTAAAATGAAGAAAAACGAAGAATTATTTTACCTTATCCAATCGTTGTCTAAAAGTGAAAAGCGATATTTTAAATTAAGCACACAAGGAAATGAATCTTCAGAATACTTAAATCTTTTTGATGCAATAGAAGTTCAAAAAGAATATGATGAAGCTCAAATTAAAGCTCTTTTTAAAGACAAAGCATTTGTAACACAATTAACGACAATAAAAAACTATCTAAAACAACGTATTCTTCAATCGTTAAGGAATTATCACTCTAGAATTTCAAAAAACGCAGAGCTTATGGACATTATTCGCAATGTCGAAATCCTATTTCACAAAGGTCAGTATACCATCTGTTTAAGTGAATTAAGGCGGGCCGAAAAAAAAGCAAAAAACTTTCAGCAGGATGTTTTACTTTTTCATATCCAAGACTGGAAAAGAAAAGTACACCAAGCATTATATCCTCAGGATTTTGAGACATTTAAAACTATTATTCAAAAACAAAAAGAAACACTCGAATCCACCAATGAATATATCAGCCTTCTACTAGCCAATATAGACCCTACACAATTCTCATTATCACATAAAAAAAGTGTTTCGTTACAAAACAAAACCCTTAAAACACTGCATAAATACAGAAAACAACTCCTTGCCAAGCATACAGACAAAGCAAAACAAACTCTAGAAGACCTCATTAAAGAATGGGAACAAAACCCTGAATTGCTAAAAGAATACTTTGCCATGTATTTTTCTGTAAACAATAACCTTCTTGGTTTTCTTGTGTTTAAAAAACAATATAAAGAGGCTTTTGTAAGAATCTTACTGTTAAAACAAAAAGCACTTGCTATTGGGACTATCTCTGCAGCTTTGATTAAAGAAAAACTAAGACTCTATAACATAGAACTTGAAATTCACAGGAACCTAAAAGAACTACACACTACTCACGAAATTATTGATGAAATTCAAAATTTTATTGAGCTAAATAAAACTCTTGTCCCCAATAATTATTGGCTATCTTTTCGTTTTCAGTTTGCAAATATTTACTTCTTAAAAAAGGATAATAAAAAAGCATTACAATGGATCAACGACATCCTTAATCATCAAACTAAAAAAGATCGAAAAGACCTAATCACTTATACTTATTGGTTAAACCTATTGGTTCACTATGAGCTTGGCAATGGGTTTACGCTAAGATATTTGATAAACTCTATGAAAAAGCATCTTAAAAAACAGAAAAACATAGTTTTCTATGAAAAAATCGTGCTAAAGTTTTTATCAAAAACTGTTGAATATGATGTTATAGAGAAAAGAAAAGCTTTTGCAATACTTAAAGAACAGCTCGAGGAACATCCAATTCCTGATCATATACTAGGGTATGTTGATTTTAAAGAATGGATGAACAGAAATTGTTAACTTCTCGAGAAAAATCAAAAAGTAATGCATTTACAATTTTATGGTTTTCTATTACATCACTCCTTTTTACTATCTTAGTTCTCACACAGCAAAACAGTGGATAAACCACTTGCGCTAATTTGAAACAAGAAATATGGGGGCTTTAACTTCACAAATTGAAAACCATTATTATCGACCTGATTTATATGATGATATTTTAAATCGCCTCAAAGAAATGGGAGTCGACATAGAAAATGTTACCCGAAAAGATATAGCCAGTGTCGATGAGTTTCATGTAAGAGGAGCAGAAGTCTCTCGCGAATTAGCAAAAACAGTTAGTGTAAATAACGCTAAACTATTAGATGTTGGATGTGGTATTGGGGGACCGTGCAGGATGTTGGCTGATGAATTTAACTGCAAAACAATTGGTCTTGATTTATCTGAAGAGTTTATAAAAACCGCAACTAATTTATCTAAACTTGTTGGTCTAAATAATAGTACAGAGTTTATTCAGGGAGATGCAACTAATTTACCTTTTGAAAACAAATCGTTTGATGTAGTTTGGACACAACACGTACAAATGAACATTAACGACAAATTAAAGTTCTACTCTGAAATAGATAGAGTATTAACTAACAAAGGAACCTTTATTTATTATGATATTTTTAAAAAAGGAGATAACGAAGTAGACTACCCAATGCCCTGGGCAAATGAATCAAAAATAAGTTTTCTTGAACAAATTTCTAAAATGGAATCTATTCTTCATACATTAGGATTACAAAAAGAACGATCTTCTGACCAAACTGCTAACGGAATTATATTCTTTGAGAATTTATTAAAAAAGATAATGCAATTTGGACCACCAAAATTAGGACTGAATGTCTTAATGGGAGCATCTACAAAAGATAAAATCACTAATTTATTAAGAGGGCTTAAAGAAGAAAAAATCATCCTTCAGAGTGGAGTCTATAAAAAATAAAAACTAGTACCAATAACATCTGTAGTATATTAGAACTTACAATTAATCATGACAGGAAAGTATTATAAAACAAAAGAATCTGTCGAAGAGTATATCAGGTTAGCAAAAGATGTTAATGGAGAATTCTTAATTGAAAAACTTAAACAAGTTTTGCCTTCCAATTCAACGGTACTCGAGATTGGTTCGGGCCCTGGTACAGATTGGAAAATCCTAAACAAATCATATGATATTACTGGTTCTGATAACTCAACCGAATTTCTGAATCATCTGATCTCCAAAAATCCTAATGGAAAATTCCTTGAGTTGGACGCTATTACTTTAAAAACAGATAAAAAATTTGATGGGATTTATTCAAATAAGGTATTACATCACTTAAATGATAATGAATTGATCGACACTGTTAAAAGGCAATATGAAATTTTAAATTCCAATGGAATACTATGCCATTCTTTTTGGAAAGGAGAAGGTTCTGAAGTTTTTAAAGGTCTTTTTGTAAATTATCATAACGGATCAACACTTAGAAAAGCCTATCTAAAGTATTTTGACATTCTATCTATCAGTGATTATAATGAGTTTGAGGATAATGATTCTCTTTTGTTAATCGCAAAGAAAAAATAATACCCGCTCTCTGCTTTAACTACTACTCTCTCATAACTAATTCTATTCGTTAACTACAATTTCTTATAAAAAAATTGCGTAACCGAATGATTACATTTATATTTGTAACCAATCAGTTACCTAAAATTATGAGAAGAGATGTCTTTCAAGCAATAGCCGACCCGGTTAGAAGAGAAATTATAGAGTTACTGGCAGACGAAACATTAACCATAAATACGGTAGCCCAAAAATTTGATGTTAGCCGTCCTGCAATTTCAAAACACTTAAAAATATTAAAAGAGTGTGGAATAATAACTATTAATAAACAAGGGAGAGAACGGTTATGCCAAATCCAACCCAGAAACCTTATCCCCGCTTTCTTATGGATAGAACAATATCGAAATCTATGGGAGGACAGACTGGATTCTTTCGAAAATTATTTAACCAAATTACAAACAAAAAATAAAGAAAATGAGTAATCAAAGTGAAGCAAACAATCGAACTGTAACTCTAAAAAGAACTTTTAATGCACCTATAAAATTAGTTTGGGAAGCCTGGACTCATCCTGAACATATCGCTCAATGGTGGGGGCCAAAAGGAATGAACACAAAAGTAATTGAACATGATTTTAGAGTTGGTGGCAAGTGGAAATATACCATGCAAATGCCAGATGGGAACGAATTCATTTCTGATGGTGTGTATTTGGAAATTGTTGAGCTCGAAAAAATATGCTCATCTGCAAACTTCAAACCCATGACAGAAGGTGTAGAAATACAAGCTCTATTTGAAAAAAACGGAGACAAAACTAATTTTACTTTTAATGTCATACATCCAACAGAAGAATATTGCGAGCAACAAACAAAAATGGGTATCATGAATGGTTGGGGATCTGTTTTTGATAGACTTGGAGAGTTTCTTGAAAAAAAATAATCGTTTTTATAAACAATATGCCTGAAGAAATTAAAATAAGAGAATTACGAAAATCTGATGCATTTTCAATAGCTGAACTTTCTGTACAACTTGGCTATCAAATTGATGAATCTTTAATTACAAAACAGATCACTTTAATAAATTCTAATAAAGATCATTTTGCATTTGTAGCTGTTTTAAATACAATAGTTATTGGATATATACATGGGTTTATTTCGATTAGATTAACATCTTCTCCTTTTTTGGAAATCGGAGGACTTATCGTTAGAAAAGAGTATAGAAGGAATGGAGTTGCCAGTACTTTGATCGAGTATCTAGAAAGTCACGCTAATGATTATAAAACCGTTAGGGTAAGATGTAATGTGAAAAGAGAATCTGCTCATCAGTTTTATTTAAATCAGAATTATATCGAGAAAAAAGAACAAAAAATATTTGAACGAACACCAGATAAACCTTAAATTAAACTGCTTAGAATTAAAAAAAGTCACTTCAAAACCTATGTTTTTGACATAAGAACATAAGGAGACTTAAAACAACACCATGGATACAATAACGGTAAAAGAAAAAGTTAAAGAAGCTCGTTTGGCCAAAGGTTTATCTCAAGAAGCATTAGCCGAAATGTCAAATATTTCTCTTAGAACCATACAGCGAATTGAAAAAGGTACGGTTACACCACGTCTTTTTACGCTACAAACGCTAGCAAAAAAACTAGATATAGATATTTCTAATTTGACCGTTAAAAAACCCAACATACAGAATTTAGCAAATGAAATATCTATTCTTAAAAAAATGAATTTATCTATTCTAGCGACATTAATTATCCCTTTAGGTAATATCATTATTCCGCTTATGATTTGGAAACTAAACGGAACATTAAAAGATTTAAAACACTTAGGAGGTAAAATAATTAGTTTTCAAATCATTTGGACAGTAGCTACCATATTCTCCTTCTTTCTGGTCGTTTTCCTTAATAATCTTATCACAGGAAATGCTGGAGATGGACTCTATATCGCTCTAATCGTTTACTTATTCTGTTTAGCAATTAACATTTTTATCATCTCTAAAAATACCATTCAGTTAAATAATAAAAATATTCTTACCATGTCATTTATACCTAATTTCTTGTAGTTAAGCACAAAAATTTCAATGAATGACATAAGAATGTCATAGCTCTGACATAATACATCTCTTAGCACTCACATACATTTGTTTCAAATAATCAAAATGAAACAAATATGATTCATCTATCATCACAAAAAACAATTCGAATACTATTATTTATAGTAATTATAACCCTCTTTTTTAATTCATGCAGTGATTCTCCAAAATCACTAGATGCACTAATGCAAGAGTATTCTGAAAATGGAAGAAAAAAAATCAGTAGTCCTTTTAATGGAGTTATTCTGGTTGCGAAAAAAGGAAAAATAACTTTTAAAAAAGCTTATGGACTAAAAGACCGAGAACAAAATATACCAAACATTGTAGATACCAAATTTCCAATCGGATCTGTAACCAAACAGTTTACAGCAATGTTAATAATGCAACTGGTTGAAGAAGGTGTTTTAAAATTAGAAGATTCTGTATCAACACATTTGCCTTATTTCCCAAAAGAATTAGGTAATAAAATAACAATTCATCAATTGTTATCACATACTTCTGGATTACCACATTATGAAGGTATTTTAAAAACTGGAATAACTCAAGACGCTTTTATATCTACTGCTTATACTCCCAGAGAATTGGCAATACTAGTAGGGAAAGTAAAACTAGCCTATACACCAGGGACAACATTTTATTATAGTAGCTTAGGGTATATGCTCTTAGGAGCTATTTTGGAAGAAGTTTCAAAAAAACCCTTTTCAGAATTACTTGAAACAAAAATAACAAAACCTTTAGGGCTAAAAAACACCGGATATGAAACTAATGAATTTATAAAAAATGAAACTGCAAAAGGCTATTCTTTTATTGAAGATGAAACCTTTCGTATGATTTTTATGAAATATGGAGGAAATTTTAATAATGTACCGTTTAGAGATCAGTCTAATATATATGCTACCGGAGGGATACACTCTACAGTTGATGATCTATTTATTTGGAGTGAAGCCATTAAAACAAACAAATTATTATCAGCCACTTATACCAAAAAAATGCTAACCCCAAATAAGCATGGTTATTGTTATGGTTGGATTCGCAATTGGGACGATCTGATCGAAAGAAACACCAAGATAAAAATGTATACTCATGGTGGCGCCCTTCATGGCCATCGCTCATCAATAAATATGTATGATGATGACACAACAATTATATTTCTCTCTAATGTAAATCCAATTAAAGACAGAGAAATAATACATCAATTATACTTATCAGCACATGGCCTTGAAGATATTTATAAAATGAAAGGGTATCCAGACAGAAGTTCTTTAGACGAATTTAAAAAACATGGGGGTATTAAAGCATTGAATAGCTATTTTGAAAAACTATCAGAGTTATGTGGCTATAAAGTGTTACCATCAGAAACTTCTGTTGGACATATTATGTATCTCTATTATCAAAATGGGAACCAGAGAATTGCAGATAGTTTAAAACAGTCTTTTTTAAAAAATTATAACCCTACCGAGAATTCTATAAATAGATTAGGCTATAAATTCCTTGATGATAATTGTGAATTAGCAATTAAATTTTTTAAAGAAAACACAAAACGATATCCTAATTCATCAAATGTATGGGATAGCTTAGGCGAAGGTTTTTTAGTGTGTGAAAGTTATAAAGAAGCAATTACTTGTTATTCAAAAGCAATTGAATTAGGGGAAAAAACAAATCACCATAGCGTAAAACTATTTAAAGAAAATTTACAACATGCAAAAAATAAATTAGAAACTAAAAAATGAATCAATCATTAAAACCCATAAATATGTGGTAGAAGGTCATAAAGTAAAATCATATAGTTTTATATTGTAATCCATGAAGCGTTACCGAACGTTTGGTAAAATATTATTTATTTGTACATTTGCTCTATGAGACCACAAAAAGTAAACGATCAGGATTTATTAGAAGGATTAATGTCTGTTATTCGTTCTAAAGGCTATGACGGTTCGAGTCTTAATGATCTGGCTGGCTCATCGGGACTACAGAAAGCAAGTTTATATCATCGTTTCCCTAATGGGAAAAAGGAAATTACTTCTGTTGTTCTGGATTATGTAGAAAAATGGGCCGCTGACAACATTCTTTCTCTTCTGTCTGACACCAAGATAAAACCAGTTGAGAGACTTGAAAAAGCACTCATAAACATAGACCTTCTTTATGGTAGAGGCGAAAAGACATGTATTTTAAGAGCATTAACCATGGATTCGAATCTCGAATTATTTGGAAAACAATTAAATCAAATTATGACTCAATGGATTACAGGTTTTAGTACTTTAGGAATTGCATTTGGTTTATCAGAAAGTGACGCAAAAAATAAAGCAGAGCAAACCTTAATTTTAATACAAGGGAGCTTAATTGTATCCAAAGCCACATCAGATCTCTCCCTTTTTCAAAAAACCTTGACATCCATAAGAATGATGTATAGCTAATAAAAAGATACATCAAACAATACGTATTGTAGCGAACAAAGCTAAATTGATTTATGAAAATTGTTATGTAGTATTATTTTTTATATATTTACAAACCGACCGGTTGGTCTGTGTGTAAAATTAATTTCATGGATACTAGATCTCATCTTATAGAAACTGCTTTTAAATTATTCTTAGATAAAGGATATAGCAGTACATCAATGGCAAACTTAGTAGAGTCTTCTAAACTTTCTAAAGGCGCTGTTTATCATCATTTTGAAAATAAAGAAAAATTATACATAGAGGTAATTGACAAATATTTCCTGTTTTATTTTAAACAAGTAGATCTGGATGCTATGAAAGACATGAATTTAACAGAGATGAATATTATTTTAAAAGATTTCTTTAGTTCATTTATTCCCAAAACTATTAAAATAACTCCAAAAGGAGTCTCTCGACATTTTATTCTGTTTTTTGAAGCTTTCGAAATTCATCCAACATTTAAAGAATATGTACGAAACTTTTACGCCGAACTTAGAAAAGTGCTGGAAACAGGGTTTAAAAAAAATAAATCAAAAAATCCCGAAAACGATGCCATAATTCTAATTTCAAAGTATGAAGGTTTGCTATTTTGGCAATCCGTATTTCCAGAACAAAACATAGAACAAATATTATTAGAAATTTAAACCGAATATGAACCTATTTAAAAAAACACTAAAAGTAACGGGCATTATATTAGTAGTATTACTAATAGGATTATTTATATTCTTATTAATAATAAGTCCTGGATCAACTCCCATATTTAAAGATGAACAAGGTGATAGTATTAAAAGCAGTATTGCCGAAATGAAACATATTCCCATTGGTGGTATAGAACAATTTGTATTAATTAGAGGCAAAAACATAGCCAATCCAATATTATTAGTTCTTCATGGGGGACCTGGTGCTACAGAAACACCAATGTTTAGAAAACATAATAGCGACCTAGAGGAACATTACACCGTTGTATATTGGGATCAAAGAGGCTCGGGCAAATCCACAATCTCTAATATCCCTACAAGTACTTTTACTCTCGACAGATTTATTGAAGATACTAATGAGGTTACAAAATATTTAAAAAAACGATTTAAAAAAGATAAGATATTCTTATTGGGGCATTCCTGGGGATCATTATTAGGTATAAGTACAGTTTATAAATATCCTAACGATTACCATGCATACATAGGAACGGGTCAAATCGGGAATGTAGATAAAAACGAACAAGTAGCATATCGATTCGCTCTAAAAAAAGTAACAGAAGACCAAGATACAATTGCTATTAATCGTTTAAAAAAAATTGGTGGGTTTACCAACAGACCTATTGATAAAGATCTATTAAAAAGCCGAATGTATGTATCAAAATACGGTAGTCTCTATAAAGAAAATAGCATTTTAGATGTATTCGTTACACCTATATTGTATAATAAAGAATATACCATAAGTGATAAATATAATGCTATAACTAACGGAACCGATATTGAAGCAATCATACAATCTCCCGTTTTTAATTTATTTGAAACAGTTTTCAAAACCGATCTAACAAAAACTATAGAAGAATTAAAGGTTCCTGTTTATTTTTTACAAGGCAAGCATGATTATCTTACCAATTATGATATAGCAAAAGAGTATTTTGATGTTTTAAAAGCTCCAAAAAAAATATTCATTACTTTTTATAAATCTGCACATTTCCCTCCTTTTGAAGAACCAAAAAAATTTAATGATTTTATGATTAATAATGTCCTCATTAAAAACTCTAAATAAATATCAATCATAGTAATAAACTTATAATGAATTGAAAATAATCGCACGTTTTAAAAAGTAGAATTTATATTTTACATTTAAAATAAAATACCTTAATAACAAAAACAGAGCATGGATAAAAAAACCATTGATCATTATACAACATATGCATAAAAGCAAAATACAAATAAGAAGAGCCAAAGATTTTGATTTCTTGTCTATTCATCGTTTTATTGAAATATTAGAAAATCAAACCTTCAAAAAAGAAAAGCAAGAAAATATTTTTATCGAAAATTTAAATAACCAAAATAACATATATCTTATTGCTGAGGTTGAAAATGAAATTGCTGGATTTTTAAGTTGTCACGTTCAAAATTTACTTCATCATAATGGGTTGATTGGCGAAATTCAGGAAATGTTTGTAACAGAAAGTTGTCGTGGTTTAGGAATCGGACAAAAACTAATAGATCACCTCAAAAGTATAGCCAAAGAAAAGGAAATAATTCAACTTGAAGTTACCTCAAACATTAAAAGAGAAAATGCCCATAGCTTTTACGAAAATCAAGATTTCATAAATACTCACAAAAAATTTGTTTGTAAATTCAGTAAATAAAAAAAGTGTTAACAATCATGAAAAAAGTATTCTTCTTGATATTGATCTTGTTTCTATGCTCTAAAGTATATAGCCAGGCAAAAACCATTCATGTATATGTGGCTTTATGTGATAATGAAAATCAAGGAATTGTTCCTGTTCCGGCAAAATTAGGGAACGGAAAAGATCCAAAGCATAATTTATATTGGGGTGCTGGTTATGGGGTAAAATCTTTCTTTAAGTTTAAAGCAAAAGACTGGAAGTTAGTAAAAAATTTTGAAATAGATGATCCCGTATTACTAGATAGAGTTTTATTTAAACATAGTACCAAAAAAATCTATCTATTAGCTGATGCCTATGATGGTGCAAAAATCCAAACCTGCATTGAAGATTTTCTACTGGCCTCTAATTCTCAAAACCCTATTTCGATTGAAGTAAACTCAGAAACATTAAAATTTGGTGGTGATTCTGATTTACTTTCATATATCGGTCACGATGGCTTAATGGAATTTAATGTAGATATTACATACAAGAAAGAGGTTATTAAAAAAAGGGATGTAATAGTTTTGGCATGTTATAGTCAAAATTATTTTTCAAAAGAAATAAAACGCGCAAAAGCAAATCCAATTTTGTGGACTACACATTTAATGGCTCCTGAAGCATATACATTGAAGTCTGCAATCGATGGTTGGATTAAAAATGAAACTGGGAAACAAATTGAAGAAAGAGCGGCTCAAACATATCATGCGTATCAAAAATGTGGTATAAAAGGAGCCAGAAATCTGTTTACCACAGGGTTTAAAAAATAATTTGTTTAAGATATTACCTGTAAACCAGAAATAGAAAATGCCATATACTCTTCTTAAGGAAAATATAGATAAACACATTCAATTTTCTGACTCAGAATTTGAGACCTATAGTCATTTCTTTTATCCAAAGACTATTTCTAAAAAAGATTTTTTACTTAGACAGGGTGATGTATGTCGATTTGAAGGTTTTGTAACCAAAGGTTGTTTTCGTGTGTACACGATAGATAATGATGGAAATGAAAATGTTTTATATTTTGCTGTCGAAGATTGGTGGGTGACCGACATAGATAGTTTTACAAATCAAGCCCCTGCTCTATTATCAATTCAAGCCCTTGAAGACAGTGAAGTTTTATTGATCAATAAAAAAGACAAAGAACTACTGTATCAGCAAATGCCTAAAGTAGAAAAGCTATTTCGTATTATGTCACAAAAAACTTTGGTTTCTTTACAAAGAAGGTTGATACGAAATCATTGTTATACAGCAGATGAACGTTATCTGCATTTCATGAAGACCTATCCAAAAATAGCACAAAAACTCACCAATTTACAGATTGCAGCTTACTTAGGAATCTCACATGAATTTGTAAGTAAAATTCGAAAAAAGATCGCTTCAAAAAAATAATCAAGATACTCACAGTTATTGAACTAGTTCAATGTTTTTGAAAACTGATGTATGCAACTTTGTACCATCATTTAAAAGAACATTAAAATGAATAAAATCAATTTTTTAATAACAATACTATTAATTTCAATAACAATGAGTAGTACAGCACAAAACCTAGAATACAAAGTGTATCGGGCAGACGAAAACAGTTTTCACATCGCTTCTGTTTTAATTTATGGAGAAAAAGACGCAATTCTTATTGATGCCCAATTCACACTTTCTGATGCACATAATGTAGTTGCAGAAATCCTAAAAAGTGGTAAAAACCTTACAACCATTTATATAAGTCATGGAGATCCTGATTATTATTTTGGGTTAGAAGTATTTAAAAATTCTTTCCCAGATGTAACCATTTATACCAGCAAACATACGCTATCACACATCAAAAAAACGTATGAGAAAAAGTTACAGATTTGGGGCCCAAAACTAGGGAATAATGGGACAAAAAAAGTTGTTTTTCCAGAAATATTAAAAGGGAATACGATAGATCTCGAAGGGCATTCTATTGAAGTAAAAGGTCTTAATGGCTCTACTCCAGAAAGGGCATTTGTCTGGATTCCATCTCTAAAAGCAATTGTAGGAGGTGTAAATGTATATGACAATTTACATCTATGGATAGCAGATGCAAGTACTACAGAAAAACGTGTTGCCTGGTTATCGGTTTTAGAAGAAATGGAACGCCTTAACCCAGAAATTGTTGTTTCTGCTCATGCCTTAGACAACAGTAATCTAAATCGTAGTGCGATTACCTATTCTAAAAATTATTTGATTGCTTATCAGAAAGAAGAAGTAAAATCAAAAAACTCTGAAGAGCTTATTGCTGCCATGCAAAAACTGTATCCCAATGCAGGCTTAGATATTGCACTTCAATTGGGTGCCAAAGTGGTAAAAGGTGAAATGAAATGGTAAATTCATTTTGATAATAATACACTAACAATAGCGGTTTAAACTAACACTTAAATCGCTATTTTCTGTTTAATTTTGGTACTTTGTATCCTCAAAAGTAATGGATTCGATCAACTAAAAATATGGAAGTATCTAAGGAAAACTATAGCATCTCAACAGATAAGAACAAGTTGGATGTTTTATTGATATATAATTTTCTAACAAATGAATCAGGATGGAGTGATGGTATTTCATATGATGCAGTAAAAGTATCAATAGAGAATTCTCTTAATTTTGGGCTTTATTCTGAGGACAAACAGATTGGGTATGCAAGAGTGATTTCGGATTATTCAACAATTGCTTATTTAGGAGATATTTTTATCCTCAAAGAGTATAGAAAATTAGGATTAAGTAAATGGCTCATGGAAACCATCATGGGGCATCCTAATTTACAAAATTTAAGACGTTGGATTTTGTTAACAAGTACTGCCGAATGGCTATATGAAAAGTATGGATTTACAAAACTTCCAAAACCAGAAATTTATATGGAGAAATTTGATCCTAATGTGTATACAAAATAAACAGCAACGGTTAATACTATAAAAATTGCTTTAGATAAAAAAGTTACTTAGATAGTATTCGATCTCTACATGTGGTTGCTCTTTGAGTTGTTATCTTTACAGAAAAGTAATACAGGAGAACAGTTACAAAAAATGAAAAAAACAATATTCATACTTCTTATATTTTTGATAACAGCATGCCAGCAAAAATCAGAGAGAAAATTAACTATTGCTGTAGCTGCAAATATGCAATTTGCAATGAAAGAGTTATCCAGGACTTTTACAGACCAAACCGGTATTGCTTGTGATCTTATTATAAGCTCATCGGGAAAATTAACTGCGCAAATTAAAGAAGGTGCTCCTTTTGATGTATTTGTTTCTGCAGATATGAAATATCCAAAAGAATTATTTGATACAGGTTTTACTATCAAAACACCTAAAATATATGGCTACGGAAAATTAGTTATGTGGTCTATGATTGATACTATTGACCCGTCTCTAGAAACCCTTAAAAGTTCGAAGATACATCATATTGCAATTGCAAACCCTAAAATGGCTCCCTATGGCCTAGCTACAATAGAAATTTTAAAAAGACATAACCTTTATGAAGACATAAAAGATAAATTGGTATACGGAGAAAGTGTTTTACAAACTAATCAGTTTATTATTTCAAAATCTGCAGAAATTGGTTTTACTTCAAAATCCGTAGTTTTATCTCCAGAAATGAGCAATAAAGGCAATTGGATTGATCTAAAAGATACAGATTACTCTGCAATCGCTCAAGGAGTTGTTACTCTTAATCAAAAGAATCAAGAGGATGCAGAAAAGTTTTATAATTTTTTATCTTCTGCAGACGCGAGAAAAATTCTCGAAAATTTTGGTTATTCAACAAAAGAAAATTGATCTATGAATGTTCTAAAGGGAGAAATAACATCTATAAAAACTAATGGTAGTTTATCATTGGTTACTGTTGATGTTGGAGCTGTTTTTTTTAATACTATTATAATAGAAACACCCGATACAGCTCCCTATTTAAAACAAGGAAATCATATTAAAATGATTTTCAAAGAAACAGAAGTAATTGTTGGAAAAGGAACAGAACATTCTATAAGTATACAAAACAAAGCAATCGGAGAGATTATTAATATAAAAAAAGGAACATTATTAAATACGTTGACTATTGATTCTACTGTTGGTCATCTAACAGCGATCATTACTTCTGATGCTGCTGATCAATTGCAATTAGAAATTGGCGAAAAAATCACAGCCATGATTAAAACCACCGAAATAATGTTATCAGAATGATGGATTGGCAACCTTTAGTATTAACGTTTAAACTGGCATTAGTTACCACGCTTTTGTTATTGGTTATTTCTGTCCCTCTATCCTATTGGCTTGCTCATACAAAATCTAAAGTAAAACCATTCTTAGAAACTCTGGTAAGTATGCCCTTGGTTTTACCTCCAACCGTCTTAGGATTTTATATGTTAGTTGCTTTTAGTCCTGCAAACGCTTTTGGAAGTTGGCTAAACGAGTATCTGGGTATACAACTTATTTTTTCGTTCCATGGACTTGTTCTTGCATCAATTATTTATAGTTTACCGTTCATGGTGCATCCCATCCAAGCTGGATTTTCGAATTTACCCTCATCAATAACAGAAGCATCCTATGTATTAGGAAAATCTAAAATCACCACTCTTTTCAAAGTATTACTTCCCAATATAAAACCATCATTACTCACGGGAATTGTATTGGCTTTTGCTCATACCATTGGTGAATTTGGTGTAGTATTAATGATCGGTGGCAATATGCCAGGAAAAACAAAAGTGGCCTCTATTGCTATCTATGATGAGGTAGAGGCTCTTAATTATGATGTAGCAAATTGGTATTCGCTCATTTTATTTGCAATTACATTTAGCATCTTATTACTGGTATATCTGGTTAATGGTGGATATTTAAAACGATTCTGGAAATGATACATATAGCTTTGCAAAAAGAATTAACGGCAGCAAATGGAGCAATGCAACTTGATGTTAGCATCAGTATAGAGCAAGGCCAATTAGTTACGTTATATGGAGATTCTGGAGCCGGTAAAACTTCTATCCTTAGAATGATTGCAGGATTATTACAAGCAAATGAAGGACGAATTATAGTAAACCAAAACATATGGCTTGATACCAAAAATGGGATCTGCCTAAAACCCCAACAACGAAAAATTGGATTTGTGTTTCAGGATTATGCCTTGTTTCCTAATATGACTGTAAAAGAAAACCTTCTTTTTGCAGTAGAAAAAAGACAAAACAAAGAAATTGTTAATGAACTCATAGATATTATTGAATTGGGCGATTTACAAGATCGTAAACCCTTAAATCTTTCAGGGGGACAAAAACAAAGAGTAGCCTTAGCAAGGGCATTGGTAAGAAAACCAGAAATTTTGATGTTGGATGAGCCTCTTTCTGCATTGGATATAAAAATGCGCACAAAACTACAAGACTATATCCTTAAAGTACATAAACAATTTAATTTAACTACTATACTTATAAGCCATGAGATAGGCGAGGTCATAAAAATGTCTGATACCGTATTTAGTATTAAAAATGGAAAAATAATTAGACAAGGAAAACCTATTGAAGTATTTACGACAAAACAAATAAGTGGGAAATTTCAATTTTCGGGAGAAATAATTCAAATTGAAAAAGAAGATATAATTTATATTGTTACCATTTTGATAGGGTCAAATTTTGTAAAAATAGTTGCTGAAGAAGACGATATAAAAACAATAACTGTGGGAGACAAAGTAATTGTTGCTTCAAAAGCATTTAACCCTTTATTACAGAAAATAAATTAATCATAATCTTATATAATATATTACACAATACAAAGGTTAAAAAATGAATTCAAAAAAAACAGCTATAGCGACCATTTAACTATAGCTGTTTTTAAATTCTGTAGACTAATCTAAGTATAAAAGTCTATTTTTTAGTTTTTCATCTTTCTCTATTCTTTTACAAATCGAGTAACATGCTGTGTTTTATCAGAAGTAACTTTCAAGATATATGTTCCTGCTTGCAAATGATCTATCTGTACAGAAGACTTAAAATAACCACTAGACACTATTTTTCCTAATAGATTATAAATACTATAGGTTGCTTCTTGAGAAGGATTAAAAACAATATTTAGTACACTTCCACTTATTGGATTAGGATACACACTCATCTTTTGTGGCGGAGCAACTGAATCAAATTTATTCGCTTGTTCACTACAAGATGAAACAAGTATCCATCTTCTTGCACCACGTTCCCATAGATTACCTCTATATACCACTTGATCTCCTATATTATAACGTACTCCCGATATCCAAGTATCTACTCCTTCACAAAGACTAGCATTACATTTCCCTAGTTTTATCCATCCGTTAGCAGTTCTTTCATAAACATAACCCCTGTAAATTACTCGATCTCCAATAGCATAACTTACTCCAGATACCCATGTCTGTACTCCTTCGCAGATATCTGTTGTACTTCCTTCTTTTGTAGTAACCGATACCGTGTTACTAAATCCAGAAGTATTTCCTGCAGCATCTCTAGCCTTTACTTTAAACTCATATGTAGTATTTGCGGTCAACCCGGTAACATTGTAAGAGGTACTACTAACACTGGTAATCTTAACATTTCCCTGGTAAACATCATATACTGTTACTCCAACATTATCTGTAGAAGCTCCCCATGATAAAGACAGTGATGTCTGCTCAACATTTGAAGCCGATAAATTTGTTGGAACACTTGGAGCTTCAGTATCTGTAGCTTCTTTGGTAGTAACCGATACTGTATTGCTAAACCCAGAAGTATTTCCCGCAGCATCTTTGGCCTTTACTCTAAACTCATATGTAGTATTTGCGGTCAACCCGGTAACATTATAAGAGGTACCACTAACACTGGTAATTTTCACATCTCCCTGATATACATCATACCCTGTTACTCCAACATTATCTGTAGAGGCTCTCCATGATAAAGACAGTGATGTCTGCTCAACATTTGAAGCCGATAAATTTGTTGGAACACTTGGAGCTTCAGTATCTGTAGCTTCTTTGGTAGTAACCGATACTGTATTGCTAAACCCAGAAGTATTTCCCGCAGCATCTTTGGCCTTTACTCTAAACTCATATGTAGTATTTGCGGTCAACCCGGTAACATTATAAGAGGTACCACTAACACTGGTAATTTTCACATCTCCCTGATATACATCATACCCTGTTACTCCAACATTATCTGTAGAGGCTCTCCATGATAAAGACAGTGATGTCTGCTCAACATTTGAAGCCGATAAATTTGTTGGAACACTTGGAGCTTCAGTATCTGTAGCTTCTTTGGTAGTAACCGATACTGTATTGCTAAACCCAGAAGTATTTCCCGCAGCATCTTTGGCCTTTACTCTAAACTCATATGTAGTATTTGCGGTCAACCCGGTAACATTATAAGAGGTACCACTAACACTGGTAATTTTTACATCTCCCTGATATACATCATACCCTGTTACTCCAACATTATCCGTAGAGGCTCTCCATGATAAAGACAGTGATGTCTGCTCAACATTTGAAGCCGATAAATTTGTTGGAACACTTGGAGCTTCAGTATCTGTACTATTTCCTTTAGGGTACTTCCCTGAAATTGAAAACAATCCTAAAGAAGAATAATCAGAATAACCTGTAGATAGGTTTCCTTCTCCTACTCCATCTATTTCGATATAATATTTACCACTTTGCAAAGTAGTACTTATTGATGCTTTTAAACCTTGCGGATCAGAGAATGTAACTTCTTCTCCATTACTATTTAATAACCTTGCTTTAATATTTAAATTTGGATGGTATGGATTTGGGTCAAAAGAAAAATTCACCTCTCCTCCAGAAGTTTGAAAAGAGAATACATCTTTATCCGATGTTTTTTCAATGATTCCTTCGTTATCTGCTTTAGATACATTTCCATTAGTATCGGATACTAATTCTGTAGCATTATTTATAGTATTTCCATGATCATCTTTTTTATACCCGAAACCATTTCTAGAATTTGAAATAATTGCTAAATCATTCTCAGTATTATTGGCATTATTATATTCTCCTTTACTCCAATGCCCTAATGTTTTATTAGCACTCCAACCCATAATTGGGCTCCACTGCCCATGTCCTGAATAATATGTGGTTCCAGATCTTGTTCCATCGTGTCCTAATCCCAAAGTATGTCCTACCTCGTGAGACCCTGTTTCTCCGGCTGTTCTTGTTCCCAGGTTAAACACCCAACATGGATCGTCAGAATTCCAACTAAAAGAATTTAGATACGCTACTCCTCCAGACCCGGGAGCTGCATCATTTGTAGGCGTAAATATCGCCATCATTCTTTGGTTTTTTGGAGTAGCATCAAATACATCTCTTCTGGTCGTCACGTTTATGTTAAAAGGATTAAAATCATCTACCATAATCCTCCATACTGCAAGAATTTTTTCATCACTAAATCCTGCTGGTTGAGCATTAATAGTTCTACCCCCAGCCCAACGAGTTCCAGACACTACTTCTCCATCAAAATCAAGATAGATAACATGAGATGCTCCGGGAAGACTCTCTAATTGTATTTGTGCTTTCTGTGGGATAATTACACCAGAATCATCATTAACAGCAGCTTTTTCTTGTTCGAAATCTACGCATAGTATACTATGAATATTTTGATTACTCGCTAGTACTTCTCCATGATCATTGGTAGAAATCTTAAATGCTTTTTTCTGATCATAAAAGATAATCTCTCCAGATATTTTTCCATCGTTTTTAGTAAAACTAAAAACAGGCTCTGTTGTAGCAGTAGATTTAGTATTGTTAATCAAAACATTACCGGTTACAAAATACCCATCTACAATATTTTTTTTAACATTAATCTTAAGATTGTATGATTCTTTATCGGATAGTTTAATAATAAAATTGGTATTTCTTGACTTATTCGAAAATACTGATTCTGAGAAGCTGTTTACAGTTCCTATAACAACTTCTTTCTTATTTTGTGCAAAAGAAGAAAAAGAAAGAATCAATAAAAAGACTATTATATATGTCTTTTTAAATATGCCAGAAAACATCCTCTCATTAAAGTTTAAATTTTTCATGATCATGAGGTTTAGATAAGTGATTTGTGTTTGTGTTAGTTTAAATAAAAAAAATCATCGCAAAAGTAACTTATGTACCTTCTAAAATGTAGCTCTATTTAGAATTCATAAGGATCTAATTAGAATTCGTTAGACTATTGAAAATAATTGATAATAAAAATTTTAATATTCCTTTTATATATGGATATTCTGATGTGAAAAAAGGATTAAAAAAACACTAATCCAGTACGTTTTAAGATACTCAAGAAATAAAATACATAAGAGGTATAAACAAGTGTACAAATTTTAATATCTATTCTATTTGGTGATCACTTTACTATCATTTTGACATAAATACCCTATTTTTGAGTTCTTATTAAAAAATATATAATGCGGCTATTTTTCTTTTTAGGGATTACATTACTTTGTTTTGGATGTCAAAGTGAAAAAACTACCAATATACAAGGAAAAGCCCCCGTTGCTAAACTTGATAGTCTTTCTAAAGAAAAAATTAAATTAAACCTTCTGAAACTTTCTCCGGAAGCTGAAAGAAGTCTTGAAATTTTTGAAGATTTTCAAAACCTCAGAAGTTTTATAACTGTACTACGCAATGAGAATGCTTTCTACGTAAACAAACATGTTGATAGTATAGATTTTCTAGTAAGTACATTTAAAGAAAACCTTTCTGAAGACTTAAAGATAAACACTATTAACTCTCGAATTAGTGTTCTATCTACTGAAACAGGTTTACTAAAATTACTTTCTGAAAAGAAAAATAAAGATTCGGATATGGTTATGGAAGCTAATACAAGGTTAATTAAAGCTTATAATAGTTTGATCATACAATTAAATGAATTGTCATTAGCTATTCCAGAAAATATTGAAAAAGAGCTTTTAAGAGAACTAATTAAACATTAAACGTATGCAAAAGTCAATCCTATTTTTACTACTATTCGTCTATAGTTTTTGTTTTGCACAACAAAACACTGAAATTAATACTGCTCTTGAGCAATGGCACAAAGCTGCAGCCGATGCCAATTTTGAAGCTTATTTTGGCCTTATGACCGAAGATGCTATTTTTATAGGAACCGACGCTACAGAAAATTGGAATAGCAGCGAATTTAAAGCCTTTGCTAAACCCTATTTTGATAAAGGAAAAGCCTGGAGTTTTTCTACTCTTGAAAGAAATATTTTTGTGCAAAAGGAAAGCGATATTGCCTGGTTTGATGAGCTATTAGATACTCAAATGGGGATTTGTCGTGGTAGCGGTGTCATTCAAAAAACAGCTAATGGCTGGAAAATAAAGCATTATGTATTATCTATTGCTATCCCTAACGAAAATGTAGCCGAAATCACTAAGCTTAAAGAAGGATTTGATACTGCATTAATGCAAAAACTAAGAGCTTCTAAAAATTAGATCAGTGATTTTTTGAATGCTGACAGGGTAGAAAAGCAATGTTTAGCTCCGTTTTCCAGAAGTTTTGCCCTGTTTTTATCTCCTATACCCACAAAATCAAGAGATAAGTTTTGGGCTGTTTTTAAATCCCAAACACCATCCCCTATTGATACGATACGGTCAAAATTTTCTTTACCATAATACATCTTTGATCTTTCTATAGCTTCTAAAACAAAACCTTCTCTCGACTCGTGCGTTTTTGAAGTTGCCAATAGTTTTTCATCATACCAGATATCACATTGATCTAATTTGATCATTGCAGGTTTTGGTAATGCGCCTGTTGCAAAACAAAAAGGAATGTTACTATCTTTAAAAAACCGAATTAATGATTTGGCACCATCAATTTCTTTTACGGGATCAAACATTCCCATTTGATCAACCAAATCGATTTCAAAATCATCTAATAGTTCTTTGGGAAAGGCTTTCTTAAAATTGCGCTCGTAGTTATATCTCAATGCATAACTATCGGTATGATGTTTATACCTGTCATAATCGGTATCTATATTAGAAATCCCTAATGCCAATAACGAGTTAGTAACCGAAATCAAATACATAGGCACACTATCTGTAAGTGTTCCATCGATATCAAATATGAATAACGTATTCTTCAGATTTCTATTCTATGATGTTAAAGCGTATATTTTACCGATAGAATAAAATTTCTTCCTGCACCAGCTATACCAGAAGAGTAAGGACGGTATCGTTGATCGGTAATATTTTCTATCGATAATATCCCTTTTATATTTTTTGTTACTTGGTATTGTGTTCTAAGATTAAATGTATACCAAGATGGAGAATATGGATTACCATCTTGATCTTTGGCATATAAGAAATCATTGTTTTGCTGAGAAGGAGCCAGGTCTTCATAACTAAATTCTCCATTATACACTGCAAAAGCGTCAATTTTAAATTTAGGCAACATATAACTTACTTGAGTAGTTCCAAACTGAGGAGAAACGTGTCTTGAAGATGCAGTAGTACCATCATCAGATTCTTCTTCTCCTCCAACAAAAGTATACTTAGATATTAGTTTAAAATTTTCAAAAAACCTATATTCTAATCCAGCTTCAAAGCCGTATACTCTGGCGTTTGCTGCATTCTGAATAGCTTGTACGTTACTTAGTTCTCCACCAAAATCGATTTCTGTTTGCCCATTTAAATTATAGTCTCTTCGTATTAATGCATCTTCAAGATATGTATAATACGTCGACAGATCTATTGATAAATTTTTATCAAAATTTAATTTTACTCCTATTTCACCATTATATGCATATTCAGATTTTATGTCTGGATTCGGCACTACAACAGAACCTGGTTCTGAATCAAAAATCTTACCAACATCATCAATATTAGGTGCTCTAAAGGCTGTAGAGAAATTCAATTTCCATTGTATCATATTATTAGGAAACCAACTTAATCCCGCAGTACCTGTCAAGGCTTCGGTATCGATATTTGCTTCTGTAAATGGAAAATCAAAAAATTTGTCATCAAATTCAGAATATAGGATGATTCTATTATATCGTAATCCACCTTGAAACCTCAGTTTTTCGCTTAACTTATGCTTTATACTTAGATATGCTGCTATCGATTGCCAGGTAGATCCATCGGGGTATCTAGAGGGTGCGTCTTCTATAACATTAGTAGTAATATTACGTTCAGACCCATCAGAATACACTTGATTTAATACATACTCTAACCCATAATACAGAGTAGTCTTATCGTTAAATTTTCTTTCAAAATCCCAGTTTAATGAGTAAGCATCTACCTGTTCTTGGGTACTTTCTAAAATATCACTACCAAAATTGCGATCGTTTCTACTTTCTTCAAAATATTGATATGCTGCAGTGATTTTCATTTTATCATACAGCTTGCTTTTTGATTTATGTGATACTTGTAGGTTACCCATAAACCAGAGTTGTGGTCCATAAAACCACTCGGCAGATCTTAAATTTCCATCTCTCTTTCTAATCAAGCGATCATAACGCGGATAATCAGATGTCTCTGTATAGAGAAGATTGGCATTAAAATCCCATTTTTCGTTAGGCATAAAACGAATTTTCTGCAACAAATTAATCTGATCATACCCAGTAAACACTTGTTTTTCAGGATCAGCATTTTGTATAACAACATCTTCTCCGTTTATGGTTTCTACATATTCATTTCTCAAATAATCATCGGGACCATGACTTCCCATTTTTAAATCATCAAAATCTGTGTAGCTTGCACTGGTTAAAAATGCCCACTTCTCTAATCCGATATTAAAATCAACATGTCCCGTTTTTTCATTACTGGCGCTGGCATATCGAATAAGTGCATTACCACTTAGTTTATTCTTACTGTTTACAGCAAACTTAGGTTGTGCTGTATAAAAATTCATTACTCCTCCTACTGCATCACTTCCATACACAACAGAACCTGGTCCTAATATCACCTCTGTTCTATCAACAGTAAAAGGGTCAACCGATATTACATTTTGCACATTTCCTCCTCTAAAGATTGCGGTATTCATTCTCACTCCATCTACCGTGAGCAGTAATCGATTGGTAGAAAAACCTCTAATAATGGGGCTTCCTCCTCCTAACTGGCTTTTTTGAATAAAGACCTGACCACTACTTTGTAAAAGATCTGCAGATGTTTGTGGCATAGACAATTCAATATCATTAGAAGAAATACTTACAATTTTTTGTGTAACTTCTTTTTGTTCCTGCTCCCATTTTGATACCGAAATAACGACTTCAGAAAGTTGGTTTTCATCTGGTTTTAAATATACAGAACGTGATTTTGGTATTTTAGATTTAATTATACTTATCCCTAAATGCGAGATATGAGTAAAATATAGGATTTCGGTATCAGAAAATGCAGAAATATCAGCCACTCCATCAAAATCAGTTATCGCACTCTTAGATTTAATCTTATTGTAAATAGCTACATTAGGAATAGGCTGGTTATTTGCCGTACTAAATATTGTAATTTTTTGAGCATTACCAGGCAATGCAAAAAACATAGTCAATAAAAGAAATATAAATAACCGCATTATCTTAATTAAAAATTTCGTTTAAAACTGAAAGTGATTTCGGCTTCTTAAAACCGTGCAAATGTAGTTCAAAATATACTAATAGCATAGCCAGAATATCACTTCGTGTGTTCTTCGATAGTTTAATATCCATACTTGCCTCAAATGTTGTGCCTAAAAATTGTTTAAATAATTTTACCTGATCCCCGCTTACACAATATATATTACTACTGATAGATTGAAAAACGCCTTCCTGCATATTAAAATAGTCTGATTCTGCATGAGGGGTATCTGGATAAAAGCCAAGATATTGGGTAAGCTTGGTTAAAAATGTAATATGAAAATTACCAATAGTATCATGTGTATCTAGCCACATTAAAGCGGTTTCAATATATTCGAATAGATCTGTATTCGTTTCTTCTTCTTGTATAGAGTTCTTAAGTACTTCAGAAATAAAAAACACTAATGTCCCTTTTACAAAATCTGTATGTAACGATTTATAAATTGTTTTTATTTTGGCCTCTTTAATTCTCTCTAAAGAGCCTTTATCTCTATGAAAAGCTTGTATTTCTAACAAGGTGAGTGGTTGAAATAAAGATGCTTTGATTTTTCCTCGTTTAGATTTTAAAACTCCTTTTAGTAAATAAGAGCGTAACCCACTAGTTTTTGTAAACAATGAAACAATCAAGTCTGCTTCACTATATCGTAAGGAATGTATTACTATTGCTGGTGAGTTGATTATCATTATAAATCGAAAATAAATAAAAAAGTAATCTTATTCTTTATGCTTAGGTGGGTATTTAACCAGGGATTTTTCAATAATTTTTTGAAAGAAATTGGTACGTGCGTCTGGAGAGGCATTAGGGTAAAACCTTCTCTCGGCAATCGCTTGCCATACCAATTCATCTTTTTTTACATCGACAAAATCAATAGTAAGTTCAAGAAAAGTTTCTGGTCCGCCAATAGGAATAGATCCTCCTACACCGATACTAACACCACCGCTACCACTACCAACCCCTACACCAATACTATTACGTGAAGGCGTTTTATTCATAATTGTTTTAAAATTCATATAAATATCCGGAGTTTCAGATTTGGTAAACCCTTTACTTTGCATAATGGTTTCTGTTACCATCAATAATCGTTTTTGATCCAAATCATTAAGCTCAGAATTCATCTCAGGATAAAAAGCATAGGTCTTATATATTGAAAAATCCTGTTGTTCATCATAATCATAAATCGTATGTGTGACTCCACATGAGATTAATAGCACTAAAAAAAAGAAAAGACCTGCATGCTTCATAAGAACCAATTTAACTATAAAAATACATAACAAAATGATATCATCCTTACACTTGATTCATGGATAACATAATTTTGGGAAACGAAATGCATAATCGGGATTAAATATTCTTTTAATCAACAACAAAGCCGTTTAGAGGTTTCTCTAAACGGCTTTTGCTTATAAAATAAATCTTATTTATATAACCCCTTGCGCTATCATAGCATCGGCTACTTTTACAAAACCGGCAATATTAGCTCCTTTTACATAATCTACATATCCATTACCATCATTACCGTATTCTAGACAAGCAGAATGGATATCTTCCATAATTTGTTTTAGTTTATTATCTACTTCTTCGCGAGTCCAGTTATAACGCAATGAGTTTTGTGTCATTTCTAATCCTGATGTTGCTACACCTCCTGCGTTAGAAGCTTTTCCTGGGGCAAAGAAAATTTTAGCTTTATGAAAAGCTGTAATTGCCTCTGGTGTACTTGGCATATTAGCACCTTCACTAACACAAACACAGCCATTAGCAATTAACGTTTGTGCATCATCTCCATTTAATTCATTTTGGGTAGCACATGGTAAAGCTATATCACATTTTACTCCCCACGGGGTTTGTCCTTTATGGAACTCTGCAGAAGGATACTTATCGGCATACTCGTTGATACGTCCTCTTTTTACATTCTTAAGCTCCATTACAAAAGCTAGTTTTTCTTCATCAATTCCGTCTTTATCATAAATGTATCCAGAAGAATCTGATAGCGTCACTACTTTTGCTCCCAGTTGCGTTGCTTTTTCTGCAGCGTATTGCGCAACATTTCCAGAACCAGAAACTGTTACTATTTTTCCTTCAAAAGAACCTCCTTGGGTTTCAAGCATATTTTTTGCAAAATAAACCGTTCCATATCCAGTAGCTTCAGGACGAATTAGAGATCCTCCCCATGTAAGTCCTTTTCCGGTAAGAACACCCGTAAATTCATTACGCATTTTACGATACATCCCGAATAGGAATCCTATTTCACGACCTCCTACTCCTATATCTCCCGCAGGAACATCTGTATCAGGGCCAATATGTCTAAAAAGCTCACTCATAAAACTATGGCAAAAACGCATAATTTCATCATCAGATTTTCCTTTAGGATCAAAATCAGATCCTCCTTTACCACCTCCCATAGGAAGTGTAGTTAAGCTATTTTTGAAAACTTGTTCAAAAGCCAAGAATTTCAGAATACTTATATTTACAGAAGGGTGAAAACGTAATCCTCCTTTATATGGTCCTATTGCAGAATTCATTTGAATGCGATACCCTCTATTCACATGAATTTCTCCTTTATCATCTACCCAGGGTACACGAAACATGATCGCTCTCTCTGGCTCAACCATTCTTAACAGGATGTTTTTCCCATTATAAATTTCTTTTGTAGCGATGTAAGGGATTACAGTTTCGGCAACTTCTTGTACCGCTTGTAAAAACTCAGGTTCGTGTGCGTTACGAGCCCTTACCTCTTCCATGAATGCATCTATCTTTGCTTGCATATGTTAATTGAATTAATAGATTCTTATCTATAGGTTGAAATATCACGCCAAATATATGATATTCCTAAAAAAACAAGTTTATTTTTTTAATTTAATAATTAGGCTATCCAATAGCTTGTTCGAGATCCGCAATGAGATCATTAACATCTTCTATTCCGACACTTAATCTAATCAAAGAATCGACCACCCCTGTTTTCTCTCGTTCTTCTTTTGGTATCGAAGCATGTGTCATACTTGCAGGATGTCCTGCTAGGCTTTCTACACCACCAAGAGATTCGGCTAAAGTGAAAAATTTTAGATTCTCTACGATCTTAATTGCACTATCATAATCACTTCCTTTGGTAACAAAAGAAATCATACCTCCAAAACCATCCATCTGTGTTTTGGCAACCTCGTGATTAGGGTGATCTTCAAAACCTGGCCAGTATACTTTTTCTATTTTAGGGTGGTTCTTCAAATATTTTGCAATGGCTTCACCATTTTCACAGTGTCGTTGCATACGTATATGTAGGGTCTTGATTCCTCTTAACACCAAAAAACTATCTTGTGGGCCACAAACAGCACCGCTTGCGTTCTGAATAAAGTAAAGTCGCTCTGCCAGTTTTTCGTCTTTTACGATTAATGCTCCCATAACCACATCACTATGCCCTCCTAAATATTTGGTAGCACTATGCATTACAATATCGGCTCCAAGATCCAAAGGCCTTTGCAAGTATGGAGTAGCAAAAGTGTTATCTACAGCCAATAAAAGATTATGTTTTTTTGATATTGCAGCTATGGCTTTAATATCAATAATATTCATCATAGGGTTAGTAGGTGTTTCAACCCATATTAATTTGGTATTTTCATTTACATAATCTTCTACTTTATCTGCATTTTCCATCCCTATAAAGTGAAACTTGATTCCAAAATCTTCAAAGATTTTAGTAAACAAACGATAGGTTCCTCCGTATAAATCATTAGTAGAAATAACCTCATCACCAGGTTTCAATAATTTGATTACTGCATCTATGGCAGCAAGCCCCGATCCAAAAGCAAGTCCAAATTTTCCATTTTCGATACTGGCAAAAGAATCTTCTAATGCTTTTCTTGTTGGATTATGCGTTCTGCTATATTCAAAACCTTTATGTCCTCCCGGAGTGGTTTGAGCGTATGTAGATGTCTGATATATCGGAGGCATAACGGCACCATAAGCTGGATCGTGTTTCTGTCCTCCGTGAATTGTTTTAGTGTTAAATTTCATCTATTTATTAGTTTTTAACAAGAATAAATTAACTTGGTCGTTTTATGTTGAAAAACGGGACAAATGTATGATTTAATTCGTTCTAATCATATTTCGTCGAATACCTTTAGTAGATGATTAACACAAAAACTAACACGAAGTCAAAATTCATTCTTTTGCTCATAATTTTTTTGGGATTATATAGCTGTGACAATACAGAATCTTTCACTTTTGAAAAACAAAATTTTACTGTAGATACTCTTCTCGATTGCAAAAATGTCGATTGCGTTTCTTTAGAGATCAACTTACTAAAAATCGTTGATGACAATCCCATTGCCGTCACCATTAATAAAGAAATAGAAAATGCTGCTTGTTCTATTTTGAATATTGGTGAAGACGCATCAGAACCAACTCTGAAAGAAGCGATCTCTCAATTTAATAGTTCGTATCAAAATATTAGTGAAGAATTCCCTGAAGAAATTATCCCTTATGAAGCTACTATTGATTGTGAGCTTAGTTTTAGATGTCAAAGTTTACTCTCTGTCCTAATGGATTCTTATATATTTACGGGTGGTGCTCATGGAAATAGTACAGTTTCTTATCTGAACATTGACACAAAAACAGGAAAGCAATTTTCGAATAGCGCATTATTTAAGAATTATGATGAGTTTGAAGATTATGCAGAAAAAATCTTTAGAACACAATATAAAATCCCAGAAGATGAATCGATTAATAGCACAGGGTTCTTTTTTGAAAATGATACTTACAGCTTACCTTCGACTATAGGGTTTACAGATAAAGAGGTGGTACTCTATTACAATCAATATGAAATCAACTCTTATGCAGAGGGACCTATAGAATTAAAATTAAATAAGGAAGAAGTTGCTTCGTTTTTTGCCGTAGAAATTTTATAAGATGTGCAATTCTGTTTTTAAGTGAGAATACTGTTTTGAAAGTCTCTTTTTTTTTAAGTCTAAGACGATTGTATAGCTTTTCTAAGTGCCAGGATATATCCTAAATGAATCCCTTCGTGATAGTTGTTAAAATTCATAGCATCCTCAACAGATTTTAATACAAATCCGGTACTAGTTTCGTAATCATTGTAATTTTTAAAGATATCATCATTTAGATCCTTTTCTGTTTTATCTAATGTTGTAAATAAAAGCTTCTTTATTTCTGATACTTCTTCTACGGTAGCTGGCCGTTCTGTCTTTGTTCCTTTTCTATACAAATCTACCATTTCGTCGTCAATCATCATTGGTAATCCACTCAATTTATACACTAATAGTTGTTGGGTTACCACTACGTGTGCAATGTTCCAGATCAAGTTGTTTTTAAATCCTTCGGGTATTTCATTTAATTGGTCTAAAGAATAACTATCTAACATTTTTTCTAACATTTTTCGATTGACACGAGTAATTGTTATTGGATCTTGCATGGTATTTATCTATTTTATTTTTTGTTGTTCAAAAGGTCATACCTCGACTGTGCTCAGCACGAGTATAGAATTTGCCAATGATCATATCGTTTAGGAACAACATGATCATTATGATTCATTTCATAATTTTTAGCCAAAAATATGAGTTTTAATTGTGAAATGAATTTCCTTTGTGATGATTTTGACACTTAAAATAATCAACTGTGAAAAAAATATATCATTTGTCTACTTGCGATACTTGTAAACGTATTTTAAATGAATTAAATCCATCTTCAGATTTCATTTTACAAGACATTAAAAACGAAGCCATTACCACAGAGCAAATTGAAGAAATGTATGACTTAGCTGGAAACTATGAGGCTTTATTTAGTAAAAGAGCACGATTATACAAAGAACGGGATCTTAAGAATCAGAATTTATCTGAAGAGGATTATAAAAAATTGATTTTAGAACATTATACTTTTTTAAAACGACCGGTAATCATTATTGATGATAACATCTTTGTCGGAAACAGCAAAAAAGTGGTAGAACAGGCCAGTATTGCCATTAATGGATAAAAGAACTGCCGCATTATTGGCTGCATTTGGTGCCAGTTTGATATATGGTATAAATCATACTCTGGCCAAAGGTGTTATGCCTACCTATATCAAACCATTTGGCTTTATTTTATTACGTGTAGTTGGTGCTGCACTATTATTTTGGCTTGCATCTATATGGGCGCCAAAACAAAAAATAGAACGCAATGACTGGCCAAGGGTAGTTGCTTGTACCGTATTTGGAATGGCAATCAACATGCTTATGTTCTTTAAAGGATTGCAATTATCAACACCTATCAACAGTTCTGTAATGATCACCATTTCTCCTATTTTGGTGTTTATTTTATCTGCTTTTTTTATAAAAGAAAAAATTACTCTTTTAAGAACTATTGGTATTCTTCTAGGTTTTTCGGGAGCGCTGGGTCTTATTCTTTTTGGTTCCGAAATACGTCAGGATGCCCCAAACATCCCATTAGGAAATGCTTTATTCATTATCAATGCAGCTTCATATGCGGTTTATTTAATACTGGTAAAACCTTTAACAGCCAAGTATCATTCTATTACTTTAATGAAATGGTTTTTCTTATTAGGCGTTATTATTAATTTTCCGCTTACTATTTCAGAATTTAGTGAAGTAACATGGAGTTCATTACCTTATGAGGTAATCTGGAAAATGATTTTCGTTGTCGTAGCAACTACATTTCTCACCTATTTGTTAAATATATTTGCCCTAAGACATTTAAGAGCTTCTACAATTGCGGCATTCATTTATTTACAACCCCTATTAGCAATTAGTTTTGCCATGCTAATGGGTGCAGATACGCTAAATACAGTTAAAATAATATCTGCACTATTGGTTTTTTTGGGCGTCTATCTGGTTACCAAACCTCCTAAAAAAGTAACCTCCTAAGCCTGTTCTAAATCTACCGGAGTTTTAGCGAATTTTCTTGTATCCTCTTTAGTAAGTACTTTAAAATCTTTTGGTCGTTCTACAGTATCCATTAGTTGATGTATTTCTTCTGGAAGTGCAATTAACTTTCGAGTATTTAAATCCATCCAGGCACCCATCATTTCGCATTGTGCAAAATTTCGCCCTTTATAATCATAATATTTATGTCTAAATTCAAAAAACTTTCCGTCTTCACTTAATCCTGAAACTTCTAAAGAAACTTTTACTGGTCTACCATAAAATACTTCTTTAAAGTAATAAATATGCTCATAAAATACGACAGGGCCAATATTAAACTTACCTAAAAGACGTTGATCAAAACCCTTCTCTGTTAAAAAAGACATTCGGGTGTGCGCTGCAAATTCTATATATGCTTTATTCGCCAAGTGACGATTTGCATCAATATCATTCCATCTAATTTCAAAATCTTTTAAATACATATCGCTCTTTTTGAGTTGCAAAAATACAAAATAACTTATTATGCACGCATAACAGAGTGTTATTAAATATGTATATTTGATAACACACATAAAACAAAAAATATCCAGACCGTATACTATTTTCAGGATTTTAATGAAACAGGTTTTGAAAACCTATATGGCCTTTTTACTTTAAAAAAAACTCATCATGTATATTAAACGAAATATTGGTTGGGGGCTTATCCTTCGTTATGCTTGGAAAAACATCATTTTCTTCACTATATACACTACAGTTATTTTTTCACTGTATCATTTTTTAGATTGGAAATTTATTGATATTCCTTTTCAACCTCTCACTGTAATTGGTATAGCGGTAGCATTCTATATCGGTTTTAAAAACAGCCAAAGTTATGATCGGTTTTGGGAGGCTCGTAAGATTTGGGGTGGTATCGTAAACTATTCCCGAACCTGGGCCAATCAGGTATTATGCCTGGTAGATGATGATCAAAAAACTAAGGAAATTTTGATTTACAGACATATAGCCTGGATCAATGCTTTAAGAATTCAACTCAGACAACCAACTTCTTTTAGTTTAAAAGAGAACATAGCGGTCGAAAGCCTTTTTAAAAAACACGGAGAACAAAAGCCTGCATGTGACGCTTCAAAAATTTTTGTATCTGATCAGGAATATCAGGATTTACTAAAAAGGAAGAATCCCTCTACTCATTTAGTTAAAAATCAAGGACTTCATATTAAACAACTCCTGGATCAAGGTAAAATTACAGAGTTTGACAAGCAGCTTTTGCATAATATCCTAGAAGAACTATACAATCTTCAAGGTAAATGTGAACGTATAAAAAATACTCCCTTCCCGAGACAATATGCCTATTTTAGTACGTTGTTTACCTGGATATTTATTCTATTACTACCTTTTGGGTTACTTAATGTTTTTGAAAACAAACTAAATGAAATGACAAATGGTATAGAGCAATGGTTTGTCTTTTTAATGATACCGCTTTCTATTTTAATAAGTTGGGTTTTCTTTACTATGGAAAAAATTGGAAGTAATAGTGAAGATCCTTTTGAAGGAAGAATTAATGATGTGCCAATGACTGCATTATGTAAAACTATTGAAATCGACCTGCGTGATATGCTTGATGAAAAAAATCTTCCAGAAAAAGAACAACCAAAGGATAACATATTATACTAATGCCGTTACTTGAATCTAAGTATACCCCTCCTTTTTTATTCAGAAATGATTATATCTCTACTATATATCCTAATTTACTACGCAAAGTAAAAGGAGTATCACAAAAAAGAGAACGTGTAGAGCTTGATGATGGAGATTTTATCGATCTTGACTGGAGTTACAGTACAATACCAAACTCAAAAAAACTCACAGTCATTATTCATGGATTAGAGGGTAATGGACAACGCCAATATATACTGGGGTTAGCAAGACACCTAAATCATAATGGCTGGGATTCTGTAGCAATAAATCTTAGAAATTGTAGTGGAGAAGTAAATCGTCTTTATAGATCCTATAATGCCGGATCCAGTGAAGATTTGGATCGTATTATTAGGCATATTCTTATGTCACATACTTATACAAATATATCGATATGCGGATTTAGTTTAGGAGGCAATATTATGCTAAAATACCTGGGAGAAGGTCGCTCTTTAGCTTCAGAAATAAAAACCGCAGCAGCTATTTCGGTTCCTTGTGATCTTCATGATTCGTTGTCAGAAATAAATAAACCAAAAAATTACATCTATCAACAACGGTTTATTAATCACCTCAAAGCCAAACTATATGATCGACAAGTACAATTTTCTGATATCCTAAGTATATCCGATATTAAAGCCTGTACATCTCTTATGGATATTGATGAACTATATACCAGTAGAGCTCATGGGTATGAAAATGCAATGGATTATTATTCTAAATGTAGTTCTAAACAATTTCTGAAAAATATACAAATACCTACATTAATTCTTAATGCCAAAAATGATTCTTTCCTGGGAGATCTTTGCTATCCTTTTGATGAAGCTGAAGAAAACCCTAATTTATTTCTTGAAACCCCAGAATATGGCGGTCATGTAGGTTTTTATCTTCCTAATAAAGTATATTATAATGAATTGCGAACGTTAAGTTTTTTTGATCAACTAAATTAACATAGAATAAAAGAAAGATTTTTCTTGCAACATAGTTGCATTGTGAAGTTCTTAATGTTTTGTACAGTAATTTTATTCTCTTCATCGAAAAACTTTTTTTTATCAAAAAGATTTGATGAGCTTTGATCATGATTCTTCGATTTTAGAAGGAAATTTAACTAACTTAAACTCAACTCAACATGAAACCAAATCAAAAACCTACCTCCTCCCAGTATTAGCAAATAAGATTTTAAAATTTATAATCTTAGTATACTACTAGTTTTTCTCTACTTCAAAGAATGCCGAGAAACGAATTAACCCTATAAAAAACTTTCTATTATTCTATAATAATATTTATAGAGCGGTAATGAATAATTACCCTTATGAATCTATGAACTTCTAGTTCATCAAGTTTAATAAATCAATTTTTTAACATAAACTCAACACAAAAAATGAAAAAACCACTTATCATTTTAGCCGCACTAATTTGCTATATTGGGCATTCCCAATATAATTCAAGTGCCCCCTGGATGCAGGATTTAAATCAAAGCAAGAGTTCTTCAGGGGTCAACACCCCCGTAAAATTTCAAAAGATTACTACTGCATTTAACACCTATTGGACAGACAAAAATCATAAGAAAAAAGGTAGTGGATATAAGCCTTTTAAGAGATGGCAGGAGTATTGGAAGAATTCTTTATTACCAGATGGTACCGTACCAACTCCTGAGCACTTATGGAGAGCTTGGGAAGAAAAGAACAGTATGACTTCTTCTACAAATGCTGCTGCAAGCTGGATTCCTATGGGGCCATTTAATCATGAAGTAACTGGCTCATGGTCTCCAGGACAAGGGCGTGTAAATGTTGCTATTATAGATCCTAATAATCCTAATACATTTTATATTGGAGCTCCGGCAGGAGGAATATGGAAATCTACAGACAAAGGTGCAAATTGGACCTCTTTATCAGATAATCTCCCTCAAATTGGGGTTTCTGGTATAGCTATAGATCCTAATAATTCGAATATTGTTTATATTTCTACTGGTGATGATGATGCCAATGATTCATATAGCATTGGAGTTCTTAAATCTACTGACGGAGGAAATACCTGGGCAAAAACAGGCCTGGAATTTTCAAATTCACAAACTACTAGTAATGATATTTATATCGATCCAAATAACTCGAATACATTATGGGTGGCAACTAGTCAGGGAGTTTACAAAACTACTAACGCAGGAGCTGCGTGGACTAAAACATTGAATGAAGACGTAAAGGATATTAAACTCAAACCAGGCGATTCTAATGTAATTTATGCAGCTACAAAAGATTCTTTTTATAAATCAACAAATGGAGGAACCAGCTTTACAAAAATACAAAGTGGACTACCATCAAGTTCGGGAAGATTTGTTATCGAAGTTACCCCTGCCAATCCTAGTTATGTCTATGTTTTAAGTGCCAAAACCAGAAATGCTAATTATGCTTTTCAAGGTTTATATCGCTCAACCGATAGTGGAAATAGCTTTACAAAAACTCAAGAAACTACTAATATCCTAGAATCAGGTCAAGCTTGGTATGATTTAGCACTAACCGTTTCGGATACAAATGCCAATACTATTTTTGTAGGATGTCTTAATGTATGGAAATCTACCGATGGGGGAAATAACTTCTCGGCAATCAATGGTTGGGCAAACCCACAACAAGCCACATACACTCATGCAGATATTCACTTTTTACGTTATTATAACGGAAAATTAATGTGTGGTAGTGATGGAGGAGTATACTTATCAGAAAATGATGGAGGGAGCTTTACAGATTTAACCAAAGGACTACAGATAGGTCAGTTTTACAGAATATCGGTAGCAGCAAATAGTAGCTCTAATAATGTTGTAGGAGGACTTCAGGATAATGGAGGATATGCACGTAACGGAAACACTTGGAACAATTATTTTGGTGCCGATGGGATGGATTGTGCAGTAAGTGGTACAAACCCCAATACATATTATGGATTTATACAAGGTGGAGGATCTCTTTATAAAACTACCAATAGGGGAACAACACAAACTCATGTAACCCGAGGACCTGAAACAGGAAATTGGGTTACCCCTTTGGTTTCTGATAAAGATGGAAATATTTATGCAGGATATTCTAGCTTTTATAAACTAAATAATAATTCTTTTCAAAAACTTACTACCTTCAATTTTGGTGGTAAACTGGATCATATCGAAGTAGACCCGTCTAATACAAATAATATTTATGTTTCCCGTAAAAATAATTTATATAAAAGTACGGATAAAGGAGTAAACTGGACAAAAATCCATACTTCTGCTACAGATATTACTTCTATAGAAGTACATAATGATAACACTAATATCATTTATATATCTACCAGTGGGTATTCTTCATCAGGAGCCTCTAACGGAGTTTTTAAATCTACTGATCAGGGATCAAATTTTTCTAACATATCAGGTAATTTGCCAAGTGAGGCCAAAAATGTTGTCCGACACCAAAAAGGAACCGAAACTATTTATGTAGGTACTTATTTAGGAGTGTATTATAAGCAAGGAAATAACAATTGGGAAAATTATTCTGAAAATTTACCTAATGTTTCTGTACGAGATTTGGAAGTTAATTATACAGATAAAGTATTATTAGCAGGTACTTACGGAAGAGGTGTTTGGAAAGTCCCTCTTGTAGGATCATCAACTGCAGACACACAATCCCCTTCTACTCCTTCAAATTTAACAGCATCCAATGTAACACAAAATACAATTGATCTTTCTTGGGTTGCTTCTACGGATAATGTTGGAGTTTCCGGGTATGATATATATCAAGGCAATACTGTTATTGGTACAGTAACCACTACTACATATCAAGCTACAGGGTTAACTGCAAATACAGCATATTCTTTTAAAATAAAAGCTAAAGATGCTGCTGGAAACCAATCCGATTTTAGTAATACCATAACAGCTACCACTACTGATGGTGGTAATCCAACAAACTATTGTGCATCTAATGGTCAAAGTACTTCTGATGAATATATAAGTAATGTAAAATTAGGAACTATCAATAAAACGTCTGCCGCAGGAAGTGGTGGATATAGTGATTTTACTGCTGAATCTACTAACCTATCTAAAGGTAATGCCAATACCATTACCATTACTCCTACATGGACCGGAACTAAATATAGTGAAGGATACTCTGTATGGATTGATTATAATCAAGATGGAGATTTTGCAGATACAGGAGAACAAGTATGGACCAATGCAGCTTCACAAACAACTCCGGTAAGTGGTAACTTTACTGTACCTGCAACAGCAAAAGATGGAAACACTAGAATGAGAGTATCTATGAAATACAATGCAATACCAACTTCTTGTGAATCTTTCTCTTATGGTGAAGTAGAAGATTACACCGTGGCTATAGGTGGTGGATCAACAGGTGGGGATACTCAAGCTCCTTCTGCTCCAACTGGTTTAGCAGCTTCTAATGTGGCACAAACAACTCTTACCCTATCCTGGAATGCTGCTACCGATAATGTAGGGGTGACAGGATATGATGTATATCAAGGTTCTACTAATCTTGGATCAGTAACTGCAACTACAAGAAATATTACTGGATTAACTGCTAATACAGCATACCAGTTTACGGTAAAAGCTAAAGATGCTGCCGGGAATGTTTCTGGTTCTAGCAATACAGTTAATGTGACTACAACAGGAGGAAGTTCTGACCCTTGTACAGGTGTGGCTGCATATGATAGTTCAGTAAATTATCAGGTGGGTGATCGTGTAACGTATCAAGGATATCTATATGAGCTTACTAACTCTGGATGGAATAATCTTGGAGCATGTGGTGCATTCTTTGCCACTCCACCTTTTAATACGCAATTAAATAATATCAACAGTAACGACATTACAACAACAGATTTGAAAAATTCTGAATTTGTGATCTCTCCTGTTCCTGCAAAAGGCTTTATTACGATTCAAATGAACAATGCTAAGGATTTAGACTATAGAATCATTAATCACATTGGTCAGATGGTAAGAAATGGTAAAGTGTCTGAAAGCAAGGTAGAATTAAGCGGTTTACCAGATGGGATGTATTTCTTTTCGGTAATATCAAATGATAAAACACTAACTAAGAAGTTTATTATCAAGCAATAATATAAATTCAATATTTTTTAAAAGACCCCAAAACAGTTTGTTTCGGGGTCTTCTATTTACAGCAATCGTAGTCTTAATGCGACAAATTAAAAATGCTTAATCCTATACTTTTCTTTTGTAAAAAAAACATCATGATACTACTATGCACATATATCAATTTAATATAAAAATATGTTTTATAAACCCGTTGTGCTTTTCATTTTGAAACGATAAGTTAACTAGATAATAAAAGAAAGATTTTTCTTGCAACTATGTTGCATTGCAATAGCCCTAATGTTTTATATAGCAATTTTCTTTCTCTTCATCGAAAAACTTTTTTTTATTGCGAATAATTTAAGAAATTCGAATGTTTTCTTTGAATTCTTCAAAAAAACAAAAACAAAACTAACTCAAACTCAATAACAATGAAAAAAAGCTACAAAAGCCTTATTTCGTTGAGGGGCTTTAATGGGCAAGTTTCACCAAAATTAAATATAGGTATTGTTTCTGCAATGCTATTTTTATCTGGTGGGCTTTTCGCTCAGAATCCTTCGCAAAAGGCTAAGATCGTTCAACAAAGTAATCTGGTAAAATTAAATCAATTACAGACCGAATCAGCAAGTAAAGCTGCATTACAAAAGAAAGAAGCTATAGCGGCTGCCAAAAGAAATGGATGGCAAGTTAAAATGACAAATGCCGACGGAAGCTTTTCTGAACTACAAAGATTGGCAAAAGATGGTACTCCTATTTATTACACTACATTTAATGTAGATGCTGCAAAGTCTACGCGAGCAAATCATTTAAACTCAGGAGGTTCTTTAGGCCTAAATCTAGACGGGCAAAATATGACTGCTTATGTCTGGGATGGTGGAGCAACAAGACCGACTCACCAGGAATTTGATGGTGCAGGAGGAAATAACAGGGTTGCTATTAATGATGGTGTTACAACACTTAATGGCAATAGTTTTCATGCCCAGCATGTTACCGGAACAATAGTTGCCTCTGGGGTACAGGCCAATGCAAAAGGAATGGCTTCTCAAGCAAAAGCTAAAACACATGATTGGAATAATGACGCTGCAGAAGCAACAACAGCGGCTGCAAATGGAATGTTATTATCTAATCATTCTTATGGCTTTAGAGCCAGTGCAGTTCCTGATCAATATTTTGGGGCCTATATAGATGAATCCAGAACATGGGATGAGATCATGTTTAATGCTCCATTCTACCTTATGGTAGTTGCCGCAGGAAATGACGGAAACGATAGTAGTTCTAATGCGCAACCATTAGATGGAAATTCTTCTTATGATAAATTAACAGGACACTCTACTTCAAAAAACAATCTTGTGGTTGCTAATGCTCAGGATGCCAATGTTAGTAATGATGGTACATTAAATAGTGTTACTATAAATAGTGGTAGTAGTGAAGGTCCAACCGATGATTATAGAATTAAACCAGACATTACTGGTAACGGTACTGGTGTCTATTCTACTTATGATAATAGTGATACTGCATACAATAGTATCTCTGGTACTTCAATGGCAGCACCTAATGTAACCGGTACGCTTTTACTACTACAACAGCATTACAATAGCAATAATGGAAACTTTATGAAAGCTGCAACCTTAAAAGGGTTAGCACTTCATACTGCTGATGACATAGGCCCATCTGGTCCTGATGCGGTACATGGATGGGGATTATTGAATGCCAAAGTTGCTGCCGAAGCTATTACTAATAAAGGAACTGCTTCAAAAATAGAAGAACTAACACTTACAAGTGGCCAAACGTATACTATAACTGTTGACTCAGATGGTAGTAGCCCATTAATGGCTTCTATTTCCTGGACAGATAGAGCAGGAACAGCTGTAACTGCAACAAATTCTAATACACCTGTATTAGTAAATGATTTAGATATTAGAGTTACAAAAGGTTCTACTACATCTAGCCCATACAAACTTACCAGTATTACTACAAATAGCACAGGAGACAATAATGTGGATCCATTTGAAAGAGTAGATATAGCTAATGCTTCTGGAACATATACTATTACAGTTACCCATAAAGGAACATTAACAGGAGGGAGCCAAAATTTCTCTCTTATTGTTACTGGGTTAACAGGAACTACTACACCTTGTACTGCTTCAGTACCTACCGGAGTATCTTCTTCGGCTGTAGGATCAGATACTGCTACTATAGGGTGGACCGCTGTAGCTAGTGCAACTTATGATGTAAGATACAGACAAACTGGAACAACAAACTGGACAACTTCTGCTGAAAACGGAACTTCTAAAGTAATTTCTGGATTAACCCCATCTACTACTTATGAAGTACAGGTAAGAAGTAAATGTGCCGATGGAACTACTTCTAATTATAGTGCTTCTGTAAACTTTACAACTACAGATGTACAACTTAACTACTGTGACTCTAATGGTCAAAGTGTAACAGACGAATATATTAGTAATGTAAAATTAGGAACCATCGATAAAACATCAACTGGAGCAAGTGGTGGATATAGTGATTTTACTGCTGAATCTACTAACCTTTCTAAAGGAAACTCTAACACCATTACCATTACTCCTACATGGACCGGAACCAAATATAATGAAGGATATAGTGTATGGATTGATTACAATCAAGATGGAGATTTTGCAGATACAGGAGAACAAGTATGGACCAATGCTGCGTCACAAACAACACCAGTAAGTGGTAACTTTACTGTACCTTCAAGTGCAAAAGACGGAAGTACAAGAATGAGAGTATCTATGAAATACAATGCAATACCAACTTCTTGTGAATCTTTCTCTTATGGTGAAGTAGAAGATTACACAGTAGTGATCGGAGGATCTACTGGTGGCGATACTCAAGCCCCTTCTGCTCCAACTGGATTAGCAGCTTCTAATGTGGCACAAACAACGCTTACCCTATCATGGAATGCTGCTACCGATAATGTTGGTGTAACTGGATATGATGTGTATCAAGGATCTACTAATCTTGGATCGGTAACTGCAACTACAAGAAATATTACTGGATTAACCGCTAATACAGCATACCAATTTACGGTAAAAGCTAAAGATGCTGCTGGAAACGAATCTGCAGCAAGTAATACTTTAAATGTAACCACTGCAGGAGCATCTGCTACGTATGATGTAAAACTGCGTATTACTTTTGATAACTACCCTGAAGAAACAAGCTGGGAGATTAAAGATAGTAACAACCAGGTAGTACATTCTGGAGGAACATATCCTTCTCAGCCTGATGGCTCTACTCTTAATATAACCAAAACCCTGGATGCAGGATGTTATACCTTAGTATTTAAAGATTCCTATGGTGATGGTATTTGCTGTAGCTTTGGTAATGGTTCTTACGAGCTAACCAACAGTGCTTCTGGTGCTGTGCTAGCTTCTGGTGGGTCATTTACTTCTGAAGATACTAAAAACTTCTGTGTAGGTAATACACAATTAAATAATATCAACAGTAATGATATTGCAACAACAGATTTGAAAAACTCTGAATTTGTAATTTCTCCTGTTCCTGCAAAAGACTTTATTATGATTCGAATGAACAATGCTAAGGATTCAAACTATAGAATCATTAATCACATTGGTCAGATGGTAAGAAATGGTAAAGTATCTGAAAACAAGGTAGAATTAAGTGGTTTACCAGATGGTATGTATTTCTTTTCGGTGATATCAAATGATGAAACACTAACCAAGAAGTTTATCATCAAGCAATAATATATAGATTTAATTTTTTTAAAGACCCCCGAAACATAATGTTTCGGGGGTCTTCTATTTGTAGCAATCATAAAATTGATCATATCATAGTAGCTTTTAAGATTACGAATTCAAAATAAAGAATACTTAATTATACACTTTTCTTTTACAAAAAAACACCTTAATACTATGCATACACAGTAGTTTAGTATAAAAAAACATGTTTTATTAAGATTAATCTATATATTCGCCCCTCAAAATAACTTCACACTCATTTTTACACATCATTTTTAATATTTAGGCTATACTCTAAAATATAATTTAGCAGAGATTTTTTTATCTGTTCACTAGTAATTATATTAAGGGAAATCGTCGGATTGATCCGTCTTGTACCGATATAATTCGAATGTGTTGGGGGACACAATAGAAGTATAATTACTGAACTCCCTCTCCTTTTACGGAGAGGGTTTTTTTATTAAAAATACCTCCCAAGACTTATTTCATCCTTTAATACACAACGCTAAACAATTCCCGTTTTCCTTTCAACAAAAAATAACTACCTCATTATCAATTATAAAAAAATCCAGAAACATGTTTTGAGCCATCTTAAACATATTTCTGGACATATAAAGATTGATTTTCGACCCCTTTTTAAGTAGTTTTCCAAATTATAAATCTAACACAAAAATCACATCTTTATCACTTTTAACTTCTCAAAAACAAACACTTACAACATAAAATATATAGTAATTATTGGGTATATCTGATTTATTAAAATTATATTTATAGTATATTAACCATACACAAACTCAAACTCTGTCATAATGAAAGATTATAACAAAAATGCTTTCCCTCAACTGGCATTTCGTTTTGCTTTTTTTCATCTATTACTACAAGGAAAAAAGAAAAAGGGGAAACTATCAAGAAAACAACTAATTCTTAGATCTAACAGTTCTCTAATCATCAAAAATTATCAAGGGAATTTCTAAAGACTATCTTGCTATACATGTAGGTAACACATATTCGGGTATCAAAAATTTTTCTACCTGCTCCTAAGAATTAATTACACTTTTTTCTACACTCTTAACAAATGCATATGAAGAATGCTTCATTATTCATTCTATATTTTTTATAGAAAATATTAAAAACTAACTCTTAAACACACAAACAATGAAAACAAACACTAATTCTTTAAAATCCCATATCTCATGGATATGCACTATTTTCTTTCTATGTAATATGCTTATATTACAAGCGCAAGAAAAATATTATCGTGTAATTTTTGATACAGATAAAGAACAATTAGAATCTCTACAAGTAAAAGGATTAGAGGTCGATCACTTTCATTATGAAAATGGAAAAGTTATTGCTGAAATTTCTCAAAGCGACCTTAAATTATTACGAAAAAATAACGTTAAATATAAAATCAAAATTCGTAATCTCTCGAAAAGGATTCCCAGAATAAATAAGCGAATAGATAGAAAAAATGCACGTAAGGCAAAAAATAGTATTCAGCAACAAGTACCCTCTCCCAGTAATTTTTCTTTAGGTAGTATGGGTGGGTATCATACTAATGACGAAGCAATAGCTGCATTGGATAAAATGAGACAACTTTACCCTCAACTCATCACGGCCAAATCATCTATAGGTACAACAGTACAAGGTAGGTCAATTTATATGGTCAAAATAAGTGACAATGCAGATACCGATGAAAACGAAGATGAAATGTTATATACTTCTATACACCATGCCAGAGAACCAATAGGGCTTTCACAAAATCTTTTTTATATGTGGTACCTGTTAGAGAATTATAATTCTGATCCTGAAATCAAAATATTGGTAGACAATACCGAATTATATTTTATACCTATTATTAATCCTGATGGATACATACACAATCAGCAAACCAATCCAAACGGAGGAGGATATTGGAGAAAAAACAGACGTAACAACGGAGGGTCATATGGTATAGATTTAAATCGTAACTATGGTTATCAATGGGCTGCACCAGGAGGGTCTTCTTCAAATCCAAGTAGTGATCAGTATCATGGTCCTTCAAAATTTTCGGAACCTGAAACCCAGGCAATGAGAGATTTTACAAATCAGCATAATTTTGTAGCTGCGCTTAATTATCACTCTTATAGTAATCTGTTGATTCATCCATGGGGATATAAGGCAAATACATTTACTCCTGACCAAAGTACGTTTGTAAAAATATGTACATACATGACAGAAGAAAATTCATATACATATGGTACTCCTAATCAAACAGTAGGATACACAGCGGGAGGAAGTTCTGATGATTGGATGTATGGAGAACAAAGTTCTAAACCCAAGGTTTTTGCTATGACCCCCGAAGTAGGATCTTCAAACGATGGGTTCTGGCCAGCTTCCAGTAGAATTATTCCTTTATGTAATGAGGTGTACCCTTTTAATATCAAGATATTAAGAATGGCAACCAAATATGCAAAAGTAACACCTAATAATGTAAATCAAACAATTACAAGTACATCGGGAACAGTAGCATATTCTATCAAACGTTTTAGCCTTAATCAAGCCAATTGGACAGTTAGTTTATCTTCAAATTCTTCGCATATAAGTTCTTTAGGACAACCAAAACAATATGGTAGTATCGAACTTTTAGGAACCGATAATGGTGCTATTGATTTTCAGTTAAAATCAACTACTCCAACAGGGACTCAAATTCCTATTACGCTTACTATAAATAATGGTACCTGGGAGTACACTACAGATGTTACCATAACGTATAATGGTGATTCTACTTCTTGTACAGCAACAGTACCTACGGGAGTATCTTCTTCGGCCGTGGGATCAGATACTGCTACTATAGGATGGACTGCTGTAGCCAGTGCAACCTATGACCTTCGCTACAGACAAACAGGAACAACCAACTGGACAACTTCTGCCGAAAACGGAACTTCTAAAGTAATTTCTGGATTAAACCCATCTACTACTTATGAAGTACAGGTAAGAAGTAAATGTGCCGATGGAACTACTTCTAATTATAGTGCTTCTGTAAGCTTTACAACTACTGATGGTGGTAATCCAACAAACTATTGTGCCTCTAATGGTCAAAGTACTTCTGATGAATATATAAGTAATGTAAAATTAGGAACCATCGATAAAACATCAACAGGAGCAAGTGGTGGATACAGTGATTTTACTGCTGAATCTACTAACCTTTCTAAAGGAAATGCTAACACCATTACCATTACTCCTACCTGGACCGGAACTAAATATAATGAAGGATACTCTGTATGGATTGATTATAATCAAGATGGAGATTTTGCCGATACAGGAGAACAAGTATGGACCAATGCAGCTTCACAAACAACTCCGGTAAGTGGTAACTTTACTGTACCTGCAACAGCAAAAGATGGAAACACCAGAATGAGAGTATCTATGAAATACAATGCAATACCAACTTCTTGTGAATCTTTCTCTTATGGTGAAGTAGAAGATTACACCGTGGCTATAGGTGGTGGATCAACAGGTGATACTCAAGCTCCTTCTGCTCCAGCAGGATTAGCAGCTTCTAATGTTGCTCAAACAACTCTTACCCTATCCTGGAATGCTGCTACTGATAATGTAGGTGTAACAGGATATGATGTATATCAGGGGGCTACTAACCTTGGATCGGTAACTGCAACTACAAGAAATATCACTGGATTAACCGCTAACACAGCATACCAATTTACGGTAAAAGCTAAAGATGCAGCAGGAAACGAATCTGCAGCAAGTAATACTTTAAATGTAACCACAGCAGGAGCATCTTCTACTTATGATGTAAAACTGCGTATTACTTTTGATAACTATCCCGAAGAAACAAGCTGGGAGATTAAAGATAGTAACAACCAGATAGTACATTCTGGAGGAACATATCCGTCTCAACCTGATGGTTCTACTCTTAATATAACCAAAACACTGGATGCAGGGTGTTATACGTTAGTATTTAAAGATTCGTATGGTGATGGGATTTGCTGTAGCTTTGGTAACGGTTCTTACGAACTAACCAACAGTGCGTCTGGTGCAGTACTAGCTTCTGGCGGATCATTTACTTCTGAAGATACTAAAAACTTCTGTGTAGGTAATGCTGCAATGCATAACTTTAATAGAGATGTGAAAACAGATTTAGAAAACTCTGACATTGTTATTCACCCAATTCCTGCAAAAGATTTCATTATAATCAAAATGAATAATTTTAATGGGTCTACATACAAAATCGTTAATAAAGCAGGTCAAACAGTAAGGCGCGGTAAAATGTCTGCAAACAAAATAGAATTAAACAATTTACCATCTGGAATGTATTTTGTATCGGTTAAATCAGATACTAAAACCATAACCAAAAAGCTTATTTTAAAATAGATAAAATCAAATATACTGTACAAAACCACCTTTTACAAGGTGGTTTTTTGTTTGCTATTTAGGAGTACCATCTATATCATAATTATATGTCTTAAGAATAACATAAGAAAAATTTTATCTCAAAAAAGGTTTGCACATATTAATAGAATCTGTATCTTAGATATATACTTCGTAAACACTCTTTTCACCACGTCATAATTAGAGAGAACAATAACATAAAAGATATGTTACTTTTTTATGTTTAAAATAATTCTGTAGGCCCCAGAAAGGTTAAAAAATTCAAACCCTGATTAAAATAAATGAGTTGTTACTCCTGTTTTCGGCTCGACTTTGTAAACGTTTCGTCAAAATTAGTAGTATTATGGAATAAGAAAGGACTCGTTTCCTTTCTTTTCCATATCAGAAAACAAATTGATTAAAAGGTTAAGTTTTTGTCAAAATCATACAGATATAACCTCGCCTTCATCTAATAATTCTTCTTGTCGCAACCGAAGTAAAATCTGAGCAACGGCAATTGTATCTTTCTCGCAATAAATGATGATACGATCAATATCCTGTTCTTCATAAAAAACTTGTCGTACCTGGCTTCCATCAATATCATCTTTTGGTGATGGAATACCTAAAATATTGGTAAGTAATTTTAGAGACGTATAGTGTTTATAGTCTCCAAATTTCCATAAATCCAAAGTATCTAAATGAGGTACTTCCCAGGGTTTTTTACCAAATAAATTCAATTTATAAGGTAATCCTATATTATGAATAATCATTCTACGAGCGATATAAGGAAAATCAAACTCTTTTCCATTATGGGCACAAAGCAAATGATGTGGTCTTCCAAAATGGGTTTCGATTAAGTTTTTAAAATCTACCAGTAGCTGTTCTTCTTCTCCATAAAAGGATGTGGTCCTAAAAGATCTCGTTTCACCTTTGAATGCAAAATACCCAACAGATATACATACTATTTTACCAAATTCGGCCCATATCCCTGCTCTTTCATAGAACTCCTCTGGAGAGAATTCTTCTTTACGTTGATATTTGGTTTTATCGGCCCACAAGTATTTTGTTTCTTCACTAAGGTTTTCAAAATGTTCGTGTTCGGGAACAGTTTCTATATCCAGAAACAAGATATGTTCTAGATTAAGTTTATGAAGCATTATTAAGCATTTTATAAGCTTCTTCAATAAAGACAAAGAAATCTTCTGTAAATGATTCTCCGGGTACAAACTGACCGCGATTATGCCCTAATCGTACAATCATAATATTATCCTCTGGGACACAAATTACATATTGTCCTAAAATACCTCGCATGGCAAAAATTTCCTTATCCAGATGATCAGACAACCAAAAACCATATCCATACATTTGTCCATCTTCAAATCTTGGTTTTGTTGCCAATTCTGTAAATTCTGCTGGTAGTATTTGTTCGCCTGCAAACATTCCTTTGTTTTTAAACAACATTCCAAAACGAGCAAAATCTCTGGCATTACTTGCAATACAGCAATATGCTTTTTCCATACCACTATCTTCACTATCTAATTGCCATATGGCTTCATGTTCCATCCCTAAAGGCTTCCAAAAACTCTCACTTAAATAGGTTGCAAGCTTTTTACCGGTAGCTTTTTCAATAACCATACCTAATAATTGAGTATTTCCGCTTAGGTATTCAAACCTTTGTCCTGGCTCCTCGACAACATCCAGTCCTAACATTACATCTCTGATATTGGGATCATAATAGGCTCTGGCTGTAATAGAAAACGGACTGGTATAATGTTCGGTCCAGTTTAAGCCAGAAGACATAGAAGAAAGATCTCCTACAGTAGTTTTTGCCGCAAGACCTTGCGAAAATTCGGGAAGAAAATCTCCAACTGGCTGATCCAGGTTTTTAATATACCCATCCATAATTGCTTTTCCCAGCATACCAGTTACCACACTTTTTGCCATAGAAAAAGAATTGGTTTTAGAATCAATCCCAAATCCTTCGGCATAGTTTTCATACCAAATACTATCATTCTTAATAATCATAAAGGCAACAGTGCCTAGTTCTTTATTAATAGCATTAAGTCTATCTGTGCTTTGCGTTTTATTATATTCTGGATGAGTAGCCCAGGCGAGAGTAGCATTTCCTTTTTCTATAGTACGATTATCAAAATACGAATAATCATCGATATATGCAGTGGTATGGCCTGTCATATAAACCACCCTAACTCCTTTTAGAATATAATCATAATCAAAAATGTACAGTAGTGCTACACAGAGTAAAATAATAGTAAGTAAGCTTTTAAAGAAAAATTTGAGTATCCGTTTTACCATTTCTATGTAAGTTTTGAGTTAATATGATAGTATTACAAACAAATAACTTGTTTAGCTAATGTATGAAAATTAATTGCAGATAAATAAAGGGTTTCAAAATTTGATGACTCCTATATTAATCATCACTATAATGACAAAAAAACAATAATACGATATCTCAGTTTCATTTTTTGAAACTGAAAATATTAAAATAAATAACTAAGCAATTTTTATGAAATTAAAATAACGATTGTTGTTTTACGGGGTTTTCATGATCGAGCAACCATTTTTTTCGCCATAACCCACCTGCATATCCGGTAAGTGACCCATCGCTACCAATAACCCGATGGCAAGGTACAATAATCCATAATGGATTTTTACCATTGGCACTTGCTGCAGCTCGTATTGTTTTTGGATCTCCAAGCTTCTTGGCAATATCAAGGTAGGATAGGGTTTTTCCAAAAGGAATTTTGAGTAATTCGGCCCAAACTTTTTTCTGAAAATCAGTTCCTGACGGATTCAAAGTAAGCTCAAAATCGGTACGTTGACCATCAAAATATTCTTTGAGCTGTAAGACTGCCTTTTGTAAATGTGAAGGAATAACTTTTGAAGGAGTATTAGTAGCCTCTTTGGTAACAGAAACGCTTGCAATACCATCTTCATCCCCTGATATAGTGGCGATCCCTAAAGGGGTTTCTACATATACCTCATCCATTATTCTTCTTTTTTGTCATCCAAAATCCCTAGTCGTTTTGCGCGGTTTTCCCAATTTTTTCGAGCTAGGATTTGCATATCAGTTTCGGTATCGCTTTCATCTACTATCTCCAAACCTAATAATGTCTCTATAACGTCTTCCATGGTTACCAGTCCATTTACAGAACCATACTCATCAACTACCAAAGCTAAATGATTTTTGGACTGAATCAGTTCATTAAACAAATCAGGTATTGGCAAATTTCTTGTCGTAAAAAGTATAGGTCTTTTTATTTCTCCAATCTTTTTATGCCCATTCTGATTTGCCATTTCTTTAAAAATATCATCCTTTAATACCTGACCGGTTATATTGTCTGCATTTTCTTTATAGACAGGTATTCTAGAAAAACGAAGATTTTGATTTTCATTAAAAAACTCTTCAAGTGTTGTATCTTCTGAAGCAATTTTCATTACTGTTCTGGGGGTCATCACATCTTTAGTAAAAACCTCTTTAAAAGATAATAGGTTTTTAATTACCTTAGACTCTGACTCTTCGAAAACACCTTCTTCATGGGCAATATCTGCCATAGCCGTAAAATCTTCTCTGCTTAATACAGATCCATGATGCCCTTTACCACCAATAAGTTTGGTCGTTAATTGTAATATCCAAAGTATACCTGTCCATTTCAATGGCCATATCAAAATTTTAAGAATTTTGGATGTAAAATTTGCCAGTTGTTTCCAATAGGTTGCTCCTATTGTTTTTGGAATAATCTCAGAAGCTACCAAAATTAATAACGTCATTATACTCGAAACAATAAAAACACCATTACCTTCATCTCCAAAAGCTTTTTTTGCCTCTACTCCGACCAAAATAGCTCCAACGGTATGTGCAATGGTATTGATTGTAAGAATTGCGATTAGTGGCTTATCAACATCTTTTTTTAATGTTTCAAGGCTACTGGCATATACTTTCCCTTCCTTTTTCTTGACATTAATAAAGGTTGGGGTTACACTAAGCAAAACCGCTTCTAGTATCGAACATAAAAACGAAAAGAAAATAGAAAGTACGGCGTAAATAATTAATAGAGTCATTGTGGTTTAAGTATGGTACTAAAGTACGGAATTTGAAATGTATTTTTAAATTAAAACTAATCTGTTGTGCATTTAGAAATTAATAGCATAAAAAAAACGTCAATTCGAGTGGTTTTTCAGAGTAGCCTCTCGACTTTAACCTATCCTGAGATAAGTCGAAGGGCTCGAGATGATATAAAAAAAATTGTACTTCGGCAAGCTCAGCAGGACTATTGAGAATAGCTTTTTTGATTCAAAATTCTATTCTCGATACACTTCTTCCTTTGGTCAAAGCACTCGAATTGACGAATTTCGAATTAAAAAACCTTAAATGCACAACGGGTTAAAACTACTACATAAATATTGCTTATACACCAAAATATTAACAGTAATCTAAAAAATATACTTATGCAATATAGATTCTGGCCTACACAAAAATGACAAATGCCTACCACCCCACATAACGTGGTGGTTCAATATCATTTAGATTAAGATAAACAATGAGCTGCCCACGATGATGAGTAACATGATCTTGTAATAGGTTAAGAATTTGAAGTTTTGATTTTCGCCCTGCAAAAAAATCAACCTCAAATTTCAGATCATCTTCATCGGTTTCCTGGATGCGAGTATATACTTTATCAAATGCTTTAGTGAGTAAAGCAATGATTTCTGTCTTGGTTTCTGGTAGGTTTTCTTTTAATTTCTCTCTGTCAAATTCTTCTGAAGAAAAATATGTGGTTCCTAACCAGAGCATATTTCCACGAATGTGAAATAATTGTTCTTTAAAACTCATTTCTCGTTCTGTTGGTTTAAATCCAAAATCATCTTCTGGCATCTGCTCTGCAATTTTTAAAAGATAATCTTTAGAGTTTTTCCACTTTTCGAGAAAAGCATTTTTTGGAGTGTCTTGCTGAGCCATAATTGTACCCGAAATCAAAAAAACAAGTACTAATAGTCTGTATATCATTCTGCTTTATTGGTCTTTACTTCGGTCATATACACTTCTACAGCTTTAAGCTCTTCTTCTGTAAATGTTTTGATAATCGCAAAATTGGTTTTCATTACTGTAAAGGTCTCTGGATCTACAATAGGATCTGCTTCTTGTTTTAAAAATGAAATCAGGTCTTTATTTTGATCTTTGTAAATCTTCATAATCTCAATGACTCCAGGGCCGATAGACTTTTTGTCAATCTTATGGCAAGTATAACATTTTCCTTTACCGTTAAATATCTTTTTCCCTAAATCATATGGAGAGAGTTTTTCTTTCTTGGTTCCTATATTAATGTTAGAGTTTTCCTTTTTTTCAGATTGGCAGCTTGCACATAACAAAACTGCTACCATGAGGAATAAGGTTATTTTTTGCATATAAATAATGGATAGTGTTACTAGTCTCTGGTTAGAAAAGACTACTTATATTTTTCTTTGATTTTCTCAATATCTTTTTTAAAACGTTCCAACAAATCTCTCGAGAAATTGGTAATCACTTTTTCTTCTTTTGGATCCATCCCTTCACTGGCATCTGCAATTTTGGCTAATGCATACATCATAAATTCATACTCTTCATCAGGACCATTATCAGAAAACACTTCGATTATCTTTTTATACAACGTTTCGACATCATTTTGATTCTCATTTTCGTAATCAAAAGACCACTTAATATCTTTTCCTTTTGGATGCCCTTTTAAAATATCTTCGAGCGTTTCGACTTCTTTTTTTTGTATCACCCCATCACTCATTGCAATTACATAGAGTAACTCTCCAAACGTCTGATATATCCTATCTCTGCTGACCATAAACTTATGATTTTATTAAATTCTATTGTTAAACTAAGATTTTTAGCATCACACTAATACATAAACTTTCTTAACTAAAAGATATTTATATCGATTTAATTATTGTCTTTTTATCATCGCAGATCTTAGCCGGGTTACAAAATTAACTCAAAAGCTTAACCACATCTTTAGCAAAATAACTGGCAATAATTTGTGCTCCTGCTCTTTTGAAAGCCATTATTTGTTCTAACATTACAGCATCATGATCTAGCCATCCTTTTTCTGCAGCTGCTTTTAACATCGCATACTCACCACTTACCTGGTATACAGCAACAGGTACATCTACCGCATCTCTAATGTCTCTTACCATATCAAGATAACACAATCCAGGTTTTACCATTACTATATCTGCTCCCTCTTCGATATCCATGAGCGTTTCTTTGATTGCTTCGTCACGATTAGCAAAGTCCATCTGGTATGTTTTTTTATCTCCAAATCCCGGAGCAGAATCCAAAGCATCTCTAAAGGGTCCATAAAAAGCAGAAGCATACTTGGCACTATAGCTCATGATACCAGTGTTTTTATAGTTTTCTTTTTCGAGCAGTTCCCGCATACTTAAGATTCGCCCATCCATCATATCACTTGGTGCTACAAAATCAGCCCCTGCCTGCGCATGTGATAATGACATTTCTGCCAAAACTTTACAGGTTTCATCATTAATGATCTCCCCACCTTCTACAATACCATCATGGCCATATGAAGAATATGGATCTAGCGCTACATCGGTCATCACTAACATTTCGGGAGCAGCTTCTTTAACAACTTTTATTGCGCGTTGCATCAATCCATTAGAATTTAATGCCTCTGTACCCTTATTATCCTTAAGATGATCGGGGACTTTTACAAAAAGTAGTACGGATTTTAACCCCAATGACCATAGCTCTTTAACTTCGTTACCAAGCAAATCTAAGCTATATCTATAATAATCAGGCATAGAAGATATTTCTTCTTTTACACCTTTTCCTTCCACAATAAAAAGGGGAACCAAAAAATCATGGGGAGTTATTATGTTTTCTCTTACCAAAGAACGAATAGCATCATTTGTCCTTAGTCTTCTGTTTCTACGTATTTGTTGCATTCTTAACTGTAAAAATTTAATCCTGTAAAGATACTCATATATCTATTACTAACCGATCATTAATAATTTGGTACCTAAAGGTAATTTTACTTAAAAATATATCAAATCATGTAACAAAATCTTAACAAAGATTACTAATATTGAAATGAATTCGTCCTGACTTTTATTCTTTGTTATTAAGTAGAATAACCATAATCTCCTAATAAAGAGGTTATAAAATAATTAAGTAGCAAAGTGATAAATTTGCAATAAATAGAACAGGACAGAAAGAGTTTAATAATTTAACTGGCAAACTTGTAAATATGCTTACCATAAAGAATCTTAATAAAACGTATCCCAATGGGACACAAGCATTAAATGATGTTAATCTCACTTTGGAGAAAGGAATGTTTGGCCTGTTAGGCCCCAATGGTGCAGGGAAATCAACATTAATGAGAACTATCGCTACATTACAACTAGCAGATTTGGGAACTATTGATTTTGATGGAATTGATGTGTTTAAACAACCGGGGGAATTAAGAAAAGTATTAGGATATCTGCCTCAGGATTTTGGCGTTTACCCAAAGGTTTCTGCAGAAATGATGCTTAATCATATTGCAAAGGTAAAAGGTATTACCAATAGCCAGGAACGTAAAGGTTATGTTGCAGATTTACTAAATAAAGTAAATCTATATAAGTTTAGAAATCGCAATCTGGGTGATTTTTCGGGAGGAATGAGACAGCGTTTTGGTATTGCTCAAGCTCTTTTAGGGAACCCTAAACTAATTATTGTTGATGAGCCTACGGCGGGATTGGATCCCCTGGAGCGTAACCGTTTTCATAATCTATTAAGTGAGTTAGGTGAGAATGCTGTTGTTATTTTGAGCACACATATTGTAGACGATGTAACCAACCTATGTCAAAATATGGCTGTATTTAATGAAGGTAAAATATTGGTACAAGGTAATCCGCAAACATTGTCTGATACTCTAAATGGAAAAGTATACAGAAAACATATCGACAAATCTGAATTAGAGGCTTTTGAAAATGAATTTACTGTGCTATCGAATTACCTAAGAGGCGGGCAATTTTATGTAAATGTATATAGTGATGCTAATCCAGGAGAAGAATTTGAAGCGGTAAATAATGACTTAGAAGATTTCTATTTCTACTGTATTAACAGAAAAGAACAGGAGGCAACAATATGATAGAAATATTCTTATTCGAACTAAAGTACCGTTTAAAACGACCTGCTACCTGGATATATGTTGCTCTAGGGTTTACGATAGCCATTTTAATGTCTGTTTTTGAAAAATCGGTAACTGCTCAATTTGTCAATAGCCCCAATACGATAGCAGAGACCATGGGGCCTATATCGGTTATCTGTATTTTCTTTTATGCTGCGATTATGGGAGTTCCCATTTTTAGAGATAAAGATCATAAAACAGCACAAACGTATTTTACGTTTCCGATTACTCAAAAATCTTATGTTTTAGGTCGGTTTTTGGGTAGCTATGCTATGGTTACTTTACTCAATCTATCTGTTGTATTAGGTACCATGATAGGGTTTGGCTTTGGTGAGTATCTGGCACGTGCCGATTACGGAAATTATACCGATTTTAACCTGTCGTCATACCTTTTACCTTTTATATTCTTACTACAAATTAATGCATTAGTAATTGGCTCTTTGTTTTTTTGCTTAATGGCCTTTTTTAAGAAAATGCCTATTATCTATCTAGGCGGAATTTGCTTGTTTTTATTATATAGTATTTCGGGAGATTTTGTATCCAGTCTCGACAACCAATGGTTAACACCTTATCTAGATCCTTTTGGAAACAGAGCTTTTACTTTTGTTAAGAAATACTGGTCAATTAATGAGTTGAATACAAACCAACTACCAATATATGGTAGCTTTTTATTAAATAGAATGTTCTGGTTAGCCATAGGCTTACTATTCTTTCTCATTACTCTTTTCAGATTCGACTATAAGAAATTTTTACTTTCTGGTAAAAAAGGAAATAAAATAGAAAACGGTGAGTATACACCTTCACTAATCACGTCTATAACCCAAGTTTTTACCAAAAAAACAGAGTGGAACAATCTTTTTTCTCTTAGTAAAATTGAATTTTTATCTATTTTTAAAAGTCCTGTTTTTATTATTCTAATGATTATAGGAGTCATCTTTTCTGTGTTCAGTATTTACAATCTTAATGAAACTTACGGAACTCCGAATTTACCATTAACCCGATATGTTGTAATGTATATCAATGGTGTTATTTCTTTTTTTTCTATTATAATACTGGTTATCTATTCGGGAGAAGCTGTTCACAGAACAAGAAAAAATAAGACCTTTGTTTTTTATGATGCCTTACCTATTAGTGATTCTAGTTTATATTTTTCAAAAATAATATCGCTTATTGGTATCGCTTTTGTTCTTACGATTGTAAATATCATCATTGGTATTTTCTTTCAAACTTTTAACGGGTATTTTCAGTATGATCTGGGGATGTATTTTATCTATAATTTTGCTTTGGTATTTCCTGGTTTTTTAATGACCATCTTACTTTCTTTCTTTGTACATGTACTGGTAAATAATAAGTTTTTAGGTCATTTTATAGTTATTATCATCTATTTTGGATTACCTCTTTTGGTAGCGCTTGCTTTTAAAAGTACCAATCCTATGTATATGTTTACTGGTACTACACCAATTTTTCTAAGTGATCTTAATGGTTTTGGCCATTATCTTACAGGAATCACCTGGTTAAATATGTATTGGATTCTATGTACTACGATCTTGATGATCATAGGAAAAGTATTCTGGACTCGAGGTTTTTTTGCTACGGCCAAAGAGCGGTTATCGTTGGCCAAACAAAGGTTCACCCCCAAAACCATTGGAGTATTTGTAGTTACCGTAATGGCTTTTATCGCAGTTGCCGGGTATAGTTACTATAACCTTAATGTACTTAACACAATGGTTGCCGGCAACCACTTGGAAAAAATCAATGCAGATGCCGAAAAAAAATATGAAAAGTATATTGGCCAGGCTCATCCGCAAGTAACCGATCTAAAAGCATATATCGATATTTTTCCTGAAGACCGTAATATAAAGGCCAAAGGAGATTTCAAAATCATAAACAATTATGATTCTCCTATAGACACCTTATTGCTAGAGGTTCAATACCCGGGTTCTCATACCAGCCTGAAAAAAGTGATTTATAATGGTACTACCCTCTCGCCTGTGGTTACAGATTCTGTATACAGGATGTATTTTTATAAGCTTCCTAAAGCAATGCAGCCTAATGAGAAAGCTAATCTTACCATAGAAGTATTTTCAGAAACCAAAGGTTTCACCAATCGTATGGAGACCGAAATATTGCATAATGGATCCTTTCTTAATAATACTATATTCCCGAGATTTCATTATGAGCGAAGCCTGGTCGAAAATGGAGTGCGTGTAAAACACGGGCTAGAAAAACTCGATTATCTATACCCACCTCGAACGGACAGCCTGGCGCTAAAGAAAAATCTGTTTAATGAAGATGCCAATTACATTAATTTTGAAGCTATACTTAGTACGTCTGTAGATCAAACTGCTCTGGCTCCTGGTAAATTGGTAAAACAATGGCAAGAAAATAACAGAGCTTATTATCATTATGCCTTAGAATCAAAGACCGATCTGTTTTTTAATGTAGTATCGGCGAGATATGATGTAGAAAAATCCAGTTGGACTGCACCAAGTGGAAAAAAAGTGGATATCGAGATTTACCACTCTCCAAAACACAAGCGCAACCTGGAGCATTTTATCAAAGGGGTTAAAGTAGCGTTAGACTACTGCTCAACCAATTTTTATGAGTATCCCAACTCGGTAATCAGGATCGTTGAATTTCCTGCGCATTCGACATTTGCTCAGTCTTTTGTAACGACTATCCCCTATTCTGAAGATTTTGGGTTTGCCGCTAATTTTGATAAATCCGAAGATTTTAATTATGCATTTAGAGTGACCACTCACGAGGTAGCACACCAATGGTGGGGTCATCTAGTTACTCCTAGTAAAACATCTGGTGCCAATATTATATCTGAGACTTTGGCAGAATATTCCTCACTTATGACCATGAAGCATGAATATGGTGAAAACGGAATCAAAAACTTTCTTAAATATTCTTTAGATCGGTATTTACAAAGCAGAGCGTTTAGTTTTAAGCCAGAACGATCTTTAATAAATGTAGAAACAGGACCACATATCTGGTATGAAAAAGGATCTATGGTGATGTACGAACTTCAGGATCTTCTGGGTGAAGACAACGTGAATAAAGCTCTTAAAGGTTTTCTTAATGAGTATAGAGAGTATGAAAAAGGAGTGTATCCTACTTCAGAAAATCTATATGAAGCCATTTATAAAATAGCTCCAGATTCTTTAAAATACGCTGTAGAAGATGGGTTTACAAAAATAGTACTTTATGAAAATCGTGTTACTAGTGCTAAGACCAAAGCACTGGATAACGGTACATATGAAACCACTTTTACAGTAGATTCAAAAAAAATCTACTATGATAATACTGGCAAAGAAGAACGTACGGATGACACTACCAATTACATCGAGGTCGGATTATTTGGCGAAGATAGTATTGACGAACAAGAAGTACCCCTTAAAACTCCGTATTATTTAGAACGAAAATGGTTACAACCCGGTGAAAACACGTTTACTATTGTTACCGATAAAAAACCGATAAAAGCAGGTATTGATCCTTATAATAAATTAATCGACAGAAATTCTGGAGATAACTTAAGGCCTATAGAAGAAGAGTAATCTTAATCTATATGCCATTTAAAATCACGATCTGGAAGCGCTGTCTTGATCGTGATTTTTTTATTTGAGATCACCTATTGCTTTATATTTACATAAAAAAATGATGCAGTATATACTGCATCATTTTTGTGTTTACTCCAAGTCCTCCCTTTGACTTTACAATTTTGACACCATAAATTTACGGTAAAACCGTAAATTATGCAAATTAAGCTTGTCATTTTTTTAAGAATTATAGTATTCAGGATATAAAGATGATTGATATAACCCATACTATACAGGCTTTTAAGGCATTGCAACAAATATCTCCACTTAAGAGTATATTTCAATACTTAAAAAAATCACAATCAAGATACTAGTATCTTGATTGTGATTTTTTTAATTTGTAAATTCCTTTGTAACAAATGGTTCTTGTTTCAGTCTTCCTTTTGTTGGATGTATCAGGCAACTTTATACTCCAACATAGCGTCTTATATATAGGAACTTTATTGATCTAAATATCAAATTATGAACTATAATCAGGTAGTATCGGCTTTATTTTTATTCTTATCCATAGGTACTATGGTAACTGCTCAAACCATTACTTCTAAGGTAGTGGATAAAAAAACTAACGAGCCTATTCCCTATGCTACCATACAATTATCAGAAAATCAAGGAGTAATCACTAACGAAGAAGGAAGATTTAGCCTAAATCTAAATGGTGATCTTGCCAAAATTGACTCTATCTATATTTCCTCTATGGGGTATGAAAAAGTAGGTGTATCGGTAAAGAATGTAACCGATAGTATCATTTATATCCAACCCAAAGCAATAGAGTTAAAAGGTGTTTTTATTTCAAATAAAAATCTAACCGTAGACGAAATTATTGATAATGTTAAAGAACGAGTAGATCAAAATTATAATTTTGGGTTATCCAAAAGACGATTGTTTTTTAGAGAATCTGAGTTTAATACCGTAAAAAAATTTGATGTTAAGTTTAAAAAATCTACGATCAAAGAGCTTAATAAAAAACTGATCGATAGTGTAACCTCTATTCTTCCCAAAAGAGCAGAATATTATACCGAAATTTTATGTGATCTGTATGGTAATTTCGATAAGAGGAAACTTCATATTATAAAGGCCGCAGAACTCTATGACAAAAATAATAGGGTATCTATGGAAGCTGTAGCCGAACGTATGGAAACTATATTTAAGAAAAATGTAAAACCCAATTCTTACCTTAAAATAAAATCTGGCCTGTTTGGTACCAAGGTACAGGTCGATTCCCTGCTAGAAAATACCGAAGAAGCTTCTGTTGTTAAAGATGAAATCGATAATCAAAAGAAAAAAGACGACAAGAGTGAATTTTTAAAACATCGAAAATCTGGATTAGAAAGTTTGATGTCGAGCCTTTTCTTTAACGAAGATGTGATGTCTAATTTTTTGAACAAATCAGGCAGATATAATTTCGAACTTATCGATTACACCTATATGGATGATAACAGTGTATATATCATTAATTTTTCGCCAAAATGGAGAGCAGATTTTAAAGGCACACTATATGTTAATACTGAGGATTTTGCTATTGTTAGAGCCGATTATGAAAATGTAAAAAACCTTAGAAGCTTTAAACTCCTGGGAGTTATGTTTCAGGATAATTTATATCGTAATAAAGTGATTTTTTCTAAAGGACAAAACAACAAATACGACCTGAAATATCTTGAAATGCGTAGAGGAAATCGATTTGGTTTTGACCGTCCTCTAAAAGTGATCGAGAAAAATAAACATGTAAAAGGAAGACGTAAGCAAAATGAGCTGTCTCTGGCACTCGATGTGATTATGGCAAATGTAAATAAGTTCGAGATTGTTGTTTTTGACTCTAGCCCATTATCTGAATCTGATTACAAGGCCAGCACCGAAAATAAGAATATTAAACCAGAATACTTATCCAGATACAATCCAGAATTCTGGAAAGGATACAACATCATAGAACCAAATTCTGCTATAAAACAATTTACAGTTGCTCCCGAAGTAGATTCTGAATAATAGTTTTTAAAGTTGTTTATTCATTTCTGATGAGTACTCTTTACTTGAATCAGTATTGTTCATAGTCTTATTTATTTGTTTATGCATGTTTTTCAAAGAAATCAGCACTTGCTTGGCATTTTTATTTTCAAATGATAACAAGTGATGATTATTGATGATCAAATACTTTTCTAAGACCTTATCCTCATTTTCCATTTTTACTGTTACATAACTTGTCCTTTTTATTCTGAATGAGCGTGGATTTCTAATTTTTTCAAAAGAATACGTTTTTGAGGGTTTAAATTGTTTTTTTAATACCAGTTTGTCGTTTATGACCCGAGCATCACATGCATATATAAATTGACAAATAATTAGTGCTGTAATCCCTAAAACAAATGCCCCAAAAATTACCATTCCAATATCAAATTCTTTTTGCATAAATAAAAAAAACATGTAAGGGACACCTATTAAACACGCCAGAAGCTGTATGTAAATACTAAGAGTTGTCCAGTTCGATGATAATGTCATTTCTTTTTGTTCAGTCATAGTTTTTGATTATTCAGGTTTATTTGAAAACAAATATAGACTGAAGGTATTCTTGAAAATACCCTACTTCCAGTGAAATCTTAAAGAATCAATCAGACTTCGCTGGTTTTAAAAACCATCGAAGTTTGATTAAAACAAAATACTTACTCAATTTTACCATCTAATAAATTGATGACCCGAGAACCATATTCCATATTTTTTTCTGAGTGAGTTACTTGTATAATGGTTACTCCTTCTTTATTTAATTGCGTAAAAATTTCCATGATTTCTTCTCCTTGCTTAGAATTAAGATTCCCGGTAGGTTCATCTGCAAGGATCAGTTTTGGACTAGCAATAAGTGCTCTGGCAACACCTACTAATTGTTGTTGTCCCCCACTTAACTGAGAAGGAAAAAGATCTTTTTTACCCACAATATTAAAGCGATCCAACATATCTGCTACCAAAGATTTCCTTTCTGATGCATTGTGTTTTTTATATAATAATGGCATCTCAAGGTTTTCTTTTACCGTTAATTCATCAATCAGGTGATATGCCTGAAATACAAATCCTATATATTGCTTATATAGGTTCGCACGGTGTTTTTCTTTAAGTGAATGTACTTTTTCTTCCAGAAATGTATATTCGCCTTCATTAAAATCATCAAGCATCCCAATGATATTAAGCAAAGTAGATTTTCCTGAACCAGAGGGCCCCATAATTGAGATAAAATCTCCTTCGTTCACCCAAAAATTAATGTCTTTTAGTAAGAACACTTTCTGTCCTCCTGAGTGTACCCACTTTGATATATTTTTTAGTTGTAATAACATGTTTTATTTTTTTAGTTGTTTATGATATTTTAATCTGGATTTAAAATAGGGTATCTAAAAAGTCTTGCTTTTCGTTTCTACAAAGTACAAAGTAATCTATGTTTTTTAAGAATCAGGCGTTAGAAATACTTTGCGCTGTCTATCATGACATTTTATTGTTCTTTTTAGATACCCAGGTTTTAATTAGATTTATTTTTTAATTTTTAAAATAGACCTCACAGGTCTTTGAGACCTGTGAGGTCATAAATAATTCTATTCTGTCCTTAAATTTTTCACAGGATTTGTTGATGCTGCTTTAATGGTTTGAAAACTTACTGTTACCAACGTAATTACAAGTGCACTTATCGCTGCCACAATAAACACCCAACTATCTATTGGAGTCCTATACGCAAAATCTTTGAGCCACTCATCCACCAAAAAGTATGCAATAGGTGAAGCAAGAATAATAGAAATAAGAACCAGTTTTGTAAATTCTGAAGAGAACAAAAAAGCTAATTCTGATACCTTGGCACCCAGTACTTTTCTAATACTTAATTCTTTGATACGTTGCTCTGCCGTAAAAGCAGCCAGACCAAACAACCCAAGACATGCTATAAGCAATGCCATAACAGTAAATATACTAAGTATTACTCCCATTCTTTGTTCTGACACAAAAGTGTTTTCAAAATCCTGATCCATAAAACTATATTCAAATGGAACCGAAGGGTCTATTTGTGCAATATCATTTTTAACTCCATCAATCAATGTTTGAAGTTCACCAGGATTTTTAACCACTGCAGGATTAAGTTTCATCGAATAATAAGATAAGCCTGCACCATAATCCCAAACCTTATCATTTTGATGATGAATGATGACCAATGGTGCTATTTCTTGTTGTACACTATTAATATTAAAATCTTTAACTACGCCCATCACTTCAAATTCATCTTCGCTTCCAGAGGCTAAAGCCAGTATTTTTCCTATAGGAGAATCTGCATTATAAGATTCTTGATTACCCCACCCCAAGGCTTTAACTGCTTTTTCATTTAATATCACTTTATATTTATCATTGGGTCTTGACGAATCAAAATTTCTTCCGGTAACAAATTCTACTCCTAATACATCGAGATAATCTTCTTCTGTTCTTACATTTCTAAGTTGAACCACCTGATCATTAGCTCCCAGTGTTTTGTATCGATCCCCAGACCATATATTTGGCGGTAATCCAAATGATTTTCCAACTTTTGAGAAAGCAGGATTTGACAGAAGTTTTGTTTTAAGTGCTTCAGTATCAAAACCGATTTGCTCGATATTATGAATTTGTAGAATATTATCTTTCTCAAACCCTAAGTCTAAAGAGGAAGTATACACCAATTGCTTTTGTACAAATAAGGTACAAATGACCAGAGCAATAGAAATAGTAAACTGAAAGACAACTAATCCATTTCTAATTCCTTTCCCTTTAAATTTTGTGCTTATTTTTCCTTTAAGGGTTTCTATAGGTTGAAACATCGAAAGGTAAAACGCAGGGTAGCTTCCAGAAATTAAACCTAACCCTAGTACAAATAATAACACAATTGCCAGAAATATTGGGTTGCCTAAATATGGGATTAGTTCGAGCTGTACATCTGCAATTGTACTAAATATACCCAAAGAAAGTTGTACGAATATCAAAGCAAAAACAGTACCTATCAACACAAAGAGTGTAGATTCTATAACGAACTGTTTGATTAATGCTTTTCGTTTAGAACCTAAAACTTTCCTCACTCCTATTTCTTTTGCTCTCTTTGATGATCTTGCTGTCGAGAGGTTCATGAAATTGATACTGGATAATATAAGTACCAGTACACCTATTGCTCCGAATATTTGAACAAACATTGGATTTCCAGTTGGTCCAAAGGAATGAGTAGCAGGAGCTTCGGATAGGTATATTTCTCTAAGAGGTTGCAGGTATAATGTCCAGTCATGTCCTGCTGTAAATTCTTTAAACGTTTGATTAAAAATACGTTCTGTTGTAGGTGGCGCCCATTTTGGTGGAATGGCCTGAATTTTTTTGGTAAATGCTGCTATATCCGTTCCTTCTTTTACCAATCCATAGGTCGAAAATGCTGTCCAAATCCATTTCCAACCGTTTCTTTGCATCATTTCAGAATAACTTTTTAAAGAAACCAACATATCAAATTGAATATGTGATTTATAAGGAACATTATCAAGTACTCCTTTTACGGTATAGGTTTTCCATGAGTTATCATAATCTTTTACTTCTACTGTTTTTCCGATTGGATTTTCTGTACCAAAATAACGTTCTGCCGTTTTTTTTGTCATCACCATACTCATAGGTTCACTAAGTGCTGTATTAGAATCACCTTGTAAAAATTTAAAAGAAAACACATCAAAAAAGTTTTCTTCGACAGCAAAATATTGCTCTTCGCTATATAAATTTGCCTCTTCATTGTGATTAGATCTTACAATCTGTGCACCGGTCCTTAAAAGTCTGGTTACTTCTTCAAATTCTGGAGCATCTTCTCTTAATGCGATAGCTACATTGGGGCCTGTAGCCGAAGATATCTCATTCCAATCATCCCAAATATTGGGCTGATTAACTCTATAAATGCGATCTGCTTTGTCATGAAAAGTATCATAGGTCATTTCACTATGAATATATAATCCAATAATAAAACATGTGCCTATCCCAATACTAAGTCCAAGTATATTGAGAATAGTAAATTGTTTTTGCCTAATAGCATTTCTCCAGGCTATTTTGATATAGTTTTTAAACATAACTTTTGTTTTTTGATATTATGACTCTCCTTATTCTTCTTTTAATCCATCTACAGGGTTTTTATTTGCCGCACCTATTGCTTGTGATCCGACTGTAAGCAAGGCAACAAATAAGGCTATACAACCGGCACCTATGAAGTACCATCCTTTTAAAGGGATTCTATATGCAAAACCTGAAAGCCAATTACTCCCCAGTACATATGCTACTGGGACTGCAATACCTATTGCTATCAAAACTAACTTGGTAAACTCCCCAGATAACATCATAGTAATCTGAGAAGCGCTTTGTCCTAATACTTTTCTAATACTAATCTCTTTTCGTCTTCGCTCTGCCGTGTGCCTAGCCAAACCAAACAGACCTAAACAGGAGATTAAAATGGCTAAACCAGCAAAATATTTAGATAGTGAAACCACCTGTTGTTCTGATGCATATTGTGCCTGAAAATCTGCATCCAAAAATCTATGTTCAAATACATATCCAGGATTAAACTTAGCATAAGAAGCTTTAAGTTTAGCTAAGGTTTCTTTTTCTGTTCCACCAGCAATTCGAACTACAAATTCTAAATTGGATCTATTATTATTTAATCTAAAAAACATAGGGTGTACAACTTCTCGAAAAGATTGAAAGTGAAAATCATTTAAGACTCCAATAATACTATACTGTGTTGATCCGTAGCGTATCGTTTTTCCTATTGGATTTTCTATGCCCATCATCTTTATGGCAGTTTCGTTAAATACTATTGCAGCACTGTCTGCAGGAAACTGTCTAGAAAATGATCTTCCTTCTTTAAGTTTCATATCCATCGTCTCTATAAAATCATGACCGATACGAAGTTCTTTAAAACGAGATTGACGTTCTTCTTCATTACCTGTCCAAACTAATCCTCCGGTGGTATTAATGTTTGTACCTATGATATTTTGACTAGTCATGGCAGCATTGACCACGTTTGGGACTCCTTTTAATTCTTCTAAAAAAGCCTCTGCATTTTGTCTTAGGTGGCCCTCTTGCCTAAAATAAACAACATTGTCTTTATCCATTCCCAAGTTTTTGGATTGTACATAAGCCACTTGTTGAGAAACTAATAAGACCGCTATAATCAAAATAATTGATAATGAAAATTGAAATATCACTAACCCTTTTCTAACCCATACTTCTCCCCATGAATTTTTTAATTGACCTCTTAAAATGGTTACTGGTTTAAAGCGTGAAAGGTGTAATGCGGGATAACTTCCTGCCAATATTCCTGTAAAAAGAGCAATCAATAAGAGTAAACCAAAAATCAAAGGGTCAAAACTTAAGGATAGTGCTTTACCAGTAATTATATTAAACTGTGGGATAAAAAGAAATACTACTAAAAGTGCCAACAATAAAGAAATAAACGCAGTCATCACTGATTCTCCAAAATACTGTGTGATAAGTGTAGTTCTTTTGGATCCTAATGCTTTCTTAACTCCTATTTCTTTTAAACGCCTTGATGCATTTGCTGTAGAAAGATTCATAAAATTAATACAAGCTATGATCAAAATAAATAATGCAATACAGGAAAAGAGGTATATATAATTCATACGCCCAGAGACCTGTTTTCCATTTTCAAAATTACCGTATAGATAATTAGATGAATATTTGGTCATTATAAGGTCTGCTGTGACATCCTTATTCTGTAGCTTTGAGAAGTTTTCAATTTTAGCAGCAAATTCTTCTACATTTGTTCCTTCATTTAGTAAAATATAGGTTATCGGGTTATTATTGACCCAATCATTTTTTTCGCCATTATGTATAATTCCTTTTTTATAGGTAGCTAAGGGTAATATAAAATCGAATTGAGTTGTTGAATTAGAAGGAATATCTTTAAAAACACCACTCACTTGATGTTTTTCTAACATCCCCATTGCATCCCATTCGATTACTTTTCCTATAACTCTATCTAGAGAACCAAAAAGTTGATTCGCCAGAGATTCTGAAATCACAATCGAATTAGTTCCTTCAAGTACCTGATCTTTATCTCCTTGTATCAAAGGATAAGAAAACATGTTAAAATAGTCTTTGCCTGCAAATACACCACCCGTCTTTATAACTTTGTTATTTACATGAAGTGGTACCTTAGCAAATTGTGCAGGCACTGTTTGAGATACTGCATATTTTACCTCGGGTAATTTATTGGTCATTGTTTCTGCCAAAATGTTTGGAGTCCAATTAAGGACTCTAGGGCCTTCTCGGCTTTCAAACTTATTCCAAACCTGATACAGATATTCATCATTTTCATGAAATCTATCTACTTGAATCTCATCTAATACCCAAAGTGCAATCAAAAATACACAGGCCAATCCTGAAGATAACCCTATGATGTTAATCAAAAAAGTGCTTTTATGTTTTTTGATATTTCTAAAAAAAAGTATAAGGTTCTGTCTTAACATAATAGCTTTTGATTTATTCTGTTCTTAAACTTTTTATTGGGTTCATCGATGCTGCTTTAATAATTTGAAAACTTACTGTTAATAATGTTAATAATAATGTTCCAATAATAGCAACACCATAAATCCACCATGAAATTTCCATTCGATAGTTATAATTTTGTAACCATTGTTCCATAAAATGATGGATAATAGGGATTCCTATCAAACAGGAAAGTAAAACAAGTACTATAGATCCGCTAGATAGGGTTTTCCAAATATTAAATTTAGAAGCACCTAATACTCTACGAATACCTATTTGCTTAGTACGTCTTTCTACAGCAAAAGAAGTTAAACCAAATAAACCAAGACAACTTATTAAAATAGCCAATAGTGTAAAAACACTAGCCAGGTTTCCTAAGCGTTGTTCTGATCTAAATTTGAGTTTATAATCTTGATTCACAAAACGGTAATCAAAATTTGCAGAAGGGACTACTTTTGCAAACACTCTTTTAATCTCAGTAATAGCAGTATTTGTATCAATATCAGATTTTAATTTTATATGCATAAAATTGACATTGCTATAACTAATGTAATAAATAGCAGGACTAGTGGGTTTATAAGGTGATTCCATAACCATATTTTCGGCAACTGCTATGATTTTTAGAGGTTCACTTTTTCCATAGGTAATATAGGTTCCTACAGGTTTCTTCAATTTCATATATTTTACAGCTGCTTCATTAACAATAAGGGCTGACGAATCTGTAGGCATTTCTCTAGAGAAATCCCTTCCTTCTATTAACTTCCATCCTACAGTTTTTCCATAATCATGGGTTATGGCCATAAGACCAAACTCGTCTTCCATTTCTGGATCTTTCCCCGGCCAATTAAATCCTCCGCCTCTATTATATATAGCAACCTGAGGAGAAAAAGATTGAGCGATTTCCTCAACCACTCCAGCATTTTTTAATTCATCACGAAGTATATTATATTTTCCAAAATAATCAGGATTGTTCATATTTAAGTATATAAGATCATTCTCATCATACCCAATAGGCCTGTCTTTGGTATACTGGATCTGTTCAAATACAATAAAAGTACCTACAGCAAGCATAATCGATATACTGAACTGGAATATTACTAAGATTTTTCTTGGAGTTTCTGCATACTTACCCATTCTAAAGGTTCCCTTCATTACTTTTATAGGATTAAAAGAAGAAAGGATAAAAGCTGGGTAGATTCCAGAAAAAAGACCTGTAAGCACTGTAAAAAACAATACGACACTCCAAAACAGCACATTACCCCAAGGTATACTCATGTCTTTTTGAGAAAGCTCATTGAACCATGGTAACGAAACCGATATCAATATTAATGCAAATAATAGTGCAATAAAAGATACTATAAGGGACTCAATCAAAAATTGATAGACAAGCTGATTTTTCTTGGATCCCATTGTTTTTCGTACGCCTACTTCTTTAGCTCTCTTATCAGAACGAGCTGTACTAAGACTTATAAAGTTAATACAGGCAAGTAATAAGACAAATATTGCGATATAAATAAAAAGCCAGACAAAAGTAATACGCCCTTTTGCAGGTATGCCCTGCTCAAACTCTGAATACAAATGCCATTTATTCATAGGGTATACAAATGGATAAAGGTTAGATTCTTTATAATTATCTACTAGATCATGTGGCCCATATTGGATATAAAAATTCTGTAAGCTTTTATTTACTTCCTCAATATCAACACCTGGCTTTAATTCTATATACATATTAAAATACCAACCATCCCATACATCTTTTACCCATTCAAATAATTTATCATTTGCTTCAAACAAATTCCAATTTGCAAAAAATTGTACATGACGAAATCTTGTATTTTTTGGTAAATCTTCAAAGACACCTTTAACAACGGCATCCATCTCATTATTAATCTTTATACTTTTTCCTATAGGGTTTTCTTGACCAAAAATGGCTAATGCAGCAGATTCTGACAAAACAATGGCATTCAATTCATCCAAGCTAGCATTCGTTCCCTTTATCATTTGCAATGAAAACATTTCTATCGCACCACTTTCAATAAATGTTCCTGTTTTCGTAGAAATTTTCCCATCATTAGAAAGGGTATGATCTTTGACCCAATCTGACCTTAAAATGTGTTTAAAATATTCTGGATATTTTTCTTTTAAGACACTCCCAAAGGTATATAACACAGAAGGATCAGTATTAATTTCATTAGTTTCAAAATTCGTCGTGTTATGGTAAATCTGTCCTATCCGATCATAATTTTTATGATACTGATTAAAAGTAAAATCATCCAATACCCATAAACCAATTATAATAACGACTGTCATTCCCAAAGCTAGTCCGCCAATATTTATGAAAGAAAACCATCTGCTTCTTTTTAGGTTTCTCCACGTAATTTTGAAATAGTTTCTAATCATGATTTTACTTTTTATATTATCCTTACCAGTTTTTAAAGACCCATAAGGATTTAAATCATTCTGTTCTTAAACTTTTTATAGGATTCATCGATGCTGCTCTGAAGCTTTTCCAACCTATAGTCATAAATGCAATTAATAGAGTTATACAGCCAGTCAGAACAAATACCCACCACTGTATTTGTATACGGTAAGCAAAATCTTGAAGCCATGTATTCATGAGATAAAACCCAAGAGGAAATGCTATCAAAAAAGAAATACATACCAGTTTCATAAAATCAAATGAGAGCATCCTGATAATTTGAGGTATGGTAGATCCTAACACTTTACGAATTCCTATTTCCTTAAATCGTTGTTCTGCTGTAAAAGTCACCAGGCCAAATAATCCCAGGCATGCTACAAAAATGGTGAGCAAAGCAAATATTCTAAGGATGGTTCCCATTTTTTGCTCTTTCAGATAGGTTTGATTGTATAATTCATCGAGCAAGGCATAGTTAAAGGGTTCATTTACTTTAAAGTCGTTCCATATATTTTCTGCTGTGGCAATTAATCCTTTCATGTCAGAAGTTTTTGCTCTTACAATAAGCCCCGAACTTGGTTCATTAATCATTATTAGAGGATCTATAGTTTGATGTAATGATTTGAAATGAAAATCTTTTACCACTCCGATTACAGAATATTGTCTTGTCCCTCCTTCATTATTTATAGACATTGTTACTGCCTGACCAATTGCATTATCGGTAAATCCTAGAATCCTGGCAGACGTTTCGTTAATAATTAAATTTCTGGTCTCTGATCCTTCATCTATGGCAAAATTTCTTCCTGCAATCAATTCCATTCCCATCGTTGGGATATAGTGTTCATCAATATTGTATACAACAGTTCTTCTAATAGCATCAGAATCCTGACCTGGATAAATACTTGACATATGATTATAAGATGGCCCTGCGGGAATATGGCCAGACATTGTAATATTGGATACTCTTGGGTCTTTAAATAACTGTTCCTTAAAAACTTCTTCATTGTTCTTTAACATCCATGAATCCCTTAATACCAGTATTTGATCTTTTTCATAACCTATATCTTTATTTTGAATGAAAGACATCTGTTGATCTACTACTATAGTTGCCAGAATAAGACCTACCGATATCGCAAATTGAAAAATTACCAATCCACTTCTTAATCCTTTACTATTACCTGTGTTGGTAAATTTGTTTTTAAGTGCAGTGATGGGGGCAAATGATGAAAGAAAAAAAGCAGGGTAACCTCCGGCCAAAAAACTAATAATGATTCCTAATATTAATAAATACATTAGTACCTGAGGGCGAAGAATATACGTTATATCTAATGCTTTTGCAGACAGGTCATTAAACAATGGTAATGAAATCATAACCAGAATTAAAGCCAAAACCATAGCTACCATAGTTGCAATAAAAGATTCTATCAAAAACTGCTTAATTAATTGGCTTTTTGGTGATCCCAATACCTTTTTTACTCCTACTTCTTTAGCCCTTTTTGATGCTGCTGCTGTAGAAAGGTTCATAAAATTGATACAGGCAATAATTAAGATAAATATGGCTATTGCTCCAAAAATGTATACAGTTTTTATATCACCACCAGGCTCTAGATTGGTAGCATCTGCAAAGTCTGAGTGAAGATGAATATCGGTCAAAGGTTGTAGGAATAATCCAATGTCATTTCCTTTTCCATTAAACTCTTCAAAAGTCATCCCCATAGATTTTTTTATCTGCGGCCCCATATACTTACGCACAATTTTTGGTAGTTTTTCTTCTACATTTTTATAATCTACACGCTCATCAAGAACAAGATAACTATGGTAACCAGATTCTATCCATTTGTGTTCTTTTGCAGCTGCAAATCCCTGCATAGATCCAAAAGCATCAAAATGAAAGTGAGAATTTGCAGGCACATCGTTAATTACTCCTGTAACCGTATAGCGTTGATTCCATTCTTTAAACTCCAAAACTTTTCCCAGAGGGTTTTCATTCCCAAAATACTTTGATGCTAATTTTTGAGTAATAACAACAGTATTAGGTTCTTGTAATGCTGTGACAGGATCTCCTTTAATGAGTGGCAATGTAAATACCTGAAAAAAATTAGGGTCAACATATGCAAATTTTTGATCTCTAAATGTGTTGTTTTTATAGGTAATTTGTGGTGTTCCGTTTGATTTAATACGAGTTGCCTGTAAAACCTCTGGAAACTCTCCTTGTAATGTATATGCAACAGGGCCTGGCGTAACAGCTTCTTTTATTAGCTCATCATTCATCTTTCCTTTTAGCACTACTCTAACAATCTGATCTGCTTTTTTATGGTGGCGATCATAACTTAATTCGTCTACCACAAAAAGAAATATAATAATAGCAGTAGCAATCCCAATGGCAAGGCCTAGAATATTAATGGTAAACAAGCCTTTGTATTTTAAAAGGGTTCTCCAGGCTACTTTGATATGATTTTTTAACATAATTGTTTGTTTCTTGATTGATTAACAACCTCCTGTTACTCGTCTCTGAGTACATCAACAGGGTTTCCGTTAGCTGCCATAAAACTCTGCCAGCTTACCGTAAGCAATGTAATACCCAGTGCCATTATACCAGCAAGTACAAATATCCACCAGCTAAGATTTGTTTTTAATGCAAAATTTTCTAACCACGAATTCATAACATACCAGGCTATAGGAATCGCAATTATAAATGCAATCCCAACCCATTTGATAAAATCAATGTTTAATAATTTCAGGATTTTAAAAATACTTGCTCCGTTTACTTTTCTAATTCCTATTTCTTTTTTACGTTGTATACAGGTATAAGATGTTAATCCAAACAAACCTAATGCTGCGATACATATTGCCAGAAGTGTAAATATCCTAAAGGCAGCACTAAATTCTTTATCATCATTATATTGGGCTTCAAACTTTTTATCCAAAAATGTATACCCAAAAGTACGTTGTGGTAGTATTTGCTTCCATTTTTTTTCTACCTGGGTAATCGCTTTGTTATATCCCACAGTAGAAGCAACAGTCTCATCAAATTTTACTAATAAATTATTACTGCTATTGCCATGTAGAATAATCATAGGATGTATCCTTTTTTTTAATCCAAAATGATGGTAATTTTCAATAACACCAGAAATTGTCCAGTCTTTTCCAAAGAATTTTATGGTTTTATTGATAGCTTCGTTTGGGTTAAAAATTTCAATTTCACGCATGCAGGCCTCATTAATTATAACTGTATTGCTATTTCCTTTGGGATTATTTATAAAATTGTTTCCAGCAAGAAATTGAATGTCTAGTATATCAAGATAATTACTGTCTGCTGTATAATTGTAAAATGGCTTTTTGTTATCTTGTGTTCCGTTGGGATATTTCAGTCCTATGAATGATGACAAATTATCATAACCGTCACCAGGGTACGTCTGAGTTCTTGCTGTACCCTGTACAAAAGGAAGTTTCTGTAGTTCTGTTTCGAGGATTTTACATTTATTTCTAGCTAGAGAATCCGACATGTTGCTTAAAAATTCGCCATGAAAAGAAATAGTTTGATTTAATTCTGCACCCATAGGTTGCTTTTGCATAAAATCTATTTGTTTGGTAATGACCATTGTGCTAATAAGCAAAACGATAGTGGCTAGAAATTGCATAACAATCAATCCTTTTCTAATGTTTAATCCACTGGCAGAAGTTCTTATCTTTCCTTTTAATGCTTTTGATGGTGAATATCCACTTAATAAAATAGCAGGATATAATCCTGCCAGAATCACACCAACTACAATAAAACCAATAATAGGTAATAACTGTATAATAGTAGAAGTCTGTATTACCAATTCTTTTCCAGTAACATTGTTATACATCGAAAGCATACTTATGGTAAGTATAATTGCTATAAGAATTGCAATACCATTTAGAACAACCGATTCTGTTAATGATTGTAAAATAAGCTGCATACGTTGTGCGCCTGCAACCTTACGAACACCTACTTCTTTGGCACGCTCTAGAGATTTGGTTGTAGATAAGTTGATATAGTTAAGCCACGATAATAACAGTACTATAAAAGCGATGGCTGTTAGAAACTTTATTCTACTGATACTACCATTAGTCTCGGCTTCATAGGGTTTATTAGAATACAGATGAATATCTTCTAGAGGTTCTATATTATATCTTTCATCTTCATCATCTTCAAAATCACTAGCAATTACTTTACTTTTCAGAAGGGCTTTATCAGCATTTTTATCAATTTTTAAGTAGGTGAAAAAATTACAATGTCCCCAGTTTAATTTTTTTTGTTCTTCTGATGCAAACCAGTTTCCGTAGGTATCAAAAGAAATCAGGAAATTGGTTTTCATGTGAGTGTTTTCGGGAATATCTTTTAAAATTCCGGTTACCGTTAATAACACTTCTTCTCCTGAATAAAACCCTGACAAAGTCTTTTTTATAGGGTTTTGCGCTCCAAATATTTTTTTAGCAAAAGATTCTGTGAGTACAATAGTATTAGGCTCTTTTAGCGCATTTTGTTTATCTCCTTTTAAAAGTGGATACTTAAATATTTCAAAATAGGTTGCATCTGCCAGAGATCCTTTGGATTCTTCAATGATTTTTTCGTCATACTTAAAAGTTACTTTATCAAAACGATGAAGACGCACATGCTCTATCACTTCAGGAAATTCTTGTTTTAATGTAGGACCGATAAGATTGGCGGTTTGTGCATCTGATGCTTCAAAAACATCACCTTCAAGAGCATCCATATATACACGGTATACATTTTCTGATCCTTCAAAAGTATCATAGCTACGTTCGTAATTCACATAAACCATGATCAAAATAAAAGAAGCAACTCCTATGGCTAATCCTAAAATATTAATAAAAGAATAGAGCTTATTCTTTAAAAGATATCTAATTGCTATTTTAAAATATAAGGTGTGCATGATATATTATTTTTAGACTTATGGTACCAAAGTTGATTCGGTATTTCTGCAATGTTTTATTATTCTGTTCGTAAACTTTTTAAAGGTTTAATAAATACTGCTCCGATAGATTGGTAGCTTATGGTTAAAATCGCTACTGCTATTGCCAGGATTCCTGCTATTAAAAATATCCCCCAACCAATGTTAATACGATATGCAAAATCTTCTAGCCATCTACTCATCATATACCAACCAATAGGAATGGCAATACCTATTGAAATGATAATCAGTTTTAAAAAATCTAATGTCAATAACTTATATATACTCTTAAAAGGGGCTCCCAAAACTAAACGGATGCTAATCTCCTTTTTACGCTGCTCTACCATGAAGGCAGAAAGAGCAAATAAACCAAGGCATGCTACAAGGATTGCAAACAAAGCAAAACTGACAAAGATCTTACCCATACGTTGTACATCTTCGTGCATTTTAGAAAAATCCTGGTTTAGAAAACTATACCTAAAGGATTGGTTAGGAACACTTGTACTCCAAATCGTTGCGATTGATTTTAATACTTCATTTATATGATCTGTTCTTAAACGTACAGAAATCATCCCTGGACTATTATTTACGGCCATTGCCAATGGCTGAATATCATTTTTTAAGGTTTCGAAATGAAAATCTTCTACTACACCAATGATGGTCCAGGAGTGTCTTCCATTAGTTATTTTTTTTCCTAAAGGATTCTCAAAACCAAAACTCTTAGCCATGACCTCATTAATGACCATAGCGTCGGTAGAATCTGAAGCTAATTCTCTTGAAAAATCTCGTCCTTTTTTTATACGTATACCCAAGGTATTAATGTAGTCATGATCTACTTCCCATCTTTGTGCAGGAACAGCTACCCCTTCATTTTCTTTCCCTTTTTCTTTAAAAGTATTTCCGTTTCTTTTGGTTCCTTCGATAGGTAAATAATCACTAACAGAAACCTGTTTTACTTCCGGTAATTTTAAGAGTTGATCCTTAAAGTTTTGTGTCTTATTTTCCAAACTTTTTGTACCTTGAATAACCAGAACTTGCTCTTTATCATAGCCCAGTTTTTTGTTCAAAATATAGTTCATCTGTTGATATATGATTAATGTACCGATGATAAGAACAATTGATGTAGTAAATTGAAAAATAACCAGGCTGCTTCTTAGTTTACCACTTTTACTACCTGTACTCAAACTTCCTTTCAATACATTTACTGGTCTAAAAGCAGAGAGGTAAAAAGCAGGATATAATCCAGCAAAAATCCCAATACATAATGCAGAAAACAGTAATACGGATAAAAACCACCATTGGCTCCATGGTACAATCAAAGTTTTTGAGGCAATCGTATTAAAATACGGCAGTAATGCCCATGCCAGTATTACTCCCAAAACAAATGAAATGATACTAAACAAGACTGATTCTGTGATGAACTGAGAAATTAAATTTCTCCTAAAAGCTCCCACGGTTTTTCGCAACCCTACTTCTTTGGCACGATTTGCTGATTTGGCTGTAGATAGGTTGATAAAGTTAATACATGCCAATAGCAGAATAAATATTGCGATGGCACCAAACAACCATACAAAACGAATATCACCATGTTTTAACCCATCGCTAATATCTGTTGATTTTAAATGAATATCGCTTACAGGCTGTAGTTTGAATTTATAGCTTTTTAAAAAATCCACTTTATCAAGCCTATTAGATTCTCTAGCCGTAGGGATCATATAGTCCTCAACAATAGAGAACATTTTTTGTTCTAATTCTCGTATGTTGGTATTATTATTCACCAAAACATAAGTGTGATAATTCTGCGCACCCCAATTATGTTTTTCATAAGGATAAAAATCTCTGCCCACCATTGTCATCAGAAAGTTATACTTAAAATGGGTGTTTTCTGGTGAATCTTTCATTACACCAGTGATTTTATAAGGTTTCTCTGTATTATTATCTAAAATGAGTGTTTTGCCAATAGCATCTCCGTTAGGGAAATATTTATCAGCTTTTGCTTGAGAGATTACTATAGTTCCTGGTTGGGATAAAGCACTCTTAGTACTTCCTTGTGCAAGTGGTATTTCTAAGATTTCTAATAACTCCTGATCGGCAAAAATGAATCCATTTTCAAAAATGTTTTCTGTTTCTCCTTCTATTCGAAGCTCTTTGTTTCCGGTACCAAAAAGTTCGCTTGTAAGAAACCTCCCTGACTTTTCTATTTCGGGAAAGTCCTTTTTTAGCGCTTTAGCAAAAGGTGCAGGATAATGAGTCCATTTAATAAGTTCACCCTTATGTATTACTTCTGTATATACCCTAAAAATTTGTTTTTCAGAAACATAATGCTTGTCATAGCTTAATTCGTCTTTAATAAAAAGTGCGATCAATACACACGCCATTATCCCAACAGCAAAACCTCCTATTTTGATGAAAGTAAACATCTTATCTTTTAAGATACTTCTCCAGGCTATTTTTAAATGATTTTTTAGCATAACTGTTGTTTTTAAATGATGATTTATTCTTTTCGTAAGCTTTTTATGGGATTCTGTAATACCGCAGAAACTATTTTGCTACTCACCGAAAAAAGCACTACAAATAAGGCTAGTAATCCTGCCATAATTAGATAGATGAATTTGACACCTTCATGATATGCAAAAACATGTATTATTTTATTTGCTATGAAATAAACCGTAATAAGCCCTAATGTTGCGGCAATACAGAATAATATCATGTACTCTCTAAGTAGTATTAGAAAAATACTTTTTGCATTGGCTCCCAGTACTTTTCGTATTGCTATCATTTTTTGTTGTGTTTTTAACGAAAAGGATACCAGACTATATAATCCAAGTACTGCCAATAGTATAGCTAATACCGAGAAAAAAATGAAAATATTGATTGTGCCTTTCAATGAGTTCAAATAACTGCTGTCTAGATTGTCATCCAAAAAGCTGAATTCAATGGGGTTTTCTGGAAAATCATTGTTAAAAAGTGTATTGACCAATGTTTGGGCTTCTGCTCTTTTATTTGAAGCTACTTTTATGGTTACATACGAGCTACCCGAACCTTGATCCATAAAAAGAATCATAGGTGGTATTTTCTTGAATGCCGTATAATCATTAAAATCTTTTACTACACCAATCACTTTTAAACGACCATTATTGATTTTCTTACCCAAGGCATTATCCCAGCCAAACAATTCTAAAGCAGTTTGGTTTATGATGCATGCGCTTTGGATATCTGTAGCATAATCTTCAGAAAAATCTCTTCCTTCTATTAGCTTCATTTGGTAGGTTTTCAAAAAATCGTAATCTATCCTGTGTGACCTAATCACAGCTTTTTCATTAGTTGTATTACCTTCCCAATCCATACTTTGTTGCCTTCCTCCACCAAATGGACCCGAATCTGATATAGAATAATTAAGAATATTAGGGTTTTGTAATAATCGTTCTCCTATTGTTTTAAGTACCTCTCTGTCTTCTTTATTGGTAACATCTATAAATGACACTAATAAATCTTCTTTTACAAATCCAATATCTCGTTGCTCTATATATTTAAACTGCTCTATAATAAGTATTGAAGTAAATACCAACGGTATCACTAATACTAATTGAAAAACAACCAGAGCTTTTCTTAGACCAGCACGGCGTTTAATAGACGAATTACCTTGAAGAAAAGAAGAAATTTTTAAGGATGTAAGAAAGAAAACAGGATATAAACCTGCCAAAATACCTGCCAGAAGTGAACCAAGCATAGCATATATAAAAAATGGCCAATCCTGACTAAAAACAATAGATAAATTCTTTCCGACAATCTTATTAAACAGTGGAAGAAACAATAGTACCAAACCTATAGCAATGATAAAAGAGATGGATACCATAACCAATGACTCGGTAATAAACTGGTATCTTAAATGGCTCTTTGTACTACCCATAACCTTTTTGATTCCTATTTCTAATTCTCTCTTCATAACCTGGGCAGTGGATGAATTTATATAATTTAACAAGCTGATTAAAGCAGTAAAAATTACAACTGCAAGAAAAAGATACAGTGTAGTAATCTCGCTCCTGTTTCCTCCTCCTCCTCTTACCTTAGACGTTTTCATATAAATATCCCTAATGGGTCTAAGGCTAAGTAGTTCCTGAATTCCATCTTCCAGCTTAAGATGATTTGTTAAAAACCCTTTTATTTTTTCTGATACCTTGCCGATTTCTGCGTTATTCCTTAGCTGAACATAAGTAGATGCATTATTTGCACCCCACCCCGCATCGAGTGTATTTCTTGTAATAGTTTTATATGAGCTAAAAGAAAGTAGGTAATCAATCTTTAAATGAGAATTATCGGGATAATCAGCAAATACGCCAGTAACTACACAGTCATATTTTTTATCGATATGTATTGTTTTTCCTATAATATTACTTTCTGGAGAAAGTTTTTTGGCTAATGATTCTGAAAGTACTATGCTCATTGGGTTTTCTAAAGAGCTGTTCTGATCACCTTCTACAAACTTTAAAGTAAATAGTTTTAAAAATTCATTATCTGCAAACAATCCATTCTTTTCATGATACATTGCATCATTAACGCCCAGGTAGTTTGCGGTAGTTCTTATACTGGTAGCATTAGTAATTTCGGGAATAGAGCTTTTTAATTCATCTGATAATATATAAGGTGTACTATCCCAAATATCACTTTGGATACTACTTACATATGTTCTTTCTATTCTAAAAAGTCTATCATAATCAGTATGAAATACATCGTAACTATTCTCATGATTTATATAAAAAAGCATAAAAATCACCGCCGATAAGCCTATGGTAAGTCCACCAATATTTACCACCGAATACCCTTTGTTTCTTTTTAGGTTTCGCCAAGCGATTTTGATATAGTTTTTAAACATAACTGTTGTTTTTTTGATATTGATAGCACCTTTAGCACTAGATGATTTATTCTGTACGCAAGCTTTTTACCGGATTAGCGGTTGCGGCTTTAAATGCCTGTACACATACAGTTAATATTGTAATACCCATAGTAATAGCGCCTGCTAAGGCAAAAATCCACCAACTAATTGAAATTCTATATGCAAAACCTTGCAACCAGTCCTCCATATAGTAATACGCTAGAGGAGTAGCTATGATTAGTGCTATGAGCACCAGTTTTATAAAATCTTTGGTAAGCATATTGATCACAGTTCCTACACTGGCTCCTAATACTTTTCGAATTCCTATTTCTTTTTTCTTCTGCTCTGCCATAAAAGAAATCAGCCCAAATAAACCTAAACAGCTAATTAAAATAGCCAAGCAAGTAAATACAATTGATATTTGACTTAGCCGTTTTTCTTCAACAAATAATTTTCCGACTTCTTTATCAACAAAAGTGTATACAAAGGGTGTACTAGGGTTTATTGATGTCCAGCTACGATCAAGATTAGCTAACAAGGTTTTAAAATCTGTAGTTTCTGTTTTAACGATAAGCCATCCTGGTTCATTATCATTAAAAAGTAAGATAGGAGCTATTGATTCTTTTAGAGAGGCAAAATGGTAATCGGTTACAACCCCTACGATCTCATATACCGAAGTTTCTCCTTCATACGTCTGTATCAATTTAGAACTTAATGCATTATCTATATCAATATTAAAAGCATCAATAGTAGCTTTATTAACGATAACCTGAGTACTATCATTAGCACGTAAATCACGACCAACAAGCAGCGGTGTTCCTACGGTTTTAAAATAATTATCACTAACACCATTATATTTAACCAATGTCTGATTTGCAGGATTTTCTCCTGGGAGATATAGTCCTAAATCATTCATTATATATTCTGATGGATAGTGATTACTACCTGCAACATCGGTAACTCCAGATACTGTTGATACTTGAGATCGTAATGCATCAAACTTCCCTATCGCTTCATCGGTTCCTAAGCGAATTGCAATAAGGTTTTCTTTATCAAACCCCATATCTTTGGTTTGTGAATATTCTACTTGCTTATTCACTATTATTACCGTAGCTATCAAGGTGATTGATACGATAAACTGAAAGACAACCAATGCCTTGCGGAAGTTTCCACTACCTGTTGATACATTAATGGTGCCTTTAAGTACCTTAACTGGTTTGATAGCCGATAAGATCAAAGCTGGATACGCTCCGGCAAATAACCCACTAAATATACTTAATGCCAGTAAAGGCATTAAAATTTTCAAATCAAACAAAGCGGTGTAGTGTATATTTCCCTTAGTAAGTATATTCACAAAAGGTAACACTAAAGCTGTTATAGGAATACTTATCACTAAAGCAAATAGAGATAGTACTATTGATTCTCCTAAAAATTGACGTATTAAGGATCCTCTATTTGCGCCTACCGCTTTTCTTACTCCAATTTCTTTGGCGCGTTTATTTGCCCGTGCCGTACTTAGATTAATGAAGTTAATACATGCCACTACCTGAATAAATAGAGCAAGAATAAGTAGTAGATATAAATATTGAATATTCGAGACGGTATCAATCTGATTAGAGATTCCTTTAGAGTAAAGGTGAATATCTTTAACTTTTTGCAACAATAACGCTTTATCAAAGCCCACCGCTGCCAAATTTTGTGCTCCGCGATTTTGCAAAAATGCAGGTAGTTTTTCTTGCAGTTGCTTCTCATTAGACCCAGGAAGTAATTTTACATAGCTATGTACAAAATTCTGAGTTGCAAAGTTTTGTTCATTTCTGACAAACTCTCCCAACCCAGGAGAATTCATACTTAAAATATAATTTGGATTAAGATGAGATTTTGCATCATTATCGTCAAAAACTCCTGTAATGGTCAAAATTAATTCATCCTCACCACTGCCTAGAACTAGATTTTTGTGTAAAGCTTGTTCTGATCCGAATAATTTTTTGGCTAATGTAGCAGAAAGAACAACAGTATTAGGGTTTACTAGTGCACCAGTAGCGCTACCTTCTTTAAAAGAATAGCTAAATAGTTTAAAAAACGTTGGATCTGCCAAATAACCGCGAGATTCGAAATAGCTTTCTTTACTATCCTGAACTCGCAACAGTGCATCATTACCTTCACCAAAGTATACAATTCGACATGCTTCTATTACTTCTGGAAAATCTTCTTTTAAAGCAAAAGCTATAGGAGGAGAACTTGTAGCTGCATTAAAATCAGCACCACCATTACCATTACCAGTAATTACAGTTCTTATTCTATAAAGAGATTCTGCATCTTCATGATGTGTATCATAACCCAATTGAGCAAATACAAATACTATGATACTTAGACAACAAACGGTACCTACAGTAAGACCTAGTAAGTTTATACATGTCTGAAGTTTATTTTTTGTAAGATTTCTCCAAGCTATTTTTAAGTGATTTTTTAGCATAACTGTCGTTTTTTGATGATAATTTATTCTGTTCGCAAGCTTTTTACTGGATTGACAATTGCTGCTTTAATACTTTGATAGCTCACAGTCAATATCGAAATCCCGACGGCAAGAAAAGCTGCGATAATCAATACCCACCAACTAATTTCTATTCGGTATGAAAAATCTTCTAGCCACTTACTCATTGCAAACCATCCTAATGGTAGAGATATCAATATTGCTATCCCAACGAGTTTAAGAAAATCAATGGTAAGTCTATATGTTATTTGACTTACACTAGCACCTAGTACTTTTCTTACTCCTATTTCTTTGGTTCGTTTTTCTGCATTAAATGCAGCCAGACCAAATAGTCCAAGACAAGCAATTAGAATAGATAGAATGGTAAATATGATAAAAATTCGACCCAATCGTTGTTCTGCTTGATAAGTCGTATTGAAAGATTCATCCATGAAATAATAATCGAAAGGCTGATCTGGAGATATTCTGTTCCAGATAGTTTCAATTTGCGCTATAGTATTAGAGAAATCTCCGGCATTAAGTTTTACTGCCATTGATCCAAGACTATTGTTCAGCGAAAGGCTCAACGCATCAATATCTCTTCTTAAAGATTCGTAATGAAAATCCTTAACAACTCCTACTACAGTTCTAAATATAACTTCACCTCCATCATAATCCGATGATAATCGTATCCCAAGTGCTTCTTTTGGTGTTACTCCTAAAACAGCTACAGCCGATTCATTAAGAATCATGGCCGTAGAATCTGTACTAAATTGTCGATTAAAATCACGTCCTGCAATGATTTCTAAATTTAGAGTTGACACATAATCAAAATCAACATTCCAATCACTCATATTGATTGCTTTTTCATGATCATTTTTTAACCCTTCTCTATAAAATGTACTATTACCTCGAAATGAAGGTGTTGGTAAAAAGCCACTTACCGATGTATTTTTTACCTGAGCTAATTGCTGTACTTCTTCTTTAAACGATGCTATTTTGTTTTCGGTAGCATACACATCATTTATAATTAAAACCTGATCTTTTGTAAATCCCAAATCCTTGTTTTGAATAAATTTTAATTGTTGAAAAACAACCAGAGTACTTATAATCAAAAACACAGAAATAGCAAACTGAAAAACAACCAAGGAATTTCTTATTTTTCCTCCTCCTATACCATTTTCGGTTATACCCTTTAATGCCTGTATAGGCTTAAATTTTGACATAAAAAATGCAGGATAACTCCCCGAAAAAAGACTTAATACTATTACTGAAACCAGCAAAATCAACCAGAAAAAAGGATTGGTAAACGGTATGGAAATTTCTTTCCCTGCAAGTTCATTAAAAAAAGGAACCGAAATTGAAGCTACTATAATGGCTAGTACTAATGACATAAAAGAAATCAACCCAGATTCTATCAAAAACTGTCTGATGAGCTCTGATTTATTAGAACCTAATGTCTTACGAACTCCTACTTCTTTTGCCCTCTTAAGAGAATGCGCAGTAGATAGGTTCATGAAATTAACACTTGCCAGAATAATCAAAAATAATGCGATAAAAGAAAGAATATAAACGTTTTGAATATCACCATTTGCACTTAATTCTGGATACCTACTAGAATGTAGATGAATATCTGTTAAGGCTATGGTGCTAAAATTAAGATAATTTCCTGAAGCCAAAAATTGCTCTTCTGTTATCCCTGGGGAATATTTTTGTACTCCAGGAATTACATAATCTCTTAATGCAGATTCTAAAAAAGTATCAAAATCTTTGATATCTGCACCCGGTTTTAACTTAATAAAAGTTGGATAATTATGGTTCCCCCATTCGGTAGAGGTAGCATCTTCATATCCGGCCATCGCAATAAAAATATTGTGGTTTCTAATGAAAGAATTCTTTGGCATATCATCTATAACACCTACTACTGTATATGTATCCCTATTGTCTAATATCACATTTTGTCCTAAAGCTTCGTTTATCCCAAAGTGTTTTTCTGCTGCAGTTTTGGTTAGGATCAAAGTATTAGGTTCTTTTAGAGCTGTCTTGGGGTTTCCTACCAACAAATCAAAACCAAACATTTCGAAAAAAGTGGTATCTACATAAGCAGCTCTTGTTTCTTTTATATTTAACTCGGTATCACTTTTTCTGATAAACACACTCCTCAAATTCCTAAATCGTGTGGCCATTTCTATCTGTGGGTAATCTCTTTTCATAGCTTCGGCCATAGGAGCAGATACTTCTGCATATTCTTCGGCGTTTCCTCCAAATTTTACATCTACATTTATCCTATAGATCCGATCAGCATCTGCAAACATCTTATCAAAACTCAATTCATCGTAGATGTATAATGAAATCAGTAGTCCACCTACCATACCAATTGCAAGACCAAACGTATTTAGAAAAGTAAAAAAGGGTTGTTTTTTTAGATTTCTCCAGGCTATTTTTAAGTGATTTTTAAACATAACTATCGTTTTTTGATGATTTATTCTGTTCGCAAGCTTTTGATTGGGTTTGTTCTAGCCGCTTTAATGGCATGAAAACTAACTGTCATTAATGCTATTGTTAAGGCCAAGAATCCTGCTAAGGCAAAAACCCACCAATTTACTTCCACTCTATACGCATACACATTAAGCCATTTATTCATCGCATACCAAGAAAACGGTGTAGCAATAAGAATTGCAATGCCTACTAACTTGATAAAGTCTTTAGATAAAAGCGTTACTATACTTGTAACCTCGGCACCTAATACTTTTCGAACGCCTATTTCTTTAGTTCTTTGCATAGCACTATAAATGGCTAAGCCTAATAAACCTAAACAAGCTATTAGAATAGCTAGAAATGAAAATATGGTAAATAGTTTCTTAAACTTAAAATCAGCTTCATACTGTGTATTAAAAGAGTCATCTAAAAAACTATATAAAAACGGACGATGAGGAACTAAAGCAGACCATTTATCTTCTATATCTTTAATAGTCGCCTGAAGATTTTGAGATTTTATTTGTAAAGAAAAATACCTACTACTCTCAGGTTCTAATCGTAATGTTAAGGGGGCTACTTCTTGGTGTAAGGATAAATAATTAAAATCTTTTACTACCCCTATAATTGTACCTTCTTTGCCCCATTGTTCAAAACGTTTTCCTATAATTTCTAATGGATCTGCATATCCAAAACTTTTAGCTGCTGCTTCATTAATAACCATAGAAGAAATAGTATCTGTTGCAAAGTCCCTTGAGTAAGCTCTACCAGCAACTACTTCAATATCATAATGAGGTATAAAATCAACATCAACTTCATATAAAAAAGGACTAAAAGATTTCATTGGACCCTCTTTGGTTTCTATATTGGTTCCTGCTGCCGGGAAATGGCCTCCAGGGACTGTTCTTGAAGCTGAAACTGAACTAATATCTGGATGATTTAAAAATTCACTTTTAATGGTTTCTATGTTATCACGTACTTGACCATCCCAATTGAAATCAATAACCAACTGTTGCTCTCTATCAAAACCCAGATTCTTATTTAGCATATAATCCAATTGAGAATATACTATTACAGTACTTGCTATTAAAGCGATAGAAAGACTAAATTGAAATACAACAAGCCCTTTTCTTAGGTTAACTCCTTTTTTTGAAGTTCTAAAAACTCCTTTAAGTACACTTGATGGTTTAAAATTAGACAATATAAAAGCGGGGTAACTTCCTGCTAATATTCCTGTAACTAATGCCGTTCCGAAATACAATGAAAGTGTAATGCCATTAAAAATCTCATTGACTAAAAATTGCTTTCCTGTTATAGTGTTCATCCAAGGAAGACATATAATAACCAATACCAAACCTATTATTGCGGATAAAAAAACCATAAGCAATGACTCTCCTAAAAACTGATAAATCAAGCTTTTTTTATCTGCTCCAATTACTTTTCTTACTCCAACTTCTTTTGCTCTTTCTAGCGAACGGGCAGTAGCAAGGTTCATAAAATTAATACAAGCAATTATAAGTATGAAAAATCCAATAATCACAAAAATGTAAATATTAGATAAATTACCTGTTATCCCTGGTTGTCGAGCAGCGCTGGAACTTAAATATGTATCTTTTAACGGTTCGAATGAAATGTTATAATAATATTCACCTTCTTCAGAAGGTCTGTTTTTTTTCAAAAATCCAGGTATCTTGGCTTGAAACGCTGCTTGGTCAAAATTATCTGCTACCAAAAAATAGGTATAAAAATCTACATATCCCCAAGCATCAAAAATATCGGGTCTAGTTTGATGAAAAGAGCTCATAGACATGAGTATATCAAAAGAAAAATGTGAATTAGAAGGCACATCTTTCATTATACCAGTAACTGTGTAGAGGCCATCACTAGCTCTACCTCCAAAGCCATTGATGCTTTTACCCATAGGATCTTCATTACCAAAATATTTTTTTGCTATACTTTCGGTTAATACTATAGAATATGGTGCTTTTAAAGCTGTATTTGGGTTTCCTGAAACTAAAGGCCAACTAAATACATCAAATACCGTTGGATCTACATAAAAACAGTTAGCTTCTTGAAAAGAACGTTCGTTATAATTTAATAAAACATCGGATCTTCCTGAAAATTGAACTTTTTCAACAACTTCTGAAAAATCATTTTTTAAAGCTGGCCCTACTGGTGCATTCCCCCATATCCAACCACCTTCTATATCATCTTTATTACTATGGTGAACTACTCTATATATATTATCAGCATTTTCATGATAACTATCATAAGAAAGTTCGTTCCTTATAAACAACGTTATAAGCAAAAAGCAAGTCATTCCTATAGCGAGACCTCCTATATTTATAACAGAATATCCCTTGTTTTTTAATAGGTTTCTCCAAGCAATTTTTAAATAATTCTTAAACATAATATATCATCTATTTTCAAAAACTGTCAGGTACAAAAAACCAAACAGGTTATTAATTGTTTATTCTATTCGTAAACTTTTTATAGGGTTAACAGTAGCCGCTTTTATAGCTTGATAGCTAATAGTAACCATAGTAATTATAGCAGTTGCTCCTATGGCCAGTGCAAAAACCCACCAATCAATTGTTATTCTATATTTATAATTTTCAAGCCAATTATTCATAACATACCAAGCTAGCGGTGATGCTACTATGCCTGCAACAAAAATTAGTTTTAAGAAGTCCTGTGTGAACAATAATAAAATGTCTCCAACTTTACCTCCCAGGACTTTTCTAATTCCAATTTCTTTCCTTCTTTGAGCTACGAAAAAAGAAATCAATCCATAAAGCCCCAGACAACTAATAAAAATAGCTAATCCCGAAAACAACTTTGACATCAGTAAAAATCTTTGTTCTTCCTGATACTGTTGGGCTACACGCTCATCCAGAAAATCAAATTCATAGATATATTTTGGAAAAGTCTCTTTCCAAAGTCTTTCTATTCCTTCTAAAGTGGCTTTAGCATTTTGGCTATAAACTTTAATAGCTAATTCGTTATATGCATTAGATTGAGGAGCAATAAATACAGGACTCTTTGTTTCATGAAAATTCCTATCATGAAAATCGGCAACTACTCCTACAATGGATGCTTTAATTGTAGCACCGTTGAACTCTACTTGTTTGCCTATTAATTCTTGGGAATTTACAAGGCCTAATTTCTGAGCAAGTTTTTCGTTCACAACGACTTCTGAGATCGAGTCTGTACGATAAAAATTACGCCCAGCAACCAGTTTAAGATTAAATGTATTAAGGTAATCTTTATCCGCTAATTTTGCTGAAATTGAAAATTCTTCAACTTCAGGTCTATTATTATATCGTACCCCTGTACCCCAATTATTACTTGAGGCTCCAGGGCTCGCTAAACAAGCCGTATTATTCTTCACCCCAGAAAGAGTATTGATTCGTTCTTGTAAACCTTCTAACTTTACGGTTTCTATATCTTCAGGAATTTCTACAATCACAATAGATTCTGTATCGAATCCTAGATCTGCATTTACGGCATAGCTAATTTGTTTTCTGATAATAATAGTTGCGACAATAAATATGATAGAAATTGCAAACTGAGAGGTGACCAATACTTTTCGAGTTAATTTTCCGCCTGTATCTTTCTGCGTAAGTTTTCCTTTTAATGCCAAGGTTGGGAGAATACGTGCCAGTATAATTCCTGGATAACTACCTGCAAAAAGTGAAACACCTATCAACAACATCAATACAAACCCTACTACTTTAACATTAAGCAAAGAGGTTATAGAGAGATCTAAATCAAAAAGTTCGTTAAAAGCCGGCAATACCAATATGGCAAATACCAAACCTAATATTATTGCAAAAAGACTAATGATAAATGTTTCTGAAATAAATTGCCAAAAAAGATGTTGTCTGAAGCTTCCTAATACTTTTCTAATTCCTATTTCTTTAGAACGAGTATAAGCTTGTGCGGTAGAAATATTAATAAAATTAATACAAGCAACTATAATGATAAAAAGGCCTATTAACCCAAAAACCCAAAGTAGGTTTACATTGATTCCTCCATACTTATTATTGAAATGAATATTATCTAATCGTTGTAGTTTATAACGGTGTACATTTTTATTTTTAGGGCGGTTTTTTGATACCAGTGATATTAATGTGTTTTCAATTTTGGCAATATCCTGATTAGGGCGAAGTAACACAAAACATTGCAATGCATTACTAATCCCTCCCCATGAATTACTGGATAAAAATTGATCATAACTCTTTAAAGTCTTATACGAAGGAAAGACTGTTCCCTGAATTACTGTTGTTTTTGGCAATTCTTTTAATACTCCTATTACTTGAATGGTTTCTTCATTTTCTAAAACGAATGTTTTTCCTAAAGCACTTTCTTCTCCAAACATTTTTTTAGAAAAGCTTTCAGTAATATAAGCTGTGTTTGGTTCTTCCAGGCTATGATCTCCTAGTTTTTCAATTAATGGAAAATTTAATATCTCGAAGAAATCAGGTTCAGCAAAAACTATATCTTCATGAAAACGCCTATTAGACCTATAATCTGTACCATTAACCTGCCAATGCTGTCTTACTGATATTTTGGCAACTTTTTCTGCATAATCATAATCTGTTTTAAAGCTCTGAGCAAAACCTGGCGGTACACTTGCTTCATAATCGACATCATCCCGATGTTCCTCGGTTACAACTCTATAAATACGATCAGAATTGTTATGAAAATTATCATATTGAAGATGGTGGCTTACAAATAGAAAAATTAAGATTGCACATCCAAAACCAAGGGTTAACCCCAAAATATTGATAGCAGCAAATACTTTTCGTTTACGAAGAGTTCTCCAAGCAATTTTCAAATGATTTTTTAACATAACTGTCGTTTTTTGATGTTAGGTTTTGATTGGTCTGATGTTTAATTTATTTTATGAATAGTTGCTTCGCCTAAAATTATTCCTTTATTTATCGAAGGGTTCCCATTATAAGCCACAGTTGCCTCTCCGTAAGCCGTAACTTTTAAATGATCTGAGACTTTTACTCTAAAATTACTTTCGCCATATGCTGTGATCTTAGTATTTTCGTTAATCATCCCTAAAGTGTTCACTTTTCCTTCACCATACACTGTATATTTTTGATCATTTACACTACCTTCTTTAATTTCCAGGTAACTTTCTCCATAAATAGAAACACGTAATGAGTTTACTTTTAATGAATTCATCGTTATTTTAGATTCTCCATAGATTTTTAATCTGAAGTCATCTCTTTTTATTGGACTTTTACATTCAATTATTTCTTCTCCTCGTATTGAAAGTTCTCTGAGTTGAGTATATGTTATAACAGCAGTTACCATGGTTCCTTTATAGATAGGTTTCTTTCTCTCCCACCCATTTTCGTTTGCTTTTACTGTTTTGGTTGTTGTTTTGGCTCCATCCAAATACATACGAAGTGTATTTCCTGCTACCTCGATATTAATTTTTTCCTGTGGTACACGTGTGTTTTCGATCATAACACTTTCTTTTTCACCTTCAATAAAAATCACCTGGATATGTGGACTTATAATTACTTTATCAAAATGTTGTACAGCTATTGTTTCTGATTGAGCCTGGCATAGATTGATACAAAAAAGTAATATTGCGATTGCTATGTGGTATAAATATTTTATCATGACTTTGGTTTTAATGGTTTATTTAATGAGTATTATCCATTAACCTTAAAAGGTTTGTTTTGGCTTTCGGTTACAATTTGTCCGTCAAACAGATTAATAACTCTATGCGCATAATGCGAATCTCTGTCTGAGTGTGTTACCATAACAATGGTAGTTCCTTCCTGATTAAGTTCGGTAAGCAAGTTCATAACCTCGATACCATTTTTAGAATCAAGATTTCCCGTAGGTTCATCGGCCAGGATAAGCTTGGCATTAGTTACTACGGCTCTGGCAATAGCAACTCGCTGCTGCTGCCCTCCTGATAGTTGCTGTGGGAAATGTTTTTCGCGATGAGCAATTTTCATTCGTTCTAATACCTGTTTTACTTTTTGCTCTCGCTCGCTCTTTTTCATATTAAGATAAATCAAAGGGAGCTCTACGTTTTCAAAAACGGTAAGTTCATCAATCAAATTAAAGCTCTGAAATACAAATCCAAGGTTTCCTTTTCTAATTTTGGTACGTTGATTTTCTTTCAATCCACCTACTTCCTCACCATTAAAGTGATAATACCCTTCATTAGGGTTATCCAACATACCAATGATATTGAGTAAAGTAGATTTCCCACAACCCGATGGTCCCATTATGGCTACAAATTCTCCTGCTTCAACTTTTAGATTTACATTATTCAATGCCAGAGTTTCGACTTCCTCGGTTCTAAAACTCTTTTTTATGTTCTCTATCTGTATCATTTTTTGATTGATTTTATTTTCTAAATGCTATTTATTTTAAAATTATTTTTTCGGCGTCTCCAAAACTATCATAGTTTGAAGTAATTACTTTTTCTCCTGCTTCCAGTCCTTCGAGTAATTCATAATATCTCGAGTTTTGTTTTCCTATACGTATGGCTCTTTTCCATGCTACTTCGCCCGAAGCATCTACAACAAAAATCCATTGCCCTCCGGTACTCTGGAAAAAACTTCCTCGAGGTAGTAAAAGTGCATCATTTGATGCTCCTAGTTGCAGTTTTATATTATAGCTCTGCCCTGTTCGTATAGTTTCGGGTTTTTGATCTGCAAAAACCAGGTCTACTTTAAATTTCCCGTTGCGTACCTCGGGATATACTTTACGAAGACGAAGTTGATATTCTTTACCATTACGATCTAACACCCCGGTTAAATCTCTTTTTACTCTATCTATATAATGCTCGTCTATCGTTGCCTCTATTTTATAATCTGTTAATACATTTATCTGCCCTATGCGTTGTCCCTGTCTTATGTTTTGACCTATTTCTGCATCTAAAAATCCTAATTGACCATCGGCAGGAGCTCTTACATTTAGATGATCCAAACGTTCATACACCATAGAAAGTGTTTTTTGCATACGCTCAAGATCGGTATCTAATCCTGATAAAGAAGTAGCTCGAAGAGATTTATCTTGTTCTGTTTGAAGCTTAATTATTTCATGTCGTTTTTTGGATAACTCATAGTTTTCTTTTGAAATTAGATATTCTTCCCGAGAAATCAATTCATCATCGAACAAAGCCTTACTCTGTTCATAATTTCGCTTTAGTTTTTGTAATTCATATTCTGAGCTTACCAGATCTTTTTGGCCTTCTACTTGTCTAGAATCAAAAGTCAACTTTGTAGAACGAAGGTCATTCTGTTTCAATGCTAAATTACTTTCACTAGCCAAAATCTGTTCATAAAGAGCACTATTTTCTAACCTTAATATAATATCTCCTTTTTTTACCATCGCTCCTTCTTCGATAAGCTTTTCTGTTACTCTACCTCCTTCATAAGCATCCATATAAATTGTACTTATTGGGGCTACTGCACCATTAATGGTAATATAATCATCAAATTTCCCAAAAGAAACTTCTGCTATCGACAATTTTTCTTTTTCTGTTCTAAATGTAGCTGCCGAGTTTCCGAATACCATTTTCCAACCTACAAAAAACAATACTATACCTATAGCAATGTATCCATAATGTTTAGGTCTTAACCCTTTTTTCTTTTCAATTTTTATATCCATTTTATTGTGCTCTATTTATATTAAAAACAGGTAATCCATTATAAAAATCCAATGTGCTTTCGTTTACTTTTAAACGTAATTGTACCTGTAGGTTTTCGTTTTGTGAGTTGGCTAATAAGTTTTTAGATTGGTTAAGTTCTATAGCACTTATCAATCCTTTTTCATATCTCTTTTGTGCTATCTTAAAAGTTAATACCTGTGCGTTCATTTTTTGCGAACTCTGTCGATATTCTGAACGTAGTGCATCTCCTTCCTGAACAAGTTGTTGTATTAGCTTAAACAGTTCTTGTTTTTGAATATCAAAATTATTGTCTGCTCTCATCATTTCTACCTTTTGCTGTTTTACACGTGACCGATTTGACCACCCATTACTGATAGGAATGTTAAGCGAAACTCCAACATATTTTGAGACATTATCTTTAATCTGATTTTTAAAAGAGATAACTCTTCCTGTATTGTCATTAACATTAGTTTCAAAATATCCTGTTTGATATCCTGCAAAAAAAGACAGAGAGGGGTACAAGCCTCCTCTGGCTATGGCTAATTGCTTTTTGGCTGCTTTTGCTTTTAACTCTTGTGCTTTTATGATAGGAACAAAAGTTGCAGCTTTACTGTAAATAGAATCTCTATTTGCTTTAAAAATATCTACATTATCATCGGCTTCTATAAGAGAAGATTGAATAGAAATAGTAGTAACATCTTCTAAGTTCATTTCTTGTATAAGTTTAAGTTTTGCTGCTGCTACATTATTCTCATTTTGAGTAACCAATAATTGATCGGCTAATAAAGCTGATTCTGCTTCGTACAAATCTGCTTTTGCTTTTTGACCAAGTTCTACTTGTCTTTTTACAAGTGTATAATTAGTAGTGGATACTTCTTCCTGTTCTTTAGAAATGGTTAAAAGCCCTTCCATAAACTGAATATCATAAAAAGCAGACATTACTCTAAATGCCAATAGATATTTTTGATGTAGTGCTTCTTCATTCGCTGCTTTATTCAAAAATTTTGAAGCTTTGATTGTGTTTATTTTTTGAAAACCTCTAAACAAATCAATTTCTGCATTCAACCTATAATTATTAGAGAAAAAATCAGTGTTTACAATATTGTTATTATTGGGATCTACCGATCTTCCATATCGAATATTATAATCTGAAAATGCATTGATACTTGGCAATAAATTTCTTACCGATTGCCGATATGTTTCTTTGTTAGCATCCTGATTGTATTTAAAATCCTTGAGTTGTAAATTATGATCTACAGCATAGGCTACACAGTCATCTAATGACCATGATTCTTGAGAATACATCGTATTTGATATCAAGATCAAGAGAAAATATAAGATTTTGTTTTTAGATTTTATCATTTATAAACACTTAAATAACGTTTTGATGCCAAACCATAACCTAATGCCGTGCCAAAAACACAAAACATTACATATCAATACGTTAACCTAAAAAGCATTTATATTGAATTTTTAAAATGTAAAATTATTATACAAATAGTGTCAAATAATTTTACACCTCTATAGGAGTACTGTCTCAAATTTGTAGTTTTACTATGGTAACTTAAATAATAAATGATGCAGGATGGAAAAATTTTAATCATTGATGATAATAAGAGTGTTTTAAGCGCATTAGAAATTTTATTGCAGTTTGAGTACAAACACATTAAAACAATTTCTAATCCCAATCAAATTTCTTCGTTGCACAACCTAAGTGATTATGATATTGTGGCATTGGATATGAATTTTTCTGCTGGTGTCAATACAGGAAATGAAGGTTTATTCTGGCTTAGGGAAATAAAGAAAAAAGCTCCTCATACTTCGGTAATTATGATGACGGCTTATGGTGCTGTCGATCTTGCTGTAAAAGCGTTAAAAGAAGGAGCTACCGATTTTATATTAAAACCCTGGAATAATGAAAAACTACTGGCTACAATAAAGTCTGCTTTTTTACTTCGTAAATCCAGAAAAGAAGTACAAGAACTAAAACAGAAAGAAAACCACCTAAAACAGGTTATCAATCAAGACAGCAACTATATTATTGGTAATTCTAAAGCACTAACTGCTGTCTTAAACCTAGTTAGAAAAGTGGCAAAAACAGATGTTAACGTTTTAATCACAGGTGAAAATGGAACAGGAAAAGAACTAATAGCCAGAGAATTACATAGGATGTCTCCCCGAAAAAACGAGATTTTTATTGGAGTAGATATGGGCTCAATATCAGAAACATTATTTGAAAGTGAACTTTTTGGTCATACCAAAGGAGCTTTTACAGACGCCAAAGAAGATCGTGCAGGAAAGTTTGAAGCAGCAAACAACGGTTCTTTGTTTCTTGACGAAATCGGAAACTTATCACTACAAACACAAGCCAAACTATTATCTGCAATACAAAACAGAACAGTTGTAAGGGTTGGTTCTAATAAACCTATCTCCGTAAACATACGCCTGGTTTGTGCCACTAATTGCAACCTTAATCAAATGGTAGATGAAGGTATTTTTCGCGAAGATTTATTATATAGGATAAATACGATTCATATTGAAGTACCTCCATTGCGGGAACGAGATAATGATATCCTGATACTTGCAGATTTTTATTTAAAAAAATTCGCAACAAAATATGGCAAACCGTCGCTTCGAATAAATACTGCTGCCGAAGAAAAATTAATGGGATATCGCTGGCCAGGGAATGTAAGAGAGTTACAACACACAATAGAAAGAGCAGTAATTTTATGTGAAGGAAATGTATTGAAACCAACAGATTTTTTATTGAGTAATAGCCCCGGGGTTTCTTTGGATAAAGGTCCTGAGACTCTTGATGAAATGGAACGACTCATGATTGCCAAAGCACTTGACAAACATAATGGAAACTATAGTGCTGCTGCAAATCAACTTGGTATTTCTAGACAGACTTTATATAACAAAATAAAAAAATCAGAAAACTAATGGTAAGCCAAAATCTCTATACAAAACTAATCCTAAGAGTAGTAATGCTTTCCTTAACTGCACTAATATTAGCCTTTGCGTTTTTTAAAGAATTGTATATTTTGTCTTTTTTTGTTCTATTATTACTTTCATTACAAACGATTTTTTTAATCCAATATCTAAACCATACTAATAGAAAGATTGCCTACTTTTTTAATTCAATTAAAAATGAAGATTTCACACTTCGATTTCCAGAAAAAGGAGGCCCAAAATCGTTTAACGAATTAAATCAGAGTCTTAATAGTCTTAATGATGTAATTCGAAAAGTACACTTAAAAAACCAGACACAGGAACAGTATTACCAGGAAATACTAAAACAAGCAGAAATTGGTATTTTGACTTTTAATCATAAAGGGCATATTCTTTTTAACAACCCTAAGGTCGAAAAATTACTAAATTATACTCCTCTAAATCATATAAAACAACTAATACAGGTTGATAAAAAATTGTATAACTTATTTAATAATATTAAACCATTCGAACGAAAACTTTTTCAACTCACCAACGAGCGAGAGACAATACAACTGGCTATTAAATCTTCAGAAATAGTATTAAATAACGAAGTTTTAAGATTAATAACCATACAAGATATCCATAACGAATTAGACGAAAAAGAAACAGATTCGTGGATAAAACTCATTAGAGTTTTGACTCATGAAATTATGAATTCTGTTACTCCCATCACCTCAATATCAGAATCTATTTTGGGTTATTATAAGGATAAAAGTGGGATCATACCAGTTACAGCAATTGATGAAAATAAAATCCACAATACTGCAAAAGGATTAGAAGTAATCAAAAATCAGGGAAATGATTTAATGAGTTTTGTACAGTCATATCGTAGTTTCTTAAATGTACCTGTACCCGATAAGAAAATAATTAAAGTAGATGAATTATTAGAGAAGGTAAAAGTTTTGATGAGCCAGGAGATTGATTTTAATATCATTTCTTTTGACATGCTTACTACTACAGAAGATCTCGAAATTTATGCAGACGAAAAGCTAATTACTCAGATATTGCTAAATCTTTGTAAAAATGCAATTCAAGCTTTAAAAGATACCGAAAAAGCAACTCTTATGTTTATTGTTGGAATTACTACTGAAGGAAAAAAATATATAACAGTTAAAGACAATGGTCCGGGCATACATCCTGATATCATGAGCCAGATATTTATACCTTTTTATACCACAAAAAACGATGGTACAGGTATAGGCTTAAGTCTTTCTAAACAAATTATGCATATGCATGGAGGTAGTCTAACGGTTCATTCTATACCTAATAAGGAGACTTCTTTTTCATTACTTTTTGAGTAATACTATTTATTTTACCGTATCAAGTTTTAATGTTTTAAGTAAAGCATCAAAGTAGTAATCTTCCTGATCTGGTATGATTACTACTTTATACGCTGTATTTTTTATAATATAATGTGAGGAGGTCTCGAGGTCTAATATTTTAGAATGACGATTAACGATCTTTTGAATAAAGTCATTAATCAAAAGTACCTCGTCGTAACTTATTTCTCTGCGATATGTAGGTTTATCACTTTTATAAACTAGATAATCATTCCTAAAACTAAGAGATTTTTTATCCCCGGTATGGCTGTTAAACTCAAAAGTAAAATCTTTAGACGTAAATATTTTATTAATATTTTCTACCGTTGGCTCTACACTACGAGCACAACTCACAATGAAAATAATAACAAAAACTATCTTTATTCTATGCATCATCTTTAGAAAAGAAGCAAGATAAAAGATAAATTACTATCTCCTTATCTTATTTTGAAGCAAATCGCTTTATAGAACTTTCAAAATCAATATCCTCTAGGTTACTAATCAACAATCCGATTCCTCCGGATTTTGAAGCAACAATATATTCTGTCTGGAATTTTCTATCTTTTTTATAAGCTTTTAAATATTTAAGCTTAACTACTTTTGATGTTGGAGTAAAGAAAAAACGACCATGAATTCTTTTGTATTTTACTTCCTGAATATTAGATTCATCTTGCAATTGATCATTAAGTGCAGCAACGACTCTAGCGGCTCTATGTTCATCAAACTGATAGAAATCACAAGTATAGATAAATACGTAGTTTTCTACATTATTTTCATCAACAAATAGTTCGAAATCTACTTTTTTATCTTCTATTTTTTTCAATTCATGTAAAGCAACCTTTTTAAACTTTGGTTTATTTTCTAATGAATCTAATCTGCTTTTAAATTCTTCGGGAGATGTTTTAGAATAGGCACTGGTAAGCACAATAGTATTATTTCTAAATTCGATTGTGTTTTTCGAAAACTTAGAAAACTTAGATTCTTTGGGTAAAAATTCGCATCCTACAATAAGGATTACGATTAGCAATAGTAGAATTTTTTTCATAAGGCATTTGTGTTAATTATTATAACATTATATAGATAAGCCCTAAATGATTGTCTTGCAAGTTAATAAAAAAAAACCACATAATTGTCATTCAGCCGAATTTTTAAGCACTTTAACTGATTTTTTCTTTCTATTTTAAGTTTTAAGTAAGTATTATATGGCATTACACCATGTGATAAAACGGCCAATTATCATACTCTATGGTCTAAATTGGAAATAAACTTTTTTACGTTAAAATTAACATCCTCTTTCTCTAATTGATCAAGAAAAAATGTTTTTTACTACAGTAAATTCAAGTTGTAAAGGTATTATACCCAATCTACAGGGTTTGTTAGTACTTCTACTAATCGCGCTTCTTCGCTACCCATTTCTGGGTGGTAATCATATCGCCATTGTACATGAGGAGGAAGACTCATTAAAATACTTTCTATTCTTCCATTAGTTTTTAGCCCAAATAGAGTTCCTTTATCATGTACCAGATTAAATTCTACATAACGTCCACGTCGAATTTCCTGCCAATCTCTTTGCGTTTCTGTATATGGCAGCTCTTTTCTTTTTTCTACAATTGGAGTATACGCTTCTAAAAAACTATTTCCTACTTCGGTTACAAAATCATACCAGTTTTGCATCGACATCTCATCATTGGCCTTACAATAATCAAAAAATAAACCTCCTACTCCACGGCCTTCTCCGCGATGTGTATTATAGAAATACTCATCACATTTCTTTTTATATACAGTATAAAAATCTGGGTCGTGTTTATCACAAGAATTTTTACATACCTGGTGAAAATGCCTTGCATCCTCATCAAACAAATAGTATGGTGTTAAATCCTGTCCTCCTCCAAACCAGCTATCTACAATTGTTCCGTTTTTATCATACATTTCAAAATAACGCCAATTGGCATGTACTGTCGGTACCATTGGATTTTTGGGATGTAGTACTAATGATAAACCACAGGCAAAAAAGTCAACCTCACCTACTTTAAAATAGCTTTGCATGGCTTTGGGAAGTGCCCCATGAACTCCAGAAATATTCACACCTCCTTTTTCAAATACATTTCCATTTTCGATCACACGGGTTCTTCCTCCGCCTCCTTCAGAACGCTCCCATAGATCTTCCTGAAATTTAGCTTTACCATCTATTTCTTCTAATTTTGAGGTTATAGTATCTTGTAAGTCTTGTATGTATTGATAAAACTTATCTTTCATTATAATTATATAATTTTTTTATCAGATCTTAAAAAGCCAATTGAATTTAGCTATGATATTATGCTTCAATTTTGGAAATCTCCTCAGAAGCGTTCTTTAGTTCGATTAATCCTTTTTCTTTCAAAATTTTTACAGTTTCGGTAGAAGCTGCAACCACAGATATAGGTAAGGTGATAATAAATCCTATAATTGGGATAAATAACATGAGTACAAACACAATTCCGTTACCAATGGCAGTTCCTCTATTTTTTCTTACAAACTGGACACTTTCTTTATAATTAAAATGACGTTCCATAGTATAGTCCATATTACCAAAACCTACATAATATGCTTGTATCAGAAAAATTAATATTGTTGCTACAATACCAATAACCGGAATAAAACTTAAAATAATTAACGGAATCATAAATAATAATTCTCTAAATAGATTTCGTACGTTAATACGGATACCTCTGGATAATTGTTGACTAAAAGATGTATTACGGTGAGAATGATTTGTTTCTCCCAGAAGATGCGTTTCTACTTTTTCTGAAACCGGACTCATAAATGGTGCGGATAATGCCATTACAATATGCTTATATAATATTAATCCTATCACCAGGATCAATAAACCTCCAATATATGTGCTAATGGTAGCAAATGTTTCTGATCCCCATTCCCAAACCCAAATCCGAGCAATTAAAGCGCCCAAATTATCTGAAAAGAAATACACTAATGCCATAAAAGATAATCCTGTGATTACACTTATCAAAATAGGTACAGCAAAAAATTTCCATAATCCTAGTTTTGAAATAAGTTTAAACGTTCCGAAATAAGCTTTGATCCCGTTAATGATATTTTTAAGCATTGGTCACTGTTTTTTTGATTGATTAACTCCTTCTATAAGTAGTCTTTTTATCATTTTTGTTTCAATTTTGGAAATATTTCATGATCTAGTATCGATCTCCAAAAGATAAACCAATTTATCTTTATGATTCAGTATTTCTTTAATATCTGTTACTTTCTTAGCTTTTTGAGTGTTTTCCTTTAAAAAAGTGATTATTTCTTCTTCAAAATAAGTAGTTAGGTCCAAAAAATATTTTCTACCCACTTCGTTGTTATGCAAATCCATTGCAGTTTCTATTGGCTTATTTGGAGCTAGTTTTTCATGTAAATCAGTTATTTTTTGTGCCCAGTTTACAGATTTTTCTTTGTTTTTGGTTATTCTAAAAGTAGTATGACAAATCAATATATTCCATAACGCATGTCGAAAAGCATTAGCTTTTCCGTTTTTATGATGTGCTTTTCCATAATGCAAATCACAAATAATCATGGTTCTCCTTGTAGCTTTTAATGTTGGATAGACCAGTAAAGGATTCTGAAACATTATCCCTGTTAACCTAAGGATTTGCCTAAAACTTAATCGTTTTAACAGACTCCTTATACTCATTCTTATGCTTGGTATTCTTTTACTGCATCTACAAAGGCTTGAGCATTCTCTACAGGAATATTAGGTAAAATCCCATGTCCTAAATTAGCGATATAACGATCTTTACCAAAAGCATCTATCATTTGTTTAACCATTTTTTTGATTTCTGCAGGCGGAGATAATAATCTAGAAGGATCAAAATTACCTTGTAGTGTTATATTTCCTCCTGTAAGATAACGAGCATTACGTGCAGAACATGTCCAGTCTACTCCAAGAGCAGCAGCTCCTGATTGCGCCATTTCTTGTAATGCAAACCAACATCCTTTTCCGAAAACGATTACTTCGGTTTCTGCTTTTAATGCATCTACAATTTGCTGGATATATTTCCATGAGAATTCCTGGTAATCTACTGGTGATAACATCCCTCCCCAGCTATCAAATACCTGAACTGCATTAACTCCTGTTGCTACTTTTGCTTTAAGATATGCAATAGTAGTATCTGTAATTTTTTGCAACAATTGATGTGCTGCTTCTGGTTGTGCAAAACACAATTCTTTGGCTTTATCAAAGTTTTTAGACCCTTGTCCCTGTACGGCATAACATAGAATTGTCCATGGTGAACCGGCAAAACCAATTAAAGGAACACGACTATCCAAACGTTCTTTGGTTAGTTTTATCGCATCCATTACATATCCTAATTCTTCGTAGACATCGGGAACAATTACCTGTTCTACATCTGCCAAAGATCGAATTGGATTAGGAAGCCAGGGACCAATTCCATCTTTCATTTCGACCTCGATATTCATAGCTTGTGGGATCACCAAAATATCACTAAACAAGATTGCCGCATCTGGACCAATGATATCTATAGGTTGTACGGTTATCTCTGCTGCCAATTCTGGTGTTCTACAACGTGTAAAAAAATCATATTTTGCTTTTAGTGCACGAAATTCTGGTAAATATCGCCCTGCCTGACGCATCATCCATACTGGTGGGCGTTCTACAGTTTCTCCTTTTAGTGCTCTAAGAAATAAGTCGTTTTTAAGTTGTGTCATAGCTATCGTGAATTTTCGACTTTGCAAAAATTGCTTTATTATTTATTTTTTAGTAAAATGTTTTACGGCTTGAACAATGACGTTTTCTACCGTAGGTTTATTTGCAACAATAATATTATCTGTATGCTTTTTAGCTTCAGAAGCAGTTGTGTTTCCTATACAAAACGAAATACTTTCTCCTATTTTATTTTCTGAAGTATAGCTTTGAATTCCGGAAGGACTAAAAAACAATATTCCATCAAACGAACGGATGAATTTATTCGATTTTAAATGTGTTTTATATACAATCCGCTCTTTTATCTCAACATTATTTTGTTTCAAAAGATCTGGCAATTCATCCCTTCTCAAGTTTCCGCAGAAAAACAAAAAAGAGTCGTTTTTGTATTTTTTTATAATAATTTTAGCCAAATCAGATGCATTTTGAGCCATTTCTACCACATTTAAGCCATTTTCTTCTAAAAGCTTTTTAGTGTTATCTCCAACACAAAAACAGTTTGAAATGATCATTCCAGAGTTTTTAATTGCTTTTACGGCGTTCTTGCTTGTAAAAATTGCATTCTGGATTGTATGCTTAATTGTAATTTCTAAAATCTCAATAGTAATGGCTTCATATTCGACAAATCCAAGACCCGTATTTAGCAATAACTCTTTCTGCGTTGCAGAAAGTTTTTTGGTCGAGAGTATTGTTGGTGAAGTATCCAATCTATCCTATTTCTGCTTTTATCTCTTTCATCAATTCATGTCCTCCGTTATTCAATATCTCCTGGGCGCATATCTTTCCCAGATTATCTACATCACTTATTTTTACTTCTTTATTCACTTCGATCTTATCATTTCCGTCTAGACTAAACAAAGCTCCTTTAAAGTAGATAATATTCCCTTTAATTTCTGCTAGTGCTCCTATTGGTGCTGTACAGCCTCCTTCTAATTCTCGTAAAAATTCGCGTTCAATACGTACACATATTTCAGATGGGTTATCATTTAAATTTGATAATGCCTCTCTACAATACTCATCTTCTTCTTTTGCTACAACTAACATTGCTCCTTGTGCTGGTGCAGGAATCATCCAATCCAGATCAATATAATTATCTGGCTTTAGATCAATACGTTCTAATCCAGCAGCGGCAAATATGGCACCATTCCAATCATTATCGGTTAGTTTTTGCATTCGCGTATTTACATTTCCACGCAGATCAACTACTGTATGTGTTGGGTATTTATGTAACCATTGTGCTTTTCTTCGAAGACTTCCGGTAGCAATTGTGCCTTCATTTTCTAAAAAATCCACCCCTTTATGGACCAGAATATCATTTACATTAGCGCGTTTTAAAACGGCTGCTTCTATAATTCCTTTTGGTAGAATCGTCGGAACATCCTTCATAGAATGCACTGCAATATCAATATCGCCTTGTAACATGGCTATATCCAATGTTTTGGTAAAAATCCCAGTAATCCCAAGTTCATATAATGGTTTATCCAATATAATATCCCCGGTTGATTTAACAGGGATCAAGTGAGTTTTATACCCAAGTTCTTCTAAATTTTTTTGTACGGTATTTGCTTGCCAAAGTGCTAATTCACTATCTCTAGTACCTATGCGAATCGTTTTTGCCAAAGTTATTTGTTTTGTAATTGAAATACTTTTTGAATCAATTCTATGCTTTCATCTGCCGAAGTATTATCATCTTTAAGATGATTGGCAAAATGATTCGTGATTTTCTGAATGATTCGGCTACTAATAATATCTGCCTGTTCTTCATCAAAATCTGCATATTTTTTTCGTTGTAGATTAATTTCTGCATCTTTTAATGTCGATAATTTATTTTTAAGTGCCTTAATAGTCGGGGCAAATTTTCTGGTTTCTAACCAACTATCAAATTCTGTTTTTACTTCTTCTATAATACCCTCAGCTTGTGGGATATATTGTCTTCTTTTTTGTAATGTGTCATCTGTCATTTTTGACAAATGATCCAAGTGTACCAAAGTTACATTGGGTAACTCAACCACATCATCTGATACATTTTTTGGAATAGACAGATCTAAAATCAATAATGGCTTTTGCGAATGAATTAGCTGTTTAGAAATGGTAGGATTCTGCGCTCCCGTAGCCACAATAAGAACATCTGTATTTGTTATTTCTGACTGAATATTAGCGTAATCCTTTACGACAAGATTAAATTTTCCTGCTATTTTTTCTGCTTTATCCTTTGTTCGGTTAATTAATGTGATATGGTCATTCTTGGTATGTTTTACCAAATTTTCACAGGTATTTCTACCTATTTTACCAGTCCCGAAAAGCACTATTTTTTTGTCTGAAATGTTTTCTACATTCTTAAGAATATATTGAACTGAGGCAAAAGAAACTGAGGTTGCTCCTGATGAAATCTCAGTCTCATTCTTGATGCGTTTGCTTGCCTGAATTACAGCATTGACAAGTCTTTCAAGAAAAGGATTAGTAACTTCTACTTTTTTAGAAGCTTTAAAACTTTTTTTTAGCTGACTTATGATTTCAAAATCACCTAATATCTGGCTATCCAGACCTGTACCTACTTTAAATAAATGTGATACTGCTTTACTATTTTTATGTACGTATGCTACTTTTTCGAACTCTTCTACGGTTCCATGAGTATGTTCGCAAAGTAATTTGATTAATTGAAATGGATGTTGAGCAAAACCATGTAATTCGGTTCGATTACAGGTAGAGGTAACAAGCAAGGCTTCAATGCCTTCTTTTTTTGCTTGTTGTAGTATTCCTTCTTTGGCTTCTTCGTTTACACTAAAATGACCTCTGATCTCTGCATCAGCTTTTTTATAACTAAGTCCAATAGTGTAAAAATTTGTTCCTTTCGCTCTTGAGTGAGACTCCATGCAGTCAATTCTATAATATTCCATAACAAAAGTATTTTAGATATATCAGAAAAAATAACGCCAGAAGAATTTTAAGTGTCGGAAAACGTTGTTTAAGATATTTTTTGTAAAAAAATGACTAAAAACCCTTATTTTTGTATAGTTACCAGAGATTCTTGTGTCGATAGTTTAGACTCATTCTAAATAAATAAAATTTTACAATTATGGAAATTGAACTAAAAAATAACGCTCCAGGGATTCTAGAAGAAACCCAAATAGAAGATGGTTTTCATATTCTAAAATTTCAAAATGAAACCAATGAAAATCAACGAGTTGTAAGGGACATCGATAGTAGTTTTATCCAATTTCATTTCTGTATTAAGGGGGGGATTAAATTTAACTTTAATAACGGAAGCTACGCCATAAACCTTTCTGAAGAAAATTCGCTTCTTCTCTATAACCCACAACGCGATCTTCCTATGAATCTCGAAATGGAAAAGGATTCCTGGTTGATCACTATCCTTATTTCAATAAAAAAGTTTCACTCTTTATTTTCTAAAGAAGCAGATTATATTCCTTTTCTTGGGGAAGGAAACCGTGATAAAAAATACTATACTGATGCCAAAATTTCTCCTTCAATGGCTGTGGTATTAAATCAAATTATGAATTATAACTTACATCAATCGATTAAACTGTTATACTTTAAAGGGAAAGCATATGAATTATTAAGTCTCTATTTTAATAGACCAGGGGATGCAGATGTAGAGCAATGTCCATTTTTGGTAGATGAAGAAAATGTACTAAAAATTCGGAAAGCTAAAGAAATTATTATTGCTCGTATGGCAGAACCTCCTACACTTCAGGAATTATCTAATGAGATTGGATTGCCTCTTAAAAAACTTAAAGACGGATTTAAACAAATTTATGGTGAACCGGTATATACATTCTTGTTTGATTACAAAATGGAGGTAGCCCGACAATTATTAGCCTCGGGAAGTCATAATGTAAATGAAGTAGGCTTAAAAGTTGGATATAGCACTGCTAGCCATTTTATAGCTGCATTTAAAAAGAAATTTGGCACTACTCCAAAAAAATATGTGATGAGCTTAAACTAAAACTCATTTAGTCGAATGATTCCCCTCTGGGAATACCTACTCCTTTTTGTAAGGATACTATCGAATCATACATTCCTTGATCCTCATCAGAAGCATCTGCCAAAACAGATACAAAATCAAACTGTTCTAACAACTCCAGAATAAAGGGTAGTTTATCTTTTTCGACATCTACAATTATACGTTTCATCTTTGCTTTTTTTAATCACCTAAAAATACTAAAATAAAACTACCCAACTTTCGGTTTGCCAGAATTTAACGTATTTTAAGTTCTGTTTTGGTTTTAATAGGATTATGCACTAATTCTACAATACCACTATCAAAAAGTCTTATCACTTTTAGTATCATTACTCTTTATAGTTTGTATTTTTGTGTGTGCAAAAAGAAAATTATGAGTAAAGGAGTTCTCCTTGTTAATCTTGGATCACCAGATAGTACTGATCCAAAGGATGTAAAAAAATATCTTGGTGAATTTTTGATGGATCCCAGAGTAATCGATGTTCCGTTATGGGCGCGAACTTTACTGGTAAAAGGGATTATCTTAAATACCCGACCAAAAAAATCAGCAGCAGCTTATAAAAAAATCTGGTGGGATGAAGGTTCTCCCCTAATTGTACTATCAGAAAGATTACAGAAAAAAGTAGCAGATCGTACTTCAATCCCTGTTGGTTTGGCAATGCGCTATGGTTCGATGAATATCAAAAAGGGATTGCAGGAATTACAGGACAAAGGTGTAAATGAAGTCATGATTGTTCCTCTTTATCCTCAATTTGCTATGGCAACTACCGAAACTATTTTAGTTCTTGCCGAAAAATTGCAAAAAGAGTATTTCCCCAATATGAAACTTATTGATGTTCCTGCTTTTTACAACAAACCTGAGTATATTGAAATCTTATCCAAAAGTATTGCAGAAAAACTAGAAGGTATTGAATATGAACATCTTTTATTTTCATATCACGGAGTACCAGAAAGACATATTCGGAAAAGTGATATTAGTAATGGAAACTGTAAAATGGACGGTAAGTGTTGCTTTAAAAAAGGATCAGAGCAACATAAGTACTGCTATCGTCATCAATGTGAAATGACAACCGTACAAGTAGCAAAAAAATTAGGCCTTAAAAATAGTACTTACTCTACTTCTTTTCAATCCCGCCTAGGTTTTGATCCATGGTTACAACCCTATACCGATCGTACTATAGAACGAATGGGGAAAGGTGGAATCAAAAAAATGGCTATTGTAACTCCGGCATTTGTATCAGATTGTTTAGAAACTTTAGAAGAAATAGCCATGGAAGGGAAAGAAATCTTTCACGAAGTTGGTGGTAAAGAATTCACAACCATTCCTTGTCTTAATGATCGTGATGATTGGGCAGATCTACTTGCTAACTGGGTGAATGAATGGGTTATTGTCAAAACCCAAGCGGTATAATGGCAAAAATAACTTCTGAAGCTCTGGGGACAGAGCCTATTGGGAAATTGCTAATAAAGCAAGCAGTTCCGGCCTCTATAGGGATATTGGTGATGTCACTTAATATTCTAATAGATTCGATCTTTGTTGGTAACTGGATCGGTTCTATTGCCATTGCAGCTATTAATGTAGTACTTCCCGTATCCTTTTTTATTGCTGCATTAGGAATGTCTATTGGCGTAGGAGGTTCTAGCATAATTTCTAGAGCATTAGGTGCTAATAATAAGGAAAAAGCACTCAAGACTTTTGGAAATCAGATTACTCTTTCTTTGATTTTTATGGTTTCTTTGGTTGTTTTAGGTTTGGTTTTTGTTGATGATATTATTCCAAAATTTGGTGGAAAAGGAGATATTTTTGAACCAGCCAAAATCTACTACACTATTATTTTATATGGTGTACCCATCCTCGGTTTTGCTATGATGGGTAATACGGTGATCAGAGCAGAAGGAAAGCCCAAATTTGCTATGACGGCTATGATTATCCCCACAGTTGGTAATCTGTTTATGGATTATCTTTTTATTAACGTAATGGATATGGGAATGCACGGTGCTGCATGGGCGACAACAGGCTCGTATCTTGCTTGTTTTTTATATATATTTTGGTTTTTCAGTTCTAAAAACTCTGAATTAAAGATTAGTTTTCGTCATCTTGGCTTACAAAAAGAGATCGTTTCAGAAATTGCTTCACTTGGTGGAGTAACCCTGGCCAGGCAAGCTGTAGTAAGCATTACCTATTTATTAATGAACAATATTTTATTCGATCTAGGACAAGAAGGCCTGGTAGCAGTATATGCTATTATTGGTCGAATGTTAATGTTTGCTCTGTTTCCTGTATTTGGTGTTACACAAGGGTTTTTACCCATTGCTGGATATAATTACGGCGCGCAACATTACCCTCGTGTTAGAGAATCTATTAATACCGCAATCAAATATGCTGCGATCTTGGCATCATTAGTTTTTATTGGGCTAATGATTTTTCCGGCAGAAATAACAACTTTATTTCTGAGTAACAACCCTAATCTAGCTCCTAAAGAATTAGCTCTAAATCAATATGTGTTATCTCATACTGCAGAACCTATGCGATGGGTGTTTGCTGCGACACCTATTATTGCACTTCAGCTTATAGGAGCTGCCTATTTTCAGGCCGTAGGGAAAGCCATTCCCGCTTTATTACTTACATTATCAAGACAAGGTTTCTTTTTTATTCCACTTATTTTAATTCTTCCTAAGTTTTATGGTGAATTAGGGGTTTGGATTTCTTTCCCGATAGCAGATATTCTGGCAACTCTGGTTACCGGGTATTTTCTGAACCGGGAAGTGAGAACTAAGCTTATTACAAAAAGTAACTAGTTGTTTTTACTTTTTGGTTGTAGCTGCTTTGCTAATAATTTTCCACTCTCCATCAATCTTTTTCAGAAGAAAAATATCGATATATCGTACATTTTTACCTTCTATCAAGATTTCGGCTTTTGCCATAGCAATATCATTTTCTCTGTCTACAGATAATATTTTACCTGTTCTACCATTAAATTTTCCTTGCTCCCTTTTTTCAAACCATGAAGCATATTCTTTGATGGGTACAATCCATAGTTTTTTCTCTTTATGAGTAAGAAACAAATTCGCTTCATCATAAAAAGCTTCTTTAATCACTTCTGGTTGGCTGTATGAGGTTCCCTTCAGATATTTATTAATCGAAGAGCGTATATTATCATCTTCTGATTGTGCAATGGTGATGTTACAGCTAACTAAAAATAGGGTTATCCAAAAATAGGTTTTCATGTGTTTTGTTTTATTAAAGAAGTGGTTTAAATCACTTCATATTAAGGTTATTGATTATTTTTTATTCTTAAAATTTTCCCATTAGGTTCATCGGTTAGTAAATAGAGTTTTCCTTCTGGGCTTTGCGTTATTTTTCTGGATCGTATTCTATCGTCAGTAAATAATTCCTCGGTACTTTTTATGGTTTTATTTTCAATTCTAAATCTCCACAGACTTCCTCTACTCAAACCAGGAACCAGTAAATCATTTTTCCATTCGGGAAATTCATCACCTGTATAAAATATGAGTCCGGTAGGTGCAACAGTGTGCTGCCAATACCAAATGGGATCCGTAAATACAGCTCCTTCAATTTTAGGAGGATAATACTCTTTACTTCGATAACCTCCTGTAGTTATAATGGGCCAGCCATAATTAGCTCCAGATTTTAGCATATTAACCTCATCTCCTTGTCGGGTGCCGTGCTCGCTAAACCATATCTCACCTGTTTCTGGATGTGTTGTTATCCCCTGTGCAGCTCTAATTCCGATTGCATAAACTCCAGGAACCGCTGTTGTACCAAAATCAGGATTATCATCAGGTATACTTCCATCGGGGTTTATTCGATAGATTTTCCCTCGTTTATCGGTTATATCCTGAGCAATCGGTATTTCGGGTTCATCAATTTCTTTAAACAATCGTTCCCCCATGGTAATGTATAATTTACCATCAAGCCCAAAAGTCATCCCTCCTCCGTAATGAAAATATTCTCTTGTAAAAGGCCCGGCTTCGAGCAATGTTTTTGTAGTAACTAAGGAATCATTTTTTAGTACTGCACGCACTACTTTTGTGGCACTTCCTTCTCCTTTCCTTTTTGCAGCATACGAAAGATATACGTATTTATTGTTGCTGAAATCAGGATCCAACAATACTTCAAAAATACCAGAATTATCGCCTCCTGTAACGACTCTAATACTATCAGTAAGATCACGTGGAAACCCTTTAATAACTCTTTTTTCTTTTGAAATAAGGTTTACTTTAACCAGATCTCCATCCTTTTCAGATATCAGAACTTCATCTTCTGATAAAAAAAACCATGCTCCAGGGATGCTTAAGACTATCTATTATGATTTCTTTTGTTGGACGTGTTTTTGTTTGTAAAACTTCTGAAGGCTTTTCAATTTTAGTGCAAGCTGTCACAATCAAAAACAGTGCGAATATTGATTTATTCATTGACATCATTTTGAATTTTTCTGAGTGCAAAATCCAAAAGACTAGATCAAAACCCTTTAAAAAACACGATCTTTAAAACGAAAAATCAATCAAGCAGCACTATATTGAGTCCTATATTGTGAAGGTGTAAGCTTAGTTTCAGCCTTAAAAGCAAGATTAAAAGATGTAACATTACCAAAACCGCAATCATAAGCTATGGTTGCAATTTTTTCTAATGCATACTCAGAATTTACCAGCAATTTTTTGGCTTTTGTTATTCGAAAATGATTTACAAACTCAGAGAAATTCTTTTGCTCATTCTCATTAATCACCTGAGATAGCTCTCTAGAGGGAACTGATAATTTTTCTGCTATAGTCTTTAATGAAATGCTACTATCTAAATAAATTTTCTCATTTTCAAATAGTTCTTTTACACGATGAAGTAATTCTTTAGAGGTTTCTCGATCAATTTTAGAGTTGCTATATTTTTCTAAAGCAAAAACATGTCTTTTTAAAAGCAGGTAAGAAAACATATATATTAAAAATGAAAAAGAAATAGCACCCAAAATATAAAATGGAATCAACCTTAGAAAAATACCAAGATACAGTGCCCAAATCACGCTAACTCCAACTACAATATTTCTATACCATTTTAAAAGTTGAGGATTTGCATCGTTTGTGATTTTTAAAATAGTTTTCCAGCAAATGGATAAATAGATACCAAAATGAAGGAGAACCAAAGAATATGCAACATACGAGAGCACATCTCCATTATTAGGAATAAAAGGGCTACACAAAACAAATAATCCAAAAGGGGCTAAATGAATATAGTATCGGTTTGAAAAGGTTTGCTGTTTCTCAAAAAGAGTTTTTCCATAAAACCAAAGAAAAGGACCTACTGCCAATATTGTCGAAATAGCCAAATTCCTTAATCTGGGATCAACTTCTATATAATTATGAAAAACAGATTTCCCTATTCGTATTGTTAATCCTAACAATACTAAAGCCAAAAATATATTCGCTTTTCTATTTCCTTTTTTAAGCGTAAAAAGATAAAAACATAAGAAAAGAGCCTGAATAACGCCCAAACAACTTAAGACAAGTATAAAACCTTCTATAACCATGCTTCAAAATTAGAAATGATCTCAATAGCTAAGGTTAAAATTACGTGAAAATCTTTTGGAATAATTTTTAATTCCAGACTTTAGTATCCCATCAAATCTATTTTATCTATAATTTATCTGAAAATGCAAAGCTTTTAAATTAAATATCAACTAACTATGCATTCACAATTCGGTAACCTAATTCTTTTACTCTTTTTTACTTTCTCAAGTATTTTTACATCCAACTCTCAAACGTATAATCAGGAACTTTATGACGCTCTAGAATATAGACTTATTGGACCATTTCGTGGTGGGCGAAGTGCAGCTGTAACTGGAGTACCAGGAAAGCCTAATCTATTTTATTTTGGAGCCACTGGTGGTGGAGTTTGGAAAACTACAGACGGTGGACGTACCTGGAAAAATATCTCTGATGGTTTCTTTGGAGGGTCAATTGGTGCAATTGCCATATCTAAAAGTGATCCTAATGTAATCTATGTAGGTGGTGGAGAAAAAACATTACGAGGAAATGTATCTTCGGGTTATGGTATCTGGAAAAGTGTTGATGCTGGTAAAACGTGGGTGCAAGCTGGTCTTCCTAAAAGCAGGCATATCCCAAGAATAACTATTCATCCTACTAATCCTGATATTGTATATGCTGCAGTATTAGGCAATATATATAAACCTACTCAAAATCGTGGGGTATATAAAAGTATTGATGGAGGAACAACATGGAATAAAGTACTGTTTGCAAATCAAGATGCCGGAGCGGTAGATCTAACTTTAGATCCAAATAATCCTCGAATTTTGTATGCTTCAACGTGGAATGCAAGAAGAACACCTTATAGCCTTAGCTCTGGAGGAAAAGGTTCTGCCCTTTGGAAAAGTACAGATAGTGGACAAACATGGAATGAAATTTCGCAACACAAAGGATTTGCCAAAGATACTTTAGGAATTATGGGAGTAACTGTTTCTCCCGTAAATAGTGAACGAGTGTGGGCTATTGTAGAAAATAAAGAAAAAGGCGGGGTATATCGCAGTGATGATGGCGGTGACACCTGGAGCCAATTAAACAGTAGCAGAAGCCTACGTCAACGTGCATGGTATTATAGTCGTATTTATGCTGATCCACAAGATATAGATGTTGTCTATGTCGTTAATGTATCGTATCATAAAAGTAAAGACGGAGGTAAAAATTTTAGCAGTTATCGCGCTCCGCATGGAGATCACCATGATCTATGGATTGCTCCAGAAAACCCAAAACGTATGGTAATTGGTGATGATGGTGGTGCACAAGTCACCTATGATGGGGGTGAGACCTGGAGTACATATCACAATCAACCCACTTCGCAGTTTTACCGAGTGACTACCGATAATAGTTTTCCATATAGAATCTATGCTGCTCAACAGGATAATTCTACTATACGTATCAATCATAGAAGTACAGGATGGAGTATTTCTGAAGATGATTGGGAAAGTACAGCCGGAGGGGAATCGGCCCATATTGCTGTCGATCCTAAAGATAATGATGTTGTTTACGGAGGCAGTTATGATGGCTTTCTTACCCGGGTAAATCATAAAACAGAAACAGTACGCTCTATTAGTGTATGGCCAGATAATCCTATGGGGCATGGTGCAGAAGACATGAAATATCGTTTTCAATGGAATTTCCCAATACTATTCTCTAAACATAATCCAAACAGACTATATACATTTTCTAATCATGTTCATGTTACCGAAAATGAAGGACAAAGCTGGAAAGTGATTAGTCCCGATTTAACCAGAAACGACCCTGATAAACAAAAATCTTCTGGAGGCCCTATCACACAAGACAACACATCTGTAGAATATTATTGTACCATTTTTGCTGCTGCAGAAAGCCCGGTTAAAGAAGGGTTACTTTGGGTAGGAAGTGATGATGGTCTTGTACATGTAAGTCAGGATGGAGGAAAATCCTGGAACAATGTAACACCGAAAGGAATGCCAGAGTGGATGATGATCAATAGTATCGAGCCCAGTGTTTTTGCGGAGGGTACTTGCTATATTGCCGGTACTAAATATAAATCAGGAGACTTTGCTCCTTATCTATATAAGACTACCGATTATGGTAAATCATGGACAAAAATTACAAATGGAATCAAAAACGAACATTTTACACGTGTTCTTCGTGAGGATCCCAACCAAAAAGGAGTATTATATGCGGGTACAGAAACAGGTATGTATATCTCTTTTAATGATGGAGTAAACTGGGAGTCTTTTCAATTGAATTTACCTATTGTGCCCATTACAGATCTAACAATTAAGGATAATAATTTGATTGTTGCTACGCAAGGGAGAAGTCTTTGGATAATTGATGATTTAACGGTCTTACATCAGTTAAGTAATGCGATGAAAACTCAAAATCATATTTTATATAAACCCAAGAATTCTTATCGCATGGGTGGAGGAAGTGTTAAAGATTCTAAAACAGCAGGAACTAATCATCCCGCTGGTGTTATGACGTATTTCTATCTCAAAAATTATGACGCAGCAAAAGATACAGTTTCTTTAACCTATTTTAATACTAAAAATGATACACTAAAATCATTTAGTACAAAAGCAAAAGATAAAAAAGATCAATTAAAAATAGAGAAAAAAGGAGCACAACTATTTGCCTGGAATATGAGAGGAGAGGGAGCAGAAAAATTAGATGGTATGATTCTTTGGTGGGCAAATCTTAATGGTCCAAAAGCTATACCTGGTAATTATAATGTAAGTCTTGCAGTAAATGGGAAAGAAGTATCTAAACAACCTTTTACCATAGTGGCCGATCCCAGAACAGAAGCATCGTCACAACAAATGCAATCGCAATTTGATTTTATTACCAGTATAAATAAAACAGTAGACAAGGCGCATAAATCTATAAAGAAAATCAGAAAAATTAACGCCCAGCTTAAAGCATTTTCGACACAGTATAAAGACAATTCGGCAACTAAAGATCTGGTAAAAAAGGCTTCAGACTTACAAAAACAATTTGGCGAAATCGAAAAAGCATTATACCAAACCAAAAACAAAAGTAATCAGGATCCTTTAAACTTTCCTATTAAACTTACCAACAAACTAGGGCACCTAAATTCTCTGGTAGGTATGGGGGATTTTGGTCCTACAGAACAAGATATTGCTGTAAAAAATGAACTCACTAAAAAGATCGATGATCAATTAGCTAATTTTGACAAATTAATTACCGAAGAAATTAAACGTTTTAATACTGAATTCAACACCTTGCAGCTTAATTATCTTTTTGTAGAAAAATAAATTCAAAAAATTCTTTTGCTATTACTAGAACATTGGAAACACCAATAGCTATGAGATAATACTATTGCATTTATATTATCCGTTGCGCATTTTGATATATCAAAATGCGCAACGGGTTTATATTCTATAACACTTTTGTTATACCTAAACTTAACGACAAGCGTAATTTATTTTAAATTGGATTCTCTTCTTGAAGCGCGCTGAATAAACTGTCTAATTACTAAGTAATTCCAAAGCACGTTCTATACCACTATCTTTTTCTTCTTGAAAATCTATAGTTGACAAAAACGGTACTCGATTTTCTTCATTTTCAGGACCAATACCAATAACTTCAAAAACTTCTCCTTGCGCATCAGTATATATTTCATTAGATAATCCCACTTCTGCTCCATTAGGCAATACATGCGTAAGAATAGTAGAAAAAGCACCAGCAGTATTTTCTCCTACAATGGTCACATACGGTAAATCTTTCATACATAAAGCAAAAAGATCTGCTGCACTTATACTATAGGGACTTGTGAGCAATATGATATCTCCTGTAAATTGAAAATCTCCACGAGGTACTACAGAAAAGGATTTATTTTCGGTAAAACCGTTACCTAATCTAGCTTTTTTAAAATATGAAATTCGCTCCTGATCCATAAAACGGGATACCATATTTAAGGCTGCAGTATCATGACCTCCATCATTAAAACGTATGTCAATAATTAGTTTAGAAACTCCTGATGCTTTAAGATCGTTCATCATCATATCTAATACAGCATTTAATGCGGTCAACTCATCACTAAAATTTGTTCCGTATCCTTCCATCTTTACAATATTAATGTATCCAATATCATCATTGATCAATCCCCATAGAATATTCCCATTGTCATCTATTTCATAATTCCCCCCTAAATATTTTGTTACTATTGTTGTCACTTTTTGACTTGCAAGAGCATCATAATCGTCTATATTCTCTATAATGAGATCTCCACTTAGGTTAGCATTTAGTCTTTCTAATAATTTTGGCTCTCCTGGTTCAATTTGAATATCTTTATCTTCATCTGTGACACCTACATGTTCATCCTCTAACAAAAGGACTAGCTCTTCTACAATATCATATAGGTTCTCAGCTGTAACCTGATCTCTTAAATTCTCATATTGAGACCAGTCTACATTTCTAGTTTCGAAAAAAGCATAGTGGTCATTAAAAATATTCCAGAAATGATCAAAATTAACCTGTGGATCTTCTGTAGCAGAAATCTGATCTGGCAAACAGTTTGGATTTTGATTTGGTAACCGGGTAAATTTCACATCTGAATCGGATAAGTCGGTAGATGCTATTAGCTCATTTTCGCTCACCAGATCTAATTTTAATCCAAAAAATTCTTCAGGAACAAAATCATCATCCTGAATTGAACATCCCGCAGTATTTATATTATAAAATATATCTTTACCGTCAGTAAATTCAAAAATCCACCCTTTTTCGGCTGATACCCAAAAACCATTAATTGGATCTACTATAGGAGAAGGTGTATCATCATCAGATTGACAGGTGGTAAAAATTAATAAAACGAGTATTAGCAAACACGCTTTAACATACTTTATTATTTCTGTTTTTATCTTAATATATGAATTCATCATAGTTTTATTTTTGAAATTATTATAGTTGAAAATTGTAAAGTTTGATGATCTATTCAAAAAAACACTTGATCAAAAGAAAACGGTATTCTGTACTATTTAAAGATTACGAAAATTGCTAAAAACGATATCCAATAGTGAAGGTAGCATAAGGCACCAAGAAATTAACCTCTCTGTCATTCCCTTTCTCAAAACCAAGCCCTGTACCAACTCCAGCTTCGTAATTAAAATGCTTGCCAATGTTTCTTCTAATACCCCAAGTAACAACAGTCAATAGATGATATAGATTAGATTTTTTAGCATCTTCGGTACTATGAAAATGATAACGGGCTCTGAGAGATATGTAATTACCACTATTACCATCTATTCTTTTATTCTTATCAGCACGCCTTTTTAGATTGTAGTACCAACGAGGTTCTAATGCTAACACAGGTCTAATGTTTGCTGTATTAAGACCTCCTAAACCAACTTCACTTCGTAAAGCAACTTGATTTGATAATTTTAATTCATTGTGAGCCCATATACCTAATAAGCCAGTTTGAATCCCAAAAACTGATTTTTCTACTGATATGTCTTTTTCATTTTGAGAAAACCCAAAATAAGAACTCATTACTAAAAGGGAAGTAAAAAATATTTTAGTCATTTTTATATTTTTTGATTAACTGAAGTAAAAGTATCTGTATCAAAAAAATAAAAAAGTAATTTTGGGATTGAAGAAGTACTGAAACGGTAGATCAATACAAATCAGGACTTTTTTTGAAGTTTTCTATAGGCTCCCGGAGACATCCCTAAACTGGTATTAAAAGCGTTATAGAAAGCACTCTTAGATTTAAAACCAGCTTCCATGCCTATAGCTTCGATAGAATATTTATTAAATACCGGATCATGCAATAAGTTTTTAGCCGCTTCAATTCGATATTCGTTTACAAACTGAATAACGCTTTTATTGATTTCCTGATTTATGATTTGAGATAAATACCCTTCGCTAGTTTCTAACCGATTTGCCAGATCTAACCTGCTTAAAAGAGGGTTTTTATATAACTCTTCCTCCTCCATTAATATATAAAGTGAGGTAATAATTTTAGAAACAGTAGTCTTTCTTATTTTCTTTTTTGCCTGAGTATTATGTGTGTTTTTTGAAACTAAATATTGGTGTATTTCGTCTTTTTGAACTATTATCTGTAGTTTGAACACTCCGTAATATAATACCCACCACAATAAAAAGGAAAGCAGTATCCATAGAAAACTTGTAGCATATTCTGAATTGAATACATAGAACTCTATTGTAGATAAAAGCCAGCATATTATAATGCATATTATAAAAAGGTTTAATCTTAATAGCCAACTCTTTTTATCTTCTGAAATAGTATGAGAACCTTTTATTAATTTCCTTCCCCAAAAGATTAAAAACACATTATAGACAAATGATGCATTATCCATAATATGAAATTGCAGATCAACAAAATCCGAATTATAGAAGTTAAAAATAGTATCTAAATAAAGAATAGTTTCTATAATCAAAGAGCAAATGAAAGGAAGATAAAGCCATTTATACCAACTTTCTTTAAGGTACTTATGTTGAATTTGAATTAGAAAATAGGTAAATAGAGTAACTCCAAATAGGTACTCTAATACAGGGTTGTTTAAAAATTCTAAAACCGTATCTTCTATATCAAACCACCCAAATAAAGTCAAACTTGTTAGCAAAAATAATGATAGGGAGAGATAGTTATTTGCCCTATTCTTATAAAAAGAAGTAGTGACTAATGCGATACTTATAAAATATCCTATACTTCCACTGACAATAATTGCAAAACCTAATAGTATAGTATTCAATCTTTGTTGAAATTAATTATGTTCAAAATTGTTATTAACGTAAATTTATCCATAAATCACGTTTTTGTTTTAGGGTAAATATAAGCTGATTTGCTAGTTTTTTGATATCAAAACTAATCAAATACCATTTTCTCTACAAAATGTGAGTAATTCGAAAGAAGTTTAAATCATGTCCCGTTAATATTTTGTCAGAACGTAAAAATCATAGTCATTTAAAAAATTACATATTTCTCGACTAGAACCAAGTTGACAGTACATAATTATTTAATACTTTTGAAATTAGATTTAGACTACTATCATATCCTGAGTTGATAAAAAGAATGCTATCATACTAGAAATAAATGCTCGAATATTATAATTACATAAAATCTTTGCACCTGATCTTTGTGATCACATGGTTTGCCGGGCTATTTTATATTCCCAGGTTGTTTATCTATCAAATAGAAGCTTCTCAAAAGCCTCTACCCGATAGAGACATATTAGGTAAACAACTTAAATTAATGGCTAAACGTCTTTGGTTTATTATCACCTGGCCTTCTGCTATATTAGCAACTTTATTTGCAATTTGGTTACTCATTTTAATGCCAGCTTGGCTACAACAACCTTGGATGCATGTTAAACTTGGGTTTGTAGTGTTACTTATTATGTATCACCTTAAGTGCCATCATATCTATAAACAACTGCAGCTTGATATTATAAAATGGTCATCTGGACATATGCGAATGTGGAATGAAGGTTCAACAATCATTCTCTTTTCGGTCATTTTTCTTGTTATCGTTCGAGATGCAGTAAACTGGATATATGGAGTTGTAGGGATACTATCACTCGCAATTATACTTATGATGGGAATTAAACTTTATAAAAGAATTCGGGATAAGAACCCTAACGCATAATATCGATTGAACTTTATCTCGAAAACATATCATACCAAATTAGGAAAACCTCTTTTAATTAGAGAAGCTACACCGGCAGATGCTAAGCAATTATTAGCATTAAAACTAGAGTATCTTAAAGACACCAGTACTATTCCTTTGTTTGATTACGAATATTCTAATACAATAAAAGAAGAAAGTGAGCTTATTCAAAATCTTCATCAACAATCCAATAGTTTATTATTGGTAGCCGAAAGTGACGGTAATATTATTGGAAACATAGATCTTACTGGTAGTTGGCGTAAAAAGATGCAACACACTGCCATGATAGGAATGGGAATTCATACCCAATGGCAAAACCAAAGCATCGGTACTCTTTTGATTCAAAATGTATTAGAATGGTCAAAAGAAAATGAAATATTAAAAGTACTATGGCTAGAAGTTTATGCCACAAATCTTCCCGGTATTGCTTTATATAGAAAAATGGGATTCAAGGAATCCGGAAGTATTGAGAATTTTTTTCTAGAAAAGGAAAAATATATAGATAAAATTACCATGACTACTAAAGTTGACTAATTTAAAAAGATAGTTTATACCTTGTAAATCACAGTTCCATACGTTACTTCGACAGTTTTCATTATCTTCGTGCAACTTTTAGCATAATTCTATGATCAAATCTATGACAGGCTTCGGGAAGTCTATCCTGCAGCTACCTACAAAAAAAATAACGATTGAGGTTAAATCACTTAATAGTAAAAACTTAGACCTTAATGCAAGGATCCCTTCACAATACCGTGAAAAGGAGCTTCAAATGCGAAATACTATTGCAAAAAAACTAGCAAGAGGTAAGGTTGATTTTGGATTATATGTTGAAGCAACAGGAGAAGAAACTTCAAACAAGGTTAATGAAGCTATTGTAAAAGAATACATCAGACAATTATCAAATGTGCACGAAGGTGATACTATAGAGTTATTAAAAATGGCCGTTCGTATGCCTGATGCTTTAAAAACAGAACGTGAACAAATCGATGAGCAAGAATTTAATGCTATAAAAGATGAACTTACCAAAGCGTTAACAGCGATAGAAAATTATAGAATCGATGAAGGAAAAGCATTAGAAAAAGACTTCAATATTCGTGTTAAAAATATAAGCGAACTCCTTGATAAAGTTATACAAATGGATCCTGAACGTATGGAAGCGGTTAGAGAACGACTACATAAAGCTGTATCTGATTTAAAAGAAGAGGTCGATCAAAATCGTTTTGAACAGGAGTTGATTTATTATCTTGAGAAATTTGATATTACAGAAGAAAAAGTTCGATTGGCAAATCATTTAGAGTATTTTACTACTACATTAAATTCTTCGGATTCTAATGGAAAGAAACTTGGTTTTATTACTCAGGAAATAGGTCGTGAAATTAATACCATTGGCAGTAAATCTAATTATGCCCCTATGCAACAACTAGTAGTTCAGATGAAAGATGAGCTCGAAAAAATTAAAGAACAATTACTAAACGTGTTGTAAATGAACCAAGGTAAACTTATTGTACTTTCGGCACCTTCTGGAAGTGGAAAAACTACTTTAGTTAAATACTTGCTTAATCAAGAAGAATTAAATCTCGGATTTTCTATTTCTGCAGCTTCTCGACAGCCTCGAGGAGGAGAAGTTCATGGAAAAGATTATTATTTTTTATCATTAAGAGAGTTTAAAGACAAGATTAAAGCCGAAGAATTTCTAGAATGGGAAGAGGTATATCGGGATAATTTTTATGGAACATTAAAAACCGAAATACAACGACTTTGGGATAACGGTAAACATGTGATTTTTGATATCGATGTTGTGGGTGGCTTGGATATTAAAAGCATATATCCAGATCGTACATTGGCAATTTTTGTAAAACCACCTAGTATTGAAGAACTCAAAATTCGTTTGAAGAAACGTAAAACCGAATCCGAAGATAAAATCAATATGAGAGTTGCCAAAGCCTCTACCGAAATGGCTACTGCTCCTCAGTTTGACGCTATCATAACGAATGATGATCTAGAAAAAGCTAAAAACGAAGTATATCAATTGGTTAAAAAGTTTCTTTTAAAAGAATTAAAATAAGATTTCCACCTTCGTGGAAATGGAAAAATAAATTTTCCATGAAAAAAATCGGATTGTATTTTGGGACGTTTAATCCCATTCACATCGGTCATTTAGCAATCGCCAATCATATGGCTGAGTTCTCTGATCTTGATGAGTTATGGATGGTAGTAACTCCTCATAATCCTCATAAGAAGAAAAGTTCGCTACTAGATAACCATCATCGCTATGAGATGGTATATCGCGCTACACAATCGTATCCTAAATTAAAACCTAGTGATGTAGAATTTAAACTACCACAACCCAATTATACTGTGCATACACTTGCATACGTACAGGAAAAATACCCGAAGGATCAATTTCATCTTATTATGGGAGAGGATAATTTGAAGAATTTTCATAAATGGAAAAACCATGAGGTTATTCTCGAAAACCATAACATCTATGTGTATCCAAGAATTGCTGAAGGAATTGTAGCATCTCAATTTAAAGATCATCCCAAAATACATCGAATTGATGCTCCTATTATGGAAATCTCCTCGACGTTTATTCGAAAAGCTATTGCGACAAATAAAAATGTAAGACCTTTACTTCCACATACTGTATGGGAATATATTGATGAGATGAATTTCTACAGGTAGAAAAATGTATTATATTAGGTAAAAAAAAGACTTCATGGGATATACCCATGAAGTCTTTATCCTTTTTATTAATATCTAATTTACTTTCCCGGGAAATCAGCTCTACGTTTCTCTAAAAATGCTGTAGTTCCTTCTTTAAAATCTTCGGTACCAAAACAGTTTCCGAATTGTTGAATCTCTGTTTTATATCCATTTACACCATCTTCATACCCAGAATTTATAGCTTTGATGGCTGCACCAATCGCTACAGATGAGTTTCTCATAATTTTTCCCGCTAACTTTTCTGCTAATGGTATTAATTCGTCCTGAGCGGTTACATAATTTACCAGCCCGTATTGCAATGCATGATTAGCATCGATCATTCCTGCGGTCATTATCATTTCCATAGCTCTGCCTTTACCAACTAACTGTGGTAAACGCTGTGTACCACCATAACCAGGTATTACTCCTAAAGAAACTTCTGGTAATCCCATTTTTGCATTATCACTAGCAATTCTAAAATGCGCCGCCATAGCTAATTCTAAACCACCACCCAAAGCAAATCCATTTACGGCAGCAATTACTGGTGTAGAAAGATTAGCAACAAAATCAAAAAGCAGCTCTTGTCCTTTTGTAGCCAGGTTCCCTCCTTCTGATACCGAAAAATCTGCAAATTCACTAATATCTGCACCTGCAACAAATGCTTTTTCGCCACTTCCGGTAATGATAATAACTTTAGTATCTGTATCGAGATTAGCAACTCTAAAAGCCGCATGTAATTCCTGAATAGTTTCTTTATTAAGAGCATTTAATTTTGATGGACGATTGATCGTAATCGTAGTAACCCCGTTATCCTGAGATGTTAGAATATTATTATACATTGTAATTTATGTTGTTTGTTTATGTCTTCTTTATTGTTTTAAATCTCTTTCAAAATACAGATAAAAATACATTCCCATTCCAAAATCCTCTACATCGGTAGATACTAATCTCCATCCGTTCTTTCCATACTCATCTAACTTCATCTGTATATCTTGGGAAGAAGATTTTAAAATATGTTCTTTGTCTAAAGTCAATTTCGAATAATAGATCAAAGACTCTAATTTATACTCTTTCATAGCGATATATAATATTGAATAATCATCGAAGTAAGGTTTACTATTCTTTTGGGAATTTAACTTTAAAAACAGTGCCTTTTCCTTCTTTTGATGTAAAGGTAATACTTCCATTATAGGTTTCCACAATATTTTTTACCATTCCTAATCCAAGTCCCATACCACTGGTTTTGGTTGTGAATTTAGGTTCGAAAACCTTCTTAGTATTTTCTTCGGTTATCCCAATTCCATTATCAGCAACTGTAATAAGAACTTCTCCATTCTCTGAGAATACATCTACAATAATTTTAGGGATACGATCTTCGGGAATTGCCTGTATACCGTTTTTCACTAAATTGGTGACTACTCGTATCAATTGTGTTCTATCAAACTTAGCAATGATTTTTTCTTTTTCTGAAGGAAAAATAATATAGTCCTCGTTAAAAATATCCAATGCCAGCCCTATGATCTTTACCACATCCAGGGTCTCACTTTTTTGTGCAGGCATCTGTGCAAAGTTTGAAAATGCCGAAGCGATAGAACTCATCGTATCGATTTGCTGGATCAAAGTATCGCTATATTCCTGAACTTTTTGATGAATTTTAGGGTCATTGGGATCAAATTTACGTTGAAAACTCTGCACTGTTAATCGCATTGGTGTTAATGGGTTTTTAATTTCGTGCGCTACCTGTTTTGCCATTTCCCTCCATGCTGCCTCTCGCTCGCTTTTGGCAAGCATTGCAGCACTTTGTTCAAGTTCATCGATCATACTATTATAGGCATTTACCAATGAATAAATTTCTTCACTGGCATCACCAATATCTATTCGTTTATTTCGCTTATCTAATCGGGTCTGGTCTATCGTTTCAGAAATTGTCTTTAAGGATCTGGTAATATACTTTGACAAAAAGTAAGCCAAAACAATTGCCACTAAAAGCATTAGTAAATACACCTGCCCCAGACGTTTCAAAAACTCTAATAATTCTCTTGTGATTAAATCATCATCTTCAAGATATGGTAAATGTAGAATCCCTAAAGGTTTTGATTTAACATCTGTAATATAGGTATAGGATGTTAAAAATCGTTCTCCATTTTTTTCAGATTTTACCAAATACTTCTTATTATAAAGCGAAGCCAATGTATCTAAAATAATAGGATTAATTTGGATATCGGTAGTATCTTTTGCAAATCCACCTTCTGATTTAACTAATAATTTTCCCGTAAGCCCATAAATATTAATAGGCATAGAATGTTCTTCAGAAATTTGATAAATGCGATCTTTTTCTCTAAAAATTAATGCTATATTTTCCTTACTTACAGGATAAGTTGTCCTTTTTAATACATTATTAATTGTGATTTGAATTCGTTCTTCTTTTCGTTCTAATCGGCCTTGATGATATTCTTCTGCTTCCTCCTTATATTGATAGATCGTAACGGCTGCAATCAAAATAGAGGCCAACAATACCAATATAGTCATAGAGATAAAAATTCGTGTACGAAGAGAAAGTTTTAGTAGCCTCATAATATACTTTGACGGATAAAGATAACAAATATCACACCAAAATAGTTGTAAAAAAAAATCTGTGAACGCGTTGAATTCCCTAAATTTACCTAACGCTTAAGTTATGAATACTACTACACTGCTTTCTGTACAAAATCTTTGTGTCTCTTTTTTATCAGAAGAAAAAGAAAATCAAGTACTCTACGACATCTCTTTCGACATTCATAAAAATGAAATATTAGGAGTTGTAGGAGAATCAGGGAGTGGTAAATCTGTAGCTTCATTAGCTATCCTGGGACTACTGCCTAATAAAATTTCTAAAATCACTAAAGGAAATATTATCTATGATGGTATTTCTTTATTAAGTTGTAATGAAAAAGAATATAGGGCGATTCGTGGTAATGAGATCGCTATGATTTTTCAGGAACCTATGAGTTCTTTAAATCCTTCTATGAAATGTGGGAAACAAGTTGAAGAAATCTTATTTCAGCACACATCACTGTCTAAAGCAGAAATAAAAGTAGAAGTACTTTCTTTATTCGAAAAAGTAAAACTTCCTGAACCTGATCGGGCATACAAATCATATCCTCATCAATTAAGCGGAGGCCAAAAACAACGTATCGTGATTGCTATGGCTATTGCTTGTAAACCAAAGCTTCTTATTGCAGATGAACCTACGACGGCACTTGATGTAACAGTACAAAAAGAAATTATTGGTTTGCTAAAAAGCCTGCAGGAAGAATATAAAATGAGTATTTTATTTATTTCTCATGACCTCTCACTGGTTTCAGAAGTTGCAGATCATGTTTTGGTTATGTATCAAGGAAAGATGATAGAATACGGAACAACAGATACCATTTTTCACAATCCTCAAAAAGAATACACCAAAGCATTAATTAATGCAAGACCCCCAATGAATGTTAGATATCAAAAACTACCAACTATTGCGGATTTTTTCGAGGATACGGATCAAAAAAAGGAAATCATTACCAAAGAACAGCGACAACAGCATCATCAAAATTTGTATAGTCAATCACCCCTACTAGAAGTTATAAACGTAGAAAAAAGTTATTTTTCTAAGGTTGGTTTATTTGGAAAAGCAGAATTTAAAGCTGTAGATGATGTGAGTTTTAAGCTCTATGAAGGTGAGACTTTGGGGCTCGTAGGAGAATCGGGTTGTGGTAAATCTACTTTAGGAAATACCATTTTACAATTAGATAAAGCCAATAGAGGTAAGGTTATATATAAAGGACAAGATATCACACAATTATCTTCTTCTGAGATACGAAGTCTTCGAAAAGAAATTCAGTTGATATTTCAGGATCCTTTTGCATCACTCAATCCAAGATTAACTGTAGGGAAAGCAATTATGGAACCTATGCAGGCGCATAATTTATATAACAATGACAAAGAACGAAAGCAAAAGGTCATAGAATTACTAGAGCGAGTAAGCCTAACTGAGGAACATTTTAACCGTTACCCGCACGAGTTTAGTGGTGGACAACGACAACGTATCGGGATTGCGCGTACTATAGCATTACAACCAAAACTTATTATCTGTGATGAATCTGTAAGTGCATTAGATATTTCTGTACAAGCACAAGTGCTTAATTTATTAAATGAGTTAAAAAGCAATTTTGGTTTTACCTACATCTTCATATCACATGATCTGGCTGTCGTAAAATATATGTCTGATCAGCTATTGGTTATGAATAAAGGTAAAATAGAAGAGCAAGGGGATGCAGATTTGATTTATGAAAACCCAAAAAGAGATTATACCAAAAAACTAATACATGCGATTCCGCAGGGAAAATAGGTTTCAAAAAGAAAGCTACTCTAAAAGTTGCATTAAACATCGACCCTAACCCTAATTAAAAAAATAGACCTCACAGGTCTTGGAGACCTGTGAGGTCTGAAAAGGACATAAAAAAAACCTGTTAAACTTATACAGGCTAACAGGTTTCATTCATCGCGACTTGGGGAGGTTGCGATTAATTAACAACAAAAAATCACATCAACAAAAATACTTTTTTCGCTACATAAACACAGTTTGAAATCAATTCTATTGTAGGTTTGATCGATTTCTGTAGACGATTTATACGTTTTTTCATAATAGGGGAAACTTGTGTGGGTTAATAATTTTTTTAATCCTTATAAAAAATAATATATATAGGGGACACTATTTTTTATCGGGACACTAATATGCAAAATATTTTCAACAATAACGTTTAAATACACAAAAAAATCGACTAAATACGCAAAATTTTAACATTTAAATGCATATTATTGGTTTTTAAAGGGTAAAGCAAAGGTTTAAGGGTATAGGAATCCACTTGAAAGTGTAGTATTTTTCTTTCAAAAACAAGATAATTGGATCCTGTTATACCTAAACGACTCTTTTATTGATTTATTATTCGTAGAGACCTAATTATTATTCGTTACCATATTCCTAGAATTAGATTTAGATCAATCTAATATCATTTCAGGAATATCACCTTCAATTATGAGGTTTCCTTCTGTGGCATTCTTAATTTCTTCTACAGATACTCCAGGTGCCCTTTCTAAAAGTTTAAAACCTTTATCGGTGATTTCCAGAAAAGCCAGATTTGTAACTATTTTTTTTACACAACTAACTCCTGTAAGCGGAAGTGAACATTTTTTCAGCAATTTAGACGCTCCTGCTTTATTGGTATGCATCATGGCCACAATAATATTCTCTGCACTTGCTACCAGATCCATTGCTCCTCCCATTCCTTTTACCATTTTACCTGGGATCTTCCAGTTTGCTATATCTCCTTCTTCAGAAACTTCCATTGCTCCTAAAATTGTTAAATCAACGTGTTGTCCTCGAATCATCCCAAAACTCATTGCAGAATCAAAAAACGATGCTCCCGGCATTGTGGTAATAGTTTGTTTTCCTGCATTTATAATATCTGCATCTTCTTCTCCTTCAAAAGGAAAAGGTCCCATTCCTAGGACTCCGTTTTCGCTTTGAAACTCTACTTCTATACCTTGCGGGATATAATTGGCAACCAATGTAGGTATACCTATTCCCAAGTTTACAAAATACCCGTCCTGTAGTTCTTTAGCAATACGCTTTGCAATTCCGTTTTTATCTAACATAATTATTTTCTTCTAATCTTATATGAATTAAAATGATTGGTTGACTTACTTTCCTGAATCCATATTAATAATGGTATAGAGATCACAGCCAAAGCTATAAGACCATAAAAACTTAAAAGAACAATAGCAACTACTCCACTTATCATAAGTGCAAAGAGTATTTTTCTATTATCAACAACCGCATCTATTCTATTGATATGTTTTTTATCTTCTTTATTACAATACTTGCATGTAACCTGTACTTCATCACCAATTTTCATTTGTAATTCGCCTCTGGTTGCTGTTACTGGTTTAAATTTATTTTGAATCTTACATTGAGAGCATGTAAACTCTAATTTCATACTTACTAATTTAAATTAGGCTGAGGTGTCATCCTTAAATATGGTTTTATCTCTTTATACCCTTTTGGGAATAATTCGGCTATTTCTTCATTAGCTACAGAGGGTACAATAACGCAATCTTCTCCAGGGTTCCAATTTGCTGGTGTAGCTACTTTATGGTATGCCGTTAACTGAAGCGAATCAATAACGCGTAATAACTCATCAAAATTTCTTCCTGTAGAAGCTGGATATGTTATTGTAAGTTTGATCTTTTTATCTGGTGCTATTACAAAAACAGAACGTACTGTTAGTTGACTATCTGCATTGGGATGAATCATATCATATAATTCTGATACCTTTCTATCCTCATCGGCGATGATAGGAAAATTAACTGTTGTGTCTTGTGTTTCATTAATATCTTTAATCCACCCGTGATGAGATTCTAAGCCATCTACACTCAATGCAGCAACTTTTACATTGCGTTTATTAAATTCATTTGTGTATTTTGATACTGTACCTAATTCTGTAGTACAAACAGGGGTATAATCTGCCGGATGTGAAAATAAAATTCCCCAGTCTTCTCCCAACCAATTATGAAAATCTATTTCTCCTTCTGTAGTTTGTGCAATGAAGTTTGGTGCTTCATCTCCTAATCTTAATGCAGCCATGATTTGTGTGTGTTTAAGGTTTTAAAAACAAATACTATTATTTGAAGTGGTATACTCTTTTTTCAATAGACTATAAAAAAATTACGTCTATCAAAAAACATTAAACTTCTTCTTTTTTACGAACAGTGCGTTGTTCGATTCTTTTTTCATAATCTTGTCCTTGAAAAATTCGTTGAACAAATATACCCGGAATATGTATATGATCAGGGTTTAGGGTTCCTGCGGGAACTAATTCTTCTACCTCGGCCACTGTTATTTTTGCAGCACCACACATACAAGGGTTAAAGTTTCTTGCCGTTCCTTTAAAGATCAAATTCCCAGCTTCATCCCCTTTCCAGGCTTTTACAAATGCAAAATCGGCTTTAAATGCGTGTTCTAACACATACATTTTGCCATTAAATTCTCGAGTTTCTTTTCCTTCGGCTACTTCGGTACCGTAACCTGCCGGAGTATAAATTGCAGGAAAACCTCCCTGTGCCGCACGACATCTTTCTGCCAACGTTCCTTGTGGGATAAGTTCTACATCCAATTCGCCACTAAGCATTTGACGCTCGAATTCATCATTTTCTCCCACATAAGAAGAGATCATTTTTTTGATTTGTTTCTTTTGAAGTAGAAGCCCTAATCCAAAATCATCAACTCCTGCGTTATTGGATATACAGGTAAGACCTTTGATATTTGATTTTACAAGCTCTGTAATAGTATTTTCGGGAATGCCACATAGGCCAAACCCTCCAAGCATAAAGGTCATATCATCTTTGATACCAACCAAAGCTTCGGTAACATTGGGTACCGTTTTACGAATCATAGTGTTCTAATTTTAGCAGACTAAAAGTACTAAAAAAAACAGTATCTCATCTTTTGAAATTAGATAGTTTTAAGATTTTTCTAATTAACAGACAAAGCTCTTTTAAAGGCTAAATTCTTCTATGTTCTCGCCCTGCACACTATTTCTCTTAAAAGCTTTACAATCTACTTCAATCGTTAAGTTTTCTGGCTTAGGAAAAGCTTTTGTAGAAATTTTTAATGTTTTATCTCCATAGCATTTTTTCATAAATAATGCCCAAACTGGCAATGCCATTGTAGCTCCCTGCCCAAAGGTAGTTGTTCTAAAATGTGTAGCTCTATCATCTCCTCCAACCCAAACTCCTGTACAAAGGTTAGGAACGATACCCATAAACCAACCATCACTTTGATTTTGTGTTGTTCCTGTTTTACCCGCTATAGGGTTTGTAAATTTATATGGGTGACCAGTGACTACATTTTTTATATCATATCTAGATGAAGGTCCTGTACGTAAACGCACTCCAGAACCAGATTGGGTAACACCTTCCATTAGATTAATAGTAACATAAGCGGCTTCTTTACTAATCACATCACGTGTTTCGGGAACAAATTGGTATAAAACAGTTCCATTTTTATCTTCAATACTAGTAATGGTTACCGGTTTGGTATATATCCCCTGGTTAGCAAATGTACTATATGCTCCTACCATTTCTGACAATTTCAAATCTACAGATCCTAATGCTATAGAAGCTACTTCAAGAATATCTGATTCTACTCCCATTTTCTTTGCAAGACGAACAATAGGCTCTGGCCCAATTCTATCCATTAAACGTGCAGAAATTGTATTCACAGATTTGGCTAACGCTTCTTTAAGACTCATATACCCTGTATAGTCTGCATCACTATTTTTTGGTGTCCATCCTTTATCAATGACACCATGAGAACCTGGAGGAATTGTTATTTGCGATTTTGGTATGGTATCACAAGGTGAGAGTTTAAGTTGGTCGATTGCAGTTGCATACACAAAAGGTTTAAACGTAGATCCTACTTGTCGTGCTCCCTGATATACATGATCATATTGAAAATGCTTATAATTAACTCCTCCCACCCAAGCTTTGACATGCCCGGTTTGTGGTTCCATAGACATTAATCCCGAGCGTAAAAACTTTTTATAATATAAGATAGAATCTTTAGGAGTCATTATTGTATCTATTGCTCCTTTCCAACTAAATATGCTCATCTCTGCCTTTTCATCAAAAGATTTTCTTATTTCTTTTTCACTTTTGCCCTGGCTAAGCATCTTGTCCCATCTGGCAGACGATTTAATACTTCGATTCAGTATTCTTTCTACTTCAGTTTCTGTTAAATCTCTAAAAGGGGTAGTTTTATTATCTTTTTCTTGTTTATCAAATTCTTTCTGAAGATTAGCCATATGTTCTTGCACCGCTTCCTCGGCATATTTTTGCATACGAGAATCTATAGTTACATTAATTCGTAACCCATCTCTATAGATATCAAAATATTCGGGATCACCCTCTGCATTTTCCCCTTTAGGATTTTCTTTTACCCATTTTGACATCCAACTTCTTACATATTCTCTAAAATAAGTCGCAGTCCCATCATTATGACCTTCTGGAGAGTAATCCAGTTTAAGTGGTAATTGTTTTAAACTATCTCTTTGTTTTTCTGTAATGTACTCATATTTCTCCATCTGATTAAGAACCACATCTCTTCTTGTTTTTACCATTTCTGGTCTACGAAGTGGATTATATAGTGATGAATTTTTTAACATCCCTACCAATACAGCTGCTTCTTCTACATTAAGGTCTTTAGGATTCTTTCCGAAATAAATTCTCGATGCAGAACTTATACCAATTGCCTGATTAAGAAAATCATATTTATTAAGATACATCGTTACAATTTCTTTCTTGGTATATTGTCTTTCTAAACGAGTTGCAATTACCCATTCTTGTATTTTTTGCAAATATCGCTCGATCTTATTCTTTGATCCTCCAGTAAATAATTGCTTTGCCAGCTGTTGTGATATTGTACTTGCCCCACCTCTGGTTCCTAAAAAAACAAATGCTCTTAATGTTCCTCTGGCATCTATCCCAGAGTGATCATAATATCTTGCATCTTCTGTTGCTACCAAGGCATCAACCAAATGTTGTGGTAGATCTTCATAATTTACAGGAGTCCGGTTCTCTTTAAAAAAGGTTCCTATTTGCACCCCATCTGAAGAGATAATCTGGGTTGCCAAGTCATTTTGTGGGTTTTCTAATTCTTCGAATTTAGGCATTTCTCCATAAACTCCCCAACTAGCCAGGAGAAAGAGTAAGGCTATTAAAAACAATCCTGATCCAAATAGTATCCAAAATGCTTTTATGTATTTTATGGTATTACTCACAGGAGTTTTTGCTCTTTTTTTTGTTGATTTGGGTTTTGCCTTTGCCATATCTCAGCTATTTAAATCTATTTTTTAAAAGATCAGAAGAGGTTTTTTTCCCTTTTTGTCGATGTCCTCCTTATCTGGTCTTTCTCTAAAAGTATTTTAATGATATATTTTTGTCTATCTATGATGGAAGATAGATTCTATCTTTTATAATTAATTAAGGATTTTGAACATTTTCTATCCTAAATCCTATATCTGTAATTCCTTCTAATGACGATATCCCATTTACCTCACCATTCTTTCTCATGGCATGCTCTATAGTTATCGTATAATTTCCTTTTTCTTTAAAACTTACATTTTCTTTATACCACAATTTATTTTCTTTAAGATCAGAAAAACCAGTCCCTAACCAGTTCCCATCAGGAGCTGCAAGACGATACTCTAATGTATCAGTAAGTATTTTGCCATTTGGAAATTTCATTTCACTAATTAAAAACAAATTGCTGTATTTGTATTCATTATTGTTACGAATATTTATAAATAAATTATAGGATTGTGTTGTGTCGAGTTCTGGAAGTGTAAAACTCGCTTTCTCATCCATTTCCCATGCATTAGCTACTGTATGATAAGTATCGAAAACCTGTTTATCATCGCAGGAAATCATACCAATTACAATACATACTGTTAAAAAAAACCTAAGTTTTATCATTATTCCTATTACGAGACCTACGTTTTTTATTACCTCGATTATTTGATTTATTTGTTTTGTCAGAATTCCCTTCTTTTGATTTGTTTGAAACTGCCGCTTGTTTATCTGAAGATCTCTTGTTTTTATTTTTTCTTTTGTTACGATTTCTTCTTTTACTACGTTTAGGCTGATCAAATCGCGTTAAGCTATCTTGTCCTACAACGTTCTCAAAATCTGTTTTAGTATCTTCTATTAATTCTGAAGCAAAATCTTCTAAGCTTGCTACTTGTTCATTGTTCTTGTTTGCCGCAATAATTTCATTAACATCTTCGGTAGATATTCTGTGCCAATTCATCCATTCGCCTTCATAGGCATACCACAACAACCCTTTAAAAATATCTATTTTTTGACATACAGCAGTCCCTTTATCTGTTCGAAGCTTTATATCTGTTTTAGGAAAATTATTAAGTGCATCAATATATGCATCTAATTCATAATTAAGACAGCATTTTAGTTTTCCGCATTGACCGGCTAGTTTTTGTGGATTTAAAGATAATTGTTGATACCTAGCTGCACTAGTATTTACAGATCTAAAATCGGTAAGCCAGGTAGAACAACATAGTTCCCGCCCACAGGACCCAATACCCCCTAATCGTGCGGCTTCCTGCCTAAAACCTACTTGTCTCATTTCTATACGAGTATTAAACTCGTGTGCAAACTCTTTTATTAACTGCCTAAAATCCACCCGCTCTTCTGCTGTGTAATAAAAAGTAGCTTTAGATCCATCTCCCTGAAATTCGATATCAGAAATTTTCATTTGCAGCTCTAATCTAATTGCGATTTCACGAGCACGCACCTTCATAGTTTCTTCTCTGTCACGAGCTTTCTGCCATATATCAATATCTTTTTGAGATGCTTTTCGATATATTTTTTTTATGTCTTCATTATCAAGTTCTACTTTCTTTTTTTTCATCTGGATACGAACTAACTCTCCAGTAAGAGTAACAATTCCTACATCATGACCAGGAGAAGACTCTGTTGCAACAACATCTCCAATGCTTAAAGAAAGATTTTCTGTATTTTTAAAGAAGTTTTTTCTACCATTCTTAAATCGTATTTCAACATAAGAAAAAGGCAATGATCCACCAGGAAGTGACATATTGGATAACCAATCGAAAACCGTTAATTTATTGCAACCATCTGTACCACAGGTACCATTATTCTTACAACCCTTGGGTTGCCCGTCTTTTGCGGAGGAACAACTGTTACACCCCATATTTTTTATCTATATTGAAATTTGTCTGCGATCATAATCGCAACAAATATGGTTCTTACTAAAGTTAGAAATCTACCATTTCTAACGTATCAATCGTTAAAGATACTATGAAATGAGGATAAAAAAAACTATCTGCTATAGTATCTTCACCTTTTTAGGTGTTACTTTTTATATTTTAATGCTTCAGAACGACCTTTTTTAAAGATCTTATTACTATTTCCTTTCCCTTTTCGCAGTGCTTTTTGTTCTTCAAACGATAATCTATTAACTTCCATACATTCTGTCGAGCAACAGCTTTCTAGCTCTGCTGCACAATTTTCACATTGTATAAACAATAGGTGGCATGCTTCATTTTCGCAATTCACATGGGTATCACACGGGGTACCACATTGATGACAATTAGCTATTATATCACCAGAAATACGCTCTGCTCTTCTATGATCAAATACAAAGTTTTTACCCAGAAATTTATTTTCTAAACCCTGAGCTTCGACTTGTCTTGCATATTCTATAATACCTCCTTCTAATTGAAATACATTTTTAAATCCTTTATGCTTATAATATGCACTGGCTTTCTCACAGCGTATACCCCCGGTGCAATACATTACAAGTTTTTTATCTTCTTTATGATCTTTAAGATCTTCTTCGATAATATCCAAAGAGTCTCTAAACGTATCTACATCGGGTGTAACGGCTCCTTTAAAATGGCCTATTTCACTTTCATAATGATTACGCATATCGACCAGTACCGTATCAGGATCTTCGATAAGTTCATTAAATGCAGAAGCATCAACATGTACTCCTTTGTTGGTGACATCAAATGTATTATCATCTAATCCATCGGCTACAATCTTTTTACGAATTTTTACTTTTAGCTTCAAAAAGGATTTTGCGTCTTGCTCTCTTGCGATATTGAGGCGCACGTTTTCTAGAAAAGAAATACTATCCAGGTGTTTTTTAAAGGCTTCAAAATTAGGTGCCGGGACAGATAATTGCCCATTTATACCTTCTTTGGCTACATAAATACGACCCAAAACCTCGAGTTCGTTCCAATGAATAAAAAGGTGATTTCTAAAAATTTGTGAATTACCAATATGTGCATATGCGTAGAAAGATAGCGTAAGTCGGTCTGTACCGGCTTCATCGATAAGAGCTGCTCTTTCTTTTGCGCTTAATTTGTTGTACAGTTGCATGCTATACTTACGTTTTAAGTTAAAAGAAATAAATTTCGGCAAAAATACAAATCATAAAGTAATATTCAAAAACTCTTATTTGTGTTTTTAACAAAAAAAGGATTTTTCCATATTCACTACTATCAAAATATTATTTTTTTGTTAAAAAAATCTCAGTCCTGAAAAATGGAACTCGCAACCTATACTTTTATCTGAAGTAATTCATCTTTTCGCGAAAGATTGACACAAACCTTGAGTGTCATTAAATGTTCAGGGAATATAAATTCTTTAAAAGAAATTATAATGAAAAGTTTTAAAAACCTAATAGGCGCAAAAGTGCTTAACAAAAGACAACAACAGATCATTAATGGTGGGTATATTACCGGAAGCGGTAATTGTGACGATTATTCTGCAATTCCATTATGCAAACCTAGAGACACAGATAATTCGGATAATGCAAATCAATAAATTCTAATTTCTGAATTTAAAAAATGCCTTGAAACTTATTCCAAGGCATTTTTTTGGGCTAATTCGTTATTAAATAATTTAACGATTAAAAAATATAATAACGAAGCTAGCCACCTTCTACTATACAATTACTAATTTTAGTAATTGTGCAGCCATCAAGATTATGTCTTACGACCTTTTTAAGAAATTTCATCTCTCTTTCCTTCTGCTTTTGTTCATGTTTGCTTTTTATATAGATGCTATAAAAACAAAAGGGTTGCGCTATATTCTTGAAAAAAATGTAATCGATGTCTAATACAGGTTTAAAAACTCCAAACCTTAAGATAAAATACAGGTATTTGTTGTTAATAACGATTTTAGAATCCATATCCCAACTACAAAAAGAAATAGTACTTTAGCAAAAAGTTTATTATCAATGTCAAATCCCGATATATTTGAACAACAAATGAGTACAGAGAAAGACGCAAAATTAAAAGCATTAAAACTTACCCTTGATAAATTAGATAAAGCCTACGGAAAAGGAACTGTAATGAAGATGAGTGACAGTTCTGTACAAGAAGTAGATGTAATTCCTACAGGTTCTCTTGGTTTAGACCTTGCATTAGGTGTTGGTGGGTATCCTAGAGGAAGAGTCGTTGAAATCTACGGACCAGAATCTTCTGGTAAAACAACACTTACTTTGCATGCTATTGCACAGGCACAAAAAGCCGGGGGTATTGCAGCATTTATTGATGCGGAGCATGCTTTTGATCGTTTTTATGCAGAAAAATTAGGTGTAGATATAGATAATTTAATTATTTCTCAACCAGATCATGGGGAACAGGCTTTAGAAATTACTGATAACCTGATCAGGTCTGGAGCTATCGATATTATCGTTATTGATTCTGTGGCAGCACTTACTCCTAAAAGTGAAATTGAAGGTGAAATGGGGGATTCTAAAATGGGACTTCATGCACGATTAATGTCTCAGGCGCTTCGAAAATTAACCAGTTCAATTAGCAAAACCAATTGTACTGTAATTTTTATTAATCAGCTTCGTGAAAAAATCGGGGTAATGTTTGGAAATCCTGAAACGACTACTGGTGGTAACGCCTTAAAATTTTATGCTTCGGTACGTTTAGATATTCGTCGTTCTACACAGATCAAAAATAGTAATAGTGAAGTACAAGGAAACAAAACACGAGTTAAAGTAGTAAAAAACAAAGTAGCTCCGCCTTTTAGAACTGCAGAATTTGATATCATGTATGGAGAGGGTATTTCTAAAAATGGAGAAATTATAGATATTGGTGTAGACTACGAAATTGTCAAGAAAAGTGGTTCCTGGTTTAGCTATCAAGACACCAAATTAGGACAAGGACGAGATGCAGTGAAATCTTTACTTAATGATAATCCAGAACTTATGGAAGAACTTGAACAAAAAATCAAGGAAGCCATAAAAATTGCAAAAGAATAAAACTTTCTTAATAAAAACACTAAAATCCCGAAGCTTCGGGATTTTTTTATACCTTAAAAGCAACCTTATCTACATTAGAGCATCTACCTAATGGATAGGTTATACGATCTCTCAAAACCCCAAGAAAATGAGAAGGATAAAAATAGTTTTAACATTTTTTATTGTAGTTATCTTAACTGGATGTTCTGATGACGACAATGGAACAAGTTTCTTTTATGAATTAGCTACTGTACAGGAAGCTTCACTGCCCGACCAGTTTAATCGAAAAGAAATATATACAATTACTGTATCTTACTACAGACCAACTAATTGCCATTCTTTTGCAGGATTTGATTATGATAGGCTAGGAAATGAACGAACGGTATCTGTGGTTAATTTGGTAGTTAATGAAGGTAATTGTAAAGATTTAGAAACGACAGATTTAGTCGAAGTTTCTTTTGATTTTTTAGTAGGAAATGAAGATTCTTACATCTTTAGATTCTGGCAAGGAAGAGACGAAAATGGAGATAATCAATTTTTAACCGTAGAAGTACCTGTATTATAAATTAAACCCGTTTTTATGCATTAGAAATGGGTAAACTAAAAATAGTTGTTAGTGGGTTTAGACCAACTCATAAAAAGGTGTAAGAAAAAAAATGCTCAGGCGCAAGAACAATTGTATAGATTATACAGTAGTAAGTTGTTTTCGATTTGCTTAAAATATTCTAGTGATGTTTCGAGTGCAGAAGATACCTTGCAAGATGCTTTTATAACCATTTTTGATAAAATCGGTCAATATAAAAACCAAGGTTCTTTTGAAGGGTGGATAAAACGAGTAACTATTAATACAGCATTACAAAAATATCGAAAACAAAAAGTTTTTGATATCATTAATGAGGAACAGATTGAAGAAGTTGAAGTTGAAGTAGATGAAGAAGAGATTTCGCTGGATTATCTTTTAGAGATTATACAGCAACTACCCGATCGATATCGATTAGTATTTAATCTTTATGTGTTAGACGGTTATTCTCATAAAGAAGTTGCAGAGGTGTTGGAGATATCTGTAGGAACTTCTAAATCTAATCTGGCGAGAGCAAGAAATATTTTAAAAGAAAAATTACAAACCAACCAAGAGCTTTATGTTCGACCAATTGAAGAACGAAGATGAGTGATAAAAAAAATATAGATCGTTTATTTCAGGAAAAATTCAAGGATTTTGAAGTCATTCCCGATGAAATAGTATGGGAAAAAATTAAGGCACGTCAAAATAAAAACAAAAAAAGAATTTTTCTGATACCATTTTGGTACAGAGCTGCAGGTGTTGCAGCATTAATTGCGCTTATATTTGGCATAAGCTCTTTACCGTTTAATACTAATGATCTACAAGAAAATGATACCATCACCGATTCTGATACTAAAAATATAATTGAACATACAAAAACGACACCTAACGAACAGGTTAACCCTCCTATAGAAGATGTTATAGTCACTTCAGAAGAAAAAGAAACCAACCCCACTAATCAAAAAACAAAAAATACTAATCTTGATCAAGATAATGATGCTGGTCAACATAATTATTTTGAGCCATCTGTCACAAAAGAAAATGCAGTTGCTAAAACTCTGGAGCAAGTACCTTCGCAACCCAAAAGCACTAATAAATTAGATCCTGTCTCCCATCCTGAAACTAAAAATCGAATCGTAGATCATACCGTAACAAATAATAATAACACAGCACAAATTTCCTCTAAGCAAAAAGAAGATCCTATTGTTACGCAAGAGAACACAATCGAGAAAACTACCATTGCTAATCAACAGAATAAAAAGCCTATTTCGGAAAGAGAACATCCTCTTTTTGCAACACCTAACGAGAAAAGTAACACAAATACTCAAGGTTTAACAGAAAAGAGTGTTGATAATGATATAAAGAACAAAACTCCTGAAGAAGATGTTGAGAACACAAATGACAATGGTAAGAAATCTATCTTTGATGTTATACATAAAGACGAGGAAGAAGAAATAGCAGAAGAATCCACATCAACCAAAAAATGGAATGTTTCGCCTAATGTCGCCCCTGTATATTATAGTTCTATCGGAAGCGGATCTTCAATCGATACTCAATTTGCAGACAATAATAAAAACGGACAAGTAAATATGAGTTATGGTGTGCATGTTTCTTATGCTATAAATAAAAGATTTAGTGTGCGTTCTGGAGTAAACAAGGTAGATCTTAGTTATAATACAGAAGGTGTTGGTTTTTCTCCATCGGCAGTTGGTCAAAATCTAGAAAATGTGAACTATAACTCTAATGCCGGAGCAATTTTGATTTCTGATATCGGAAACGTAAGAAGCACTGATATCGGGTCTGAATTTTCGGACCTTGACAGAAATGCGATAGAACAAAAGCAAAATGTTGGATTACTTAATCAAAGTATTGCCTACTTAGAAGTCCCGGTTGAAATGAAATATGCTTTGGTTGATAAAAAAATTGGAGTAAATATGATTGGAGGTATAAGTACATTATTCTTACAGGATAACAAAATCTCTATAGAAGCTGGTGATTTTGAAACTCCGATAGGTGAAGCCAGCAATCTCAATGATGTAAGTTTTAGTGGTAATATAGGGCTGGGTGTCGATTATAAAATATCCGATCAATTCGAAATCAATCTTGAGCCTATTTTTAAATATCAGTTTAATGCATTTAATGACAATGCCAATAATTTTAAACCCTACTATTTTGGGGTATACACTGGAGTAAGCATCAAATTTTAAGAACTATAAAGATTTTTTAGTTGGTTAGGTAATTATTGCTTTAAAAAGCAATGATGAACAAAGCCGTTTCTGGGGAGAAGCGGCTTTCTTATTTTTTATAATGTAGATCGGCTTCTAATGTCTTTAAAATAAGATCTCTTGTGTTTTCTTTCAACTCTTTTTTATGATCTTGTGTTAATCCTTCTGTAGGGATTTCTTTAAGAACGCGACCCCTCATAATTCCTGGGCTTCCGCTAAAAAAAGTATACGAAAATCGCTTTTTATTATCTAGAAACGCTAATGGTACTATAGGAATTTGGTGATCTATAGCTAATCTGAAGGCTCCATCTTTAAATTCATCTAAAATCACAGATTCATCATCGGGAACCCCTCCTTCTGGAAAAATACAAATACTTGTACCGTCATGTAACCTTGCTTGTGCACGATCAAATACTTCTTTCCTACTTCGTTGGCTATTACGATCTACCAATATACAAGTACGTTTATAGAAAAATCCAAAAATCGGGATTTTTGCCAATTCTTTTTTTCCTACAAATACAAAAGGGTTTTTTACCGAATACAACATTAGCATAATGTCTGTCATCGAGGTATGATTAGCAACAAACATGTAACTTTTTTTACGATCTGGTTCTGCTTCTTTGGTTATCTTGGGTAAAAATCCTGATCCATACAGTACAATTTTTGCCCATAATCTGGCGACTACAAAAAACTGCGGATACCATTCTTCTCTCGACGAAAGCACTAATAACACAGGAAACATAATAAGTATAGGAATACCCATAACGATATAAAACCAGATACGCCATAGTAGGATAAGTATGTTTCTTAGTATATGCATCTCCCCAAAAATACACAATTGGTTTGAGCTATGTGAACAAAAAAATTACCTTTGCTGAAATTAGTATAGTTATATACTCGAAGTATAAGTAGGCAGAAGGTCGTTTATGATACCAAAATCTGCGAACTAAATACTTTACTAAATTTTAGAAATTAAAAAAATACTTAACCAGGGTTTAAAACTTAAAACCGTAATAAAAGATAATACATCACCATGTCCAGAATTCTAACAGGAATACAGAGTACAGGCACTCCGCATTTAGGAAACCTATTAGGAGCTATCATACCGGCAATCCAAATGGCCAATGAGCCAGAAAACGATTCGTTTTTATTTATTGCCAATATGCACTCGCTTACACAAATCAAGGATGCCAATACATTACGAGAGAACACCTACTCTACTGCAGCTGCCTGGTTGGCTTGTGGGCTGGATATAGAAAAAACTGTTTTTTATCGACAGAGTGATATCCCACAGGTAACAGAATTATCCTGGTACCTAAGCTGTTTTTTTCCTTATCAGCGACTAACGCTTGCACATTCGTTTAAGGATAAAGCAGATCGTCTAGAGGATGTAAATGCTGGATTATTTACATACCCTATGCTAATGGCTGCCGATATCCTGCTCTACGATGCAGAAATTATACCTGTAGGAAAAGATCAACTGCAACATCTCGAAATGACTCGTGACGTAGCTTCGCGAATGCACAACCAAATGGGTGAAATGTTTGTAATACCCGAAGCCCAGGTGCAAAAAGAAACTATGTATGTACCAGGAACAGACGGTGGCAAGATGAGTAAATCAAAAGGAAATATCATTAACCTGTTTTTACCAGATAAGAAACTACGTAAACAGATTATGTCTATCGAGACCGATAGCACTCCGCTAGAAGAACCAAAAGATCCGGATACCTGTAACTTATTTACGCTATATAAGCTTATCGCTACTGTAGAACAACAAGAAGAGATGCGTAAGAATTATCAGGGAGGAAACTACGGATATGGACATGCAAAACAAGCTTTTTATGAAGTATTGATTGAAAAATTTACTTCTGAACGCGAACGCTATGCCTATTATATGGATAACCTTAATGAAATAGACGAAGCCCTGGCTATCGGAGCACAAAAAGCTACTGCTATTGCCGATACTGTATTAGCAAGAGTTAGAGAAAAGGTTGGGTATTAGAGATAAGTGGTTTTTATGGAATTTCTATTCGAAATTACGTATGACTTTTTAAAATTTCTTGAAAAGCTTACTGGTTTTTCTTACCAGGAGATCAATATCATTATTTGGTTTTTCTTAATTCCTTTTACCTGGATGTTTTTATTAGATAAGATCGTAAAAAAAAGTTATTTTAAAATTGTATTTGTTTTAGTTGTTCTCATTATACTAATAGCGATTCCAGATTTTGAGAATTTTGCCAATTGGGCGTTTAATAGTTCTGTTGATTTTCTAAATCTTTTCAATACTATCGGCAGCAATTACAAGATTTCTTCTGTTGTAATTTGTTTATTTATTCCAACGTTAATCTACGGTTTACTCATTAGAAATGCATATTTCAAAAAAAGATAATCACTTTTATCTTATCATTTCATATGATAAAAAATCAATCCAGGCCTATCGAAGAAGCGTTGGGAGTACTAACTTCGACAAACCTGGCTTGACAATCGTATAATAGGGATTTTGTAATGGGTTAAAATAAGTTCATCATTTTACCTTTAGGATTACATTATATGTCTTGTTTCTTTTATTAAAAATAACAGGGTATTTTCCTGGTTTGATGACATTGCCCTTAAGCCCTAATCTTTTTAAATATACTTTGTCTAAAATCACTGTGTTTTTAAGATGAAACATACTAGGCCCTGCTTCTAGAGTTTTAGAATCTCTATACATCATGTTATTAGGCTTATAAAACTGTAGCCCTAAAATATTTTTGTTCATAGCAAATGGTATTGCTTTTGTATCTGATTTGATCGTCAATTTCAATACATCTTTAATAGAATTAAATACTCTCGGATCTACCTTATCATATATCCTCCACGGATCATTGTACACCCAGTCACATCTAATTATTTTACAAAGATTAGAATAAACAGGTTCTGGCGTAATCGGATTAAAGACATTTGGTAAACATTGTATCTGCGCACATACCCCAATTACAGACCCTCTTGGATCACATCTACATGTCATATCTCTATCATCGCAAATTTGTTTATCAAGTGTTAAACTATATATACAAAGTGCTCTTTGGGAGGCTCCGGCTTTTTTAGAAATGTTACTATCAATTTCTTTTACATCTTCTGTGGTTTGTTCTTCTATACTATTTTCTTGTTCACAAGCACATAGAGTGATAAGCAATACAGCCACAATATTTAATACTACTTTTTTCATGATTAATACGGTTTTTAAGAGTTATTACTTTGTTTTGGCCAAACGTTTTATGATCAATTGATTGAATACAATAAAGGTATAAAGCATTATATCGGGATAGTATCATAGATGTAACGAATCCTAAAAAATATGTAACATCGAAATAAAGGGGCATTTACCCCCTATTTTCGAAGGGGTTACAATTAGTTTTAGCCATTATTTTGGATAAATAATAGTTAAAATGCATAGCTCATATAAAAAAAATTAATACATCTCATACGGGTTCCCGTAAGGTGTGTAAGAATTTTCGTCGTAATTTAAGATCAGGGAAAAATCTTAAGAACATGTTTAGAAATCATGTATATCAAAAATTGGTAGTTTTCAGAAAATACACTTTTAAACAGTTTCTTAAGCGGGATCAATACCTAAACCTATAATAAAGTATATACCTATAGGTTAGGTTTTTAACAATTTTTAGTACTACAAACACAGATATAGTTATTCGTATATCCTATTGTTAGTATTTGAATTTAAAAAAGTCAGAGAGAGGATACTCTAATGCATTGCAGAGCAACCTGATTACTTCGACAGAAGGTCTGGTGTCTGCTTTTTCGATATCAATAATAGTTCGGTAACTTACTCCGGATTTTTCGGCTAATTCTACCAATGTTAACCCAGCGTCTAGCCGTAAACTTCGCAGTCGATTGCCTAATGCTTCTTTGAATTTATCATCTTTAGCCATCCTCAAAAATGACTAATTTCCTGTTAGCAAAAATACAGCAGGCATCCCTATTTTTACAAACACTTGATTATCTGTTATAAATATGCATTATATTGCATATTATAAAATAAAAAGATACCTCAAGTTATGACCAAAGAAGAGTTATATCACTATATGTTGGCGTACCAAAAAGAACATCTATTTAGTGAAAAAGACCAAAGCAATTTTATTGCATTATTAAAAACTTTAAAACCAGATAGCAATCTAAAAGAAGAATTATATCACTATATGTTAGCATATCAAAAAGAACATTTGTTTAGCGAAAAAGACCAAAGCAATTTTATTAAAATATTAAAAACCTTAAAACCAGATAGCAATTCAAAAGAAGAAGAAATATGAAAATATAAATTAAAAATCAATAGTCATGACAGAGAAAAAATTATACGAGCGGTTAATGCGTTACAAAAAAAAATATGGTGTAACCCAGGAAATGTTACAACATTATAAGTGGGCTGTAGAATTACTTAAGCAAAGGCAACTTACAGTTAATGGTAATAACCCAGAAGAAGGAGTTTAACATCTTTCATAAATCATTTTCACGAAAGATGTTAAATACCTCATCAAAAAGAGAATTTAATAGTACTTGATTTTTATAAAAAATCAAGTACATTATTTAATTCCAAATGTAATTCTAGCGTGTACAATCACTAGCATAACTAGCTGTATCATCTATATTCCACTTCCATAGATATTCTGCATCGGGATCGTCTACTTGTATACAAGTAAGAAAAGGATTATCGTGTGTAATTACCTGTGTAAGAATATCATTCTTTCCATTCTTCATATTTAGAAAAGTGAGTTGATTATAATAACAATAAAATTCGGTTAATGCAGGGTTTTTACTTATATCTAAACTAGTAAGTTGATTTTTATAACAATTTAATATGGTCAATGCAGGATTTTTACTTACGTCTAAGCTAGTGAGTTGATTATAATAACACTTCAAATTGACTAACGCAATATTTTTACTTATATCTAAGCTAGTAAGTTGATTTTCAAAACAGCTTAATTTGGTCAATGCAGGACTCTTACTTACATCTAAGCTAGTAAGCTGATTTCTAAAACAACTTAATCTGGTCAATGCAGGATTTTTACTTACATTTAAACTAGTAAGTTTATTTTCATAACAGCTTAATCTGGTCAATGCAGGACTCTTACTTACATCTAAGCTAGTAAGTTTATTTCCATAACAGTCTAACCTGGTCAATGCAGGATTTTTACTTACGTCTAAGCTAGTAAGTTGATTAAAAGCACTTAGTAGATTGATCAACTTAGTATTTTTACTCACATCTAAACTAGTAAGTTGATTTCCAGCACAATCCAGATGGGTCAACTTAGGAGTTTTACTCATGTCTAAGCTAGTTAGGCCATCACCACTACAATCCAGATAGGTCAACTCTGTATTTTTACTTATATCTAAACTAGTAAGTTGATTTATACTACAATCCAGATAAGTCAATACACCAAAATATTCAATCCCTGAAAGGTTTGATATTTTTTTCTTACTAACATCTATTTTTTCAACAACTAGAGCTTCTTCTATAGATATTTCTCCATCTGTATTGGTGTCTATTATAGGATCGATATGTGCTAGTAATGCATTCTTAAAGTTAATATCAGGAAATATAATATTCTCACTTTCTATAACATCGTTTAACATTACTGTTACCTTAGCTTCTTTACTCTGCTCTCCATTTTTGATCTGTACTCTTGCAGTAAGTGTTGTTCTGGTTTCATAATCAAATAATGTGGCATCTTTTACCGTAAGTTTGCCTGTAGTATCTATAGTAAAAGCTCCGGATGGTTCTTCGGCTATAAGACTATATGTTAATTCTCCCTGATCGGTAGTGGCTTCTATAGTGCCAAGATCCTGATTGGCAGTAGGGTTTTCATCTATAGTAGCTTCAAAACCTTTTATTGTAATAGCAGCATCATTCACATCATTCAACGCTATGGTTACCTTAGCTTCTTTACTTAGACCCCCGTTTTTTACCTGTACTATTGCGGTAAGGCTTGTCCTGGTTTCAAAATCAAATAATGTAGCGTCTTTTACGGTAAGTTTTCCGGATTTAGCATCTATAACAAAAGCACCTGATGGTTCTTCTGTTTTGATTGTATACATTAAAGTCCCCTGGTTGGTTGTAGCTTCTATAACTCCCAATTCTAGCCCTGCAACAGGATTCTCGTCTATAGAGACTTTAAAATCTTTTATAACAATGGTAGTTTCTGTAGTGTCATCATCACTAGAGCATGAAATAACAATAATCCCCATAAGTAGTACAACAAGTAGTTTTAAATTTTTCATCTTTTTTATAAAATAACATATCATTCAAAAAAATATGATGCAAAGATTTTGCATTTTTACACTATGCACTACCCTGTTTTCCGGTATTGATAATATACTCTACCTATATTACTAACACCAATAACTCAACATAGCTGACATACAGTTGTCACTACCCTGTTTTAATTTTGTTTCAAATTAATCCACTATTTACAATGGCAGAATTATTGAAACATATTTATACACAGGAGTTTTTTGAAAAATTCACAGGGGCTTTTCAAAAAATTGTCCCTGATTTTGATACCTCATCTTTTTTTAAGCAAATTTTTGATGACGAATGGTCTAATAGAGAATTGAAGCAGCGAATGCGTCATATTACCATCACATTGCAACATCATTTATCACATGATTATACCAAAAACATAGATGTTCTATTACAAGTTATCAAACAGCTTCAAAAAGAAGGAATTAAAGAGAACAGTTTAGAGTATATGTTTCTGCCGGATTTTGTAGAGTGTTATGGGATGGATCATTATGATACTTCTATGCTCGCAATCGAAAAAATTACTCAATTCACAAGTTGTGAATTTGCTATTCGCCCTTTTCTCATAAAAAACCCAAAAAAAGGAGTGTTACAAATGAAGAAATGGTCAAAACATAAACACCCCATGGTAAGAAGATTATCATCTGAAGGTTGCAGACCTCGTTTACCCTGGGCTATGGCGCTTCCTTTCTTAAAAACCGACCCAACATCGATTCTTCCTATTCTCGAACATTTAAAAAATGACACCTCAGAATCTGTACGACGAAGTGTCGCCAATAATCTAAACGATATTGCAAAGGACAATCCCGATATTGTTATTGGCCTCGCAAAAGAATGGTACAAAAAAACAAAAGAAACCGATTGGTTAGTAAAACATGGGTGTAGAACCCTTTTAAAACAGGGAAATACAGAAATCATGAAGTTGTTTGGTTTTGGTAATATTCAACATATCAAAATTGATACGCTACAGATACTTACACCAAAAGTTAAGATTGGAGATGTATTAGAATTCGCTTTTCAACTTAATAACACCAGTAATTCTGCCTCTAAATTACGTTTAGAATACGGGCTTTATTATCAGAAAGCCAACGGAAGCTTGTCTAAAAAAGTGTTTAAAATAAGTGAAAAAATATATCCCGAGAAATCCATAACGATTATTAACAGAAAGCAGTCTTTTAAAATAATTACCACTAGAAAATTTCATACCGGATTACATCAATTATCTATTATTATTAATGGAAATGAGTTTGAAAAATACGATTTTGAACTTATCAATTAAATAGAATTTTCTTTAGTATTTTTACATAGGGTAACATTTTGCAATTCTTAAAATGAAGTGATATGTGGGAAGAACGATTAGCATTTTATGACAAGCTTATAGCTTCCAATCCAAATTTCGATAGAAAAGGAAAAACAATGCCTTATACATCTGTTAATGGCCACATGTTTTCGCAATTAAATAAAGCAGGTGAAATAGGTCTTCGGCTTCCTAAAGAACAGGGAACACTATTTATGCAAGAACATCAAACCACGGTTTTCAAATCCTATGGCGCAGTGATGAAAGGATATGTATTAGTTCCCAAAAAACTGATGGAAGATTTTGAGTCACTTTCCTCCTATCTTAATGATAGTTATACCTATGCAAAATCATTAAAACCTAAAGATGCTAAGCAATAAATACGAACGCTGTGTATGATAAGTCGTTCTCTATTTTATTTTAAATTTCCATTTTCTTAAACCACCTATTAGGAATAGTAAACCAATAATTACTGCTACTACAGATTGAATAGTTTCTGATGTTGTAGTGGTCTGTTGATTTATAGTATACAATTGTTCTGCAATCCCACGAAAAAGATATATAAAAGCAATTGTATAGATCCCAAATTTTAAGAAAGGAAGCTTTTTAATTTTTTCGCTTGCCGAAAGTCCATAAAATCCAAAAATTAAAAAGATTAACGCAACAAAAACAGTTAACAGGTATGGAAGAGTAAAATGGATTTGTGCCAGTGTTTTCATTTCTTCTAGCACACCAGTTTTTTCAAACATTTGTTCTGGCCAAATGAGTCCGATTAAATGGCCTATGCCAATTAATATATTTATGTATCCACCGATTTTAAGCATTAGTCTTCGATTTTTTAACGCCAATGATTCCTAATATCCCAATAGGAAGAAGTAAAATCCATTGAGGCGCTAGTATTGATTTATATACACTTGAAAAGATAAAAGCGAATGAGAAAGCGATGTATAAATAGCTTATGAAAGAAACTAATGCTATGTCTGCTTTTTTTCTTGTGTTAAAGCCATATTTGAAATAAAATATTGAAGAAACAAATAACATGATAGTAACCATATGCCAAACCCCTAATAATTCAGTTTTTATTTGAAGAGCAATGCTACTTTCCATCAAAGGATTAATTAAATCTAATTGACCTCCAATTAAATGCAGGATTGCAGTAAAAATGTTAATTACTCCTGCAATTATCCAGTATTTATTTTTCTTCATTTGGTTGTATATTTGATGTATTATGTATTTTATTACTATCGTAGAGCATATAAATTGCATGTGGTAACATTAAGAAAGTCATGCCAGAAAAAGGAATCATGTACACCCCAATACCCACGATTATTAGATATATCCACATGAAGTTTTTAGGAATTTTCCCATTCGTTTTCTCTACATGGTTTACTAGAATCCCAATAGGGATAAGTGAAAGCCCAAAATAGAAAAACCAAAACGCTGCGAAATTTTCATAATTCATTTGTCCATCAAGTAAAGGAAATTCAAAAAGCCCCTCACTTATTTTGAAAAAGAATTTGCCTGTAAATCCTGCAAACTGTTTCCAAAACGCCCATGGTGAAACTCCTAATAGTGAGTGAATAATCCCAAAGAATATTAATATTTTCCCGTGTATTATTTTCATATTGCTATAAAGTGTTTTAATTCCTTTTTTACTTCTATAAGGTAATTTTTGGATTGTTTTTTGTTTTTTATCATTTCATGATATCCAATTAAGTATTTATAAAAAATACTCGCTTTTATAGCAGCATCTTTCTTAGAATATCCGATTTCCTGGAACAACTGAGTTGTAAATTCTAATCTTCTAGTATCAATTTCATCTATGATAGCTTGAACTTCTTTATTCTTTATGGCATAGCGTTTTAAGAAAAAAATGAATTCTAAATAAGGGTCATTCTTAAAAGTGATTTTCAAAAACTGTTCAATTTTTTCTTCCGAAGATTTTGCTTTTTCGATCTGCTGTATAATTTGGTCTGTTTCTGAAGTGATCCAAAAATTTATAAGCTCACCGATAAATTTCTTCTTGGATTTAAAATGCCAATAAAAGCTTGATTTGTTACATTCTAACTTTTTGGCAATCTTTTCTATGACAATACCAGAAATTCCCTGTTCAGAAAAGAGTTTGTATCCCAATTTTATCCAATCATTCTTTTGTGCTATTACCTTTGGCATTATTAGACGGTTTCGTTTAGAAAAACAAATATATAACAAAATTTTTATTAGACGATATCGTTTAATAAAAATTTCACACTTCACAATTAATTAAAGAAAATAAGGTAGGCTAAATTGGTTTTAGGCTTTCTATAAGAGCAAAATTCTTGCAAGAATGCGAACTACTTATTTTTAAAATCATATAAAGTAGTGATACAAGGATATATACTAGTACTTTAAAAAATAAATACGAGTTTTGTTTATAAAACTTAAGAAAATTTAAATCATAAAAACTTAGTCAAAGTCTTTTGTGAAGAAATCTTTTGGAGATATTTCAAAATACTGACAGATTTTAAAAAGTGTTGAAAAAGAAATATCTCGCTTACCTTGTTCAATTCTTCCAAAGTGAATTCCGGTATCATTAAGCGCGTCTTCTTGGGTCACATCTTTTCTTGACCTCAATTCTTTTACACGTTTAGCTAATAGATTAAGTAGCTCTTTTTTGTCATATTCTTCCACAGTGGAAAATTCAGCTTAATAAAACACAAATTCAATTACCGTTCGGTAATTTTTTATTACATTTGTTACATCAGATGATTATGTATGACCCAAGAAGAGTTATATCAATATATGTTAGCCTATCAAGAGGAGCATCAGTTTTGTAAAAAAGAACAAAGCTATTTTATTGCTATGCTAGAAGCACTTAAGCCTGACAACACCGATACAACATCATCAGAGCTTTCAAGTTCGTAAGCCTGTGCATTTCTATGGATCTATAAAAGATACTAATATCAATATAGTTTTTAACCAAAATCAATATGTATGACAGAGAAAAAACTTTATGAACGCCTTATGCTTCACAAAAGTAAGCATGGTGTCACTCAGGAAACACAACAACATTATTTATGGGCATTAGAAACTTTACAAAAAACCAATGCCGCCCGAGAATCTCATCAGAAATTTTAGCCTACAAAGAGCCCGTATTTAATACACGGGCTCTTTTACTTTGGTAAGTAACTAGTTTCCTGGTATTTTTTTGAATAAATAAATTTAAGGGTAGTTTCATATCCTAAATCAGGGTCATCATATTCAATGGTAACTACCAGATCTCCATTTTTGACAGTCACATAAGATTTATTAAATAGTAAGATTTCGCTCTTATCATACATAAAATAAAAAATACCGTCTGATTCTTTTTCCCAACTCCCATGGGTATCTTCAGTATCCTTTATACATTCTCCTCCTGTTCCAAAATTATCATAATAATTTTTCTCAATAAATCTACCATTCTTTAACACTTCCAGAGTTGTCATTTTTTCACAAGAGGAAAGCGGGAATTCTTCTAATGGCGCATTCTCTTCTTCATTACTAAACTCTTGCTTCAATTGCCATATGCCAACTATCATAATATTAGAAGCATTAGAATCACCTTTTCCGCAAGAATATATTCCAAAAAGTGTCAAGACCAAAAACGTAGCATAAGCCGGTAAAAGTCTCTTCATATGTTGTATTTCCAATTACAGCTACAAAAATCAGAAAAATACTTCTTATTAACAAATAATTAACGTTAAAATGTGTATTTTATCGATTATAATAGCATTTTATCGATGTCTATTAGTCTCTTTAACTAATCATAACTTACAACTGAAGTTTAAATTAAATCGATATTTATAAGAAACCATATTAAAAAAGAACGATCGCTAAAAATTGGGCAGTATAGATCTGGTACAATACAGATCTCTCTTGGGAAGAACTTGACAATAGCATCAATGTTCAATGTAATTACGGTAACTAATAAATTTTAAGATACTTGGAAAACCTTAGGGTATTAAGACACTATTACTTTGCAAAAAGAGAAGATTATTCTGCAGTAGGAAATCATCCTAATTTACATTTCTGATATATTGAAGGTGGTTATAATTAGTAATTTATTTTACCAATACTCCTAATTGATCCATTACTGGTAAATTCTGAAAAGCGTTTTCATTTATAGTATGTTTTCTAAACACATACTTTTTATCATACATTTTACTTTCTGCAAAGAAAGTGACAACAAATTCATTATTCATTCCCAGTAATTCTTCCTGAAGCATTTCGATTTTGGCAGAAGATTTTGCTTCCATCGTTCCTATACCATGACGTAGCAATGAGGTTTTTCTATCCCCATCATATCCTTTGGTCACCACCAGAACCATTTCTATTGCGGTATCACGATCATTAATAATATAGGAGTTCCAATGCTGCGCAAGAAATTCTTCGTCCCATTCTTTGATCACTGCAATATAAACACCTTCTACAATAGGTATTTCAATATCTTTCTTCATGTTCTACCCTATAGTGAAGATTTAAATTGCTCTAGGAAACGTACATCATTTTCGCTAAGCATTCGAATATCAGACACGCCATATAATAAAAGAGCAATACGATCGATTCCCATCCCAAATGCAAAACCACTATATTCCTGAGGGTCTATATTACAATTTTTAAGCACATTAGGATCCACCATTCCGCAGCCCATAATTTCTAACCAACCTGTTCCTTTGGTCATTTTATAATCGGTCTCTGTTTCTAATCCCCAGTATACATCTACTTCTGCACTAGGCTCGGTAAACGGAAAATACGATGGGCGTAATCTAATTCTTGATTTACCAAACATCTCTGTAGTAAAGTATTGAAGTGTCTGTTTTAAATCGGCAAACGACACATCTTTGTCAATATACAATCCTTCTACCTGGTGAAAAAAGCAATGTGATCGTGCAGAAATAGCTTCATTACGATATACTCTTCCTGGAGAAATTGTACGAATTGGCGGTTTATTATTTTCCATATATCGTACTTGAACCGACGAGGTATGCGTACGTAACAGAATATCTGGGTCTGTTTGAATAAAAAACGTATCCTGCATATCTCGTGCCGGGTGATATTCTGGTAAATTAAGTGCTGTAAAGTTATGCCAGTCATCTTCTATCTCAGGACCTTCGCTTACATTAAATCCTATACGAGAAAAAATATCAATGATTTGATTTTTTACCAAAGAAATAGGATGCCTGGATCCTAAACCAATAGGTTCTGCCGGTCTTGTAAGGTCACCATAAAGTCCTTTATCTTCGTCTTTGGATTCTAATTCGTCTTTTAAAGATTTTACCTTTCCTTCTGCCGCTACTTTAAGAGCATTAATAGCTTGTCCAAATTCTTTTTTCTGGTCATTAGCTACATTTCTGAACTCTGCAAAGAATTCATTAATCAATCCTTTTTTACCCGAAAACTTAATTCGAAATGCCTCAACATCTTCTTTAGTTTTAGCTTTAAAACTATCAACTTCTTCTATATACTCTTTAATCTTATCAATCATCACTATTTTCTTAATAGAACGGCAAATTTACGCAATTTAGGTTAATAGAATAGTACATTTATATTCTTAATTCCATTTCGTACTGATCAATTATGTTTTCGACATGTATCGAATTCAAATAGTTTATTTTCTTGATAAGTCTCGTATCAATATTATTAATTTTTACGGTTTCACAAATACTTTTAATTCCTAAAAACAGACGATCCCATCCTAATTCATCTTTATTCAAAAGATCAAATTGCGCTAAATATCCATTTACCGGATTGATAACAAAATAAGATTCTGGAGTTTGATCTCTTAAAACTTGAAAATATCTGTAATTTCCATCTTTGATTGAGTTTTTGTGATTGTCCCAAGAATAGTATTCCTGATTAGGTAAGTTTATCATATCAAATTGGTTAAAATCAATTTCATTTAACTCAACAACCTTCTCATTCTCAATCTGTATTTTACCTTTAAAGCACTTATAATTTTTACATTTCTCAAAGCCAACATTTTCATAGGATTTAATAGCAATCGTATTCTCTTTAATTACTTCTAAAGAACATAGAGTAATACCATTTTGTTTTAAATCTTTAAGAGCATACTCATAGATAGATTGTACTATCTTCTTTCCCCGATATTCGGGAATCACACCTGTTCCTGTGTTAAATGCGATTAGATCTCCGTTTCGTTTGTCAATTCCATTTATAATAAACCCTACAAGTTTTTCATCATCAAACATCCCATAGGATAGATCAAATCGAACTTTTGCGTTATCCCATCTTTCTTTGTAATACTCTAAATCTGTTGGCATTTCTACAAAGTAGTTTTTAAATGAAATTAGAAAGCAATCTATTATCGATTTAAATGCAACTTTTTCTAAAGTTCTAACCATCATACTATAAGTCTGTCTGTATTATATCGTTATTAAATAAGCGATCTAAATATAATGAACTTCGTAATTATCATATGATAATGCTTTCATAAATATAAAGTAATTACAGCCCTAGTTGTGATTCTAAAATTGAATAAGGTAACAATCCGTTTTTTAAAATGTTATTGTGAAATTCTTTAAGGTTAAAGTTTTGATTTTTTTCGAGTTGCGATTTCCATTGAAGTATTTTATTTGATCCATATTTATACGTGATAACTTGTACCGGCCACCTTTTCATTCTGGCTATTTCGCGAAAAGCAATATCATCTTGCCCTTTGATGTATTGTTGCCAAAATTTTAAAGCTTTTTGGTCACTCCAGCCATAATAATTAAGACCTACATCTAATGCTACCCGTACAGAACGAATAATATCCCATTCCCATTTTCCTAATTCATCATATATGTTTTGGTATGCTCCTATTTCCTTTCCTATTTCTTCTACATATGCAGCCCATCCTTCTGCAACTCCTCTATATCTAAACATCTTTTGAATATCAGAACGATGCAATAACGTTTCAACCATTGCCTGATAATGATGTCCTGGCATTCCTTCATGAATGTATAACCAACCTACTTGTCGCTTATTAAAAGATGTATTGAAATAATTATAATAAAAGATGCCATTTGTATAAAATCCAGGAACTTGAGACAAATTTTTATTGATTCCTCGTTTAATTCTTACCTCTGGGATTCTATCTGTAAACGGAAATATTTCTGGTAATTTGTTGGCTACAGTTTCTCTGATTTGTAAAAAACGCTTTTGAACCATTTCAACATTGGAATAAAAAAACACCGAATCCTTAATATGTCTATTAAAATCCAAACTATCCATCCCGGATTTGGTCTGTATTTCTTTGATTTTAGAAGTTACCTTTTCTATTTCTTTTACTCCCAAATCATATATCTGGTCTGGTGTTGCGTCTTTATCTACCCACTTTTTTAAGAAATACGCATACCAATCTTTTCCATTGGGTACATCAAATATTTTAGTGGTTGGGATACTATCTCTAATTGTATTTAACCATTTTTTTTCGATTATTATTCTCTCTCGATTAAGTTCACATTCATAAAGCAATATTTCATAATCCAATTTATCACGATCAGACAATTGATTTTTGTTTATTTTTTGTAATGCATTTTCTAAAGAGATAAATACTTCTTCCTGGTTTTGAACAGATTTCTTGTCTCTAATGTTCTTGAGGTTTTCTACAAAAGAAAGCTCTAATCCCTGAAGATCTAGTTTTTTATAGTCCTTTATAAATTCTTTGGTTATAGTTTCCCATTCAATAGATTGGCTTTCGGTTTTGTTTTGGCAACTAAATAGAACGAACATAAATATCTGTACTATAATTCTAATATCTCTACTTACCATATTAATTTGATTTTTAAAATCTGTTTTAATACAATGATACTATGGAAATCTCACTATAGTTTGTGCAATCTTGCTATTTTATAGAGAAGTGATTTAAACTTTTCTCTATTCGCTACAAAAATGTTCTTTTTCGCCAGAATCAAAAAAGTTTAAATCACTTCATATTGTGAAGGCGATATTTTGTAATATTTTTTAAACCTTTTAGAAAACGAAGCTAAATCTGTATACCCTAATTGATACGCTATCGAGGTTAAAGAAATCTTACCACTATGTAATAGTTCTCTGGCTTTTTCCATTCGCAACTGTTCCTGCATTTGTAACGGAGTCATTTTAAAACAAATTTTAAAAACTCTGGCAAAATGATACTTAGAGATGCCTGATATACCTGCAAGAGTACTTAACGAAATTTTATGTGCATAATATAAATGAATATATTCTCTTGCTTCAAAAAGTTTTGAAACCAGAAGTTTTTGTGTATTAACTCTTTTGGTTATGTTTTGCAAAGCATTTCCGAGCATGGTCAGATCATTTTGAAAGCAGAGTAAATCGTCTTTAAACTTAGTAATAACCTCTATAGGTTTTTGAGCAAATTTAGCCGTTGTAGTAGTGTTAGTAAAATTGTATAAAGATTTACCTAATGAGGTAGATAAAATTCCTGAAAATGGTTGATTAAATAATAAATCATTTTTCAAAAAATCTGATATCTCTACATCTAATAATTCTGGATTAATATCTAGACAGAAACCTTGGGTATTTATATTTTTAGAATACACTTCGTAGTCAATATTTTCTCTCAGGATAATAAATTGACCCTTATGCACATTTAATCGATTTATATTCGTTTTATAATGTTCTTTTCCTTCTATCACATATTTTAAAGCAATACCTGTTGTTTTACCATTGTAAATTGTTGGCATATTACTTTGAGAGAAATTTATTTTCCCAAAACGCGATGTTGATATTTTGTTTTGTTCTCGATGCTGTACTTATACGATATACCTACTTACCAAAAAATAACTTACAATAGCTTCTTTCATCAAAACAGATTGTTCACCTGCTTTAAGACTAGGTAATTGCTCTTTAATCTTATAATGCGGCCAACCATCATCATCATAATAATCAAATTCATAATAACCATAGGGCTCTAAAAGTCGACATATTGCAATATGCATTAAATCTAATTTTTCGTCTTTTTTAAACTTCCGGTGTAATTGACCCAATTCTTGTACTCCTATTAGATATATAATCCCGTCGAGATCTAAATCTTCTCCGTCTGCAAACTGATCCGACAGTTTTTTTACCAGGGTCTCCCAGCGTTCTTTTAGTTTTTCGTCTCTTGCCATTGTCCTTACTCAATTATAGTTGTCAAATCTACTTTTAGATATTTTTAATAAGAGTTCACTTTTAAACTGGATAAGTTAGATTAATAGTTCGAATACTGCCTATCCTAATTTTACTAGCTTGATCTTATTAAAAAGTTAAGCGCTACAAAAGTAACGCTTAACCGAAAAAAACTAACAATAAATAAAAGGGAATAATGTTATAATTCCCATAGAACGCCTATTCCTGCATATTGATTTCTATAATTTCTGAAAGAACGGGCGTCTATATCTGTATAATTTGTACTCCTTACTCTAGAATATAGTGTTGCGGTTAATGAAAACCCGTTTCCTATTTGATGTGAAGCATTAAGATGAAAATTTGCATATTGATATTTCAAATTTTCTCCTATTGCTATCTCGGTATTTCTGGCTTCAATTTCTTTGTATTTTCTGGTAATAAATGATAGAGAGGCTCGTACTTTGGTTATTTTGTTTTTATACCTCATATTGATTCCCGGTCCAAACTGATTAAATCCAGAACGCCCAGTAGAGTTATCGATCCTTGCGTAGTACACAAAATTGGGCTTTATTTTAAACTTTTCGCTAAACGGTAATTCATAAAACAAACCTCCTTTTATATAGTCCCAATCTCTTTCACCATCTGTATCTATTTCGCTAGCATTAAAAGTATCATACTTTCTTTTTTTGAAATATGTATTTACCTTTATCTTGTGCTCTAATCGATTTACGGTAAAGGATTGAACACTGGAGAATTGAATTCCGAACTCATCAAATTGTAGATCCCTTACTCCAAAAGCATCAAAATTTTTAAAGTTATAAAACCCTTCTAATGTCATTTCATTAGCATTAAAAGGCATAAGCTTTATTCCTGTGGTAGCTCCATAGTTTGTATATCCCAATGGGTTAATCAATACATCCTGATCTCCGCCCAAACCTTCTCTATTCATTCGCCTAAATCTAACTTCGGCCAAAAAAGTAGTTTTTTTAGTAAATCTGTGATCATATTTTGCTCTTGTATCCAAGCTCCAATAACTATCATCAAAATTCTCATAGAATAGTCTTGAAAAAGGATTTAAAGACAACCTTATTCTGTTTTTTTTCCATTTATAACGGTACTTATAATTGATTGAGATATCTTGATAAATGCCACTTGATATCAAATCCTCTTTTGAAAGTACACTATCATTCACTCTTACTTCTTTAGGGCTTTTAAAATAGTTGTATTCATACCCTCCCTGCGTTTCGATATCAAAAGTGTTTTTACTTTGCGAAAAGCCTATAGCGTATATAAATACGATGAGTACAGCAAGTATTATATTTCTGTTTTCCATTACAATTTTTCTTCTTTTGTTTAATGCGTTATTTAAATAGCCTGTTTTATCACTTCTTTTAATCCGGTTTTATTTACTAGTTGAATCCCAAGGCCAGGTCGAACATTGATTTCCATAATTTGCGGACCCTTATTTTTATCGATCACAATATCAATCCCCAGATAGTTTAGTGGAAATGCCTTAGCCGTTGCTATAGATATTTCCAAAATTTCTTTCCAGTATGGTATGGGGGTACCATTAACCAAAAATGTACTATCCGGGTGATGATTGCTATATTGTTTGCCATCATATACTTCTAATAATCTTCCTCCTTTCATGTCGATACCTATACCTACTCCATTTTGATGAAGATTCGCTTTACCATCAGACCTATCTGTGGGCATTCTTAACATTCCCATTAATGGTGTTTTATTAAGTGTTATGATTCTGAAGTCGGGTACTCCCTGTGGATATATCTCATGAAAAAAAGGATGTGGCTCTATACATTCTTCGATAAGTACCCTGTCGTGAGAACCTAACGAAAAGAATCCCATAATTATAGATGCCATATGTTGAAATACTTCTCGATCGGTAATCATTTCACCGTTGCATATCCAATTATCTTTCTTATTCTTTTTAAGAATTTTAATACCGCCACCGCCACAACCATTTGCTGGTTTTATTGCTACAGAAGGATAATGTTTGCAGGATTTCCATGCTTCTTTAATATCACTATTATATTCGATTACTGCATAGGTTTCTGCACAAGGGATATTGTATTGATGTAATATTTCTTTGGTAAGTACTTTATCATCGGCTAAGGGATAATGCCTCTTCGGGTTATTGGGATAAATAAGCTTTATGTTTCTTTCATTCAAACCAATTACGCCAGATGCTGCGGTCGATTTCTTATTGAAAATTATTGAGAACATATTTATATTTTTTAGTATTATCTTTTTTGTTTGCTATAGAAACAGGTGAATGTTTATATACCCTACCAAAAAAAGATGGTTTTTTATTTTTCTGCTTTCAAAAGAGGCTTGAACCTAAATAATTCTACCCATCGTATCCCAATATATCTCCCTAATAATGTGGACAATGCTATTATTAAAAGAGCTATTTCTGGAAATAAAACCAAAACAGATGGTAACCATGACCAGGAGAGTATGAGATAAGAAATTGATGTAGCTATTAATGTTTGGAACAATTTATCGATAGCTTTTAGATATCCATCTTCAAGAGTAGAGCGTGAGAAGCGTTCTGCCGAAATGGTAAGGATAATGATAGGGAAGAATGTTAATTTGGTAAGCCACTCTATGTTATTCTTAACCCCAAAATGTGTTGCCAAAAGGATCACAGATACCATTGTAGTAAGTGAGATCACCACTTTTGGAGTGTATAACAATCCTAGTTTATCAAAAGGATATGATATTAATCCAATAAACATAATAAGTCCCACAAAAATTGCAATCCCAGAGATAAAACCTGTATGCAATAAAGAAAAGGCTATCAATACAGGTAGGAATACTCCAAAAGTTTTTAATCCAACAATATTTCTTAAAAAAGCAACCAAAAATCCCCCAATAGGCAGTAATAATAAAAGATGTAAAGCTCCTGTTGGTATTATATTTTTATCGATCAAATGCCAAAGAGAAAAACCTGGTAGATTATGAATTTCTTCAGAATTCATTTTTAAAAAAGAAATATGATGTACCTGTTCCATCTTATAGGTATAATCAAACTGAATGCCCGCAGTATGCGTAATTAAAGATTTATCTCCTCGATAAAGCTCTAAGTAATTGGCAGGTAAAAACCCAAAATGATTATTTAATGCATCAAAAGGAACCCATGTTTCATTAATCAATACTTCTACCCAGGCATGCGACGTTCTTTTATCTGTATTTTCTACAATAATCCCTCCTTTTATTCTTGCAGGATATCCCAAGTTTCTACTTAGTGCTACAAATAATCTACTTTTTCCATTGCAAGAGGCTCTATTCTGTTCGATTGTAGTTACAGCATCTGTGAGTGTAATGATTGGCGCCGAAGGAATAGCATATACATACTCAAAAATATTTTTGATTACTTCTCTGTCATTTTTAGTGTTTTGTCTTAGTTGAGTTGCTAATTCATTAATAACTTCATTATCAGATTGGATATTTTCTGTAGGTTTAAGATATTTTCTATACTTGCCCGATGCAACATTAAAGGCTTTTGGGATTCTAAAATTTCTATCTTTTCCTTCGAAAACAAATTCATAATCTACAGAATGATATGTATTTCTCTCACTGGTGTTCCAAATTGCTCTTATATTTTCGCCAATTTCTTCTTTCTTAACAAAAGACAGAGTACTGTCATTTTTGATATTTTCATTAGAAATTCTTTGTCTCGAGTTGCTACTGGGGATATATGTTTTTAATGAAATGTTTTTATCTGCTGATTTAAAAAAGAAGCTGTAGTTTACTTTATACACTTTTTCAGGATTAAAATTGTCATAATTATTGAGAATTGGTTTTATTTTAAACCCTATTGCGATTATGGCAATTATTGAAATTATAGTTAATGCGATTTTAAGATTTGTTTTCGAATTCATAATCAGCTATTTTTGGATTAATAACAGGTAGGAACCGTTTCACCCTACCTCGAATCGAAAAAAATTCTTTTTTTATGACCCAATCCTCAAAATCTGTTTGTGAACAACTTGTATTCACCAAGCTATTCGAGACACATGCTGAGGATATAAGAAATTTTATTTACTACAAATGTGGGGATAAGGAACAAGCAGAAGATGTAATGCAAGAGGCATTTATAAAACTCTGGGATAACTGTAAAAAGGTAATCTTTGAGAGAACTAAAGGCTTTTTGTGTACCGTTGCTAATAACTTATTTTTAAATCAAGTTGCTCATAAGAAGGTAAGACTAGAATATGCGAAAATACCTCGTAGCACCAAAAATATCGAGTCTCCGGATTATGTAATGGAAGAAAAGGAATTCATGGATAAGCTTCAGAATGCCATTTCCGAACTTTCTGATGGCCAAAGAGAGGTTTTTCTACTGAATAGAATTGATAAAAAAACATATAATGAAATTGCCGAAATGCTAGACATTTCGGTAAAAGCAGTAGAAAAAAGAATGCATAATGCATTAAAACAATTAAGAAAATTGGTTAAAAATATATAAAAGACGGTAGGGTATTTTACACCTTAGCTGTTATTCTCCTGATACAAGGTAGAAATTATGCTCGACGAAAAGGAAAATACATATCTGGCAAAGTGGTTAAATAACGATCTTAGCCCCGAAGAATTGGAAGAGTTAAAAAAGCTTCCCGAATATGACGATTATAAAAAAATCGTAGAAGGGCTAACCTATTTTAAAGCCCCTTCTTTTGATCTACAACCCTCATTAGCAAAAACTTTAGGCAAAATTTATCGGCCCAAAAAGGCAAAGGTGATTAACCTAAAGCCAATCGTATATACTTTTACAGCAGCAGCCTCTATAGTATTAATTATTGGGCTTTTCTTTAATACGGTGAGTTATACAGCAGATCCCGCACAACAATTGGCTGTTGTTTTACCCGATGGAAGCTCTGTTGATCTTAATGCTGCATCAACGCTTACTCATCGACGCTTTTTCTGGTCTCAAAATCGAAAAATCACATTAGACGGAGAAGCGTATTTTAAAGTAGCTTCTGGTACTAATTTTACAGTGGCCACCAAATTAGGGAAAATCGAAGTTTTAGGAACTCAGTTTAATGTAAAGAGTAGAACTACCGAATTTAGTGTAGCTTGCTATGAAGGAAAAGTTCGAGTGTCGACACAAGATAACCAACAAAAGGTATTACAAAAAGGAAATGGTGTTTCGTTAAAAAACAAAAAACTTATAGATGAAACCGTAACAAATCAGGAACCCTTGTGGAAAAAAGGAGAGAGCATTTTTAATAGTGTTCCATTAATACATGTATTGGATGAATTAGAGAGACAATATGATATAACTTTTAGCCGTGATAAAATTAATCAGAATCAGTTGTTTACAGGTGGGTTTAATTATAATGATCTAAGTATTGCCCTAGAATCAGTACTAGTTCCTATGGGGATAGAATATGTAGTTAACGGAACTACTGTTTTACTATCGGCACCCTAGTTTCAGAAATTAATCAATTCGCACATTAATTATTTAAGAATCTTAACGTTTTAGAATTCTCTAAAACCCAACTATACAATGAAAAAAACTCTGCTACTCTTACTTTTATGCACCTGTTCTTTACAAGCACAAATCACCAAAAACTACAATGAGGCACCTTTACAACAGGTACTTAACGAGTTATCAGAATCGTATGATCTCATTTTTTCATTCAGTAATGAAACCGTAAAAAACAAGATCATTACATTGGCTATTAACAATACTCCGCTGGACGAGGTTTTGACTACTTTAAAAACACTAACTCATCTTAATTTTAAAAAAATATCAGATAGGCAGGTGGTTGTTAGTTCTCCCGGCAATAAAGTTGAAGTTTGTGGATATCTCTTCGACGAAACTACCAACGAACCTCTCTCCTATGCCTCTATAAGTATTGAAAGTACAAAAACAGGTACAATTGCTAATGATGATGGTTTTTTTCAGTTAGGAACTATCGACCAGAACGCATCGATCACCATACAGTATGTTGGTTATAAAGACAAAGTGATGAAAGCTTCTTCTTTTAAAGCTTCAAGTTGTCCCAGAATTCCACTTTTTATCCAAAGTACCTCTTTGGCAGAAGTGCTTATTGTAGAATACATTACTACCGGAATTGACAAAAACATTGACGGCTCATTTAGAATTTCGAATGAAGAAATTGGCATTCTTCCTGGTCAAAGCGAACCTGATATTTTTCAAAGTATCCAACTTATTCCCGGAATAAACAGTCCCGACGAAACCGCAACAGGAATACAAATTCGAGGAGGGTCACCAGATCAGAATCTGGTACTTTGGGATGATATAAAAATGTATAACACTGGTCATTTCTTCGGAATGTTTTCTGCTTTTAATCCTAATGTAGTTAAAAGTGCCAAAATCTTTAAAGGAGGTGCAGATCCAAAATATGGTGATAGAGTATCGGGCGTTATTGATATTTCTAGTGATAAAAAAGTGCCGAAAAAATTTAATGGTGGTGCAGGAGTCAATGGTACTCATGCAGATGTTTTTATGAAAGTTCCTGTGGCAAAACCTGTAGGTTTGGTACTTTCTGCTAGACGATCTTATACCGATATTTTTGAAACTCCAACCTATAATGCGCTTTCTGAAAAAGTATTTCAGAATACAAAAATAGTTGAGAACCCCAATCAAACACCTGTTACAGGTGAAGAAGAGGATGACGATGAAGAAGAACGGGAAGAAGCAATTGCCGAAAATAATTTTTTCTTTTATGATGCCAGTGCCAAACTAATTATTGACGCTTCAGAAAATGACAAAATTCTAGCGAGTACCATTTATACCAACAATGATCTTGCTTTCGAAATTAACGATGAAGAAGATTTGATTACCGATGATCTTGAAATTCAAAATAAAGGAGCTAGTCTTTCCTGGGAAGGTACTAAACTAGTGCATTTTCATCATAGTTTAAAAGCATATTATTCTAAGTATGATTCTGATTACTTGTTTACCGAAAGGCAAGAATTACAAATAGAAAGACAATCGGTTAGAAAGAATACCGTAGAAGATGTTGGATTAGATTTTAATATCACATATGATCTTAACACCAAAAACTCACTCATGCTGGGATACCAATTTTCTAATAGTGAAGTGTCTTATGCAATCACAAGAGAAGCTGAATTTGAAACACCGATAAACGAGTCAGACAGAGTAAAAAACAATGCAAATACTATATATGCAAGCTATAAGTTTTTACCAAAAAACAAGAGTTTTATCAATCTTGGAATAAGAACATCCCATTATTCAATAATCGATCAATTCTATATTGAGCCCAGAGTAAATATTGAGTATCCTATTACTAATCTTTTAAGAATAAAAGCAACGGGAGAACTTAGATATCAACCAATAAGTCAATTAATCGAGTTTGAAGACACCCAGCTTCGCCTGGAAAATAATTTATGGATACATGCCAATCAAGAAGTTCCTGTATTAAAAAGTACTCAGTTTTCTACAGGGCTATTATTTTCTAAAAAAGGTTGGAATTTTGAGGTTGATGGTTATTATAAAAATATTGATGGTCTAACATCGGTCACCAACGGATTTAATACTATTAATAGTGATTTATCTACAGGAGAAAGTATAATTTATGGAATCGATGTATTACTAAAAAAGAAGTTCGAAAATTTTCGAACCTGGATAGGATATACTTTTAACGATATCAAATATACTTTTCCTGAAATACAGGAAATCTCTTTTTCTGGGAATAACGACATCACTCATAATTTTAGAATTTCTAATACATATGAAATCAATGATTGGGAATTTTCTTTGGGTTGGTTATGGCGATCTGGAACTCCTTTTACCAATGCTGATCTTGTAAACGATGAGATTGAATATGGAGCTGCCAATGCAAAGCGTTTACCAGAATATCATAGGTTAGACATCTCTGCCATTTATCGATTTGATTTCAACAAAACTAGTAACTGGAGAGGGCAAATAGGAGTTTCAATACAAAATGTATATAATAGACAAGTGCCTATCTCTATAAGTTATAGGGTAGATGATAATGCAACTACCGGAGAAATAGAATTAGATAGATTGCAGCAAGAATCCTTAGGAATTACTCCTAATGTAGTTTTAAGAATCTATTTTTAAGTGTTTTTAATGACTTGCAGAACCTCATCCCGATGTAATAATCGCATCAATATTATTTCCTGTTCTGATGTTATAATTCCTACCAAATAGTAAAACCCTATACCCATCTTGTATGCCTTATCATTACCATTTATTTTTTTGAAATGAGGTACATCATTTACCCTTTTGGCAGTTTTTAATGATTCCAGAACATGTTTCACCTTATGTCGTAACGAAACATCTTTAACGCTTTTAAAATCTTTTGCAAATTGTGAAGAGGTTTTTAGTACCATATCTGCTAGGAATTAAATAATTCTTCTTCACTTACTGTAGATTCTGCATTTGCCTTTTGCATTAAAAGCAATAATCCCAAGTCTTCCTTTTGATCCAGAGACAGTGAATCCATTTGTTCCTTTTGTTTTTGTTCTATATAATGGATGATGGCCTTTTCCATAATTTTTTTTACGCTAGATCCCTCTATTGCTGCTATAATCTTAAGTTTAGGGATTATTTGCTCATCAATATCAATTATTTTTCTCATTGTATATATTATATATATAATATGCTAAATATATAAAAAATTTAAATATCATCTTTTTAAGAATATCATTTATCAAAACAAATTCTGGTAGGAGTAGATCTTACAAAGCAAAATTGAATGTGCACTTATACACAGAAAGAATTATATTTGAGATTCAATAATCATTTATTAATGAATTACATCGATATTATTTTAGGAATTCTTTTGTTATGGGGTTTAATAAAAGGATTTAGTAAAGGATTGTTTTCCTCATTAGCATCTCTTGTTGCTCTTATAGTGGGTATCTATATTGCTGTTCACTTCTCCCATATTGTTGGAGGATATTTTCAACAATATGTAAATTGGCAAGAAGGAGCTATGAAATTAGTAGCTTTTGCTATAACTTTTATTGTAGTAGTTATTCTTGTTTCTTTGGCTGGTAAGATTCTTACCAAAATAGCAGATTATGCTGCATTAGGTATTTTAAATAAGCTCTTAGGCGGTGCTTTTGGAGTGCTTAAAATGGCATTTATAGCTAGTGTTATTATTATTTTTGTCGATGCCTTAAATAGAAATATTACAATCATCGAAGAAGAAACGCTTAATTCTTCTGTATTATACACTCCTGTTCGCAAATTGGCGCCAATGATATTACCTAATATCCTGAAAAATGCTGACAAGAAAGAACAAGAGGTTTAATAGTACAAGAAGATCCAAAAAAAGCTGGATCTTCCTGTACTATGTCTTAATGTTTTTAATCTTCATCAAATGAAATGCTCGATACTGTATCTTCTACGATATTTCCTAAATAGGCGATACAGGAATCAAAATCTTCAAATATGCAGGTTGAAGGAACCAAATCTGGAATGATATCAATTCGTTCCATCATATATCTTGGTTGACTCAGTAATCCTACAAAAAGAACTTTGATGTCCTTTTGCTGTAAATCCATAATCATTTCTTCCATTGCATATAGACCAGATTGATCCATATATTGCATACGATCTAAACGCATAATTACAACAGAAGAGGTGTCAGGGATCTGAGCGGCCAATTGCTGAAAATCACTCGTAGAACCAAAGAATAATGGTCCCTTAAGGTGTTTGATAAAAACTTCCTCTTTTAATTTAACAGGGAAGCCTTTTTCATCTTTCCACGCTTCTTCTTCTTTAAGTGGTTTTACATCAGAACGCTCTGCGGTAAGATCTCCAATTTTTTTCATAAACATAAGCGATGCTATCACCAATCCGATTCCAACTGCATAAACCAGATTCCAGAAGGTAGATAGTACCAACACGATTAACATAACCAATACTTCAGAACTTAGTTTAATCGGTCCTACTTTGATATCTCTTGGTAAACTTGGTATTGCTTTTAATCCTTTATAATCCATTACACCAATCCCTACAGTAATCAATATTCCTGCAAGTACTGCTGCGGGTATTTTTGAAGCTACCGGGGCAAGTCCCATCATCACAATAAACAATACTAACCCGGCAATCATTCCTGACAATTTAGTTTTACCTCCAGAATTAATATTTACCACTGTTCTAATAGTGGCACCAGCACCAGGAATACCTCCAAACAATGCTGCAATACTGTTTCCTATTCCTTGTCCTATTAATTCTTTATTAGGTTTATGTTTGGTTTTGGTCATATTATCTGCCACTACACTAGTCAATAACGAATCTATCGCTCCTAATAGCGCCAATGTAAGTGCTGTAAAAATATAGGGAGTAATACTAGCAAGACTAAATCCGGTAAATATTTCCCATTTAGGAATAGGTAATCCGCTTGGAATTTCTTCTATCGGTCTATAGTCTAATCCAAAACCATAAGCAATACCAGACATCACTACCAGTGAAACCAGAGTGCTTGGTACTGCTTTGGTAATACGTTTAAAACCGTAGATAATAATAATAGTACCAATAGCCAGCAATAGCTCTAACCAATTGATGTTTCTCATAACTCTTGGAAGAACTTTAATAGCTCCTAAAGCACCTGAAGCTTCTTTTGCTGCCAGGGTTTGAGATTCTTGTAGAATATCATTCTGCGTAATTTTTTCTGCTCTTGAGATGGTTTCTTTAAAGTCTTCGAGTACCAAAATATCTTCTGCAGCTTCTTCTTTAAGAATATTTTCGAGGATTACTTCTTCTGCCTCTGGTTTGAATTGAGTTACAAATTCTGCATCTTCTTTAGGATAATATCCAAATGATGGTAATATCTGAGTAAGCAGAATGATGACACCAATTGCTGTCATAAATCCAGAGACTACAGGATATGGAATATATCTAATATATTTTCCTAAACCAATAGCTCCTAATCCTATTTGCATCAATCCACTCAACAAAAAAACTGTTAAGATTGCCGGAAGGGCTTTTTCAACACTACCATCATTGGCAGCAATAATTCCAGCGATAACTACCATACTTACCGCAGTCATTGGAGCAGTCGGACCTGAAATTTGTGTGTTTGTACCACCAAAAAAAGCTGCAAAAAAACTAATAAAAATAGCACCATACAATCCAGCTGTTGGCCCTAATCCTGATGACACTCCAAAGGCCAAAGCCAAAGGTAATGCAACAATACCTGCGGTTAATCCGCCAAAGGCATCTCCTTTCAAGTTACTGAAAAATCCTTTCATCGATATATTCTGGTTTTTGTTAAAACTTTCTAAAAAATACTAAAAAAATACCGACACTTAGTAGCATCGGTATTATTTTAATAAAATTTTAGGAGTACTATCCTTCAAAAAACTTGACACTTCCGTCACTAATATTGTACATACCGCCAATAATCTTAATTTCATTATTCGCTTCCATCTCACGAAGTACTTCACTTTGGCTTCTTATATTATCGATGGTCATCTCTACATTTTTTACAGCTACTTCATTAACAAAATCAATATTTTTAGAAGTTCTTTCAGCAGGAGCAGCTGGTTCTGAAACCGCGGCAACTGCAGGCTTAATTTTACTTAATAAAGCAGTAAGATTTCCTAGTTTGGCATCATCACATGCTCCCTTTACGGCTCCACATGCGGTATGTCCTAATACTACAACTAGTTTTGTTCCTGCAAGCTTACAGGCAAACTCCATACTACCCAGAATATCTTCATTAACAAAATTACCAGCCACACGAGCGCTGAAAATATCTCCTATTCCCTGATCAAAAATTAATTCTGAAGAAACTCTTGAATCTATACAACTAAGGATCGTAGCAAAAGGATATTGTCCCCCTTTAGTATCACTTACCTGATCTAAAAGATTTCTATCTGCCATATGCTTATGCTGAAACCTTTGATTTCCTTCTTTAAGCATCTGTAATGCAGTTTGCGGAGTAATTGCGGCCTGTGTTTCTTTAGTATGTGCTTTCATGTATTATATTTTTATTATTTACTATTGTGTGATAAAATTTACCATCTCATATTTTAGTTAACTTAAACCTGTTTATAGATGGCTCATTTCTTTGTTTAAAAAATTATGCAGTTTTAGATCTAAGCTTAAAAAACTTTATGTAACTCTCTGGGTTTTCTACGATTCCTCTTTCTGAAATCAGATTGATATCAATATTTTTGTTTCTTGCTTTTTCAGAAAAATCTTCCAGAATTTCTACGATATCATAATCCAGAAAACGTGTTTTTCTAACATCCAAGGTAAGATAAGTATCTTCTGGCAAACTATCAAGTTCTTTTAAAATGGCTCCTTTATTGAAAAATGTCACCTCTTCGGCAAGAGTCATTTTTATCTTATGTTTTCCATTACTTTCATCTTCTATATGTAAGAAATGTGAGTTTTGATAGCTCTTAAACAAAATTACTACAACTCCTACCATCAATCCTAGTCCGATTCCCCATAACAAATCGATAAAAACTATACCTAAAACAGTAACAATAAAAGGTACGAATTGTTTCCAACCAGATTTCCACATAGTGGCAAAAGTAGCAGGTTTAGCCAGCTTATATCCTACAATTAATAATATAGCTGCTAATACAGAAAGAGGAATAAAGTTAAGTAGCTTTGGAATAGCAATTACCGAAATTAACAGAAAGAACCCGTGAACAATTGCAGAAAACTTTGACTTACCTCCAGATTGGATATTTGCAGAACTACGAACAATTACCTGTGTAATAGGTAACCCACCTATAAGTCCCGAAATGATATTTCCTGTTCCTTGGGCCAATAACTCTCTATTTGTTGGAGTAACTCTTTTTTCGGGATCAATTTTATCTGTAGCTTCTACACAAAGTAACGTTTCTAAGCTTGCTACCAGAGCAATAGTAAAAGCGATTAACCACACATCTCCTTGCGTAATTACTTCGAAATTAGGAAAACTAAATTGCCCTAAGAAACTAGATATATCTGATGGGATTGGCACATTTACCAAGCTTTTGGGGTTAATCCCAAAAGTTCCTGATGAACCAAGTATTTTGTAAAATACAATTCCTACAACAACAGCAACTAAAGGTCCTTGTATTAATTGGAATATTTTTGCCTTTTTAGTAAGTACATTACTCCAAAGAATTAGTATTCCCAAACCTATCAAGGCAATAAGGGTGCTCCCTATGCTTAAATCTAATAAAGAATTAAAAATCTGCTCAAAAGCACCTTCTCCCTTTCCTGGAATATATCCAAAGAAATATGGGATTTGTTTCAGGATAATAATAATTCCTATACCTGTAAGCATTCCTTTAATTACAGAAGAAGGAAAATAATATCCTATTATTCCTGCTTTTAATAATCCCAATACTATTTGAATAACTCCTCCCAGAACAACGGCAACCAGAAAGTTTTCGAAACCTCCTAACGATCCGATCGAGGTCAATACAATAGCAGCTAATCCAGCAGCTGGTCCACTCACTCCAATTTGAGAACCACTTAAGGCTCCTACCACAATACCTCCAATGATTCCTGCAATCAATCCAGAGAACAAGGGAGCTCCACTGGCTAAGGCAATACCTAAACATAACGGTAATGCCACAAAAAATACGACAATACTTGCCGGTAAATCATTTTTTAATGTTTTAAAAAAACTCATAGCAATAATAATTCAATTTGTATTTAACATAAGTGTTAGTGTAATAAAAAAATTACCAAAAGAATGAAAAGACCCTTTACTCATGTAAAGCATCAATATTCAAAATTGGTGTCGATATATACCTTATGAAATTTCTGGAGGAGGGGTTTTCTGTTCTAGATAAACCGAAGTATTATGCGCATAAAAATAAGAGTACAAACTAATATATAACTCAGCCAACCCTGCTTGGTTTACCATGTTTTCCTGATAAATTTTATCTTTTTCTTTTTTATCCTCTTTTTCTGAGTTATCATTTTCTTTGGATTCAGATTTTTCTTCAGAGTCATCTATACCCAAAATCATGGAAGTATTTTCTTTATTATACAGGTCAAATAACTCTATACCATAATTGGCCATACTTATAATGAAGCCAAAAAGGATTAGAAATTTTGCTATTTGAAGTTTGATAATCACTATAGGGCAATTTTAGAAAGCAAAAATAACAGTATTGCTTTCAAATGTTGTTAATGTATTGCAAATTTTATTGATCAATTATAACTCTCTTAAATCTGTTTTAGGAATCCAACCAATTTTGCCATCGGCAAGTTTAATTTTTTTCCAATCATTTACGGTTTCTGTCACCTGTACTTTGGTTCCTTCATGAAGTTCGAAAACTTCTTCGCTTCTAAGGTTTGGTTCACTTTTTATGGTTGTCTCCTGGGCAAAAATGATTGCAAACTGGTTGTTTTTAATATAATTGTATTGTGAAAAAGCAAAGAATACTCCAAATAATCCCAAAATTAATATCGCCCATGATCCTACAAAGAATATTCTCTTTTTTGTAGAGTTATGTGCTGTATAATACAAAATAAACAGGATAACAAATGCAATAATACAGATCACCGAAAACCATGCCCAGCTATCAAAATCCATCATATTAGTAAATTTCTTAAATGTTCTTGAAATAAAACCTTCTGGGATTACATCTATTGCATCTATTGTTGCTTTCTGGGCAAAAGCCAGGTTGTTTTTGATATCTTCATCATTAGGCGATAATGCTAACGCTTTTTCATAATAAAAAATACTAGGACCTATGTTAGTTAATTTATAGTTTGCATTGCCTAGATTATAGTATAGCGAAGCTGATTCCTGACCTGTATCCAAAATCGATTTATATGCATCTATAGCTTCCTGATACTTTTCTTGATTATATAATGAGTTTCCTCTCTGAAATGCTTCTTGATTCTGAGAAAAACCCAGTGCTATACTTAAAAAAATAAGTGTTTCAACTATTCTTTTCATACATTATAGTTGTTTATCTATTGAGGCAATTACTCTAGAGGCTTTATCATAATCCTGCTGCATTGCTGAAGTAGAAGATGGAGTATATCTTGCAAACTCACAACTCTCTAGCAATGCAATAAATTCTATAGATATCGCATCTTCAACATCACGCTCTTTTAATAATCTTTGGATACGTTCTTTACTCATATCGCTTGTCTGGATATGTAGCTTAGCTTTTAAATAATTGTGCAATGCTCGTTCCATAGCAATATAGAATTCCTTTTGGTTTCCTAGATTTTTTTTAGCTTCAGAAAGGTATTTACGAGCTAGTTTATCTGCTTTACGAACTCGGTTACCACTAATATCACTTAATCGTTCTTGCCTTTTTTTACCAAAGAAAAGGAATAGAGGAATTGCTAATAACGGTGCCGTTAATGATAACCAATATGCAGTAGACTTAAAAAAGTGTTCTTTTTGAATAGTCTGAAGTCCCGCATTTAGTTTTAAGAATCTAAATTGATTTCCTGCTTGAGTCACCAGTTTTTTATTTGTTCCTCCCGATTCTGATGTCACTACAGTATCCCCTCCATCAGGTCCATTTTTTACATTAATTACAATCTCATCCGATGTAATTCTTTTATACGTTTTTGTTTTCAAATCAAAATAAGAAAACGAAATTGATGGTATAGGATATTTACCTTTATATTGTGGTACTAAGGTATAGGTATCAGATATGCTTCCACCCATACCTGTTAGATTTGTTCGCACTCTTTCATTATGCTGAGGTTCGTATTGTTCTAAACCATTTGGCACATTAAGCTTTGGTAAATCAAACAGTTTTAAATTACCATTACCTGTAACCAAAACCTTAGCATCGAGGGATTCTGTGGCATCCAGCTCTGTTTTATTAGTGGTTACTTTAAAATCAAAATCTCCTACTGCACCCGAAAAATCATCTGGTTTTCCTTGTATTGGTAAAGGCTTTGCTTCTATTACTCTATTACCTGCAGCTACAGTCTTATTAACTGTAGTATACAGTCTACCACCAAAAATATCTCTTCTTTTTGTGGGAACATCTACAGAAACGGTTAGGGTAAGAGGTTCTATATTTAATTTACCTGTCTTTTGTGGGTATAGTACTGTTTTACGAAGTACTACATAACGATATGGTTCTCCTTTATATTCTCCATTTTCAATTTTGAGCTGTTTCATATCGATCGCCTGACTCCAAAAGTCGCTATATTTTGGACTGTCTAGCTCTCGCCAGTTACTTACACTAATTCTCGGACTAACATACAGTTTATAGACTACTGTAATTGCTTCATTCAAATAAGGGTTTGATTTAGAAACCTCTGCTATAAGATGAAGATTTTCACTTGCAACAAAATCTGTATTATTACCATCCTTTGGTTTATCTACTGCACCTGTAACTTCAATTCTAATGGGTAATGTTTTATATGTTTGCCCATCAATCTCTATAGTTGCTTGTTTTATAGTAAATTGTCCTCTACGAGTAGGCTCAAGAAAATAACTAAATGTTTTGGCGTATGATCGTTTTCCATTAACCCAAGAATTACTAATAGATTGATTAGGTCCACCTACAACGGTAAACCCCGAAAAGGAAGGAGGTGTAAAATTGTCTCCATCCTTATTCATTTCAAAATCCACTCGTAATCTTTCATTTACACCTAACTTTTTCTTGCTTACTTTAGCCTCGAACCTCACCTGCGCCAATGCAAACTGCGTTGTGGCCAGAAATAGTGTTAGAAAAATTAGTTTTAGTTTCATTTTTTATGCTATTTAGACCATTAGATTCTTAAAACCTAACATGTCTATTTATCAAATTACCAGTCTTTATCTGTTTTAACTTTTGATCCCTGAGCTTTTTTGGCGTTAATCTTATCCTGAACTTTCTTTTCTTGATTATTCATAGCTTCGAGTAAGCTTTTAACTTGTTCTGGTGATAATTTACCCTGAACTTGTTGCTGCTGTTGTTGCTGATCTTTAGGTTCACCTTCCTGTTCTTTTTGGTCTTTTCCTTTATCCTTTTTCTCATCTTTAGGCTCACCCTTGTCATCCTTTTCTTTATCTCCCTCATCTTTTTTATCCTCTCCTTTATCTCCTTCTTTATCCTTTTGATCTTCTCCCTTTTCTTTTTCCTTATCTCCATCATCTCCCTTTTTATCTTCTTTATCGTCACCCTCTTTCTTATCCTTATTATCTTCCTTCTGATCTTTGTCTTTATCTTTATCCTTATTCTGATCGTTTTGCTGTTGTTGTTGCTCTAGCATTTTCTTTGCCAATGCAAGATTATAACGCGTTTCATCATCTTTGGGATTATTTCTAAGCGCATTTTTATAAGCTTCAACAGCTTCTTTATATTTTTTTTGCTCCATATAGGTATTTCCCTGATTATGAAATGCCTTATGTTTTTCTGACTTAGCCGAAGCTACCTTAGCTGCTTCTGTATAACGATGGGTAGCTTCATCATATTTTTCAGAATTATAGTATGCATTAGCCAAATTATACTTTGCTGTAGGATTTACAGGATTTTTGGCAATTGCTTTTCTGTATTCTCCTTCTGCCTTAGGAAAATTACCATCTTTAACCAGAACCTTATTACCTGTAGCTATAAACTGATTTGCTTCATTAATAATTTGATCACGATTCTCTTCCTGAGAACATATGATCCCTATCTGAAAACATAATATAACACATAAAATCTTTTTCATACCTCACTATTGTTCGTTAAACAGGTTTAATTTTTTTACCCAAGATGTTTTTCTTTCTAATAAGAAAATATCTAAAAATAATAATAACAATCCGGCAAACAGAAACCACTGAAATTGATCTTTAAAATCTGCAAACTGCTTGGCTTCAAATTCTTTTTTATCCATATTTTGCAGTATAGTAGTCACTTCTTCTACAACTTTACTTGTATTTCTACCATCAATGTATGTGCCATTTGCTTCATTCGCAATTTCCTGTAAAGTTGTCGGGTTTAATTTGGTAATTACCGTACTTCCCTGACTATTTTTCTTATACGTTTGTACAATTCCATTTCGCTTTATAGGTATGGGTGCTCCTTTTTCTAATCCTACGCCTATTGTAAAAATCTTAATTCCTTCTTTGGCGGCTTCTTCTGCAATGGCTTTTACATTACCTTCATGATCTTCACCATCACTTACAATAAATAAAACTCTATTGGTTTGCTCTTCATCATTATAGTATGTTTTTGCTAATTCTATAGCTTCATAAATTGCAGTTCCTTGAGAAGATAGCATTTCTGTATTCATAGATTGTAGAAACATCTTTCCCGATGCGTAATCTGTAGTAATTGGTAATTGAGGAAAAGCACTACCTGCATATGCAATGATCCCAATACGATCGCTTGCCAGATTATTGATAATCTGGGTAACCAATTGCTTTGATTTTTCTAATCTATTGGGTGCAATATCTTCTGCTAGCATACTTTTAGATACGTCTATTGCAAAAACGACATCTACTCCTTCTCGTTTTACGGTTTCAAGTTTTGTACCTACCTTAGGATTAACCAGGGCAATCACCAGACAAGCCAGAGCTAAACTAATTACAATAATCTTTAATACTGATTTAAAGATAGATCGATTAGGGCTCAATTTTTTAAGAAGTGCTGCATCTGCAAACTTCTTTTGAGCTGTCTTTTGCCAAACTAACACTCCCAAAAACAGCAGAATTAGTACTGGAATACCCAATAATAACCAGAAATATATTTTCTCTTCTAATACGTACATTTTCTACCTTATTCATTAAACCTCATCTGTTTTCAAAGCCTGTGAGGTTTATATTTTTTTTAAATAAAACTTCTAAATATTGTATACCTAAACAAAAATTCTATAAAAATTAATAATCCTGCCAGCAGCACCAATGATCTAAATTTTTCTTCATAATTATAGAATTTAAATTCTTCGATATCTGTTCTTTCTAATTTATCAATTTCTTGATAAATCTGTTGTAATTTTTTGTTATTTGTTGCTCTAAAATATTTACCTCCGGTAACTTTAGCAATTTCTTTTAATAAATCTTCATCGATTTCTACTTGCACTCTACCGTATTGAAAAGATCCGTTTGGTAATATAGCTACAGGAGCCAAAGCCATTCCGTTTGTGCCAATACCAATTGTATAGGTTTTAATACCATATTCTACTGCTAGTTCTGAAGCAATCTTAGGGTCTATAAAACCAGCATTATTAGAACCGTCTGTAAGTAAAATAATCACTTTACTTTTAGCTTTACTGTCTTTAAGTCGATTTACAGACGTTGCCAATCCCATTCCTATAGCCGTACCATTCTCTAAGACATTATCATATTTTACATCTTTTAAACTACCCAGCACAATTGACTTATCACTTGTAATTGGAGTTTTGGTAAAGCTCTCTCCTGCATATACGACCAAACCAATACGATCATTGGGTCGATCTTTAATAAATTCTGCAGCTACTTCTTTTAATGCTTCTAATCTATTAGGTCTAAGGTCTTTTGCCAACATACTGGCAGACACATCTATCGACATTACAATATCGATACCCTTGGTAGTTTTAGTTTTGGTAGATACATCTACCGTTCTAGGTCTTGCTAATGCAGTAATAATTAAAGATAATGCTATTAGGCGTATGATAAACAACAACGGTTTTAATTTTGTGAGCCAGCTTCCAGAAATTTTAAATCCTTTAACGCTAGATATTTTTAAAGCTGCTTGTTGCTTATTTCGTTTCCATATATACCACCCTATTGCTAATGGAAGTAGTAAAAACAACCAAAAAAACTGTGGATTCTCAAATGTAAAATTTTCAAACATCGTTATTTGGTATTTTTAAGTTCTACAGAATTAATAATACGCTCGGCAACATCTTTCGCATAACGATCTTCTATATCATATACCAAAGTGATTTGTTGAAACCCGCTATTTTCAGCAAAATTCAACATTAGGTAGCTATTTTTTTGTTTCTTTTTGGTTACAGGATTCACTATTTCTAAATCTCCAAACACTTTAACTCCTTTTGCTCCACCCAAAGTTTCATATTCTTCATCTTTTACAGAAATATTCTTTGCTCCTATAGACTCAAATTTTCCTACAACACCTTCGACCACTTTATTTAATTTTATTTCGGTAGGCTGTTTATATTGTATTGTGGTTACAACTACATAGAAATTTCCCGCCAGACTTCCATATACAAAAGTTTCATTCCCTTTAAGAGTTTGCTTTTGTTCTTCTGTCATTTGATATGCATTACGAATCAATACTCTGGGAGTAGCAACAGTAACAGGGGGAGAACCATATGCACTTGTAATCCATTCGGTTTCTGCCAATTCTTTTGTCGGGTGCCCAAGTAGCGTGTCTTTTACAACATCATACCCTTTTACCAAAATAAAAATCAGTAATGTAATAGCAACCGCTGCAACGCCTCCAAGGCTACCAAAAATAATTTTCTTCCTGCGTTTTTTCTCGGCTACTGTTTTTCTATATTCTTCATCTGCCAATAATTCTTCTTCGGTTGGTTCTGGTATTGCACTTTTTGTCTTATGAATCACTTGTTCGATAACATTACGATCTGATTTTGCTGTTATGATATCAGGTTTAGATTTGGCAAACTTGGCCATATCTGCGGTTTTCAACACATTCTTAAGTTCTTCAATAGTGGTCTTATCCAAATTAAGATTTCCTGATCTAATCTCTTCATCAAGTCGTGTAATTAACTCATCTGTGGTGCTTTCCATAGCATGATCATACACTTCTTCATCGATATATTTACGAGCGGTATCACTTAACTGCGAATAGTATTCTTTATGCGAATCTTTTTCTAATAAATGAGACTCGTCAATTTTCTGAAGTGCTAGTATTGCTCTTTCATAAGGAGGCAGCTCATCTTCTTTATTTGCTTTACGTTTTTTTCTTCTGAATATAAAAAAAGTGATCACCCCTAATATAAGTAGTGAAATACCAATCCATAAGAACCATTTCTTCCAGTTAAAAGCAAATTTAGCATCTACATCAACCAGAGGTTTGATCTCATACATCTTTTGTTTGGTAGTATCTACCAAAATATCTCTAACCTCAACTTTAAGAGAATCTGTAAAAAAGACCTTGTCGCCAATCACTACTTTTTGCCTTGGTATGGTATAATGACCAGAATCAAATTGAGTTAATGCATACTCTTTGGTAAGGTTAAAACGTTTTCCGTTTCTAGAGGTATCTATTTTTTGTGATTCGATTACTTCTAAAGGAGTAAATGTTTGTCCTTCAGGAAAAACAACTATTTGAGTCGAATCTGCTTCGACTTGCATTTTATATCGAATCTCATTTCCTATTTCTATTGTAGTAGAGTCGATTGTCGCCGAAACTTGGGCAAAAGCTCCAAGCCCACTAAAAACAAAGAATATCATCCAGATAAAAAGCCTAAGGGCTCCTGGTTGTATAGTTCTTTTTTCAAATCGTAATTCGTAATTCGTCATTCTTAAATCTTCCTTATCCTCTTCTTTTAAAATAGCCTAACAATTTCTTCACATAGCTCTCATCAATTCTACTACTCAAAGAACCCGCTCCACTGCGAGTAAAACTATCCTTAAAGTAATCTACTCTTTCATGATAATATTTACTATAATTGGTTCGTGTTTTTTTAGAACCTGTATTCACCAGCAAAAGTTCTCCTGTCTCTTCATCTTCCATTTGCACCATTCCCAGATTAGGGATTTCTTCTTCTCTTCGATCATACACTCTTATCCCGGTAACATCGTGTTTTCCTCCTGCAATTTTTAATGTATGTTGGTAATCATCTGCAATAAAATCAGACAGTATAAAAACGATCGCTTTCTTTTTCATCACATTAGACAAAAACTTCAATGCTTCTGTAATATTCGTTTTTTTACTTTTAGGCTCGAATTCTAACAGTTCTCTTATAATTCTTAGCACATGAGATCTTCCTTTTTTAGGCGGAATAAATAATTCTATTTCATCGGTAAATAAAATCAATCCTATCTTGTCATTATTCTGAGTTGCAGAAAATGCTAAAGTTGCTGAAATTTCGGTAATGATTCCTTTTTTAAATTGTTCTTGAGTACCAAAAAGTTGTGATCCCGAAACATCCACCATCAACATCATAGTAAGTTCTCGCTCTTCTTCAAACACTTTTATATACGGTTCATTATAACGAGCTGTTACATTCCAGTCTATATTACGTACATCATCACCAAATTGATATTGTCGTACTTCACTAAAAGTCATACCACGTCCTTTAAAAGTAGAGTGATACTCTCCTCCAAAGATGTGGTCACTCAAGCGACGCGTCTTAATTTCAATTTTTCGAACTTTTTTTAGTAACTCTTTAGTATCCATTATTATGATTTACGATTGATGAATCGGCGATTAACGATTTCGGATTCTCATATTAAAATCCAAAATCGTAATTCTAAAATCCAAAATCTCTATGGTACTTCAATTTCGTTTACAATCTTATTAATGATATCCTCTGAAGTTACATTTTCTGCTTCGGCCTCGTAGGTAATCCCTATACGATGGCGAAGTACATCAAGAATTACTGCACGAACATCTTCTGGAATCACATATCCTCTTCGTTTAATAAAGGCATAACATTTTGCTGCAGTAGCCAAATTGATACTTCCACGAGGAGATGCTCCAAAGTTGATTAAAGGTTTAAGTTCTTCTAAACCATATTTTTCTGGATAACGCGTGGCAAAAATGATATCCAGGATATATTTTTCGATCTTTTCATCCATATATACTTCTCTAACTGCTTTCTGAGCATTAATAATCTGCTCTACCGAAACAACAGGGTTTACCTGCTCAAAAGATCCTTTGAGGTTAGCACGAACAATTAGTTGTTCTTCGTCTAATTTTGGATAATCAATTACTGTTTTTAGCATAAAACGGTCAACCTGGGCTTCTGGCAAAGGATATGTTCCTTCCTGCTCTACCGGATTCTGTGTTGCCATTACCAAAAATGGTTTGTCTAATACAAAAGTCTCATCACCAATAGTAACTTGTTTCTCCTGCATCGCTTCTAGTAAAGCACTTTGCACTTTTGCCGGAGCACGGTTAATTTCATCTGCTAAGACAAAATTAGCAAAAATTGGTCCTTTTTTAATCGAGAAATCGTTCTCTTTCATATTAAAAATAAGAGTCCCCACTACATCGGCTGGTAATAAATCTGGTGTAAACTGAATCCGGCTAAAACTACCATGAACAGCTTTAGATAATGTATTAATCGCTAATGTTTTTGCCAAACCCGGAACCCCTTCCAGCAAAATATGACCTTGACCCAATAACCCAATAAGCAATCGTTCGACCATATGTTTTTGACCTACAATTACTTTGTTTATTTCTAGAGTTAGTAAATCTACAAATGCAGATTCTTTCTCTATTTTCTGATTGATTGAAGCAATATCAATAGCATTATTCTCTTCCATCTATATTTATTTTTTTTTAAGGCGTGAATTTAACACTCATAATCCAACATTGCAAATTGTCGAATTAATTTTCATGCTCTTGTTAATTCTTGGTTAAATGTGCACTGCAAAACCTGTTTTAGGCACAAATTTTACAGTATATTTAAACCACTTTTACAAAAAATTGGACATAAAGATTTTCATCGTTTTTACGATGATCTTATCAAAAGACGGATCTGATGTAAAGGTGTTGCATTTTTTAAATATTAAACTTACTTATGAAGACAGCATTAATCACAGGGGCCACTAGTGGAATTGGAAAATCTACCGCTATAGAATTAGCAAAACATAATATAAATCTTATTCTTTGTGGGAGAAGACAAGACCGATTAGATACACTACAGGATGAACTAAGTAAAAAAGTGCAAGTACACACACTTTGTTTTGATGTTAGAGATAAAGACAAGGTTCTTTCTATGATTGAAAACCTTCTAGTAGAGTTTAGTACAATTGATATTCTTATTAACAATGCAGGAAATGCTCATGGCCTTGACCCTATTCAGACCGGAAATCTTGATGATTGGGATGCTATGATAGATATTAATGTTAAAGGGTTACTGTATGTTTCTAAGGCAGTTATACCAAAAATGATTACACAACAATCTGGTCATATTATCAATATTGGCTCAATTGCAGGAAAAGAAGTTTATCCAAACGGAAACATCTATTGTGCAAGTAAACATGCTGTAGATGCTATTAACAAGGGAATGCGTATGGATCTTAACTCATACGGTATTAGAGTAGGTGCTATTCATCCAGGATTAGTAGAAACCGAGTTTAGTAATGTTAGATTTAAAGGTGATGATCAAAAAGCAGATACTGTGTATAAAGGTTTTGACCCGCTTACTCCAGAAGATATTGCAGATATTATAACTTTTGTGGTTACACGACCATATCATGTTAATATTGCAGACCTTATTGTATTCCCCACTGCGCAGGCGGGCAGTACAATAGTTAATAAAAGTTTATAATTTCTTTATTCTCATCGCATTGTTGACCCAATAAAAATGGCTAAGTTTATATTGGGAAAAGTTTCAATTGCTATTTGTAAACGGAATGATTAACAAACGCCTCCTTATTAAGAACCTACTGGCACATAATGACGAAAATAGTTTTTATGACAAGAAACGTAAACTTAATATTGGTGAGAAAGAGGGAAAAGCTAAATTCTTAAAGCATATTTGTGCACTCGCCAATTCTAATCCCAAAAACAATTCATATATCGTAATCGGGGTTGAAGATGAGGACAATCAAATTATAGGAGTTGATTTTTTTGACGATAGTAAAATTCAAAACCTGGTAAATGCATATTTAGACAACCCTCCTATTGTGTCTTATGAAAATATCCCTTTTCCGCATTTGTCATCTGATAAAGTAGTAGGGTTGGTAACCATTCGACCCCAAGGTGGGCAGCTCTGTTCTCTTCGCAAAAATATCTGGAAATATTACGGCGGTAGTGTCTTTTTTAGAGATGGTAGCATGAGTATGCCTAAAGTTTTTGATATCGAGATCAAAGATGTCAATTCAGAAATTGTAAATGCTATCGAAAGCCATGCCCAGAATAATATTGAACTTACTTTGGATGGAGTGTTTGATTTTATGAATTCTAGAACAGATTACAATCCTGCATATAAGGTTTTTAAAGAATATTTTGTGGTTTGCTGGGCAGCCAAAGAAAAACGGCAAAATGGAGAAATATATTACTCCCGAGTAGATATCGAATTAATCAATGAGCATGTAAAGCTATTTTACTCAGAATTAGATGAAGTGAGTATATCCTTAACCGATGACCAATTTAAAATTATAGAATATGTGCAATTAGGCTTACAGGATACTTTTAGTTATTATCCTCTAGAAGAAGTTGTAATTACCTTTAAGGATAATGCCAGTTATGATATCGAAAGTAAGCTTCTTTTTGAACCACCACAATTTGATCGCAAAACATTACATCATTTATATAATAGCAATAATGCATTAATCGAGAAATTAAAAAACAAAATTCCACTATCAAAAAACGAAGAAAAAGATATTGTAAATCTTCCTGCTACGTATTTGATATGTTATTTTAATGATCTTAGAGAAGCAAAAGAAAAATTAGAAGAGGCAAAACCATATTTAAAACTCTATAACGATACTATATATTCTCTCTGTAAAGAAAGTATTCGGATTTTAAGAAAAGTTAGATATAGTTAATGTAATACATCAAAAATGACCAACAATTAACCAATCATGGGAAGAATTTTAGTAATTGGAGATATTCACGGTGCACTAACCGCATTAGAGCAAATACTTGAAAGAGCAAAGGTAACTAGAGACGATACTCTTATATTTCTGGGAGATTATGTAGATGGTTGGAGCCATAGTGCCCCATTGGTTTCGTTCCTTATTAAGCTCAAAGCTTCTCACAATTGTATTTTTATTAAAGGAAATCATGATGAACTTTGTTATACCTGGCTCACACAACATACTCACAATCCCGAGTGGGTACAACACGGTGGTCAAGCGACTATGGATTCATATGCTAAACTATCACAAGAAGAAATTAATACCCATCTTAGTTTTTATGAAACCCTCAATAATTATCATATAGATACTCACAATCGTTTATTTCTTCATGCTGGGTTCACCAATCTTCATGGACCGCATCGAGAATATTTTAGTGAATTGTTTTATTGGGATAGAACTTTATGGGAAACTGCCTTGGCTACAGATCCCAACCTAAAAAAGACAGATCCAAAATATCCTAAACGACTGTTACTTTTTGATGAGATATATATTGGCCACACTCCTGTTACACGAATCAATCAGACTACCCCAATACAAGCTATTTGTGTATGGAATATAGACACAGGAGCTGCATTTAAAGGGCCACTTACCATAATGGATATTAATACCAAAGAGTTCTGGCAAAGTGATCCCGTATACCAACTATACCCAAATGAAAATGGTAGAAATTAAAGATTTATTGCAAAAAGGGGTAACAAAAATTTAAAGCTATTGATCTAAGGTTGTAAATGATAAAAAATCACATATCATGAAAACAACAATGAAATTTTTAGCGTATCTATTAATGGCTTTTTCTTTAGTTTTTATAATCATTAAGGAAAAGATCAATCTAATAGAAAAATCAATCCTCAAAACAGAACCTAGCTAAATTTTAGGTTCAATTACAACTCATTTTTTTGTTTTATTCTACAAAATGAAATAGGCTATAGAACTAGTAGTATTTTTTAAATACGAGTTTGAGGTCATACAAATTCAGGAAATAACCCTTACAAATATATGGTTTTACCCTATTAAAATTAAGGTTTTAACCTCTTGATAGCTTTTCAAACGCTCTTCATCTTTGTAGCATAAGGTTGTAATTGTGGAATCGATCACTAAAAACACTTCGCAAATAAACAATCGAGTATTCACACAATTAATAATTAATAACATGAAAAGTATGGAAACAATAATGAAATTTTCTAAGTATGGTATTTTGGTACTACTCTTAGTTTTAAGTGCTTGCGCAGATGATGGAGTCGATGGTCAAATAGGGCCACAAGGACCTGCGGGAGCTGATGGGGCAAATGGACAGGATGGAAACGCTAATGTAGTTTCTGTTTTATTCGAAAACCAAACGATATCTAACGGGGATAATGTTTTTGACATTCCCGAATTGACAAAGGAAATATTTGACACTGGTATTGTTTATGCCTACGTTACAGTAACAGGCAATGATTACTGGGAAGTACTACCCCTTAGTCTAGGCCAGCAAATCATCCTGGAGATTGACAAAATTGAGGTTGGAAAAGCTACATTACGTGCTACTTTTACTCAATCTAATCTTAGACTTCGGTTTGTACTCGTAGAAGGTAATGATGCCAGTGGTATTAATTTTGAAAACTACCTAGAAGTACAATCATTCTATAATCTACCAGATTAACTTCACTACACAGTAGTCAAACATACGTAACAAAAAAAGTTTTTGATTACATAATAAACTACAGATAACCTTTACCTAATTAAATTAGGTAAAGGTTATTCTAATTATAGCATTTCAAAACTAATTTGTCTCTTTTTTAGGAAAAATGTTTAATCTGTTTTATAGGTATTATATTGCTCTAAACCATTTGATGTGAGGTACGGAATAAGTAATCTATTTACATACTCCACATATTGGTTTTCCAGCTCTTTATCTAGAAATTTTTCTGAAGAAAGATTAAGAAAAAAGAATGTTCTTATAGCTCCGCTTAACTCCATTAAATAATCTAAATCTTTTGTATTCAATTCTGCCCGAATTATTCCTTGATCTTGCAATTGCTCTAAAATGCTTTTGTAGAACACTTTTCTAATATCATTGTTTTTTTTCAAAATTTATGAAAACAGTACTAAAATTGCGTTTTATTTCAATATAATCAACATAAAAGAAAAGGTATTTCATAGAAATCTTAAACGTCTTTTTGGGGGCATCCAAAATTTCATAAAACAAATTACTATTACTAAAAGAGATTGCTATTGTTTTTGTTTCGATCATCATATCATTATACAAGGCAGTTATCAGGCAATTTTTGGTTCTATAATGATATGTAATATTACCATAGCTTTTATTCAATTCTTTTGCAACCTCTCTTAAGGTTACATTCATAACTCCTTTCGCATTAAAAAGTTCGAGGGCTTTTCCTTTAATTATATCCTTAATATTCATCAATATAAATTTAATTAGTCCATTTGGACTAATTTTTAGCAAAATAGTATATTTTTGTTAAAAAACAACACAATGGCAAACACAAGTATTTATAAAAATAAAGAAACAAGAGATGTCATAATGAAATTATATGATGAAAAACTACAATCATGTGAAATTGAATATGAAGATATTTATGTAAATACAAAAGCAGGTAATACACATATAGTTACTACAGGAATGCCAGGAAACCCTCCGGTTATTGTTTTACACGGTATAAATGCAGGCGCTCCGTTAGCTATCGAGCCTATAAAAAACCTAAGAGATGATTATCGAATTTATGCCATAGATACTATAGGTCAAACCACCAAAAGCACAGAAAACAGATTACCTATTAACGACAATTCTTATGGAGAATGGATTTCTGAAATCATAGATATTTTAAATATTGAAAAGGCTACTATAATTGGTATCTCCTATGGAGCATTTTTATTGCAAAAAATAATGTCCTACCAACCAGAGAAAGTACACAAAGGTATATTTGTTGTCCCCAGTGGTCTTGTAAATGGCTCTTTTGGCACATCAATGAAGCATTTAACCTTCCCCTTATTAAGTTTTCTATTTACTAAAAAAGAAAAATACCTTCTAAAATTCATGAACGCATTTTACACTACAATAGATGCGTATTCTATTACTTTTCAGAAGAACGTTTTATTAGGCACAAAAATGGATTATCGAAGACCTCCTCTTCTGCAAAAGAAAGATGTAACGCGTCTAACTGCTCCTGTCTATGCAATATTTGCTGATAATGATATCTTTTTTCCCGGCGAGAAAGCTCTAAAAAGATGTAAGGAAATATTTAACAATTTTCAGGACTCTATTTTCTTAAAAAACACAAAACATATTCCTGACCAAAAAACATATGCTCAGATCGAAAAACAAATCAACATATGGCTTAAAGAGTCATAAGAAAACATTTTACTTTACCATTACATGGTAAGTTCTAATCTAGAAATAGAAAATATTTCTAACACAATTTACATGAGGGACTGGGGTCTTACCTTCTACAAACGTTATATTAATAACACACTCTCAACGATAAATAGCAATAGGGCTTATGCCAAAAAGTTTACTATATATAATTTCTGTTCTTATTCTATCGAATGTATATTGTTATAACCTCATTGCTCAAAATAATTTACATAAAAACACAACTCAAGTTCCTTTCGAAGTATATAAAACTACCGATGATACGCTATCGATACATGATATTATAAAATCTGACTCCCTCTTTCAATCATCCAACTATTTTACCGATAAAACCAGACCTAAAGATATTTACTGGATAAAAATCGACCTCAATAAAGAATTAGAAATGCTAAAAACTGATAGTCTCTGGTTTCTAAAATCCAGTAATTATGCACATGCATCTATGTTTTGTGTCGAGAACAATATACTGATAGAAAAGAAATTTGGTTTATTTGATGGTTCAGAAAAAATTAATTCTATATCCCATATTAATAGAATACTTCTTAAATATAGTTCACTTATCAAAAACAGATTTATATATTTAAAAATAAGACGTTTAAGATTTTCAGATCGTGTTGTTAATTGGAAATTTCACTATGCTTTACAAACTATAAACCACTCAGCACAGAGCTATTACCTCAAAAAAAATATTACAATCTCAATACGCAAATACATTTTTACAGGGATATGTCTGGTTATGTTTATTCTTACTCTCGCGTTCTTTATAACTTCGGGAAATTTTGAATTCTTATTTTACTCTTTATACATTTTGTGGTTATTTATCTACCTAAATGGTCCTTTACTTATAGCAAATAATATCATTTTTGATAGCTATAGTATAATAGTACATTGGTTTTTTCAGATCGCACAAGTATTAATTAATTTATGTTATGTTTATTTTGTTTCGTTTTATCTAGCCACAAAAAAAGACTATCCTACGCTCAATCGTATCATAAAATGTATCATTTACACACTTGTCATCATTATAATTATAGACAGTTTCTTTTTGTATTTTAAATATTTTGAAGCAGCTATTTATATCATGAATATTCAGCGTTTAATAATGACTCTTTTTGGTATTGGTGGGATGATTTATTTACTGCTTACTGCCAAAAACCGTTTAGCTTATTTTATAGTTGCTGGATCATTCCTATTCATGATAGGCACTCTGGGTTTCTTTTTTACCAAGAAATGTGATTATATGATAGCAGGAGCAACTCTCGAAATCATAATTTTTGCATTAGGTTTGGCATATAAAATACATCAGGAGCATAAAGAAAAACTCCTCTTCGAAAAAGAATCATTCATCAACAATTGTAAAGCGCTAAGAGCTCAGATAAATCCACATTTTATTTTTAATTCTTTAGGATCGATTCAACATTTAATTGTATTCGAAAAAAAAGAAGCTGCTTTAAAATATCTTTCTAAGTTTAGTCATTTAATGCGAAACCTACTTGAAAATTCTATAGAAACAAATATCGTATTATCAGATGAAATCAACTTACTACATCAATATTTAGAATTAGAAGCTTTACGTTTTGATGCCAGTTTTGAGTATACCATTCATGTAACCGACACGCTAAATCCAGATGTCGAAGAGGTACCTATGTTGATCATTCAACCATTTGTCGAAAATGCAATCCTGTATGGTTTATTAAATAAAAAAGGAGAGGATAAAAAACTAAATATTTGTTTCAGAAAAGAAAAAAATCATATTATTTGCGAAGTAGATGATAATGGTATAGGAAGAAGTGCTGCTAAAAATATAAATTCGTCTTATAAAAAACCTATAAAATCAAGAGGTTTAGAACTGACTGAAAAAAGATTACAACAATTTCATAAATCTGAGGAAAAAAATATAAAAATTATAGATAAAATAGATAACTATGGTACATCTATAGGAACAAAGGTGGTTATCAAAATTCAAACCGAATAAAATTTTCTAATTATGAGCTTAACAGCAATAATTGTAGATGACGAAAAACACAGTAGAGAGGTCTTAACAAAATTAATAGAAGAGTTTTGCCTGGAAACCACTGTTTTGACCACTGCAAATTCTGTTACAGAAGCCGTCGATAAAATTAAAAACTATAATCCTGATGTTGTCTTTTTGGATATAGAACTGCAATCAGGAATAGGCTTTGATATATTAACCCAAATCGATACCATAAATTTTGAAGTAATTTTTACTACTGCTTACGAGCAATATGCCATACAGGCCATAAAATTTTCATCTTTAGATTATTTACTTAAGCCTTTAGGTATTGAAGAACTCAAAAATGCCATAGAAAAAGCAAAGAAAAAGAAAGATCAAGAGGTTTATAAAAAACAGTTAGAAACCTTAATAGATAATCTACAACAGCAGCCAAAGTTTAATAAAATATGTCTCTCTACTGCAGATAGTGTAGAGTTTATTAATATAAAGGATATCATATACTGCAAGGCTAATGGAGCTTACACTTCATTTATTCTTAAAAATAATATATCTCTATTAGTAAGTAAACATCTTAAAGAATATGAAAATTTATTGATCGAACAACAATTTATGAGAACACATAATAGTTTTTTGATCAATTTAAAAGAAGTGAAAAAATTTGTGAAGTCAGACGGAGGTTATATTATGATGAATAATAATGATATCATTAATATTTCGAAAAATAAAAAAGAAAAGTTTCTCATTGCCATGAGCCATCTGTTGTAATAGTACAACAAAAAGTATTCTTATTATTTACATATTCAAAAATGAATTCATATTTCGATTAACCCGTTGTCTTATCAATTGAAACCATAGATCTATTAATTGAAACACATCTCTTATAAATTCCCATTTACCACTCTTGATTACTTACTCTAAATTTACCTAAATACTGATATACAGGGTTAAAATATAATATCCAAACCTCTGACATACATCAGTATAGTTATTTAAAAAATCAGATTATTTCACATCATTTTAAATTTAGAAATCAAAATCATTATGAAAAAATTATTTTATGTATTACCAATCCTTGGACTATTATTTTTTATCTCTTGTGACCAGGATGAATCCGAAGAAATTATCGATCAATCTACAGCGTTTGATCAAATTGAAGTTACAGAAAATACTGATTCTAACAAACTTAGTTTTTTTATTAAACCTGGACTACATGGTCCTAAAAATGTAGATGCACTAACTAACGTTACTTACACTTTTAATCCTACACTGCAAATGATAAATGCCATTCCGATAGCAAAAAGAAAATATAGAATTCGTTTTATTTGGCAGAACCCTGTACCAAATGCATCAAAAACAACATGGATTTTCGAAATCCCTTCAAATTCAGTAAATGTAAAATTTCCAAAATTGCAATCTAGTAATTCTATGTTTCTAGTATCATATATGCTAGAAGGTAATGGTAAGAATTATGCCTATCACAAACAGGTTATCGTTAACAATGACTAATATATATGAGCAAGGAATACCCCTAGAGGAATTATAGATTTTCTTTAGTAAGTTTTTCCTTACAAAACGCCCTAAATAAGTATTTACCCCCTAATCTTAAGTCGGTGATTAGGGGGTTCTTCGTACTTTAACAATAGACTCTTTAATAATTATCATTGATTATGCAAATTTGTTCAACCATTAATTGATAAGTTATATCTATCAATTGAAACCGTATGACTATTAATTTCTACCTATCATTGTTTTCTGGTGTCTTTAAGTTTGATTTTAATCTTAAAACTTACCATCATGAAAATCAAATTTAATTTAGTAAGAATCATAATAATTTTCACTCTTTTCTTATGCTATTCCTGTAGTTCTGAAGAAGATACTATCCCTGAAACTGAAAGGGTAATAGAAACAACTGTTCTAACACCTAAAACCCTGGCAACAATAAGCTTGCCTAGTGGTACTACAATTATTTTTAAAACAGAAACCGATGGCATTGTCTTTGAAGCTTCTGGAGATTCTGATAACTACGGTGAATTAGAAAACTTAAGAGATTTAAGTGTGCTACATCGTTTTTTAATCTTAACCAACGAAAATGTAGCTGTACCTACAGATCTTATCAAATTAGAAGAAGATCAAAAAATCAAAGAAAAAGCACTACAACGAGGTACAATAGAAAAACACAGTGTAAATCTCCCTGTTGTCAAATCTTTTTTAAATCGTGTAACAAAAAGTTTTTTTCAATTTTGCGATCATCCAACACGAAGGTTTAATACTAGTGACGATGATGAATATAAAGACAGTTTTATAAACTATACGGGGATATCTTGGACTAGTAGTGCAGAGAACACAAAATCTGAGGGAAACAAATGTAGAAAAGTTGAATTCCATATAACCAATTGCGCTGATGATGGAGGTATAGGCATGTTTTTCAATCATTACTATCGTCTAAGTAATGGTAATCTGAAATTATATAAAACGACCTATATTCCACAACATACGCATAAATATTATTCAAAAACATTTACAACCAAATCTATACACGTTACAAAAATTACCAGTCTACAAAATAGACGTTTTGTCGGAGTTATAATTTTTTCTAAATACAAAGATGGTTCAGTAGGAGAACTAGCTCTTTAATAATCACCCCAACAAAACCCCTTAACATTTATAATATTTGTTAGTAAATGTTGAGTTAAGTAAAGAAAGGAATGTTCTCTAATCTCAAATTTGAGATTAGAGAGTTCTTCTTATTTTAACAACAACCAATTTATGCTAGATCAATTGAAAAGCTATATCTATAAATTGAAACTAGATAACTATTAATTCTACCTGGTCGTTGTTTTCTGGTGTCTTTAAGTTTGAACTTAATCTTAAAACTTATAACCATGAAAAACAAAATCAAATTTAATTTAGCGAGGATCATTGTAACTTTTACTCTTTTCTTATGCTATTCTTGTAGTTCTGAAGAAGATACTATCCTTGAAACTGAAGAATCAATAGAAACAACTGTTCTAACACCCAAAACCCTGGCAACAATAAGCTTGCCTAGTGGCACTACAATTACTTTTAAAACAGAAGTCGATGGTATTGTCTATGAAGCTTCAGGGGATTCTGATAACTACAGTGAATTAGATGGCTTAAATGATTTAAGCCTACTACATCGTTTTTTAACCTTAACCGACAAAAGTATTGCCGTACCTGCAGATCTTATCAAATTAGAAGAAGATCAAAAAATCAAAGAAAAAGCATTACAAAGAGATATAGTCGAAAAACATCACATGAGTATTCCTGCAAATACATCCTTTATTACCTATAGTGAAAAGAATTGGTTAGATTATTGTGATAGTCCGACTGCCATGTATGTTAATAATTTTGCCAATGATGCATATAGAGAAGCTTGGGTAAATTACCCCAGTACACAAACCTTTAGTCAAAATAAACCCGGAGCCTTGTATACCAAATGCCGTACTGTTAAATATCGTATAAGCAACTGTTCATATAAAGGTAAAATTGAAGTATCTCATTATAAAGGCTCTACCTCAAATTTATATACTTTGGTTTCAAAGAATAATATTGGGCCTCGTAAGCACAAAATTTATGTAAAATCATTTCTAGCCTACAAATACTATCAGAAAGTAGATATAAAAAGGATAAGATCGGCTTCTTATGTAGGTGATGTTATTTTTTCGAATTATACTTCCTTAGGACTTGATCAATAAATATCTTATGTAAAAATAGATCAGAAATTTATGTTAACTAGATTTTAGAAAAATATCTATTGTAATCTAGTAAGATATATTCATTTAATTCCTCTTACAGAAAACAAATCAATATTCACCTACAACTTTTGTTACTTAAGTTGAGTTAAGTAAGGAAAGGAATTCTCCCTAATCCCAAATTTGGGATTAGGGGTTCTTCTTATTTTAACAACAACCAATTTATGATAATCAATTGAGAAACTATATCTATCAATTGAAACTAGACAAGTATTAATTCTACCTAATCATTATTTTCTGGAGTCTTTAAGTTTGATCTTAATCTTAAAACTTACAACCATGAAAAACAAAATCAAATTTAATTTAACAAGAATCATAATATTCATCCTTTTCATATGCTATTCTTGTAGCTCTGAAGAAAATGCTATCCTTGAAACTGAAGAATCAATAGAAATACCCACTTTAACACCTAAAACTTTAGCAACAATAAGCTTACCTAGTGGTACTACAATTATTTTTAAAACAGAAGTTGATGGTATTGTCTTTGAAGCCTCAGGAGACTCTGATAATTTTGGCGAATTAGATGGGTTAAATGATTTAAGCTTGTTAGATCGTTTTTTAACTTTAACCGATAAAAGTATTGCCGTACCTGCAGATCTTATCAAATTAGAAGAAGATCAAAAAATCAAAGAAAAAGCATTACAAAGAGATATAGTCGAAAAACATCACATGAGTATTCCTGCAAATACATCCTTTATTACCCATAGTGAAAAGAATTGGTTGGGTTATTGTGATAGTCCGACTGCCATGTATGTTATTAATTTAGGCAATGATGCATATAGAGAATTTTGGGTAAATTATCCCAGTACACAAACCTTTAGTCAAAATAAACCCGGAGCCTTGTATACCAAATGCCGTACTGTTAAATATCGTATAAGTAACTGTTCATATAACGGTAGCAATATTGAAATATCTCATTATAAAGGTTCTACCTCAAGTTTATATACTTTGGTTTCAAAGAATAGTATTAGGCCTCGTAAGCACAAAATTTATGTAAAATCATTTCTGGCATACAAATACTATCAAAAATTGGATATAAAACGGGGAACATCTTCTTATGTAGGTGATGCTATTTTTTCGAATTATACTTCCTTAGGGCTTGATCAATAAATATCTTATGTAAAAATAGATCAGAAGTTTATGTTAACTAGATTTTGGGAAAATATCTATTGTAATCTAATAAGACATATTGAAGTGGTTTAAACTTTCTGTTTTTCTTTCTTTTTGAATTTTCTAATTCCTATGACCATAAAGACTAGATAGTTAAATCCTTTCCAGCTTTCTGTAGTGGTATCAAATCTATTGAGTAGCGATCTAAAGCTATCCATCCAAGCATTGGTTCTTTCAATAGCGTACCTTTGATCGTATAGTTTTTGATCAAAATACTCATCCCTATCAGTATTGCCGTTACGTTTGTTAAAGCAAACATTAGCATTGATTTGTTTTAGATCACAAGCTTTTCTAAATTCCTTGGAATCAAATCCTGCATCAGCGTTTAAGAATAGTCCTTCAGCTTGTATATCGGCATCTTCAAGAGTTGCTGTAACTATTTCGAACTGTACTTCAATATTGTAAAGGTCGTTATGATGTCTAGCTACGGGTTCCGACATAGCAAGAGGTAATCCTTGTCTATCAGTAAGAAGAGGGATTAGTGGTCTTTCGCTTTTTCCTTCCTTGGTATTCTACATCTTGACCACCTCTGACTGCCGGAGTATGACTTCCACCTAGGTCAACACTAGAAAGATCTAGATGTTTTTTGTTTTTTCTTAATAATTCAACCCAGCATCCTTGCCATACTGAGGATAAACACCATTTTCTGTAATGATAATAAACCGATTGCCAGCTTAATATGTGTATTTCAAAAAGTACTTTTACAGGCAATTGTCTCCATTGAACTCCGGTTTTAAGCTTATAAAGAATGGCATTTATGATCTCTACCAAGGGAACACTTGGTGGAAAACCTCTTTTTGTTTTTGGGATATATGGAACAATTTCAAATCCTATCATATCTTTGTCAAGTACTGTGTACATAAAGGGTTGGTTTTAGATCGTTTACGTGTGGTAACGCAAATATCTACAACCCTTTTATTCAATTCAAAAAAAGTTTAAACCACTTCATTCTTTTAATTCCTCGCACAAAAAACAAATCAATAGACAATTATCTTTTTACTCTATTAATTGAAAAACTATAATTGTCAATTGAAAACATACAACTATCAATTCTATATTAATATTGTTTCCTATTGATCTTATGTTTGATCACAATCTCTTCAAGACACAAATTATGAAATACAACATTAAATTAAATTTAGCAGGAATCTTAATCGTACTTACTATTTTCTTTTTCTATTCGTGCAACTACGAAGAGGGCATGGTATTAGAAAATGAAACCTTAGTCGAAAATAAAGGGTTAGTTATTGACGCTCCCCTTCCTCCGATTATATCTGATGGGCCCTATAACTATAAAGCTAAAGAATATTCTTTTATACAAAACAATGAAGAATATAAAGGTAAATATTATATGCCCGCCGGTGGACCTTCTAATTATCCTTTCGCATTAATTATGCACGGACATGGATTTAACCACAACCAATATAATGTTTTACAAAGACATCTCGCCAAACACGGTATTGCTAGTGCAAGTATAAATTGGAGCTCGGGTAAACACGATCTGAGTGTAAATACAGAAATGACAAAGCATATCAACTGGTTATTTAACCAATATCCACAATTAATTAATTCTATAGCACTTATAGGACATAGTATGGGAGGTGGAGCCGTAGTAAGATTTGCCGATGATCTCGAAACCACAACAGGTAAAAATATAAAATCTGTAATATCACTTGCTCCAGCAGTTCAACATGATATGAATGTTAAACATAATCTTATTAATACCATAAAAGGATTATTGGTAATATACTCTGGTGATGATGAGGACAGATATGGACGTAAAATTCCTGACGGAAGAGAAGAAAGTGGTTTTAAATTTTATGATGAGTGTTCTACAGAAGCACAAACTTTTAGTAATGCATTTCCTACAAAGGATATGATATTTTTCAAAGTAGGATATCATTGTACGTATTCTGATATGGTTTGTTACCCTAAAGAACAAAATAAAGTAATCAATGCCTATATATTGGCTCATCTGAAATTATATCTTGAAAATCGTCCACAATACGACCAGTTTTTTAAATACCAGAGAAAACCATCTAATATGCCACAAGATGATTACATTGAGTTCTATCAACAACATACTGATGCCAAAAAAAGTGTACTTGCCAACTTTGAAAATAATTCGGCTACTATAAATTATAAAGGTGGAGCTATTGTTAAGTCTTCTAGTGGGATTATTACAATGAAAGTAGGAAATAGTTGGGAAATTCATCCTAACTCACCTCATCATACCAAAGCAATGAGGATAACATGGACCAAAAAAAATGTAGGAAGTTCGTTTGTAAAATTTAAATATCCTTCTCCCTATAATTTGTCCTCATATTCATTTCTAAGTATTAGAGCATCCCAAATTTATAAGAACATTTATAATACCACAGATAAAGAGCAGGATTTTTACATCAGACTTAAGGATAAACAAGGTATATATTCAAAAAAAGTGAAGATCAGTGATTTTGGCGTAATCCCCTACCCTATAAAACACAGTGGCTATACTAAATCCTCTTTAGAAACACCCATTTCTAGTCTTACAAAAAGTGCTATGGCCAGCACCCTAATCCCATTAAAGGCATTTGGTAATCATATTAACCTTTCAAATATAAAAGAAGTATTCCTGGTATTTAATGTACCGGGCCATGAAAAAGGTGCTATTATGATTGATAATATAGAATTTTATAAGTAACTCCTTATCTAACTCTTAATCGAATTAGAAAGTGTTTTTACAGTATAATCATTGATTTTGTAGGTAGACTCATACTTACAACTTTTGTTACTTAAGTTGAGTTAAGTAAGGAAAGGAGTTCTCCCTAATCCCAAATTTGGGATTAGGGGTTCTTCTTATTTTAACAATAAACACTTTAATATATTATCATTGATTATGTCAATTTGTTCAACTATCAAATGAAAAACTATATCTATCAATTGAAACTAGATAAGTATTAATTCTACCTGATCATTATTTTCTGAAGTCTTTAAGTTTGATTTTGATCTTAAAACTTATAACCATGAAACACAAAATCAAATTTAATTTAGCAAGAATCATAATATTCACCCTTTTCATATGCTATTCTTGTAGCCCTGAAGAAAATGCTATCCTTGAAACTGAAGAATCAATAGAAATACCCACTTTAACATCTAAAACTTTAGCAACAATAAGCTTGCCTAATGGTACTACAATTATTTTTAAAACAGAAGTTGATGGTATTGTCTTTGAAGCCTCAGGAGACTCTGATAATTTTGGCGAATTAGATGGGTTAAATGATTTAAGTCTACTACATCGTTTTTTAACTTTAACCAACGAAAATGTAACTGTACCTATAGATCTTATCAAATTAGAAGAAAATCAAAAAATCAAAGAAAAAGCATTACAACGAGGTACAATAGAAAAACATAGTGTAAACCTCACTGTTGCCAAATCATTTTTAAATCGTACAACAAAGGATTATTTAGTTCTTTGCAACTATCCATCTCAAAGAACTCCCATAGAAACAAATGATTTTTACAGAGAAATATTTGTCAATCATAACTACTCAGCTTTTTTAAGTAGTGCTGATAAAAGTACAGGGAATGATAACTGCCGACGTGTCGAATTCGGTATAACTAATTGTTCGTATGATCGAAATATATACCTTAGGCATTATACCAGTTCTAGTTTAGTTGGTAATAATAAGCTTATTTCTACAACCATTATCCCAAAACGCAAACATAAATATTATGCAAAAACATTTTTTGCTAAAAGTTACATTCAGAAAATAACAGTTACCAATTTAAGGCCATTTAACACTTCTTTTTCGGGGAGTATAACCTTCTCAGGATATTCGGATTTCAATATTACTGATTATTAGAAAGTTTAAGAGTTAAATCACTCCTTTATCTACATAACACAAAAAATTGCCAAACCAAACGAGGGTTTTATCATTATAAACCATAATTACATCATTACTATTGTAAAAAAACAAAAAAGAGAGGTTTGTTGTTACATCAAGTGACAGTAGATATTTGTCAATTGAAAACATACAACCTTCAATTCTATATTAATATTATTTTCTATTGATCTTATGTTTGATCATGACCTATTCAAGACACAAATTATGAAATACAACATTAAATTAAATTTAGCAGGAGTCTTAACCGTACTTACTATTTTCTTTTTCTATTCGTGCAACTACGAAGAGGGCATGGTATTAGAAAATGAAACCTTAGTTGAAAACAAAGGGTTAGTTTTTGACGCTCCCCTTCCTCCGATTATATCTGATGGGCCCTATAACTATAAAGCTAAAGAATATTCTTTTATACAAAACCAAGAAGAACATAAAGGCAAATATTATATGCCGGCCGGTGGGCCTTCAAATTATCCTTTCGCATTAATCATGCATGGAGATGGATTTAAGCACAACGAATATGATGTTTTACAAAGACATCTTGCCAAATACGGTATTGCCAGCGCAAGTATACAATGGGAATCACATAAACATGATCTGAGTGTAAATACAGAAATGACAAAACATATCAACTGGTTATACAATACATATCCGAACCTGACTAACTCTATAGCGCTCATAGGACATAGCATGGGTGGTGGAGCCGTAGTGAGATTTGCCGATGATCTCGAAACCACAACAGGTAAAAATGTAAAATCTGTAATAGCACTCGCTCCATCAGTTCAGAATGATATGTTTGTTAAACATAACCTTATTAATACCATCAAAGGACTATTGGTCATATACTCTGGTAATGATGATGATGTGTATGGGGGGAAAAATACCGCCGGAAGAGAAGAAAGTGGTTTTAAATTTTATGATGAGTGTTCTACAGAAACACAAACTTTTAGTAATATATTTCCTACAAAGGATATGATCTTTTTTAAAGATGGAAGACATAGAGTGTATTCTGATAAGAGTCAATCCTTCCCTAGCTATATCTATAGTGGTGTTAATCAAAATAAAGTGATCAATGCCTATATATTGGCACATCTGAAATTATATCTTGAAAATCGTCCACAATACGACCAGTTTTTTAAATATCAGAGAAAACCATCTAATATGCCTCTAAATGATGTATCTGAGTTTTATCAACAACATACCGACGCCAAAAAAATTGTACTTGCTAACTTTGAAAACAATTCGGCTACTATAAATTATAAAGGTGGAGCTATTGTTAAGTCTTCTAGTGGGATTATTACAATGAAAGTAGGAAATAGTTGGGAAATTCATCCTAACTCACCTCATCATACCAAAGCAATGAGGATAACATGGACCAAAAGAAAGGTAGGAAGTTCGTTTGTAAAATTTAAATATCCTTCTTCCTATAATTTATCCTCATATTCATTTCTAAGTATCAGAGCATCCCAAATTTATAAGAACATTTATAACACCACAGATAAAGAGCAGGATTTTTACATCAGACTTAAGGATAAGCAAGGTATATATTCAAAAAAAGTGAAGATCAGTGATTTTGGTGTGATCCCCTATCCTATAAAACACAGCGGACATATCAAACCCGGGATAATAGAACAAACACCCCCCATTTCTAAACTTACAAAAAGTGCCATGACCAGTACACTAATCCCATTAAATGCATTTGGTAACAATATTAACCTTTCAAATATAAAAGAAGTATTTCTGGTATTTGATGTTCCGGGTCATGAAACAGGAGCTATAATGATTGATAATTTAGAGTTTTATAAGTAACCCTTAATAATTTGTATAGCACATAGGATCTTTTTTGAAGCTAATATCACTATACCGTTTTAAATGTTTTCCTATTCCCAATCTTACTTAGGTTGCTACATACTCCTCTCACTCTCTAATTTGATCAGGGGTTAGAGAGTGTTTTCATAGTAGAACTATCCATTTATAGGTAGTATTATACCTACAATGTTTGTTAATAACTGTTTAATTAAGTTAGGAAGGAGTTCTCCCTAATCTCAAATTTGGGATTAGGGGGTTCTTCTTATTTTAACAACAACCAATTTGTTCGATGATCAATTAAAAAGCTATACTCATCTATTGAAACATACCTTTTGTCAATTGCACCTCACAACTCTTAATTAATGCTCTAAATTTACCCAAACGCTGATATGATAGAGTTAGAGTGTAATATCTAAACTCTTGATATAAATCAGTATAGTTATTTAAAAAATCATAACATTTCACATCATGTTAAACAAAATTTTAAACTTAGAAAATGTCAAAAAAATTGACAAAAAACAGCAAAAAGGAATTGCTGGCGGAGGATTATTCATTACTAGCTATTGCGGACAGTGTTGTCAGTACTGTAAAAGTCTTGGACATGACACAGGAGCTCTTCATAATGGAGAATGCTATTGCTCTAATTATAGACACTAAAAAAAATTATGCCCCACTCTGGTTTTAATCTGATGGAGCATAAAAGATCATAAAGGCAATTATTATGCATCATTTAGTGGCCCTTCTATACGCTCGTTGCGTATATGGGTTTAAACTATATTGAGTATAGTATTTTAAAAAACATCTTGTCAAACATTGATAACATATAGTTTTATAAGTAACCCAGGAGTAGTTTGTGTAGTATATTTTTTGAATTCAATATCACTACACCGTTTTAAATGTTTTCCAATCTTCTAATTCCCCATCTGGGTTACTAAATATCCCCGCACTCTCTAATTCGATCAAGAGTTAGAGAGTGTTACTTAATAATATTTTAATAAAAATTGGATAATTTGAGAATCAAATTTAACTACACAAAACCTACCTCAAAGAAGGGTTACGCAATGCAAAATAGTATTAAATGTTTCTGTCTTCTTATAGTTATATTCACAGGGAGCTGTACAGATGAGTCTTTTTTTATAGATGAGATTCCCGATTCGGATATTATTGATGATTTCGACACCAATTGGCCATTAAAACACAATGCATATTCTTGGGATGGTTCCTGGGAGCCTACCTCCGATGACTTTCCTATCGATGGTCTTTACGATGAGATTTATTTTGATGGACATACTGTGGAAGGGGAAGCTTCTCCTATTTTGCCTCCCGGAAAATGGGATTGGAACATTACCTCATTATTGGCAAATTGGCGAGGGTTTTCAAATTCTGTAGGAGACTTTGACCTACTTGTTGATTTTTCTAACCAAGAATTTGGTTGGAGACTCAATCGCAACGTAATTACCGGAGTTGATGTGACTTCACACCTAGAACTATTTTATGGTTCACCAGGTACTGATATTATTGATTTAGGATTGCAAGGTTCTTTTAGTTCGGCAGGCAATCCTATGTATGGAGATCCTGTAAATTTTGGTGACGGCCCAGATATGTTAAGGTTTCGTCATAGCCATTCAGCAGCAGTCAGAACAGGTTCTAGTGCAACGGGCCACCAGCATGATAATGATCTAGTAATTATTGGAAGCGCAGAAGTATTAAATCCAGGGGTATATGATATTATGACCACCAGTATTCATACAGGCCCTGGAAACGATTTGATTTTTGTAAACAACTGGGAAAGAGCAGCAATAGATGCCGGAAATGGAAACGATGGTAGAACAGATGCATTGGATACTTACGATGGGACAGATATTGTTGTTATAGGAGGAAATGCACGTGATTTTAGAGTCTTTGGCGGAAATGGCGGAGATCTTTTTGTCTGGCATGTAGATGAAGTAAATCAACAACCAAATACATGGCTTGGTCCTAATTTTTTTGGAGGAGGAGCATGGGGAAATGCACTTTGGTCTGATACTGGTATTGATCGTTTAGTCCTGGGAATCCCTTCTAATACCAGAATCGTTACTTCACCAGGAGATGTAGAACAAGGGACACTTCTTGTAATGATAGGTCACAATTATGAAACTGTAATTGACGACCCAACTACTCATGATGAAACTGCAAGATATTACATCACTGCACCTCCTGGTCCAGATGGGCAAAAAACGATGACGTTGCAATACATATCCATTAGTGGTCATGTTAATACAGCATACTTCTATATCACTGATATTGAAGAACTTCAAATAGGTGTTGGAAATGATGCAAGAGTTTTTCAATTGGATGATGTTGAAGGAACAGCAACACTTAATGCAACTATTGATGCAATTACTAACATTCCTTCCAGAAACAGCTTTACAATATTGATGGATAGCTTCCTTAAGTGATTTCCTAATGTTTAATTTAGTTAATGAATTCAAGATCAGCTCAATTCTTCAAGCAATATCAGTTTAACAATTACAGTGCAAAAACATTGTTTTTTCAAAATTAAAAATTCAGATTCCTATTTATATGCTGTCTACTTCAGATTGGCTGAAAAAAATTTTTCATCAACCTTTCAATTTTGTAGCTTTAGAACACAAATTTAAAATCAACTCATCAATGGGAATTTTTGACGAAATAAAGAAAAAACTTAGCCACGAATTTATAGATATCATAGAATGGTTAGACTATACCGATGATACTATTGTGCATCGGTTTGAACGATATCAAAATGAAATTAAAAATGAAGCGAAGCTTATCGTAAGAGAAGGACAAACTGCAGTTTTTATTAATGAAGGACAACTAGCAGATGTATTCACTCCCGGAACATATACCTTAAACACACAAAATCTACCTATTTTAACGACACTAAAAGGTTGGAAATATGGATTTAATAGCCCTTTTAAAGCCGAAGTATATTTTGTAAATACACATTTATTTACTGATGAAAAATGGGGAACCAAAAACCCGATTACCTTGAACGATGATCGTTTTGGGCTTGTAGAAATTCGTGCTTTTGGAACCTATGCATTTAAGATTAATGATGCCGGTAAATTTGTCATTGATATTGTAGGAACAGATGCCAATTTTACTAATTTCGAGATTAATGAGCATCTTAAAAGCTTAATCTCTACACGATTTACAGATACCGTTGGTGAAGCTAATTTACCTATCGAGCTATATGCCGCTAATACGACAGAATTATCTGATACTTGTCTTGAGGTCATGCAACCCGAATTTAACGCTGTGGGTATTTCTCTGGAAAAATTCTTTATTGAGAATGTTTCTATGCCAGAGGAGTTGAAAAAAGAGATCTTTGAATATAGTAGAATTGATAAGCTTGATCTAGACAAATTAACCAAATTTAAGACCGCAAAAGCTATTGAAGCTGCCGCAGCCAATGAAGGAGGTACAGCAGGAGCTGGAATGGGAATGGGAATGGGATTTGTTCTGGCTCAGCAAATGGGAGGCATGATGAACCCAATGGGAGGACAACAACAAGTACAACCTCAACAAACTACTCCAGTGGCTCCACCACCAATGCCAGTGCAAGTACAGTATTTTTATGCTCAAAACGGACAACAGGCAGGACCCGCATCCTTTGAACAATTAAAAGCACTATTTGCCAATAGAACCATAAATAAAGATTCTTTGGTATGGAAACAAGGAATGGATAGCTGGGTTGCGCTAAAAGATGTAGAAGAGCTAAAATCATTTCTAGGCGGAAGCACTCCTCCTCCATTACCCGGGAATTAAAAAATAAAAACACATCCCAAAATTAATTTTGGGATAGGACGTAACCTTCTCCCATATGGGAGAAGGAACTATTCTATATAACATCCAGTATTATTAGTTCCTAAATGGAAGAAGAAAAAAAAGCAGTTTCAGAACGTAAAAAATCCTGTACTAATTGTGGTGCAGAATTAAAATACAAACCTGGAACAACTGAGGTTACTTGCGAGTATTGTGGGCATCATGAAACAATTATATATGATCAAAATGGGTTTCAAGAACTAGAACTTAAACCCTATCTCGAAGAAATGGGTTCTCAATCCCATTCTGAAGAAATCATGATGCTGCATTGCAAAAATTGTGGTGCAAACCAACATATTGAAGAAAACTACAAATCTTTGCATTGCGTGTATTGCACCATGCCTTTGATTATAGAAGATGCATACAAAGAGGATTGGATATTACCGGGAGCAGTTCTTCCTTTTCAATTTGATCAGAAGAAATCACATCAAATATTTTCAAAATGGGTAAAAGGGTTGTGGTTTGCCCCTAATAACTTAAAAAAAGCAGCACTAGATCCGCAAAACACCAAAGGCCTCTATTTACCGTACTGGACCTTTGATGCTCAATTGTATGCGAACTATACAGGACAACGCGGAGACTATTATTATGTTAGTGTTCCGTATACAACAACGGTAAATGGTAAATCTGTCACCAGAACCCGACAAGAACGTAGAACAAGATGGTCTCCGGCAAGCGGAAATGTAAATGGTTTTGTTGATGATACTTTAATCAAAGCATCACACCAAAATAAAAATCCGGTACCAAGAAAAATATCAAATTGGAATCTGGATGCTCTTTCACCTTTTAATACTAATTTTTTGGCAGGATTTGTTACCGAAAAATATACAATTCCATTAAAAGATGGTCATTTAGCATCTACCAAAGAAGCCGAACGTATTGCTACATCCTGGGCCAGACGTGATATAGGAGGAGATACCCAAAGAGTACACCATATAGATATGAGTCTAAGTGAAGAGACCTTTAAACATATTCTGCTTCCGGTATATATTAGTGCTTACCGATTTAATGGTAAAAAGTATAATTTCTTTATCAATGGTCAAACAGGAGCTATTTCTGGAAACAGACCTTACTCTTTCTGGAAGATATTCTTCTTTGTACTGTTTATACTCATTATTATTGCAATAATTGTGTGGTTTGCCGAGCAATAGTTTTATCTGCAAAAGAAAAATTAGTAACCGTAAAATTTAATTCATAAAAAAGGAGACTGGTTTTTAACCAGCCTCCTTTTTATTATTGTTTTTCTAAAATAATGCTATCGCAAAGCCAGAGTTTCTAATCCTTAGTTTTAAACCCAATAACCTCATAGACTGTCTTACTCATATCGGGGCATAGGTTTTCTCTAATTTTAAAAGAAACCTCCTTATTCTTAAGTATTCGTTGTTTTAGCGTATCAAAATCATTCGCTGGTGAGTTCATAAAACCAAAAGTAATCTCCTGCCCGGGAGAAATCATATTTGTAATACCCGAACCAGAATTTATAATCTGTTTCACTTTTACAGTGGTCGTTGTTTTAAAACTCTTTTCACAGATAGATACATTCTTAGTTACACCTTGTATTACTGCAATCAAGTGCACGGTATTAGGATCAATTGTATCATCCTGAAGATCGCTAAACTTCGGTTTTTCTACTTTAGGTTTTGGCTTTATTTTTTCGGTTTCCTTTTCCTGGGCAATACTATTTGATTTGCAAGAAAATAAACCAACTACTATTAATATATATAGCATTTTATCCATTTTATAAAAATAAAAAAAGGAGTTGAAAATTTCAACTCCTTTTAAGTTTATCACTATTACTACTTATTTTTTAATAAGTTTAAGAGTACTTTGATTTCCATTTTCTGTAATTCTTGCGAAATACAAACCAGATCTTGCATTTGAAGCATCCCAGGTTGTATTATCACCAACATTACTATTTGAAAACAACCTATTACCCATAGAATCGAAGATCTCGATAGATCTAGAAGCATTTCCATTAGATTTTAATGCTGTATCTTTAAAATTAAATGAGAACATCCCATTAGATGGATTTGGTGAAGCTGTAGTGTTTTTTGACACTTCTATTACAGCCAAAGGGTCTATCGAAGGTTGAGGTTCACCTGCACCACCGTCATCTATCATTCCATAAATCTGGAATACCTGATCAAGAGGATCTCTACCAAATGCAACCGAAACTGGTGTCCAATCTGTAGCTCCTGTACCAAATAAGTTTAAATTATCTTTAAAATGTGGCTCCTGACCAATTCCTCCATTTTGTGAAGACCAGAACCATTGTTGTTGTCCTGCACCAAAGGCTAAGTTAGCATAAACTGATAACCAATAATTACCACTCTCTAACGTTACTGTTGCCGGAAGCACTAGGTTTAAGTTTGTATCAGTAGGATCTGAAATTGGAGTAATCGCTCCACTATTATAAACCTCATCACCAGGAACCCCTGCATTATCACTATATATTACAACAGTAGCATTGGTTAATGCTGGTGAGTTATTAGCTCCTCCAAAAGCTACAATTCTCTCTAATGTCCATTCATTCCCTGCGGGAATAACAAAGTCATCTGCAGATTGTGCCAGACCACCAAAATCTACAAAGAATTGAGATGCCAATGATGATGTAGCACCTTCTATTTGCTCATAAATCGCAAGCTCGGTTACAGATACTGTAAATCCTTCTGCAACTTGCTCATCTCCAGAAGTAGCTATAAGACCAATTGTTGCCTTACCTAAGCTATCTGGTGCAAAAGAAAGAGTGATTGTATTTCCTTCTAATGTAGCTGTCACTAATTCTGGATTAGAATTCGTAAATTCTATATCTATTGCATTTCCGTTAGAGTGAACAAATAAATCTGTTACATCTACTTCTACATCTTCACTATTTTCTGCTACAAGAAGATCATCTAGTAAATAAGCAACACTTAATGAAGATTCTGGTAATTCATTAAATACCGGGAATCTTGCACTGTACAATCCACTACCGTGAGCAGCTACTGCGATAAATCCATCTTTACGAGTTTTTACCTCATCGGTTACAGCATTACCAATAGCAAAAGGTTCTTTAATCCAACGGGTTCTTTCTCCATTTAATCTATTTGTATAGTATAATCCTGTACTTGTTGCTGCATATACTTTTTGTAATCTAGAACCAAAGAATCCTTGACTACTTCCTAAGAATGCCGTACTTCTTACAGATGGTCCATTTCCTGATCCATCAGCATTTTCTTCTAAATTACCACTAATATTTGTCCAGGTATCTCCTCCATCGGTCGTTAAGAATACACTTATTACTCTATAATTAGAGAATGTAGCAATTACTCTATCAGAATCAGAAGGATCTACATTAATATCATTTACAAATCCTTCTGGTAATCCTTTTCCTGTAGAAATATCTACTACTTCCTGATCATCAAGATTAGCATTATCCATTCTATAGATACCTCCTGTATTGGTACCATAATATAATCTATTTGCAACTGGATACTTAGAAACATCTAAAGATGATATTGAAGTTCCTGCCGGAGTATCGGTATTAGGAAGATCTACCCAGTTTACCGTTGCAAAAGCATTTGAGAAAAGAGGGATTTCATCCAGATCGTTATTTCTCCAAATTCTATTACCCGCAGGTAAGTACATAATGTTATCATTATTTGGATCCAGGATAAATGGTGTAATAAAAGCAAGGTTGTTGGCTCCTGCTGGTCTTACTCTTGTCCACGATTGAAACTCTCCAGCTTCATCAAAATTAAATCTATATACATTTCCTCTTTGTGAAGATACATATCTTACTCTTCCGTTATCTGCAATTGCACTATAAGCACCATCGCCTCCAAAATCTTCTATCCAAGGCTCTGTAGAGCTCGTAGAAGATGTAAACCAGGTACCGTTATCCTGAAAACCAGCTAGTAAATCATCACTATTTGGTTCTGGGTCAAAAGATACATGATATGGTTGTGTTGTTACATATCCATTATTTAAAGAAATCCAATCTACAGGTTCTGCAGCAGATGTAGAAGTAGTAACATCTTCGGTTACAAATACACCTCCATCATTACCAGATAATACTTTGTTAGGATTAGATGGATAAAAAAGTAATGCATGCTGATCAGGGTGTTGATCTGGATATACACTTACGTTGTTTAGAGGAGAATACCCTGCAATCCAACTTGCTTGTCCTGCCGGAGTTGTAAATCCAGTTGTAGATCTGTATATGTTAGTTCCTCCTACAAACATTAAGTTAGGATCTGCCGGACTAACCTTAACAATCATATTATATCCTCCCTGAAGATTTAAATTTCCAACTGATCCTCCAATTGCAGTAGGTAGATTAGCACTTAAATCTGTCCAGGTTTCTTCTGGTGTAGCTGCGGCAGCATCGTATTTAAATAAAAATGCTGGTCCACCTGCACTTAAGTTCTGTGTAAAGAAATATACAATGTTTTCATTAGAAGGATCTATCCCCATAACAGTTCTACCATAATCAGCTGGTAAAAGCTCTGGTGATATTTCTGTCCAGGTATCAACATCTCCATCTGTAGATGTAAAATATCCATTATTAGGATTTCCTCCAGAATCAATAGTTGCATAGATCTGACCGGTACTTGTAACTGCAACTTCTGCAGTATTATCAAAGTCGCCTGCTAATACTTCTTCAAATGATTTTCCACCATCTTTAGATTTGTGTACACCATTAAAAGTCCCTACGAAAATATCTCCATTAGTTGGATTAATCACAATAGAATTAATCAAATCAAAAGGAGAGAATGTTCTTACGTCATTATCGTTGGTAGCTTCAAGAAGTCTCCAGGTTCTTCCACCGTTGGTAGATTTATAAACTCCGGTTCCTTGAAAAAAGGCTCCTCCTGCTCCTGCAGAATTACCAAAACGTTCTCCTGATCCATAATACCATGTATTATGCTTACCAGGTCTAGGGTCTTGTACAATACAAGTAATACTTGGTGATTGTCTACGAGACGTCACCTTTCTCCAGGACTCTCCACCATTAGTAGAGCGCCATAATCCTCCCGAAACTCCTCCGGCCAGAATTACATTCTCGTTTGTACGATCAATAGCTAAGGCTCTTGTTCTTCCTCCTACATTGTAAGGACCTCTGTTTTTCCAATACGAAAAACGACCGGCTTTCGAAGATTTTGCAGCATTGCTAATTGATTGTTTCGAATCATTTCCTTCTGAAATCTTACTAGAGAAGTTTACCTCTTTGTCTCTAATTCCGAAAGGAATTTCATTAGTGTTCGGGTCTTTGAGTCTTTCAAATTCCCACTTCATTCTTTCTAATGCTTTATCACCAACTTTTTTTACATCAGACTTAGATCCATATTTACTATCGTAAATTTTAGATTGTTTGTAAAGTGAATGACCTCCAGGTTTATCCTGTTGATCTGCCTGATTTTTAAGCTGTTGCGAATTTACTGAAGTAATGGTTCCCACAAGAGAAACCGCCCAAACGGAACGTTTGAGATAAAATAAAAGTGTTTTCATTTTAAGCTGATTTGTGAGTGATTTTTTCAAAACTAGCTTAAATTTTTGAATTTTTTTCTTAAATCTTCAGGAAATTTACGATTTTCTTACTTTTTCTCTAATAAAATCTCTAAACTCTCGGTAATTACATGACATATATCTTCTGTTACTATAATTGGATCACTCGTAATTGTTGTGTAACCTGTTTTGCTCACCGTAATCACATAAGTACCAGTGCGTTCATGAGCTCCAACAAAAATAGTAGTCCCTGATATATTCTCTAGTGTTTCTTTATACTCATTATCTGTCGCTACTACTGTAATACCTTCTACCAAAAACGTCGCATCCATAGTATCTTTAATCGTTACTTCTAAACCAGGTCTGGCCTCTAGTGTACACAAAACCGGATCTTCTGTCTTATCGTCACCATTACAAGCTACACAGAGTATTAATAAAAATAAAAAAACTTTTTTCATTCATTTTAACTTTATAAGTTATTACTTGTATATAAGATGCATCAAAAAAGCTATGGTTGCGTTTTTTAACATCCTCTATACAGTATTTATTACATATATAAACCGAAAAAGTTACATATTAGTACAACATTTAATAAAAAAAGCATCCCGACATGGGATGCTTTTTTTATTATTTATTTACAAAATTATCTGACTATAAATCGAATTTGATTCCTTGAGCCAACGGCAATTCTGTAGTATAATTTATTGTATTCGTTTGACGTCGCATATAGACTTTCCATGCATCTGATCCCGATTCGCGACCACCACCTGTTTCTTTTTCTCCTCCAAAAGCACCACCAATCTCGGCACCAGAGGTTCCTATATTTACATTAGCAATCCCGCAATCAGACCCTGCATGAGATAGAAAACGTTCTGCTTCACGTAAATTATTGGTCATAATTGCAGAGGATAATCCTTGCGCTACTCCATTTTGAGCATCGATAGCATTTTCTACATCACCACTATACTTTAATAAGTATAATACTGGTGCAAATGTTTCGTGTTGTACAATTTCAAACGAATTATCAGCTTCTGCAATAGCAGGTTTTACATAACATCCGCTTTCATAACCTTCTCCAGAAAGCACAGCTCCTTCTACCACAATATTTCCTCCTTCTTCTACTACTTTTTGTAATGCATTTTGGTAACCTTTTACTGCATCAGTATCTATTAATGGTCCCACATGGTTATTTTCGTCCAAAGGATTACCAATTCTCAACTGTCCATATGCAGCTACTACTGCATTTTTTACTTTATCATAAATAGATTCATGTATAATCAATCGGCGTGTTGAGGTACAACGTTGACCTGCAGTTCCTACTGCACCAAACACAGCTCCAATCACAGTCATTTTAATATCTGCATCGGGCGTAACGATAATTGCATTGTTTCCTCCTAGTTCTAAAAGTGATTTTCCTAAACGCTGTCCTACAGTTGCTCCTACAATTTTACCCATTCTAGTAGAACCTGTAGCAGAAATTAAAGGAACTCTTTTATCTGTTGTCATCATCTCTCCTACCTTATAATCTCCATTAATCAAGCAAGAAATTCCTTCTGGCAGACTATTATCTTTTAAAACTTTAGCTATAATATTTTGACAAGCTATTCCGCAAAGTGGTGTTTTCTCACTAGGTTTCCATACGCATACATCTCCACAAATCCATGCTAATGCAGTGTTCCAGGCCCATACTGCTACAGGAAAATTAAATGCAGAGATAATTCCTACAACCCCAAGTGGATGATACTGCTCATACATTCTATGACCAGGGCGCTCAGAATGCATTGTTAAACCATGTAATTGTCTTGATAATCCTACAGCAAAGTCACAGATATCGATCATCTCTTGTACTTCACCTAAACCTTCCTGATAAGATTTTCCCATTTCATAAGAAACCAATTTCCCAAGAGGCTCTTTTAATTCTCGTAAAGCTTCTCCAAACTGTCGTACGATTTCTCCACGTTGTGGAGCCGGCATTATTTTCCAGGTTTTGAATGCCTCAGCTGCAGTTTGTATTACTTTTTCATAATCTTCTGCTGTCGTGATTTCTACTTTACCTATCAATTCTCCATCTACAGGTGAATATGATGAAATCGTTTCTTTTGAAGAGAGCCAGTTTGCTCCAGTTGAAGTTCCTTTATTGTGTTCAGAAACACCCAGTTGCTGTAGTGCTTCCTGAATTCCGAAATCTAATATTGCTGTTGCCATGTATAAGTTACTTTTTGAAAAGGTAAAGATACTGTGTTTTTATAATGAAAATATTATTTACTGTTCTGACACTACTGTTTTTAGTTATTTTTTTATTTATGAGACTAAATTTAATCAAATTTTCTCTTTTGGTTTTCAAAAAAGAAATAATTGATTTTCTCGTTTCTTCATCCTGAGGTATTACCTCACTTCTTCATAGGTGTTAACCTATTATTTTACCGTTAAACACCTCTTACTTTTTAAATGTTAAAATCTAACTTTTATAGTTACTAACTTTTAAATATAACATCATGAAAAAATTATTTCTTTTAACCTTTATTTTCTTGAGTTCAACTCTGGCCTGGTCCCAGATTTCGCAAGAAGAAGCCTACAAAATTCTAGTAGAAAAACAAATTATTCCCGAAGGACGAAACCAATGGGTATATGGATTACAAAAACCAATTCCTCCTAATTACGAAATCAAAAGTTTTAATAAAACCATAGTATCTTCGAAATTTGAGTCTTGGTTGTTTTTTATTGATGAGGACCCTTATGCAAACTGGGAGCATCCTGCAAAATATATATTCTTTGATATTCGATCAGGTGAGTTTGAAACCAAAAGAGCAACTACACCTCCTGATATAATTCATGAGATGAAGATTTTTAAAAAATATATCGAAACCAGAGAGCGTTTTTTAGATTTTGCAAAAACAAATACTATAGCTTGTGGAACATCCAGTAATAAATATGCCGTTATTATTAGTGGAGGATGGAATCAAGGAAGTAATCATATTCGGTATTGGAATGATTGCTCTTTTGTATACAGTACTTTAATCAACAAGTACGGATATGACGAAGCAAATATTTATACCTTAATGTCTGACGGAACCAATGCTGCGGTTGATATTTCTAACGGAACCAATTCTAATCCTGATTTAGATGGTGATGGGGACAATGATATTCAGTTTTCTGCAACAACCGCTAATATCACTTCTGTTTTTAATACGCTTTCAGGAATCCTAAATGAAGATGATGAATTATTCATTTTTACTACAGACCATGGCGGTGTAGATGGTTCTGGAACATCTGCATGGGATACACTATTATATTTATGGGGAGAAACAATTACAGATGATCAATTCGCAATTGAGGTAAATAAGGTCAATGCCGGGAAAATCTCTATCGTTATGGAACAATGTAATAGTGGTGGGTTTATTGACGATCTATCTGGCCCAAATCGGGTAATTGCAACTGCAGCAAAACATGATGAATTGTCATGGGCAGGTCCTACTATCAATACCGATGAATTTGTTTATTATTGGACTTCAGCAATGAATGAAGCATTACCTTCTGGCACTGTAGTGAATCCAGATACAAATTCTGATGGCGTAATTAGTAAACGTGAAGCATTTGATTACGCAGAAGCTAATGATACTAAACCTGAGACGCCACAATTTGATGAAACACCGATCAACCTCGGGGATCAACTCACATTAAATGGAACTGGTGATCTTTATATCAAAGACAATCGTGCTCCATATCATAGTGTAACCGATTCTGGCGTTGAACCTAATACTTTTGGTGGGCCTATGTGGACAAGTAGAGATATTTGGGTAAGACAAGATGTAGATGGAGGTACAACTCATGAAAACCCAGAGTACAAGACAACAAGTCCTAATGGAGTATATGTACGGGTTAAAAACAGAGGATGTGCTCCAATTTCTGATGGTAAATTAAGAGTATATTTTTCTAAAGCTTCTACGGGATTATCCTGGCCAACACACTGGTCCAATTATTACGATTTTACACCAAGTGGTTCCTATGTGTTACATGGAGATGAAATTACCAGCATACCTTTAAGTATCCCCACGCTCAATCCTGGAGATGAAACCATTATTGAAATTCCTTGGTATCCCCCTAATCCAAATGATTTTGATTATGACATACACCATTTTTGTCTTATTGCCAGAATAGAATCTCAGATTGACCCTATAGGTCTAGAAACAGCTTCAGTTAACAGTAATACCAAAAACAATAATAATATTGCCTGGAAAAACATCTCTGTTTATGATGTAAATCCTTCTAATAATATTAACTATACAAATGTCTATATCAGAAATATTTTTAGGAAAAAAGAAGATGTTATTGACTTGTATTTTATGGATGGAAATTATGGTACTTCAACCGAAAATCCTTTCCTGAGAAATGGAACCGTAATTGCGACCATGGATCCAGAACTATTCGAAAGATGGCAAAAAGAAGGAGAAGGAATTAAAATTATTGATAAAAACACTGTACAGATTTATGATTCTAAAGCAGTTATGAAAGGAATCTATCTAAAACCAGGAGAATCTTTTTCTATGCAGATGCAATTTAAGTTAAATGATAACAAACCTTTTAGGAGACCTTTCATATTTGATGTAGTTCAAAAAAATGAAAGAGGAATTATAGGAGGAGAACGTTTTGATATCGTATATCAGGATAAAAAGAAAAATCCAAGACAAGATATAATTACTGATAATATTTCATTATCAATATTTCCTAACCCATCAAATAAATTCTTAAACATTAGCTTTACAGCAACAAAATCAAATACTGATGTTTCTGTTTCAATACGAGATTTTGAAGGGAACGTACTCATTTCGAATCATAAAAATCTTTATGATAAAGGAAATCACGTAAAACAAGTAAATATAGAATCGCTCAAAAAAGGAATTTACTTTTTAAGACTTACTATGGATGGGAAGACTATTGTGAAGAAAATCTTTAAAAGATAATTTCAATTTAATTATCTATTGTCGGCTTAGAAAAAAGACTGAATTCTAAGCTAAAAATTATTAAGGCAATCCTACTCTAGAGTGGGATTGCTTTTATAAGCAAAATATGTTGAATCTTTTTTTAGCTCTTAAAAACCAGATTAAAAAAGAAATCGCTCAAACAAGATTTCCCTTGTAGAGCGATTCCCAACTAAATAACCAACCAAAAAGTTAATATTGTTAAGTGCTACCTTACTTTTATTTTGAAAGCTTCATAAAATCAGCTTTTTTTATTCTTTTCTTTTCATTCTGAGTCAGTTTTCCTTTCTCAGAACTCTTAAATTGTATATGTCCTCTACCTACAAACTGGTACACTGTTTCTGAGGTAGGATGAAACAATTCTATTTTACTATCATTTATAACGGACAACTCGAAGAATTCATTGCCCAGATAATCGTAATCAAGTGTTAAAGTTTTCCTATCAAAAATGTTAACGATATCATTAACCTCATAATGACCAGTATAATCATAAAAGATATCGTCAATATGAATTCCATTTTCATCTCGAGAGCTTTTAAAATTTTCTCCAGATCCAAAATATGAGAATTTCAAATAGTTTTCGTTATCAAACTCATTCAATACCCCAAACTCACTAGTAAACACTTTTTCCCAGGTCTCATACTCCTGCAGGAAATAATGAATATTATCATAAAATACCTGATCATAATCAAAATTATTACGTTGGTATCCAACCAGGAAATAGCTGGTATTCGTTACCCTATCATACACTTCTATCTGATTATCTGATAATTGAGTAATTACTAATTTATATGCACCGTCTATATCATGACTAATATCCAGATCCATTCTAAAAGTATCATAGAAACCAACATCTAATCCATAGCCGTTTCCATTACTTCCCATACCCACTAGATTATTATTGGCATAAAATGTTCCGTTTCGGAAAGAAACTGTAAACGCTTTTTGTAAAAACGGAATCTCACCATTACCCTTTGTGCGTTCGATATCTACATACCAGATCTCATAGGTATTCAATAATTCGTTTAAAGTAATTGTTGGTTCCTCTATATAAACATCTTCTTCGATAACAACCTCTGCTACACAAGAAGTTAATAGTATTGAACCTAAAAAAATAACCGAAAGTAATTTTAGCGTTTTCATATGCTGTGTGTTTTCAATTTCATTAATTGAGAACCAAAACACGTGCCAAAATTATAATAAACTGATTATCAAGTCTTTATTTTGAGTTGTATTTTTCCTATTTTTGAACCCACAATATTATTTATGGAAAAAAATCTAAAATTTGCAGTACTGGGAGGTGGTAGTTGGGCAACAGCCATTGTAAAAATGCTTACCGAAAATCTAAATGAAGTCGGATGGTATATGCGAAGTACTTATGCTTTAGAGCATCTTAAAAAACAACAACATAATCCTAATTATTTAAGTTCGGTCGAATTTAAAGTTGAACAACTTAAACTTACCAATGATATCAATGAAGCTGTTGCCTATGCAGACTACTTGATTTTTGTTATCCCATCTGCTTTTCTACATAGCGAACTTAATAAACTTACTATATCCTTAAAAGACAAGGTTATTTTTTCGGCTATAAAAGGTATTGTTCCAGAGACAGGGCTTATTGTAGGAGAGCATTTTCATGACGAGTATAACATTCCTTTTAATAATATTGGGGTGATTACCGGGCCATGTCATGCAGAAGAGGTTGCGCTAGAACGATTATCTTATCTTACTATTGCTTCTAATGATGAAGAAAAAGCCAAAATAATGGCAAATCATTTAAGTAGTGATTATATTAAATGTAAAATCAGCGATGACATTATCGGTACCGAATATGCTGCAGTACTCAAGAACATCTATTCTGTAGCGGCAGGTATTGCACATGGTCTTGGATATGGTGATAATTTTCAGAGTGTTCTTATGAGTAATGCCATTCGTGAAATGAAACGTTTTATTAAAAAAGTACATAAAATGAAACGTAACATTAATGATTCTGCTTATTTGGGTGATTTATTGGTTACCGGGTATTCTATTTTCTCTCGTAATCGAATGTTTGGTAATATGATCGGTAAAGGGTACACTGTAAAAAGCGCTCAGATGGAAATGAGTATGATTGCAGAAGGATATTATGCTGCAAAGACCGCGTATGAACTCGACGCTACAAAAGCTGCTAGAACGCCTATTATTGATGCAGTACATGCTGTATTATACGAAAATAAAAATCCGAAAAAAGTATTTAAGAAACTAACAGATAAGCTAGACTAATTATTCTTATCTTCATGCCTCTGATTATTTATACATCTTATGAAGAATCTTATCGAAACGTTTTATACCGGATTAAGCAATCTCGATGCAGAAACTATGATATCATGTTATCATGATGATGTGGTTTTTGAAGATCCTGGATTTGGAAAACTAAAAGGCAATCGTGCAAAGGGTATGTGGCGTATGCTATGTAAAAATGCAAGAAATTTTAGAGTAGAGTTTTCACAAGTTGAAGCCAATGATCAAAATGGATCAGCACATTGGGAGGCCTGGTACTCTTTCAGTAAAACAGGACGATCAGTTCATAATAAGATCGATGCTCAATTCGAATTTAAGGATGGCAAAATCATAAAACACACAGATCATTTTAATCTACACCGATGGGCTTCTCAGGCTATCGGATGGAAAGGTGCTTTGCTTGGTGGGACTAGTTTTTTTAAGAAAAAACTAATTCTGCAAACCAATAAAATGCTCGATAAATTTATGGCCTCTTGATTTTGATACCCCAACCTATGAATACATTACAAATCACACAACCCATTGTATCGGTAAATTGGCTTTCTAAGCATTTGGATCATCCTGATTTGGTTATTCTGGATGCTACAATTAAAAAAGTAACCTCACAAGATGAGTCAAAAAAATCGAACCTAAAGATTAAAGGAGCTCGGTTTTTTGATATTAAAAATGTTTTTTCTGATACAACTATCGATATTCCTAATATGCTTCCTTCTGCAGAAGCTTTCTCAGAAGCTTGTAAAACACTTGGTATTAGTTCTCATCATACCATAGTGATCTATGATACATTAGGGATCTACTCTAGTCCAAGAGCAAGATGGATGTTTACAATCATGGGGCATCAAAACGTTGCCATATTAGATGGTGGTTTCCCGGCATGGCAAAAAGCCGAGCAACCGTGTGAAACCGAAGATACCAACCAACAACAATACAACCGTGGAAATTTTGAATCCAATTACATCCCTAAGTTGGTTACCAATGCTAAAACGGTACGTATAGAAATGAATTCTGAAAGCACTCTAATACTAGATGCACGTTCTCCAGGTAGGTTTACTGCATCAGAACCCGAACCCAGAGAAAGTCTTAAAGGAGGGCATATTCCAAATTCAATGAATCTGCATTATACAAAAGTACTGGATGATGGTAAAATGAAATCTACTGCCGAATTACAAGAAATTCTACAGCATTTTAACATTGAAGACAAAAAACTGATCTTTACGTGTGGATCAGGTATTACCGCATGTATTATTATGCTTGCCGTAGAACTGGTAGGATATCATAATGTATCTGTATATGATGGATCATGGAGTGAATGGGGGCAGTTGGATGGAGTTCCTATTCAATGTTAAACACAAATTAAAATATCTGCTTAATTATATTATATGAATTATTTTTTTCGATTGATTTTTTGCATTGTCTTAGTATCGACCACCAGCTATGCTCAAAAAGCACCAAAATTTAGCTTACAAGATTTTTATACCTATACTTCTGAACTAGAATATACTGTAGATTCTATTTTTAATACATTAAGCGATCGACAAAAAGTGGCCCAAATGATTATCACCTCTGGTGGAGAAATAGGTAAGCCCGCAGCTACCGTTCGTAAATTGGCTATGCAAAATGCTATTGGAGGTGTAGTCTATCTAAAAGGACATAAACAAAAACATACCGAAGATATCAATACACTTAATGCCATTACTACAAAAAATAAGACCGTTCCGCTTCTGTTTAGTATGGATGCCGAGCCTAGCTTATTCTCTAGTAGAATTAAAGGCGCCCGTAAAGTAGGTAAAACTATTGATATCAAAAATGAGGCGCAATCAGACTCTGTAGTCAATATTATCAACCAGGAACTTAGAGATATTGGTGTACACCATAACTATGCTCCTGTACTGGATGTAAGTTCTAGTAATGAAGCTATTAAATCCAGGAGTTATGGAAACAATAAAGAAGATGTAGTTCGCCTCGCAAATCAGTTTATAAAATGTTCTCAAGAAAGCGGGATTATTGCTACGGCAAAACATTTTCCCGGTCATGGTCTTGTAAAAGGAGATACCCATAAGCAAAGTGTATATATAGATGGCCCTTTACAAGAGGTAGATAACTATACAAAAATTATCGAAGATGGTGTACTCTCTATCATGGTTGCTCACATCACTATTAAAAATAATAAGGAGTATGATACCGGTGGGCTACCCTCTAGTTGTTCCCGAAAAATTATTACTGGCTTATTAAAAGAAAAAATGGGGTTTAGGGGTATTATTATATCTGATGCGCTTAATATCATGAAAGCAGTTACAATATTAGACAACGCTCCCCTACTCGCTTCTAAAGCAGGTTGTGATTTGATTCTGATGCCACAAAACGAAATAAAAACGATAAATACCATCCTTGCCGAAATGAAAACCGATGCTGCCTATAAAAAACAAGTAATGCAGTCGGTAAAGAAAATCTTACGATTAAAAGTATGTGCCGGGGTCATTAAATAGTTGGTGGTTTATCGTGTATAGAAAGTATCCTCCCAATCATTATTGATCATCAAATCATACATTACTTTGAGGTATGTATTAGTGAATATTAAATAAAAAAACAATGAATCCCACATTTATTCTTCGCCTGGCAGTAGCAATTATTCTTTTAACACATAGTATACCGGGTATGTTCGACAATGGTATTAATAATTTTGGTAATTTGTTTTTGAATCAGATTGGGTTTTCTCCTTTTGGAGTATACATAGCCTGGGCTATCAAATTATCACATGTTGTATGTGCTGTCCTTTTTATATTGAATAAATATCTGAAATGGTCTTCATTAGTGACTATTCTAATACTCGCTACAGGTATTTTTTTAGTTCATCTCCAAGAAGGTTGGTATGTCGTAGGAGATGGAAGAAACGGAATAGAATATAATTTTTTACTAATTTGTGTACTAGTAACCATCATGTATTCTAATGGGATCAGGAAAAGCAAAAATTCTCAATTCTAATTGAAATTGTAGTAAACAAATTATACAAATAAACATCTTCTTTATTAGCTGTGTCAATCAAGGAACTACTAAATACGACCGAACATCGACCCTGGAAAATCCCAAATAAAAACTGGAAATTCTATCAGGAATGGAATAATGCAATATTTATTCATTGGCAGGTCGAATTATCCGAATTACAAAAATTTGTTCCAAAAGAGCTAGAAATCGATCTTTTTGAAGGCAAACCCTGGGTTTCTTTGGTAGCTTTTACTATGGAAAAAATTCGACCTAAAAACCTACCGGCATTTCCTCCGATCTCTAATTTTGATGAAATTAATATTAGAACATACGTTAAGTCTAATACAAAAACAGGAGTCTATTTTCTAAGTATAGAAGGAGGAACAAGTTTATCCTGTAAAATTGCTAAGGCAATTTCTCAATTGCCATATCGGTATTCAAAAATAAGACGAAGAAAAAATCAATATCTATCCATAAACCCAGAGTTTAAAGATGAACTAGACATCCAATTTTCTATTGGAGAAGAAATTACAGATAAAAGCGTTCTCGATACATGGCTTACAGAAAGGTATGCTTTGTTTCAAGATACAGAGAGATCAATTAATGAATTTGAGATTCATCACCTGGAGTGGCCAATACAAAAAATTGAGGTTACTAACCTCAAGGTAAACTACGCAAGATTTGATAAACTAATCAAGGGTAAGCCCGATAAAATTCAATATTCAAAAGGGGTAAACGTAATTGCCTGGGGGAAACATAAAAAAGAAAAGATCGTACTATCATAAATACTAGTTTTTACACACCATTACTATGAGAAACGTTTTACTGTTGATAGGAATATTAGTCATTCCCTTTATAGGAGTTTCTCAGAATACCGATGAGCAAATCCTAAAAATCAGAACTGAATTTCAACGTATTAATTCAAATCTTCACCTCGAAAAGATTGACGTATATAATGAGGAGTTCATGGAATATACAACAGATGGTGGTGGCCAACTTACCGGGTATTTTGAGAATGATCAACTGGTAAAATATGTAGAGTGGATTGGAGTCTCTTATGGGTCTATTATAATAGAGTATTATCTAAAAGATGGTAAACTGTTTTTTGCATATGAGCAAGAAAATAAGTTTAAAAGCGTTTACGATCCATCTGGTGAATGGATGTCTTTTGATACCTCTTTGCCTCCAGAAACCATATTCGAAGGCCGCTACTATTTTAATCACTCTAAACTCATAAAAGAACTTAAAAAAGGAGAGCGTTTGTTTAACCGAGTTTTTGAACAAACAAAATTTTTAGAACATGCACAGGTATTGAGCAATCTATTAAGAAAAAACAGATAAAAACATAGCATTCTATCATACTAGTATTCTCCTAAATTATCTACTATGTAATTTGTATTCCATTTAGTATTATATCCAACCAAAGTAGATTAAAACTGCTTTTGATGCTGTTCTAAAATGGAACCAATTATATCCAACTATTTTTAAGGTAAAACCAGAAAGGTTTACACAAAAAACCCTAAATTTAAGGTGTTAAAGTAAGCAAGGTAAAAAACAATAACCTTGCAAAACTTAGCAATTATCAATATTAACCAACAGCAAAATTATGAAAACACGCACACAAAGAACCCTATTGTTACTCATATCGTAAGCACACAATTCTCAATTTCACGATAACGAATTCTAATCGGCATCAAAGCTATTTTACGATTCTTAAGTCTCATTAGCTCTGTAATCCAAAAGTTCAGACACCTTATTTGAACAAGAGGAAATATATTGATGTTATTACAAATGATGGCGCACAGCGTATACATAAAAGAGAGCTTAAATTTCTTTAACCAAGTTTAAAGAACAAAATAGACTTCGCAATAACAAAAAAACACTTCACTACCGCCAGGAGCTATTAATCACAAGGAGAAAATGTGACCCGAACACTCCATAACAAAGTAGGGCAAAAACTAAAACTCACACAAAATGAAAAAACTATTTATTTTAAGTCTGTTATTCACTATCCTCGTTGGATGCTCTGAAGAGGATTATCTGGTAGAAAACGAAAGTTTATCACAAAGCGATTCTGTACTCAAAACCTTGAAGAGTTGGGGGTTTTCTGGTGATCAAATCGAAGATAAAGGAACCTATTATTTGGTAGATGGAGATATGGTTTTTTATAAAAACAAAAAATACCATGCTCCTAAAAAATCCAGTACCAAACAAAGAGAACATCCCAATGCTGTGACGATTAACAATATCAATGTGTTTATAAATCCCAATATGAACTTAAATTGGAGAAATGCTTCGATAAGCGCAATTGGCCGTTGGAATGCTGCTAGCTCAGGTTTATTCCTCAACATAACTGCTACGGCAGCCAATGCCCATATCCAGATTATGTATGACTCACAAGATCCTAGTATGAATTTAGCTTCCAATGTTTTCGGAAGAGGAACATTTCCTACAACCAACGGTTTGCCAGGAGTAAGGATCTGGGTTAATCCAGATTTTAATGCGTGTAGTGGCGCTATCACACAGAACATGAGAATTTCTAATGTACAACATGAACTGGGGCATAATTTAGGCATTATGCACACCAATCAAACTTCTGCAAGCCTGATTCCCGGCACACCAAATTCAGACGCTCAATCTGTAATGAACGGCGGTAAAGCATGCTCAATTAACAACTTTAGTGCTGGAGATTTTTTAGCAATAAGGCACTTATTTCCTCCGCTCACCATAACTGGATCATCGCTAATATGTAACACTTCTACTGTGACTTATAATGCGAATATTTCTACTATTCCTATAAACTGGACAACCTCCTCAAATCTTCAAATCGTATCCTCGACAAATACCAGTATTACGGTAAGACCTGTAAATAGTGCATTTAATGGGTCAGGATTTATTCAAGCCACTTTACCGTCACATACGGTACGTAGAAATATTTGGGTAGGAGAAGCTGTTGTAGATATGATCGAATTCGAAAATGGTATAGGTGAGATCGGTTATTTTTGTTCTAGTCACACAGGGAATACCTACAGCATTTTCCCAAGATTATCAGGTACAACACATCAAATAAGGCTACGTAGGTATCCTAATCTATCTATTGTATACAGCCCATCAACTAATTACTCGGGAGATTCTGGAACCTTACATTATACTCCAACTCCCGGTTGGTATCTTTTTGAGGTAAAAAGAACTAACCCCTGTGGTATTACAGAATGGTTTGGCACCGAAGTCGAGTTTGTAGACTGTTCAAATGGCGGTGGTGGCGGTGAGGAATTTTAATTTCTCAATACCTCTAACTCATTTATAGAAACCTTAGCTATTGTAGCATACGTTTTTATAATAAAAATTCCCTGGAGGCATGACCATACTTCCAGGGAATTAATCTAATTATTTAATCATTATTGTTTTACAAAAAGTGGTTTCTTCAGGGTAATTTGGCATTTCTACCATAAGACATACTTTATAAGTACCAGCAGCAAGCTGCTTTTTATCTATGAACAAGAAAATAAGTTTAAAAGCGTTTATGATTCATCTGGTAAATAGGTGTTGTGACACTCCTTTGATACCAGAAACCATATTTTAAAGGCTGCTTACTATTTTAATAACCAGATTCATAAGAGAACTTAACAAAGGAAAGCGTATGTTTAACGTTATTTTTGAATTCTCAAAAATTTCAGAACATATATAATGATTACCGTAATACTAAAATAAACACAAACATAGCACCCTATTATAATAAAAAACAAGTCATCTTTTAAAACAGAACTCATGAAAAATAGCCGTACAATTCAATTTGTTACCCTCTTTGTGTTTTTAGCAACACTTTTAAGCTCATGTACTAGTGCCACCAAAAAACCCATTGATCATAAAGCTGTTCAAGAACAAAACGAATTACTTTTTACAAAAACATTACAAACACACCTTACCGCGATAGAGCACAGAAATCTTGACTCCTTAAAATCAACACTATCTCCCACAGGAGAAATGCAACTTATTTTACCGGGTATAAAAATTAAAAATACAGCAGATGAGTTTGTTGCTTTGCATCAGGAATGGTTTAAAGACACTACCTGGACTATGGAGACAAAAATAGTAAATGTAAAAGTGGGAGATAAAATCGGGATGGCCGTTACCGAGGCTATGTATAGAGAACCCAATAGAAATGGTAGTCCTTATTTTAATCATATGATGGTTAGTTATGATTTAGAAAAAATAGATGACAAATGGTATGTGATCAAGGATCACGCATCTTCAATAGAAAAGACCAAACCAAAGGCTACTACAACAGAATAAATAGTACTATAAAATAGATTGTTTTTCTCAATTATATAGTTTTCTAAATGGAGTCTTTGTACACATTACGCATATCATTTCTTATATAAAATTATCTGATGGAACGGATTTACAATCCCTGCTTTTAAAAAGTTTATAAATAAACTTAAACCAATTTTACCATAGCGAGATTATTAATAATTAACTATAAAAAAAACAGTCACATTATTAAGTGACTGTTTTGATATTTTGGTATGTTTCACAGATTGTAAATCCGCGCTATCTGGATCCTTATCATTTATAAATTCTTATCCTTCAAGCTTTGACACCACTAGCGAAACGCTAGCGGGAGCGATCAATTACACGCTAGGAGCAGCGGGGGGACATTAACCAGAATGTTTACCTTATTGGAAGAACAACATATAAAGATTGATGCTTTTAGAGCAGATGGAGCATCTTATCAACTCAATATAGTGGAACTTGTAAGCCAACATGTAAACAAGTTTTATCTTAGAGCTTGTATGAGTGGAGCTTTGGCAAAAATCATTGCTACTATTAATGATTGGGAAAAAGTAGACTTAGGAGATGAAATAGGATTTAGAGGAGAGATTTCATTTACTCCATTTATAAGAACACTAAAGAGAAATAAGCAACTTGACAGATTAAAAACATATCGATTGGTCGTTACTAAGATTGAAAGAGATGATAAACAAGTTAATATGTTTACAAATGAGGCATATCTATATTCCGCTATTTTGACCAATGATTATGAAAAAACTAAAAATGAAGTTGCAGGGTTTTATAATCAACGAGGAGCAATTGAAAGAGAGTTTGATGTTTTAAAAAATGATTTTGGTTGGAATAACCTGCCATTCTCAAAGCTAGAACAAAATACTGTTTTCTTAATATTCACCTCTATCTGTAGAAATCTATACCATTATATTATCACTTTATTTTCCAAGAAATTTAAAGGTCTTAAAACCAGTTTTAGGATTAAGAAATTCATATTTAGATTTATCACTATTCCTGCGAAATGGATCAGGACATCAAGACAACAAAAACTTCGAGTTTATGGAAATTTACATTTCAAGACCTAGCTAAACCAAAACATGAACCCTAACATGATTTATCAATAAAAGTAAACCCTAACAGAGTTGGGGCTAAATCATATATATCATTATCTCCTGAAATGCTTTAAATAATTCTGTATTCTAAAAAATACAGATCAAAATCATCTAAATCCAAAAAACATTGGACACTTTTAGTCTAAATTATATGAAATAAATCCAAAATTAATAGACCTACGGATTTAAGGTGTAAATCCGCGCTATCTGGATCCTTATCATTTATAAATTCTTATCCTTCAAGCTTTGACGCCACTAGCGAAACGCTAGCGGGAGCGATCAATTACACGCTAGGAGCAGCGGGGGATCTCTATTACATTTATTTATAGAACGAAGAATATCTCAAATTATAGCAAAAGGCCGTCCAAATACTTTTTAGACGGCCTCTTTTTTTATCTAAATCTATATCTTAATTCTTAAAAAAGAACTCTCTAGGCACATGAGTTGTATCTACTGAAGTAACAACCCCGTTTTCAGATCTCTTTTTTATCATTATATGCCTTTCATCATTATAATAAAATTTTGAAGTTATTGTTTCATAGTTTAATGAATCTCCATTAAACTTTTTAAACAAATCAGTTTCTAATATAAGATCAGAATTGACAATCCTTATCATCTTCTTCAAATGAGTATATGATGTATCATTATATACCGGATTTGGATTTTCCCAAACTAACCAGCTTTTATAATAATTATCCTCAACAGATATAAAAGTATCTGGCAAATCTGTAATTCCTTTCTGTAATCTCATATCATTATAGTTTAAACCATAAACATATTTGTTATAAAACTTGGAGTCTAGAACTGTATTTCTAAAAACAGAAATACTTATTATTATAATAAAAATTGACCAAAAAAAGATGTTTCCTATTTTTTTCATAATTTTAATATAAACCTAATACCTTACCTATTCTTTTTAAAACTGCTTTTGTTATAGATATACCTTCTGTTGGTTTTCTAGGTAGTCTATGTCTATTTGAAGGCACACCATTAGACCTGTCTATATTAGATAACATTAACTGTTTATTATTAGAATTAATTTTCTTTGCACTATAATTTAATAATTCAGCAACACCAAAAGCAAAGCCTCCTTTCCCTTTTTGTCCAAACACAAACTGCTCTTTTGGTATCTTTTTTAACATTAAAGCAGGGCCAAAAGCTAAAGCTGCTTTTGTAACTGATATTCCATCTTCTAATACTTTTTTATTCCAAGAATCACTACTTCCATTATTCCTATTAAAATCTGCAATATGATTAGTCCAAGAATTCAATACACTCTTATCAGAAAAATTAACAGTACCACCAGTTTGTTTAATAGCTTTTCCTTCATTTATTAGTTCTCCATTAGCATTATATGTATCTGTTTGTGACACAGAATGATTATTTCCATAACTTATATTTGCTTCATCTCCTTCTTTATTTGATATAGTATTCGTTATAGTAGAAAATGTTCGTGTAACTGTTTTTGATCCATCATCATTTGTGACTGTTTTTCTTGAATGTGTTTGCATAGTAACAATTGTGTTTCCATCCTCATCAACTAATGAGGATATAATAGTTTTACTATAAGAATCTATTTTAGGTTTATCAGCATCAGCACCGCTAGGATCAACCCAAAAAACAGGATTATTATCAAACGCAACATAAGGAGACATTGAATGATGTGTGACAGGATCAATAGAAGTAAAACGAGCAATAGAAGGATCGTATTTACGAACATCCATTTCATAAATATTTAAATCCAAATCTGTCATATATTCGACACCATTAAACCCGTAATTATGTTTTCTACCATTTACAGCAAAATTGTATCCTTGATGCTGTAATCCAAAAGGATAATAATTCTTCTCTTGCTGTACGATGATACCTTCTTCGGTTTCTTGTACCACACTAATATCATCAAGATAGATCTCTTCTTCTGCAGCTATACTACTGGTTAATCCTAGTTTGATATTTAGCTTAGCAGCATCTTGTTTGATCTGGTAGGTAGCTTCAAAATTACCTTCGGCAGCATCACCAGCAGAATACCACCCTGTACTTACATTAGCAGCATTAATCTCATTGACCAGTACACGCATCTTATATCCTTTACCATTGGCATCCAGTTTCAGCCGTATCTTCACCGTTTCTCCGGCACTAAAAGATTGTGTAATCTTTTTATTCGTACCACTGTACATATATTGTACTTTAACTCCTAAACGACCATTGGTTGCAGATACGCCACCACCACCCCAGTCATCGGTACTACTACCAAAAGTATCATTTAAAAAGGTCTTATTACCACCTTTATTATAGCTTAAGCGTATATTGCCTAAATGATCTTTATATTGATAGATGTACTTAAAACCATCTGCATATTGTTCTACATACCCTTCTGGGGTATTAAAAAACTCCAGATCACCATTCTTATACACATAATTACCGGCATACTCAGTCTCTAATAAAGAACTTCCCTCTGTGGCAATCTTTTTTAATTTTGCCCCAGTGGCATCATAAATATAAGTAATATTTCCGGTATGATCTGTATTATTTACCGTGACTGTTTGAGGTAGATTTAAATGATTATAGGTAATCCCTGTAATTCCCTTGTTTTGATCCTGGGTCATATTACCATTAGTGTCGTAGACATAATCATCATTGGTATTGCTACCATCTTTAAAACCAAAAGTCGTATTACCGGTATCGGTCACTCTTAAGAGTTTGTTACCATTATCATAGGTATATGCCAGGATATCCATATCTCCAAAAGAAGTAGCAGCTGCATCAAGGTTTCCTTTTCGGTTTAAGGAAAGGATATTTCCTGTTTTGTCATAGGTAACACCACTTAGGGTATAGTTACCAGTATTATCTGTTGCACTTACAATCCTATTAAGGGCATCATAACTGTACACATATGAAGTACTTACCGGGTTATTCGGAGGATTAGGGTTTATACTTTGAGTTTTCCAATAAGTCTCTGCTATATTACCATTAAACAGCGGTGTAGCCCCAAGTTGTGGTGTATTGTAATTGATCCCAAAAGCAAAGAGGTCATCCCCCAGGTTATCTACATCATTAATCCCTTTTAACCACCCTCTTACATTATAGGTATAATCTACCTTTTGTAATCCTCCTCCTGTTTCTTTACGTTTTAATTGCCCTAAAGCATCGTAGGTATTTTCAACAATAGTTTCAACTGCTTGAGTATTGATCTTTTGGGTTTGAGTTAATGCTCTACCCATATGATCATAAGTAAATGTGTCTATGGTTATAATAGGTGCGTTACTATCTTTGGTATGGGTGGTTTTGGTTTGTGCTACCTTACCTACAAAATCCAATTGAGTTGCTACGATATCTGTAGTGTTTAGATATTCGTTTTTACTAGCCACATAGATGGGTCTTGATTTTTTATCATAATAGGTTACGGTAGTGATCCAATCATAGGTATCAAGTACTTTTACCTTGCTTCCTGTAGGTAGTGTCTTGGTTTGATCTGATATAGTTTCGCCATATACCGTACCGGGATTGGTTAATCCTGCAATATCAAACCCATAATCATCATAGTAATTAATGGTATATAACTCCAGGTTTGTGGTTGGGAATGCCGTATTGCTGTAATAGATAGTAGTCCCATCGATCTGGGCAGCAACACCTCGTTGTTCCCATAGTATAGATTCTGTATTGACAGCTTGTTGTATAACTTTTCTTTCTCGGTTATCGGTGAATTTACCGGTATAGGTAACCCTGCCAAAGGCATCATATTTGGTAAATAGCCAGGCATTGCTTGCTTTTAGATTCGCATCCTGGGTTAAGATCGGTTGATCTAGTTTGTTATAGACAATATACTCCTTGTCTTTACCAGGGATTTTCTTTTCGATAAGCCTATTACGATTATCATATTTGTATTGATAACACAATTCGGCAAGCTCGGTAGCAGAGATACTTGTAGCACTAGTATTTACTTTTGGTGGGATTACGTATGTTAAATTTCCAAATCTATCATATACATAATAGGTGTCATGTGCTTCGACTACGCTCGGCACCCCAACATTGGCATAGGTTCTTTTTAAGACCACTCTACCTTGTTTATCTTTGTACTCTTTCGTAGTATGATTATTCCCATCTGCCGGAGTCCAGTTTTCATCTTTGGTGATGGTGATGTATAACTGATTCGCAGTATAAAAACCATCTTTTGTTAAGGTAGGAGCTTCGGTATCATCTGGATTGGCAAAGGTTACTTTAAAATAGACTACTTCATTCGCTGTATTAGCATCCCAATCAAATTTAATAGTATGATCTGTATCGCTACCTCGATCTGCTTTCCAGGGTGCTCCTGGGGCTCCTTGTTCTAGTACTCGATTAAGAGGAGAAGCTTCAAACACACTTTCTGAATAGGCATTAACCTCTCCCAGATTAGCATTTGTAACCCCTGGGAAATCACTAGCATAGGTATCCTTATAATACTGGTTGATATCGGTATTAACATTGATCTCTTTATAACTCCCAATCGTATTGGTTGCTTCAAAAGGAAGGTATTGTTTGTCCTGTCTGCCATAATCATCATAAGTGATATGGGTAACGATATCCTTACCATCTGGTGAGGCTTTGATCGCTCGTTGTTGTATGGGCCTACCCAGTCCATCAAAATAAGTAACACTCTCTATCGATCTGTTGATATCATTAATGTTAGTACAGTTTATATTCTCTATTTCTGCAATGGTCATTGCGGTTTGAGGAACCGTAGTATGCACATAGTTCTTGTCTGATAGTACTACCTGGGCTTGAAGGTTCAATCCCATTAGCGCTAATAATAAATATATAATTTGTTTTTTCATCTTATTATATTGTTTATGGGATTAATGTTGTTCTCCTGTATTGCCACCGCCACCGCCGCCGCCTGTAGTAACCGTAGCAACAACGATCATTACCTTGGTGATCTGTTGACCCGTAAGATTATCTGTTATAGTAGCTTTAATGGTATATTCATGAGTACCATTTGAAAAGTTAGAAAAACCAAAGCTTGTACCACTTCCTGATCCTAAAGCATGAGAAAGATTAATACTGTTATATGCTTTCCATGAAATCTGACGTGATCCCGAACCTCCTGTTAAACTAGTAATGTTAAACGACACGCTTGGGTTAGTCCCAGAAATAGAAGTATGAGACTGACTTGTGTTTGCCACCATACCAGGATATGATTTAACAACAGGAGCATTAGCACCCCATTGGTAATATCCGTTTTCTAATCCTCGATCCACCAATCTGAATTTAACTGTATACGTTCCTGAATTAGGGAAATTGTACGAAAGTGTTGTTCCTGTAGCACTTTGTTGCACATCATTAATAAACCATTCGTATCCTTGAAGACCTGTTCCTCCTCCAATACCTGAAGCAAAGAATGTCGTCGTTGTTCCTTGTACAATATGTGATTTGGAAGCGCTTACATTAGCTGCAGTTAAAGGGTTATAAGCATATAGTTTGCGTATAGCACTGTTTACAGTTTTTCCACTTGTGTTATCAATAACTTTAAAATATACATTATAGGTTCCTGCTGTACCAGGGTTGTATACCAATGTAGTTGCTGTACTGGTTTGTTTTACATTGTTTACATACCATTCGTATCTCAGATTCCCAGTGCCTCCCCCAACACTTGAGGCAGTAAAAGTTACATTGGTTCCTTTTACAATATTAGTATAGTTTGCACTTACAATAGGGGTAGTAATAGGAGGATAGGATACCACCACACTCATCGTTTTACTTACTCTATGTTTGGTTTGCGTATTATAGGCAATCACTGATACCGTATATGTTCCTTCACTGGCAAAGGTTTTGGTAAAACTTGTAGTACTATCACATTGTTCTTGTGTGCCATCTACAGACCAGGTATACAGATCTGCTCCCTCACTTCCTGAGGTATTAGCTGTAAAAGTAACAGCTTGATTGGGTTGTATTGCACTTAAACTTGTACTAATGGTCACATCACCCAAAGTAGTCGTTTGTTCTCCCTGGTAATTATAACGTATTTGTTGCACGATATGCTGGTCATCATCTAATCCATATGTTAATCTATTAAATTCGTCATACTGATAATACCCCGTATATCCTTTAGGGTCTGTCATACTAGTCACCCCAACAAGTGGATCATAGGTATAACCGGTTATTTGAGCATCTGCAAAATATGTGTCTCCTCTAAGGTCTTTAAACAAGTTACGCATAGTTACTTCTTCTGCAACCGTATCTTCTGTATTCGATGCCGTTTGCAACTGAGTGATTAAAGAACTTGCTGTAGAAGAAATCCCTGTATAACTAGCATTAACAATCTTAACAATAGGTCGAGTGTTATTATACCCCCAAACGTACATAATATGACTTCTATCGGCTTGTGAAACTTCTAACGGATTTCCTTTGGCATCATATTTATGATAGGTAAGACGAGGCTCTGGAGTATCAGTCCCTTTGGCAACCTTAGTAATCCCAGGTAGTAGAATCCCATTGCCCCAATCCACAAATTCTGTAGTTTGAGTAGATAATACATCACCTGCTTCTATATTTTGGATTTCTATAGGAGTTGTGATCCTGTTTTGAGTCACCAGAGCATTGTTTACTGTACTATTCTTATCATAAGGATAACTATAGTTTGTTGCAACGGTAGCCTGATTACTAATTGTAGTGGTTTGTGTTTTTAACTGCCCATATGGATCATCATAGGTATAGGTAACATCCTTGGTAATGGTTTTACTATGATGAATTTCTTCTTGTTTTGATGATGTAATAGGATACAACTCAGAACGGTTTACATATCGGGTCCACTCAGAATTATTAACTCCAGATGTAGACGTTTGTAAATTTCCATCGGCATCAAAGACATATCTAACCTTACCTGCTTTTAAGTTAAACGAATTTAAATGGCTTAACGCTCCTAAATGCCTTTCTAATTTATTGTATATATTGGTTGTTATTCCATTCACATCATACGCACTTGCATTTTTGATATAGGATTCTTGTTTTTTCACAAGTCCTTTTCTCCAGTTACTTTGCTCTATCGGAGCATAAGGATAACTTTCTTCCAGATTTTTGGTTCCCGAAAAATAAGAACGGGTTTTAAGCATTTCATTTGCATCTCCTACCAATTGCTCTTCTACAGTAGTATATAATACCGGGCTACCAATATAAGTACTTAACGGAATCGTACTTGACGAGGATCTTTTGGTAAGATTACAGTCCATTTTTGCTCTACCTGGAGGAGTAAGATCCGGAAGGTAATGATAGGATTCTTTGTTTACAAATACAGGTTTTGAAAGGTTGATCCCCGAAGAAGTGATCCCATCTTCTTTCATATATGAATATCGTTTGGTGGTATGCCCTCCCTGACTGTCATAAGAGTTTACTTCTTTGATTCGTAGCCCTCCAAAAGGGATATTAATCACTTCTGGTTCTGGAGGAGGGGTTCCCGAATAGTATTTTAGCTGTACATTAGCTACAGCTCTTGGCGTTCTATCTGGATTTGATGGTGCAGCTATTCTTTCTAACTGAACAACCAGCTCATAATCTCCAGCTTCCAGGCTATATAATGTTGGATCCTGTTGTTTGGTAACCGGTTCTTGTTCTGCCGAGGAAGCTTCATATTTATAATTACATATTCCTTGTCCCGGGCAATTTGACACTACACCTCCCCCAACTTTTTTAAGTTCTACCAAAGCCAGAGAATATCCCATAGAAGTGTGTAAATAATAGCCTAAACTAACTTTAATATCTCCACCACCTGGAAGTGCTTTTGGAGTAAAAGGAATGGTAATAGTTTTATTGATGTTTTCATTTAAAGGATACCTATCAGAAGTGATTACTGTATCTATCTTTACATCCAAACGAGCTTCACTACCAATTTCTCCTGTATCCAGTTTTCCAAACACCTGGTTTTGCTCATAGATAAACTCTGAATATCCTTTGGTAGGATAATGTATCTTTTTTAAAGCACCTTGACGAGTACTGTTAAAATCAGGAGATCGATTTGAGTTTTCTGAAATCAAACTCCCTGTATTATTGGTACTACCACTGTAATATCCCCAATAATCTTGTTTGTAATAGGCAATAGTTGCAGCAGGACTACCATAATATTCGAATCGATAATAACTTTGTTGTTGTGAGGCAGTTGTTCTTCCTCTATCTATTGCTGTTAGAAGTTTTCGGGTTGCAGTTTTATCAGTATACGTTAACGTATATGTCATTACTTCTTGTCCTATAGTATTCTTTATCGTTACCGCATCAAGTGATGTTGGGTTTTTATCAATATTAACTGCAGTATAAGTGGTATAATTAAAGGTTACCGTTTCGGATGGGGTAATGATTTTATTTACTAATAACCCTTCAGTAGTATTATCAGAATAAGAGTGAGAAACTCTGTTTAGACTTTGTTCTTGTATACACCGTGTATATTCTGGAGAATCAATATCTACAATAGTCCAGGCATCAGAATATGTTCTTTGTCGTACCGTATAGTTTTGATATTCGAAAGTGATGGTTTTTGTATTAGGAAGCACTATTTTGGTAATTACCCAGGCAGAAGGGTATATCGTTATGGTCGGTTCTGTAGCGCTTAAGGTTTCAATCTCTGTAGTTTCCTGAAGTTCAAAAAAGTAATTAACTCCTGCATCATCTATCAATTTAAAGCCTTTAAAATTACCTTGAGTTCCAAACAAACGAGTAAGCTTATAATTCTTATAGGGTGCAAAAACAGCTTCACCATTATGGTTAAAATAAAAAGTAGCCGATAGAGAGCCTACACTAATCATATATTTATCAGATTCTGTATCCCATTTTCCTGCCGCAGATTCTCGTATCAATAATCCAAGCTCTTCTGGGGTCATATTTTGAGAATCGGTATGAAATTTATGTACTTTTTTTCCTATTTCATTTGGCCCAATATATCCAAGCTGTGACTCATCTGCAAGGCCACGAACCTGTCGGGTGATCATCCCTTTACCAGAGAAATCCCAACCTAATCCAGTAGCTCCGGGAAGCTCATCTACCATCAATCCAGAATAATTATAGGATAAAGAAATCGGCAGGCTAAAACCTGCTTCATTAATGGTATGTAATGGGATAGTGTGGTTCATTCTTCCTGTAGAAAGATTGACAGGAATCTCTCCATACTTTCCTAAACTAGCTGCTTCGGGAGAAGTAGGAAAAATCTTTGGTGGTTCTGTGGGTGGTTGCCCTACTTGAGCAAGAATTGTGAATCCTAAAAGTAAGAATGTTAACGTAGTGATAAGATATTTCATATAAAAGTAATTAATGACCGATTTCATTTTTCACTGTGCCAAACCCACAATTAAAACCATAACGGATCAGTCCGCCAAGGAGTTAAAAACTATAGATAAAAACACTTTAAATGAACTTATTTTTTGTCATATTAGTTAATTCTTATTGCAATATTAAATCATCCTAGTTCCATTTTTCGGGACTGACAAAAAAAATAAAAGTTTTTTTTAGAAATGAGATGGAAGGGGTTTCAGGTATCTGGTATCAGGTTTTGGGTTAACCGTTCTCTTAACTACCCTATAAAAGGAGTAATGATATTCATAACGATATTGGTTGATGATTGTCTGGAGTATGATGCTTCCGATATCTAGCCTTCGACTTCTGGTATCTAACTTATTTTACATTTATTAAAAGATATCGGCATATTTCACAGACATTTAAGAAACAGATTGTTTTCCTTCAATTCTATAGTTTTCTAAATTAGAAAAAAGAATAAAATACATATTAATAGTAACATCTTTCTTACGTTATACATATACATATAACAATTGAACTAATCTAAAATCTTTTCAAAATGGAGAAATATAATATCTTCAAAAACATAAAAGCGTTATTTACATTTTTAGTAGTTTTTCAAAGTTTTTGCACCACCACTATTGCGCAAACAATAGCAGTAGAACCCTCTGCATTATCAAAGGCAGATATTGCTTTATCCATGAGGTTTTATGATTATCTTAAAATTATTCATCCTAATTCCATTCAACCGGCTGTAGATCATAGTGAGTGGATACCAATGGCTTCAGCATTTTATGCAAATCGATTGCTTTGGACTTATAAAAAAGACTCAACTAATTCTAGACCTGATCCAGCCAGTTTTTTTCAGGAAGCTTCGGGTTTAAATTATCCTTTTCAATATGCTATGCCTTTATACATTCCTTGGGATGAAAATAATCCAAGTTCTATGGTAGCAACCAATTTATGTGATTTCCCTACTCGTGGAAGTTGGGAGGTAGGTTGGTCTGTAGCAAGACCAGATGTGAACTCTGATTTATATTATAATTTCCAATTAGATAGAGTTAAAAAACTTATTGATGAAGGTAATATTTCTTTCCAGCAAGATAGCCCATCTATGAATGAGGAATTAGTAGGTTTAGGGGGTTCTTTCTCTACTGCTTCAATGAATAAATTTAATCTCTGGCTTCAGAACAATTTGTCTCCATCTCAAATAACTGCTTTAGGGATTGCAGATTTAAACACTTTTAATTACAAAGATCATTTATTAAACACTTTAAATTCAGGTCTTGATGAACCTTTGTGTAATGAACAGTTTATAGCACTAGATGAATCCCCTGGCACCTTAAAATACTACTATCGAGAGTTTCAAAAGTGGGCTACGATTGATTTTTATACCAGATTGCATAATGATATGAATACGTACATTGGCAATAAATATCCAGGTAAAAAAGGAACTTATTCTGCCAATAATCTTGCAGAAAATCATTGGTTAAAAGGTTCTTTCGATTTTTGGGACACAGAAGTATACCCTTCTCCTAATGGCAACAGCATTGCTTATGATATTATTAATCACGCACGATTTTCGAGGTCTACCCACTATACTGCTACAGGCAATGAGAATACAAGTGCTATTACTATAGCTAGTACAGATCTATGGACAAACCAGGTAAGTGTAGCACTTGGTTACGCTACCGGATTAGTTATGATTGCTCCCTGGGATGTTTATTATTCCTCCTCCTCATCTCGTTATTATGGAGACCCGACGGATTTTACAAATCTTTTTTCTTTGATACGAAATAACGAAACACTATTTAATGATTATAATACGATTGAAGAGCATGTGCATGTTTTTGACGGATATGAACAGATCAAAAGTAAAAGTCTATATCCTAAAGAAAACCCAGATCGTGTTTTCATAAAATTATTAAAGAATAGCGGGCCTCAAAATATTCCTAAGCATACAAAGATAAAAATTGGTGAAACTGTTTTTAGTACCTCTGTCTCGACAGGAGTAGGACAAATTTATCTTCCATTAAATACATTAAATAGTATTAATGTTGGTGATAAAGTTTGGTATATCGAATTTCCTGATGGCACACGTTATTTTGATGACACTAATAAACTAAATTCATCATATAATCCCGACATAGATATCACTTCGGGATTGGTAACCCATGTGCTTTCAGAAACAAGTCCAAATCGCACAACACTCTACTGGACTGATGCAACAAATGGAATGACGATTCCTAAAAACAGTAAAGTTATTATCAATAACAAGATATATACAACAACAGTTCACACAGGAGTAGGAAACATATATCTACCTCCTAATACCCCAATCGATGTTGATGAACCTGTATGGTATATCGAAGATCCCGATGGTAATATCATATATCCACAAGAAAAACCCTATGTTATTACAGCAAGGCAAAAAGGTGATTATAAAGCTTCAGGAACCATTACCAATGTTATATCAGAACCAAACCCAAACCGAACAACAGTTCACTGGACCGGTTCAAACGGTTTGACAATCCCAAAAGGAAGCGAGGTATTGATCAATGATAAAATCTATAAAACAATTGTTAACACGGGAGTGGGTAGTATATACCTACCAGAAAACACCCCTATTAATCTTAGTGATCCTGTCTGGTATATAAAAGACCCTCTAGGCAATATTATTTATCCCGAGCCTTCATCGGGTATTGTAACAAATGTACTAAATGATCCAAATAATAACCGAACGATCATACATTGGTCTGATGCCAGTGGTTTGGTGATCCCTTCTGGAAGTAAAGTTTTGATTAATAATGAAATCCACACAACAACTGGTCTAAGTAATGTTGGTAACATTTATCTTAAACCTAATGCATCAATAAATATTGGCGATCATATATGGCATATTACAAATCCAGACGGAACAACCATTTTTGCAGCACAAACGTATAACAACCCTATTTTGCATATCATTAATCTAACAAGATCTTCTAAAAAAGTAATAGTAAAAGTAGCAAAAAATAGATTTTCTCCCTTATTCGATAAAACAATATCACCAGAAAATCAATTACTTGTAAATTCTGAATATTCAGATATTGGAAGCCATTATTTATATAAAATTAATAACTTAAATATGTGGGCAATTCTCGCTCAAAATTCTGTAAATGGGTCTTTAAAATCTAATACAACATCAAACACAGAAGATGTATCAAATATTGATAATAGTGTCGTTATATACCCTAATCCTAATAGTGGTGAATTTATGATACAATTAGATCATACCAGCAATTCAAATATAAAAGTGTTTAATAGCAGAGGACAGAAAATCTATGCTATCAACACTATATCTAAACAAGTACAAATCGACTTATCTAAATATCCTAAAGGTGTGTATTTTGTGAAAATAAAAACTTCTGATAAAGTATATGCGAAAAAAATAATTCTGAAATAATTCTAAAAGATTAACCTAACCTATTTCCCTTCAATTGTATAACTTTATAAATTGAACGTATACCGATTTTTGTATCGCATTACCCTTGCTCTGTATGTAGTTTGATGCGCAATGCGATATAAAAATCAAAAGTAATGGCCCGGGTAACGGCGTGATCATCCAGGTTAATTTTTGCTGCATATAGATCTACGGTATCATGATACCACTCCCACAAAGCATCGGTTCGGGTTTTAAAACCCATTAGTGATAATATCGCCATGCCCAGTTCTACACTAAAAAAAGAAGTGTCGAAACCTATCGCGGCCAATTGATTTATAAATCGGGTACCTAATAATTCGTTTTTAATAAGATATAGGATCAAATCCTGCTGTGTAGATAGCTTAAATTTCGGAAAAATCTGAGTGTCTAGATCTATTTTCATCTGCTTATAGTTATGGTTTCCTTTGATTGTACACCAGTATCTTATATACGAACTGGTATTAGATAATTTTAGCATAGTTTCCGGCCTTTGCTAAAACACACATCGGGAAAACCAAATGCATGCCAAGTGCTATCTTCTCAAAAGAAGCGGATATAAGTGTACTCGACTTGTAAAGAGTTTAGAACGTATGATCAACCATACTATGACTTTCTCTTTATACATAACAGGAGCATTTCTCCTGTCTTAACTATTAAACTAACAGATTTACAGGATTGCCAGGTAGGATGTGCAATGTAGTCCTGAAAAAAGAATACCTTAAATCTGTAAAAAAGGTATTGTATTTAATTTGTTGTGCATTTAAAATTTTTGAATCAAAAAAGCGTCTATTCGAGTGTTTTGTCGTAATGAAATGAAGACAAAATGTATCGAGAATAGCTTTTTTCACCATGTTTTTCCCAAAAGCACAATGGGTATTATTTTTTATTTTTTTATTGTTCTGCGATATTCTGCTTTTTCTTCTGCAACTTTAAGTAGTTCTTTAGAACAACCTATCTCATACATATGCTTTGCGAGTTGATCACTTGCATATTCGTCTTGTAATTCTTCTATACTAAGATCAAAAACCTCTGCTAATCTAGAAAGTTTCTTTTTATCAAAATCGCGTATCCCATTCTCTATTCTGCTTAGATTTGCAAAATCTATATCTAACAGATCTGCCAGCTGGGTTAGGGTAAGCCCTTTTGTTGTTCTAAGTATTTTGATATATTCTCCAAACGTTTCTTTCATTCATTTGTCAATCTTTGACAAATTTACTCTTTTTTTTAATCCCATCATAACAATAGATTTTATTTTTTTGGGATACCAGTGCTAAGAAACAGATCGAATATCCTGCACTTGTATACAATCTAATAATTTGTATACGGTTTTAAGATGTCCTATCATTCTTTTGTCTGTGCTATGTATTTCTACTTTGCTTAATATCCCCAGGATCCCATCTTTATATACTTCTAGTTCTTTTTCTCCTGTAAGCGGGATCTTAATATAGGTCTGGCACTTTTTTTGGTTGTTATTCATCATTGTTTACATATGTTTATGTAGATTATATACACAATATTACCTAAAATCGGTATTAAATCAAAATATTGTACTTAAAATTATTATTTATGTACTCTTTTTTTATATTTATATACTGAAAATAATGACAATTGAACATGACAAAACTTGGAAAATATCTAGACAACAGATCGATAAACAAGGCTAGTGTCTCTAGGAAAACTGGTATTAACAAAAATCGATTAAGCGAGCTTTCTAACAATTTCTCTACAAAAATTAAAGCAGACGAATTGTATCTTATTGCTTTAGCTATAGAAGTAGATGCCTGCGAACTGCTCGAACATGTTTGTGGGGATTTAAAATTGAAAAAAGAGCGTAAATAAATGTGCCCTCCATAGATTAAAAAATAACAATACATGGAATATAAAGGACATATATCCTTTATATCATTGTTACCACCAATTATGAAAAGAATCCTTATAATATTAATTGTTTTAATTTGTAATCAATCTTTTAGCCAAAAAAAACTTGATGTTGATATTGATAAAGGAATTGAATTATATCAAAACGGAGAAGAAGATAAAGCACTTAAGGTTTGGAAAAAAATCGAAAAGAAAGCTGATAATCCATCTTCAACTTACGGAACAACATTAGGAAATATTTTATATTATTACATAGAAAAAAATGACGAAAAAAACATCTTGAAATACTACCAAAAAATAATTGACTCGGATTTAAATGATAGAGACAAAAATAGCGAAATAGGTAAACCTTATAAAAACTATCGTTATCACGCAACAATGAGGTTAGCTAGCTACTACGGAAAAAATAAAAAGTTTATAAAAGGTTTAACCTATGTAGAAAAAGCTGATAATAATATCACGTTTGAGACGACTTCATTAACTTCATTTATATATCAAAAAGTTGACTTAGCTTTTTGGAAGTATCGTTTTCTTAATGATTTAGGTCAAAAAGATAAAGCAGTATCTAAATTAATTAAACGTGCTTTTGAATACGATTACAAAGAAATGTACTCAAATTGGGCAACGGTTTCAACTAGCAACGATGAAAGTGAATTATCCGAAACAATTTGTTCTGAATTTAATGATTTAAAAAAACTCAAATCTGATATAGACAACGGAATTGAAAATTTGACGTTTGACAAAGAAAATAAGATAATTGGATTGAAAATTAATGGAATTGATTATCAAATAAACTTGCACTCAGAATTGACCGATCTTGAAAAATGTAAACTATATATAAAGGATTCTTTCTTTTATAAGTATTTGACTGAAAAAATAGAAAAGTAACTGGAGGTAACACTATATATAGCAAATAGGGCGATTAGTGTTTAACCGAAAAGTCATTGTTTATTTGCAAAATTGCCAAATCTTTTGATTTGGTATTAAATAGAAAAATTAAAACAAAATAAAAAGATTTGGCTTGTGGCTAAACCGAAAATAATTACTTGTTTTCTGCCCAACTTGCCATATATTTAACGTTATGTGCAATTATGACAAATGGATATTAAAAACCTGAATACGGAATCAAGTCCGTTAAGTGATAAAATAGTTAAGATTGGAAAAATGCCATTCAAACTATGGCTTGAATTTGAAATTTCGAGCCCTTGGGATGACCGAGAAAACTATTTCGCAAATATCGGAGTTGATACATTGGATGGAAGAAGTTACGGGATTAATGTATGGACTTACAAATTCCTTGAAACTTCTATTAAAACAGATAAAGAAAATGGAGAAAATTTAAATGGACTTTATCAAACACCTCCAGATCTTTTTGTAAAAGAATTAACAAGAGATTGTATCGAAAGCACAATCGCTGATTTGTTGGATAAAGGGAATTTGGAAGATCAACTTAATATGTCAATTTTCGGACTTAACTTTCTTGAACCTTATTGGGATGCAATGGAAATGGAAGATAAGCTTATTCAAGCTTTAACGAACGAACTTAAACTTGAATTACCTAATAATCATCTATTACGAAATGCGAATAATGAATTGATTGCAAGAAAAACTAACAATGATGACATAGTACTCGAATTAGAAAATGGAAATATTGCAGTTGTTCATTTGACTTGGAAGGCTAAAAAAGAAATTGAAGGATATCCAATAACAAGAATTTATAAAGACAAATTGGACTTTTGGAATAGAGAAATGAAGCAAGACATAATAGAATTTAAAGAATAAAAAAGCTGGTAACACTGTATATGAAATCATAGCCGCCTATCGGCAGGCAAACGCAACATACAAGAAACGTTAGCTACAATTAAAAACACAATAATAGAAATATGAGCTTTTTCAAAAAAATATTTGGTTCAAAAGAAAATACAGAATCTGAACGAGAAACTAAAAATGAGAATAACTTAGAGTCTTTTAAACAAGTTCCCTGGATGACAGATTTGAGACTTGAAAATATATCTATTTGTCTTGATTCTGGATTTAAACCAGCTAGCTCTTTACCAACAGAATTTGATCGAGAACTAAGACCTTCAATTGAAATCGCGCAAAGATTAAACGCTATAAAAGCATTAGTTCTTTGGTTAATGGTTCCCCAAGACAATTTAGAAAGTGATAAAATTCTGACTTTCATAGACAAAAATAATCTTAAGGATTTTATGGACGAAGAAGAAAAAGAAATTCTCAATACATCAAGAGATGATGAACAAGCAAGAAATTCTATTGGATGGAAATTCGAAAATGCTTGGTCTTTAGCTTGGTTTTTTGGATATAAAGAGCCTGATATTACTGGGCAAATGATGTCGGGAGATCAAATGCAAGATATTTTGAAAGACTTTAGTTGTCCTATAGACGAAAGTGTAGAAAATTGGATTAAAGATAAAGAAACTCTGTCTGAAGAAAAGTTGATGCAAAAAGAAGATTTATTTTATTGCCTACATAATGCAGTAAGAAGTGCTCAATTAGGTAGTGAAACAGTCCCCAATGGTTTTGATCCAATGGGAAATGGAGGTGTAATTCATGAACGAAGACATTCCTTAACTTGGATGTTATCTAAAGGTATAAGTTGGGAAGAAACTGATTTAAGCACATAAAATAACTATAGCCAACACCGTGTAAAAAAATTGCTGGTAAAAGCCTACTTACGAAATTAGTTGACTAATCATACACAATCCCGTTGTGTAGCATAAAACAAAATCCTCTGCTCCCGCTAGCGTCTCGCTAGTGGCATTACTGTTTAGATAATTCAAATAGATACCCATCACTATTTTTAAAATAGTATGATTATAAAACAGTATCTTAAAAAATAAGAAACGGCTTAGGAAGGTGGTTTTTATACTCAATAATAATTACATTTATCAAGTAAACATAACCATACATAGAATATAAAGGACATATATCCTTTATTCCGCTGTTACCAATAATTATGAAACAAATTTCACTCTTCCTCTTACTTATTTTTCTCTACTCCTGTAAATCTGACACTAGAAACTCAAATGCAGTTGAATCTCTTAAAAAGGAATTCACGGAAATGGAAAAACAAAGAGAAAAATTGGAAGAAAAATTAAAACATGATGATAGTCTTCTTTCTGAAATTCAAATTCTGATTGAAAAAAATAAATTTGTTCCTGACGTTACTATTATTAACGAAAAATACAGTCTAAACCCATTTGAATTACAAAAACCTATATTAAAAAACCTTCTCGAAAGCCAATATTCTTCTGTTGACACAACATTATTTAACAATAGGCATGTTGACAATCAAATTGACACAGTTTTCACTTTCAACTATGGTTCATCCTTTATAGAAATTTATAAAAACTCTAGTGAGGAATTTATCAAAAATGGTTTTTCAAATTCGGATACTTTAAACCTTAATCATGGTTTGAGATATGGAATGAGTAAAACTGACTTTTTAAAACTGTTATCCAATATCGATTCTGTATCAAATTCACATAATAACTTTAGAATTCAAAACTCTGAAATAGTACAAAATGTGGATTTTAAATTTGTAAACGATAAACTGGTATATATTCATTTTGAGGGCTATTCAGACTAAAAAACTATTGGTAACATCATATATGAAATCAGAGCAAAGTTTAGTGTTCGATCGAAAGGTTTTTTCCTTTTTGCAATGGTGCTAGATTTTTATAAATTGAATAAGAAATAAAAATGCGCAGATAAATCAATTGGTTTAGGCATACTTGCCTTGCTCCGATTTATACATTAAGCGTTGTGTGTCATTAAAATCAAAATTATGGGAAGGTGGATGGAAGCATTAAATAAAAAAGAAGAAGTTGTGTTTGAGGTGGCTCCTAACTTTCTTATTTATTGCTCGAGACATTTACCAAAAGATATCAGAAATGAATTCCCAATACTCTTAAATTTAGATCTCAATTCAAACAAATGGATAGACGAATTACAAACGTTTAAAACGGACAAAATATCTGAACTGAAAAACGAAATTGAACGAGTTCGCAGAATACTGAACAAAGAAGAGTTTACACCTAATTTGAATACGGAAAAGATATTAAAATACTGGACTACAGAAGAGTATGATTTGAAAGATATAAATGATGATATAAATATTTTAAAATCCTTCTTCAAAAAGTCAATCAAACAAGGTCTAGAAGTGAAAATTTATTTGTAAAAACGATTACACAACACGATATCTGTGATCATAGCTGATTAATGATTAATCGATTGGTCTGTTTATTTTTATAATGATGCAACGCTTGCAAAAAGCAAAAGTTACCAACCAATGCGCAGAAAAATTAAAAAATAAGTAACGGCTTAGGAAGGTGGTTTTTATACTCAATAATAATTACATTTATCAAGTAAACATAACCATACATAGAATATAAAGGATATATATCCTTTATATCATTGTTTTTGGTAATTACATATCACTTCTAAATTGTACGCCATAAAAATATTTTCACAGAAAACAGTATGATGTTAATATTATTCCGTACTTACCTTTGTTTTAAAAGTCAGCCACTATAAAATATAATAATGAAAAAAACAGTAATATTTCCAATAGTCTTTTTTATATCATATAGTATTAGTTCACAAGAATTTATGAAAAAAGCCCAATCAAAAGAGGGGTTACAAAACAATAACAAATATCTAATCATAGAACAAGCGAAATTTGGAAAAGCATTAACACTGTCGAGTGATGAAATTTTAACAATTAGCAATAAAGATGATTTAATAGAAATAGAAATTACAGATTATATACATGAATGGGGATACGATGCACCTCCCGAAGATCCCAACAGGAATTATTTTAGTGATGTACAATATGCTTTAAAAGTGAAAGTAGAAAATGTTATGAAAGCAGAAAATGTTGTGAAAAATTTCTGGGTTTCTAGTTCTGAGCTGGAATCGAAGGGTAGTTTTTCTATTGACTTAGCGAGTTATAATGTCTTAATTCTATCAGATAGATTTGGCCATAAATCATCTTTAATAGAGATGATAATTGATGAAAAAAAATAAGTAATACCTTAGAAAGTTTTTACACTTAATAATAAGAGTTTGATACAAGATTAAATTTAAAAATAAACATAGATGTGATATAAAGGATATATATTCTTTATTCTATTGTTGTAGTGCATTAAGACAAATGAGAATACAAATTTCATTAATAATATTAGTTGGATTAATCCAATCCATTTCTGCACAAATCGGAAATGATAAAGATGTGATTGTCGAAAATGAAGTGAAATCTTCTTTTGAAAAACACTGCTTTTCAGGTTCAAATTCTAGTTGCACTGCTATTTGGGAAAAATACGATAGACACGGAAACTCTATAGAATGGAATATGGGAAGGCTAGGGACTATTTATAGAAACATTTATGACAAGAAAAATAATAAAATTTTCACTCTTTGGGTAGATAAAATAGATTCTACTCAAATAGATTCAATACCCTATGTCTATGACAAAAACAATCAACTAATTCAAGACGGAGAAAATAAGTACAAAAATCTTTACAACAATAAATATCAACTAGTAAAACAACTAAGTGAAAATCAAAACAATGAGAAAAATATAGTTCGTAAGACAAAAACGATAGACTGGACAAGTTTTGACAAAGTAAAAACTGAAATTGTTAAAACCGAGATAATCCAAACCAATAAAGAAACGAAATATAGAAAATTAAAAGTCTATTGTAAAGAATATGAATATGATAAGAAGAATAATCTTTCTAAAGAAACTCATTACAAAGATGATGTTGTAACAAACACAATCATTTACAATTATGATCCATTAAACAGATTAGTAGAAAAAATAGAAAGAAATATTTCCCGAATCGAGAGTATCAATAGTAGGAAATATGGTAATCGCGAAGACATTTCTGAATTAATAACAAAAATATCATATCATAAAAACGGGTCTATAAAAGAAAAATACACTTATTTCAGCGACCCCTGTATGGGTTTGGACAATCATTTTTTATACAAACATTTTTATCTTGAGAATGGATTATTGGAGAGAGCAGATGTTTCTGAAAAAAATAATTTAGTTTTCACAATTAGTTATGAGTATGAATATTTTGAATAATAACGCACGCTAACAATGTATAAGAAAACATAGGGCTTAAGCTTAATCTCCACTCTCGCTAGTGGCCCCGCTCCCGTTAGCGTATCGCTAGTGGCATTACTGTTTAGATAACCCAAATAGATACCCATCACTATCTATTTTTAATAGTATCTTAAAAAATAAGAACGTTTTAGGAGGTTTTTATACTCAATAATAAGAGTTACATTTAGCAAGTAAACACAATCCCATACTTCAACTCTAATGAGTTGAAGTATGGGATTGTTTGTTAAAAATAAATGGTGATTGTGGAAAACCACAATGTATGTAAAAGTAGATTATCGATATTGCTCGATATAAGATTGAATTAAAAACAATCATACATGAGATATAAAGGATATATGTCCTTTATATTATTGTTGTATGCAAGTACTGAGAACGTAAATAAAAACCAATAATAAAATGAGTGATAAAAAATGTAGTTACCTAGCAAACACTGAAAATGGAACCTACTTATTCATAAGAACTTTTGATGGTTCAAACTGGGGATCGATTTCAAAATTAAGAATGGGTGAAGGAGACAACTTTAAAGGTTGGAGTTGGCATGATGATACTGTAAGTTATATTGCACGTTTAGGAGGCAATACAAATCTATACATAAGATCTTTTGACGGTATAACTTTTGGTACAGCAACGAAAATTAAAGTTGCAACTAATGACAACTGGAGAGGTTGGTCATGGGATGGAAAGACAGCAAGCTACATAGCAGAAATGAATGGTAGCACTAACTTATACATAAGATCTTTTGATGGTCAAACTTTTGGTGACCCCATGACTATTAAAGTTGCAGAAGGTGATAACTGGAAAGCTTGGAGTTGGGATGGAACTACTGCTAGTTATATAGCAAAGGTAGATGGTGCACTTAAATTATTTATCAGACCATTTAATGGACAAAATTTTGGACCTTATCAAGAAATGATATTTGTAGATCAAGAAGTTAGAGCTTGGCATTGGTAAAAATAAACCAGCATACAACACTGTATATAGCAAATAGGGAGTTCAGTGTTTTAAGAAAGTTCAGTGCTATATACCTACAACGCCAAATCGTTGATTTGGCTTTTAAAATGAATAAGATAAAAACAAAATACAACGTTTTGGCTCGGTGCAAACTTGAAAGTTTATCGCTTTCTACAGCCCTACTTGCCATATACTAATCGTTAGCATCAATTTAAAAAGATCAGCAAATATCCATAATTTAAACAACACATACTATGGCTATAACTAATAATTCAATCGCCTACATTGGGGTAACTACAAAAAAATATTCGCCAATAAAGGCTGCCCACCACTTCAAAACAGTAAAAAAAAAGGTCCCCTTTTTATGGGGTGATTCCGTTTGGGTAATTAATACAAATAGTAGTAAATCACGCATAAGTGCAAAAGGACACATTCTAGATGTTCCAACGAAAGACCTTACAGACAAACCTATCTTTTGTCTATGGCAGATTGATTGTGGTCAAGGAGATGCTTCATTGATGCGTTTTCCAAATGGGCGTGTAATGATGATTGATGGCGGGCCCGGACCACTTATGAGTAATAGCCCTGCTATGGCTCCTGCTTTTCTGAGATGGATGAGGTTTGTCGATCAATCTTGGAGAGACGAATTTCTAAATCAAGAAAGCCCATTTGTTATTGATGGTCTTGTTTGCAGTCATCCTGATTATGACCATTTCGGTGGATTCTTAGATATGATTAATGACATTAAGCAAGGAACTTTTAAAATCGGTCAAGTCTATCATGGAGGATTAGGTCGTTTTGATGGTGATATATCTGAATTCTCAAATAACAAAGGTATGTCCGAACTCGGGCCTGTAAAGGGTACAGTGTCTCCTGAACTATATTTAACAACCTTACTTGATGGATTCTCAGATGTTCGTAAATACTCTCGAAGGACAACTAACCGAAAGTGGAAACTAAAAGGAACTTATGGAAAGTTACTTAAAGAGTTAGAGAAAATGGATGGAAGTGGAGTGGATCATATGCAACGTATTCATGCAGGAATGGGAAAATTACCTGACTTCGATGCGGGTGCTGATTGTGCCGTTAAAGTACTCGGGCCAATAGAGGAAAATTATAGAGGTCAACCAGCTTTGAGGTATATCGATGGCATGACAAAATCAAAAATGGCTAAACCTTCCTTAACACGTAATGGAATCTCAATCGTACAACGAATTGACATAGGTAAAGTTCGTATCTTAATGACTGGGGATCTTAATTTTCGATCTCAAGCATTATTGTTGAATAATATTCCAGCAACAGAATTTAAATGCCATATAGGTAAAGCATGTCATCATGGATCTGAAGACATATCGACTACTTTTCTCCGGGCAATGTCACCTTTAGCTACACTTTTTTCAAGTGGTGATAACGAAACTCATGCACATCCGCGAGCTAAAGTTCTTGGTATGGCTGGTGCTTTCACTCAACCTTTAACTTCTGGTGTTTCAGAATTTTTAGGACTGTCCGAACCAAAATATAAAGCTCCATTAATATACTCAACTGAACTTTCACGCTCTGTTACATTGTTTGAGCCAGATAAACTGACAAAGGATGATCGAACCATAAGGGGAGCAATACTGTCAAGTAAAGGAGCGGGAGGTAGAAAAGGCCCGAAGATGTCTATGAATGATTGGTTGTTAGCAGATAACCTAATCTATGGACTTATAAATGTAAGAACAGATGGTGAGCGAGTTGTAATCGGTATGCTTAAGGAAGGAGAAGATGCTGGTTTTCAAATAGAATCATTTAAAGTTTAATGTATAATAGATGAATAAATTGAAAACTCCCGCTAACGTCTCGCTAGTGGCATTACTGTTTAGATAACCCAAATAGATACCCATCACTATCTATTTTTAATAGTATCTTAAAAAATAAGAACGCCTTAGAAAGTTTTTATACTCGATATATGAGTTTGATACAAGATTAAATTTAAAAATAAGCATAGATGTGATATAAAGGAAATATATTCTTTATATCATTATATCATTGTTACCAGCAATCACTTATTGCATCACCCTATATTAATAATCCAATTCCACCTTAACTAAACCAAAAGTCAGACTGAATTCCAGTGGTTGGTAAAACATTTATATAAAAACATACATAGAATTATGATGTATTGAAAAATTATATATATTTGTTCTATGTATTCAAAAGAACTACTTAAAGGGACTCTCTCCGCAATTATTCTGAATTTACTAGCGGAAAATGAAAAGATGTATGGTTATCAAATGTTTCAGCAAGTAAAAGAGCTATCGGATGGAAAAATTTTACTTAAAGATGGTTCATTATACCCTGCTTTGCAAAAAATGACTAAGAATGGCCTTCTTTCATACAAAGAAGAGTATATAGGAAAGAGAGTAAGAAAATACTACTTTCTCACCACCAAAGGAAAGGTGGAAAAAGTACGATATCTTGAAGAATTGAAAGACTTTTTGGCAACTCTTAATAAACTTGTTTTTCCTGAACTCAACATTACATGAAATTAACTTCTGATCAAGAAAATATTATTAAGTCCTTCGTTGACGACCAAGGACTAAAAATCAAAACGCTTAGTGATGATATTACAGATCATTTATGCTGTGTTGTTGAAAGTCAGTTGGGAAAGGGTAAATCATTCGAAGATTTGTTAGATAAAGCCATAATAGATTTAGCACCCAACGGATTGATTGAAATTCAACATAAAACTTTTTTTTTACTTAACTCTAAACGAATAATATTTATGAAAAAACTAATGTATTTAATTGGATTTATTGGTTCAATTACTCTGACAGCTGGAGTAACTTTTAAGTTACTTCGAATGCCTTTTGGTACAGAATTATTTACTGTTGGCTTCTTGACTCTCCTCTTAGTTTTTGTACCCCTTATAGCCATTGACAGATATAAGGTCTCTTTATCCAAATCAATTTCTGTGAAATTGAAAATAATTTTAGGAATTATAGCTGCAATTATCACAGGTCTTTCAGGCCTATTCAAGTTAATGCATTTACAAGGAGCAGACTTATTATTGATTCTTGGGGCATTTATATTTGGATTTGGATTTCTACCTTTCTATTTTTTCACAATGTATAAGAAATCAGTATCTTAAAATTATCAACTAGTAAAATAGAAAGCTGGTAACAATGGCTATAATTAATACGGGTTTTGGTGCTTAACCCAAAGTTTATTGCTTTTAATTCCCGTACTAACCATAACCGAGACGTTGACAGTAACTCTTAAAAAGAAGTGAGAAAACAAAAAATTAATAAAACAATAAACAAACTCCTACATCCAAATTTTAGGACATTGGTTGTATTTTGTGTTGTACTTTATGGGTTGGCAATTTTTCAAGATTACGTTTTCTCAAAAATTAAACCTACTGCCTTTTATTGGACCGATACTATGCTCTATAATATATATTGGCTTTTATTTATTCCATTTATAAAAATTGCAAATTCCTTTTATAATAAAGTTCAATTCAAATCATTAACTACCAAAGTACTTTACGCTTTAAGTACAGGGTTTATATTTAGTGTACTACATATATTTATTTTTACTTCAATTTTTATTTTAGGAAGTAATCTTATCTATTCTGTACCTCATCGTTTTTTAACAATACTTAAAAATGCAGTTTCAAATCAATTGCATATAACAATTATGGTCTATTTATTTAGTCCTTTTGTTTTTGATTATCTTAAAAGAAAAAAACAGTTAAACAAAAACTTCCAAAATCAAAAGACCAATAAAACCATTACTGTTAAAAATGGTATTCGTAGAATAAAGATTGACACGTTTACAATTCTATTTATCGAGACCGACAGACCCTACACAATGGTACATACAACCAGTCAGAAAATTTTGCATGATGAGAGTTTAAAAAAACTTGGAGACTTATTAGACCCTCAAACCTTTTTAAGGGTTCATCGCTCGGTAATTGTCAATAAAAACCACATAACAGAATTAAAATCAAGAAAGAATGGCGATTACGATTGTATTTTATCCAATGGTCAATCCATAAGGTTCAGCAGGCATTATCGTCAAAATTGGAGTACCCTATTAAACCACTAAGTTCTAAAACCACTCCAGTAAGCTAATTCTTGTATAGTTTCCTTTTCAACACCTAGGATTTATTGGACTTTTGACACTTCCTTTAAATTTTATACTAATGAAAAAAATACTGAACTTCGGATTCCTTTTTCTATTCCTGATATCATTGGCAAGTTGTAATGGCCAGGCAAAAAATGAACAAATCCCTAAAAGAAATAACAAAAACAAAATTGTTGGTGGTGGCTGCGATGGTTGTGAATTAATGTATGTCGGAATGCCAAAAAACATTAAGCCTATTGACACAAGTTCGGCCTGGAACGGGAAAGGACAAAAATTATTGGTTACAGGAAAAATACTGAAATTAGACGGAGTCACGCCTGCACCCAACATAATCGTTTATTATTGGCAAACAGACCACAATGGATATTATGCTAACGGAGAAGGCAAATCTCAAAAACACGGTCGTACTCGTGGCTGGGTAAAATCTGATGAGCAAGGAAATTACTCGATTTATACAATTCGACCAGCACCTTATCCAAATCGTGATATCCCTGCACACATTCATTTATCTATTAAAGAACCCCAAATTGATAATGAGTATTATATCGATAATTTAGAATTTGCTGATGATATATTATTGACAGGCAAAAAAAGAAAGTTGCTCAAAAATCGTGGTGGCAGTGGTATTTTAAGGGTACTGATTGATACAAAAATGCAAGTTGCAGAGCATAATATTGTTTTAGGACTTAATATCCCAAATTATCCTACAACTATAGATCATACCATTAAATCTGGTCTGCAAATTGGCGAGGACAACCCTTCTTTTACACCATTTCACGCCTGGGGACCAGACAAAGGTACAAGGACTTGTCCTGTATGTAAATATGGACGATTTCACGGAATTGTTTACTTTGTGGGTAGCCAGCCAAACTGGTCCGAAATAAAAGAATGGCTAACATTTTTGGAGCAAGAAAGTGTTACCCGAGAAAAATACTTAAAAGCCTACTTTGTTTATGGTAATAAGAAAGGCTACAGCAAATCGAATCGACAAACAGAGTTAGAGCAACTTGGAAAAGAATTGAACTTAGAAAATATTGCATTGACCTTTGTTCCATCATTTACCGATACGCAATCAGAAGTCCATTTAAATAAGATAAATCCTAAAGTAGAGCACACCATAATCATTTATAGACATCGAAATATAATTGGAAAATTTGTTGATCTTAAACCAACCAAAGAAAACCAAAATGAAGTCTCAAAAATGCTGGATAAAACCGTAAGCAAATTCTTCGAATTACCAGAACCTAAGCATCATTAAACAAGAATATACTGCCAACATCGTATATACAACATCGTTATAGCACATAAGAGATAAAAGTAGATCTAAGATTAAATTTAAAAATAACCATGCATAGAATATATAGGACATATATCCTTTATTCTGTTGTTAGCATTTATTAGAAAATAACAGAGTCTTATTTTTAAAGTTCTAATTAGTGTAACAAGTTTTATTCTTTCTCGTCCTATTGTTTTAAATCAAAAAATATGAAAAATCAAATTATAACAATACTTGCATTAGTAATACTTAGTGCCTGTAAGGACACAACTAAATCCATCACAACCTACCAACCTACTTAATCTGATTATCAAGTTGGTGAGAAATGGGTCTGGAAATTTAAAGGTGTAACAACGGAAGGAGAAGTACGCTCAGATGGAAAAGATACTAGAGAAATAGTCAATACTGATGGAGTTTTAGGTATGACAATCGGAAAGGACAACATTCCCGTTACTGACATTGTTAAACCAGAAAAAAGCGAAACACCTAGGTATGACTGGCCTCTGGAAGTGGGCAAAAAGTGGAAATATGAAAACAATTGGACAAGTCAAGATGGAACAACGGGAAACCAAAGTCAAGATGCTGAAATACTATCATACCAAGAAGAAACAGTAGAAGCTGGAACATTTATGGCTTATACGATTGAATATACAGGTAAAACCACAAACTCTAGAGGTTATAGCGCTGATGAAAAGGAAATTTGGTTGTATGCGCCTGCTATAAAAAACTTCATAAAACTCACTCAGAATCAAGGTGACTTTTTATACGTAGAGGAATTAATCGAATATTCAAAACCAGAATAAATCGAAATATTTTATAAAAACTGAAAGAAAAACAAATGCTAAGAATCATCAATTGAAAAAATTATTTAAATCATCAATCGTACAAGACAAAGAAGAAAAGAAAGAATACCGTTGGCAGACTTCATTAACAGTAATCATTCTGTTCATTTTTGGTTCGGTCATAAATATACCATTTAGTAGAGAAGTCAAAAGATTAAACATAGAAGCAGGCAAGACAGGCATCAACATGAATGAATCGTTTTATTCTGACTTGACCACAATCGGAATTAGTAGTTTAATTTTAGGGGCTGTATTAGTTTTTATCGGCTTATGGGTTTCTTCAAATGCTAATATGGGAGCACCAGTTATTTCAAGGATTTTTTCTAAAAAACCAGTTAATGGTATTATTAAGAGAGATGCCGTTCTGTCAAGTGTTCTTTTGGCAGCAGTAATTGCTTTATTTCTTTTAGGGTTGTTTGAAATTCAAAAGGAATTATATCCAGTTTCACATAAAATATCACGTCCATCCAAACCATTTTATCTGCTTGTTTCATTTTCTGCTGGAATAACTGAAGAGATAATGTTTAGATTAGGATTAATGTCGTTAATAATAGCTGCAGTCCAATTTTTTAAAAAGACCGAAAATCCATCAAATAGATTAGTCTGGTCGGGCATATTAATTTCAGCATTATTTTTTGGACTTATCCATCTTCCACTATCAAAGAATTTTGTAGAGCTAACACCATTCACGATTAGTGTAACAATAATTGGGAATTTAATAACAGGTTCAACATTTGGCTGGATATTTTGGAAACGAGGATTATTAGTTGCGATATTGTCACATATTGTATTTGATTTAGTTTTTCACGTAATAGGAACACCGTATACATAAAACAACAAAGGCTAACAACGGCTATAATTCATTGTGGTTTTGTGCCACACCAAAATAAAAGTATAAATCAATGGCTGATTTCTAAGCGGAATAATCCTGCGGATGATTCCACAACAAAATCATAGCCGAAACCGTTATGTGCAAGAGAAAATGGGAAACAAAAGAAATACCGAATTTGGCAATTCTAATATCATAAACTACTTATTAAACTATTACCTTACATAATACCTAAAGTCCAAACTGTGTCTCATCAAGATGATGAGCCATTACAGTGGGCAAAATTAGTAAAACATACATCCTTTTAATCTAATTATGTCGCCTGTGTCAAGAAAATCTTCTGAATAATTTCTTTCAGAAGGACTGAAAATAAACGTTTGACCTTCAGTACTTGAAAAATGAAGTAAACCATCAATTACTTCATATTTATAAGTTATAGTATATTCCCTTTCTTCACTAGACCCATAATAATCATATGCAAACCACAAAACATCCTCCTGATCTTTTTTGATTTTTATATTCCATTTTATTCCATCGTAAGTTGTTTCACCTATTTTCCATCCTTCACAATATGAAGCAATACTATCAAGATTAAAGAAGGATATAAAATATTCATTGTCTGAAAAGTTTGAAAATTTTATATCTGAAAAGTCGCTATAATAATTTTCTGCATCTGTCCAGATTGTCCCATCATATTTAGATAAAAATCGACAAAACTTTCTTCCCCAACCCGGACCACAGTATGATATCACATTTGGATCCAAAAAAGGATATTCTCTTCCACTTGCATCTGTTACAATATCTTGCTGCCCAAACTGTCCAGACTCAAATTGCTGTACGTCGCTTTCCGAACAAGAAAACAAAACAAAGAATAAAAATAGTGAAAGTAATTTTTTCATTTCTGATATATTTTTTTTAAAAATTATAAAATTAGACTCAATATTAATAGTAAAAGTTACCAAAAATGGCATTCCAAATATTATGGTTAAAACATTAACAATCACTGAAACTATACTTTTAGAAAAAAATCCAGAGTTATTAAAAACACCTAAAAATATTCTTGAAAAATTAACAAAAGGTCATCAAATTAAAATAGAATCCAGCACATAACAATATATAAAATTAATTGCTTGGTGCTTGCCTACTTGGAAATTCCTGCGGAATTTCCTCTGGTTCGTTCCATTTTTGGTAAATTAGTTGCTAAACCACGCAACTAATCTTATACAAAGACGTTGGCAGTAATATTATCTCTTACAGATAAATAAATGACAGAATTTGTCTGTTTATAGAACCTTTCAAGGAAATAAATTACGCTTCTAAAATAATGCTCGTTTTTGAAGCACCATACTCTGCGATTTTTTCAAGAAAGGAAATAAGATGCTTATTGTTTCTAAAATAACCTAAAACGCATAAGCAATCATCACCAGTAATTCTATCACAACTTTGCACTTCTTCCATTGCTTGTATTTGTTTTTGAACATCATTTGATCCTCTTGATTCTCGGTGTATTACTAATGTTATATATGCTTTAGTCTCAATCCCCAATTTTTCATGATTCAATTTTAGACCATAGCCTTCGATTATGCCTTCTTCTTCCATTTGCCGAACACGCTTGCCTATGGCAGGAGCAGACAACCCTATTTCTTTTCCAATATTAGCGAAGCTTTCTCTAGCATTAATTTTTAGCATTTCAAGTATCTTTTTATCTAATGTATCCATTTATAATCATAATTTTATTACTATTTATTCGACAGTATCGAACTTAAATATACAATTATTAATTCGATTATAAACCAAAAATAAGATAATGCATTCTATATTTGTGTTACACTGTTTAAACAGGATAGTTTCCAATATAAATTAATCAAACAGAAAAAGATAAAACATGAGTCCATTTTTAATTGATAGTATTGGCTATACAGCTCTAGTGATCAATTTATATTCTATGTCCACCAAAGGCGAATATAAACTACGTTTAATATCACTAATCGCGAATACAGGTTACATTTTATATGGTGCACTAATTAGCGCTACACCAATAATTGTAGGCTGCACAATTGCTGTATTGCTTCATGGTTATCATATAAGAAGATTACGAATAAATAAGAATAGTAATGATTAAAATAAAAATAGCTACAAAAGCAGATACAGATGTTTTAGCACTTCTAGGTCGACTAACATGGGCTGAATCTCATGGTCATTATATCGAAGATAAAAGCGATGTATTAAAATACCTTAACGAGAATTTTTCAGTTTTTAAAACGAAACAGAATATAAACAATCCCAAGCAACTTTTCTATATTATTTATGCAGATGATTTACCTGTCGGTTATGCGAAATTAGTAGTAAATGCGTCAAACGAAAATATTACATCACAAAACAGTTGTCAATTAGAACGAATTTTCATCCTAAATGATTTTATACCCTTAAAAATTGGACAACCGTTACTAACTTTTGTTGAAGAGCAAGTCAAAAAACTGCAATTAGATACCATGTGGCTCACCGTTTACATAAAAAATAATAGAGCCATTAGATTCTATGAAAGAAATGAATTTAAAAACGTTGGAGAGTTAAATTTTATAGTCAATGGAAAAGCATATGAAAATATTGTTTTCTCAAAAAAAATATAAGTATGCAAGACTATTAAAAATCTAGGAATAAAAGAAAAACCAATGCCAACACCGTGTTAATTGCTAGAGTATCTCTGTGCCAATCGAAAAATTCTCCGAATTTCACTCATACTTGTCCCCTTTTGCTATCTTAGTTGCTAAGCGCAACTAAACATACACAAACACGTTGTAAACCATAACTCAAAAAACATTATCTACATCATGAAAAATTTATTTGTTGTATTATTTTTATTATCTATCTACACAAAATGTTCAAGTCAAACTAAAACAGAAGCGCTTCTATCTTTGGGTGAAAAAATAGATATACATAAGCTTTATGATAGCGAAAAAAATTACAACTATTTACTTGAGGAGGTTGACATTAATCATAACAAAACGATTAAATTCATACAATTCTGTACTGCTTTTAAACTTTGTTCAACAGCATATTATTTGACCGCAAAAGAGTATTCAGAAATAACAGTCAAGCAAAAAGCTGAAAGTAAATACATTCAAATATTTTTTCCCAATAATTCTATTGAGACTAAAAAGATTAACATAAAAACTGAAGAACATTTCAATGGGGAAACCGCATCTAGTATAACAATTTTTCTAGAAAAAGATACACCGCAGTCTGAAGTGAATAAAATAAAAAACGGATTTGTTGATTTATTAAAAATGTATCATATTGAAAAAAAGGACATTTTGGACTAAAAGTCAATTGTCCATAATGTTTATCAAAACCCCGCTCTCGCTAGAGGCATTACTGTTTAGATAATCTAAATAGACACCCATTACTATCTGTTTTTAAATAGTATGATTAAACAATAGCATATTAAATAATAAGTAACACCTTAAGAGGTTTTTTATCCTCAATACTAATAATTACATTTATCAAGTAAACATAACCATACATAGAATATAAAGGACATATATCCTTTATACTATTGTTGTATATCATTATTATCGACCATAAATGATTAAAAAGATAAAGAAAATTTTTAAAAGGTTTTTTCAAATTATTGGAATACTATTAGCCGTAATTATTGTAGCTGGCTTAGGGTTTCGTTCGTTTGGTCCTAAACCAAATAAACCAGATGGAAAACTTGTTGATGTTAATGGAATTAAACTACATATAAATACTTCTGGAATGAAGAATGACAAGCCTACTGTTATTATTGAAGGCGGTGCAAGTGCTTCAACAGAATATTATTATTGGTTAAGCGAAGGACTCAAAGATAGCTTGAGAGTTATTAGGTATGACCGTGCAGGAAATGGATATAGCGAGTTAAGTAACGAGCCACGAAGCGCAGAAAGAATTTCAAAAGAACTGCACCAACTACTTGAAGAAGCAGGAGAAAAACCACCTTACATTCTAGCTGGACATTCAATGGGAGGTCCTTATATTCGTGTTTTTACAGAATTATATCCAAATGAAGTTGAAGCTTTAATTTTTATAGACGCTACTCATCCCGAACAAGTTGAAAGATTAAACGCCGCCCCTAAATCTTCATTTAGATTTAAATCTACACTTTTCCTTTTAAATACAGTGGCATTTTTTTCGGATTTAGGAATTATCGGACTCTTCGAAAGTTTTTCAGCTAATCCATTATTAGCTAGTGATGGCTTACCAAATAGAATCAACGAAAGGACAAGAGATTTTGCACTTAATGGGAAACGTACAAGAGCATATAAAGATGAAATAGAACACTATCATTCCACATTAAGGAGAGCTGGAGAAACCAAACACTTTGACTCACTACCCATTAGAGTTTTTACAGCGGTTGAGATTGACAAAGAAGTATATCGCGAAAATGGACTTGACCCAGATAAATTTTTGAATGAGGTAATAGCAGCACAAAAAGAGTTTACTGAATTATCAACTAACGGCAAACAATTCCTAATTGATGGTAATCATCAAACCATTTTCACAAAAAAAGAGAATGCTAATATTATTAACAAAGAAATATTGAAGTTAGTAAAGGAAATAGAGAATAAACGACATACAACAATATATAAGAAAACATAGGGGCTTTGTACTAAATCAGATGATCTGTAATTATTTGCAAAGTCGCAAAATATAAATATTTTGCTTAGTCCTAATTCGAAATGTATCGTTTGTCACCTGCCCTAAATTTCTTATACGAGACGTTAACAAATATTAAAAAATGAAAAATTTACTACTTATAATATTTTTGAGTTTTATAAATCCTGAGGCAAATCAGAAAAATGAAATTCAAAAAAATCAATCAAATTTTGAGATTATGGGATATTCTGTCTATATAACAAGACCAGAAGAAAAAAAACCCATTAGTAAAGATGAATGGTTAAATTACGCCAAAAATGACCCTGAAATAAAAATAATAAATGGGGATATTGAAGTTACTAATCCACAAACAGGAAAGAAATTCATCTATAAAGCTGATAACTTAACATATTATCTTTATCAGTCTGAAGAAGTAACATTCTTGTATGGAAGGGGAAATATAACTGTTAGTGATCCTAATGATGAAATCATATTTAAAATGCTAGCAATAGCAAAGGAGTTAGATGCGATAGTAATGGGTGACGGAGGAGAAATATTTGATGATTCTTATTTCGCTAAAAAATCAAAAGAAGAAGAATAGTGACAAAGAAAGCTCTAAAAAGAAAAAGTCGAAGTGGAAACTTTGGAAATAAAATAAACACTTGCTAACATTATATATGAAATCAATATCAATTATTATAGTCATACTAACGATTCTATCTTGCAATAAAAGACAAGATAGAATTCAAATAATAGAAGATGAAAATCTAAATCAGAAGCAAATTGATTCTATTATAGATGAATACAATTTTGAGTATTCAAGAGTTGTTTTCATTGATAGTCTGGAAAAAGTTATCCTTCCAATTTCGACTCAAAACACTCGTGGAGGAAGTAGATATAGCAAGAAATCATATCATGCAGACAGTTATCCTAACTATTGGAATTTAATGTTTTACGATATAAAGGGAGGAAAAACCAAATTACTCACCCAGAAAAAAACAAGAATTTCGGACTTTACTACCAACTTTAAAAATGTTGGACCAATACTCAAAAAAAGCGTCTTATATAAAGCTGGAGATACTGATTATAATAAGGACAAAAAATTGACTTATGTTGACCCTGAACAACTTTTTATCTCTGATATTGATGGAAATAAGTTTTCAAGACTTAGTCCTATCAACGAAAATTTGATGGAATATGAAATCGTACCCAACACAGACAAAATAATTTTCAGAACTTTACGAGATTCAAATGGAGATAAGGAATTCGATGAAAAAGATGAAAAAATCTGGTATTTAATTGACCTATCAACGGAATCAAAAGCAATTGAAATACTAAATCAGAAGAAAAGAAAAGAAATAGAAAATCTTTATTTCAAACAATGGTTGGTAAAAAATAACAAAGTATAACAATTTGTATATTCCATATGCCGCGCCTTCAGCAGGCAAACGCATCATACAAGAAACGTTAGGCAATATTAAAACAAGACTATGGGAATTTTTGACTTTTTAAACTCTAAGCCATCAGTTGAAAAACTGACTAAAAGTCTAGTGAATTATGTTTATAACAGTGTTCAAACCGAAAAAGGTGTTCGAGTTGAAGATGCTCTTTGTGTTATGGCAACAATTGTAGCCGAAAGGTGTATTAAAATAGGTAACGAATTTTCTATCGATGAGCATGATTTTGAACCAGGTTCAGTTATATTTTCTGAAAAAATTAATGAAATTCTTGTTGGTCCTACATCTGTAGAAAATTGGAATGACTTACCAGAAGAATGTGTTTTTGCAAGAATCAAAAGAAAAATAGATTCTCATTTTAGCAAGAACCCTTTCCCTGCATTAAGTGGAATCTTTGAAACTTACGCAAAAAATGTTGGAGAATCTGAATGGGGAAATATTACCATAAGTGTACCTGATGAAAATAAGCCATTTATATTGCCTTTACGAGCTGGGTATGAAACGAGAAAATACGTTGATGAAAATATTAATCTTGAAAACGAAGAAAAAACATTACGAATAGTAATAAATGCTATTTGCCGTGTTCTAATAGAAACCAAAATGGCATTAGATCCATCCATTGCTTTGACTTTGACATTTGAAATAATAAACGGAATGTCAAAAACAGCTACAATGACGGACAAAAAAATGTTGGAATTACAAGCTGAAATGGAAAAATAGAAACATTGTACTTAATCTAACATAATGGATAACCCTTTTTGCAGCTACCTTGATATAAAAATATTTCTAGTTTAGTACGTTCTATTTCAATATATTGTTAACACTTATTGCTAATCTATGCTTACCAATATTTTTGCTTTCTTTCTTAAAATTTCTCCACGACTGAAGCGAGCGGTCTGGAAAAAGCTATATGAGTATTTGTCAAAGAAGTATCCAACAGCAGAATGGACTTATATGAACTACGGATATGAATCTTGCAATGAACCTATTGCAATCCCACTAAATGAGGAGGAAGAGAACGACCGGTATATGATTCAGTTATACCACTATGTGGCAACAGCTGTAGACCTTGCAGATAAAGACGTAGTAGAAGTTGGTAGTGGCCGCGGAGGAGGTTCGTCGTACATTAAACGATATCTTAAACCAAAGACGATGGTTGGAATTGATTACTCTAAAAACGCAATCAAATTTAGCAATACACATCATTCGGTAGAAGGGTTAACCTTTATTCATGGTGATGCAGAAAACCTACCATTGGGGAATGAAAGTGCAGATGCAATTGTGAATGTAGAATCATCACATTGCTATGGGTCTATGAAAAAGTTTGTGAAGCAAGTCAACAGAGTGCTTCGTCCTGGCGGGTATTTTTTGTTTGCCGACCTACGTCCCTCAGAAAAGATCGAAGAACTTGATACGATTTTCAATGATGCGGGATTTGAAGTCCTCAAAAAGGAATTGATCTCTAAAGAAGTGGTTAATGCAATGGATGCTTTTCACGAATTCAAGTTAGCATTCTTTCAAAATATGGTAAAAGGCTGGTTAAAAAAACCGCTGAATGATTTTGCAGGAGTTAAGGGTTCGAACATCCATAAGGAATTGAGTAATGGTAAGGTGGTTTATTATCATTATGTATTGAGAAAATGATAAACCTCTGCTTTCTCCACTCTCGCTAGTGGCATTACTATATTAGATAATCCAAATAGCTAACCATCACTATATATTTTTAAAATAGTATGATTATATAACAGCATATTAAAAACAAGAACGTCTTAGGGAGTTTTTTATCCTCAATACTAATAGTTACATTTATCAAGTAAACATAACCATACATAGAATATAAAGGACATATATCCTTTATTCTATTGTTACTCAACATTTGATGAAACTAGTAGAAGTCTTAACAAAAATTCAGGAAATTGATGAAGAATCAGTTCTTTATGTAAAAAGAATTGATAACCAGTTTTCTTGTGAATCAGAAGTTACAATACTCAAATTAACAGAAGAAGAGTTAGAATGGAAAACTTTTGAAGTAACCGAAAAGAAATGTCCTGGATTTGAATATTTTATGGAAGTTTTCTTGGTAAAAGAATTTATGCAAGATGTATCATCACAATACCCTACTCTTGAAAAAAAATGTAACCGATTAATTCATTATGTTGAATTTGATGCTTAAGTAAGACTAAATGTTCTGGAAAAGAAAGAAAAATAAATCACCAAAATTTAAATGCTCTGAATGCGGACAAGTTCATTCGGAATGGCCAGCGCTGGCTTTTAATTCACCCGCTAATTATCACAATCTTACTGACATTGAAAAGTCTGAAATCGGAAAATTGGATACTGACTTTTGCGAAATTCGTTACGAAGACCAAATTGACCGATTTATAAGAGTAACACTTACTCAAAAAATAAATGACGCTTGCGAAACTCTGGAATATGGACTTTGGGTTTCCTTAAGTGAAAAAAGTTATTCGGACTATAAAGAAAATTTCAACAATCCGAAATACGAAACTGGATTTTTTGGTTGGTTATGTAGTAATATCTCTGAATATGAAGATATGTCTTCTATTCCTTGCGATGTAATGACAAAAATCGGAAATGACAGACCTGAAATTTTTCCACACGAAGATTTTGACCATCCTTTTGTTAGAGATTATTATAACGGGATTTCAAAAAGTGAAGCTGAAAATAGGATAACCACAATGATAAAAAACATTGCCTAACACCATATATGTGATCATAACTGCTAAATGATCAATCAATTGGTTAGTTTATTTTGGTATGGTGTAATGTTAGTAGGAAACAAAAATTAGAGCAGACAATGTATAGAAAAAATTGAAAAGCAGGGTAACATTTTGCTCTGCTACGACACATAATTAAACGTTAGCAATAAGCCGAAAATAAAATGGACGGAATAAAAAGCATAATTGATCATTTCCAAAATAGAGATTATTTTGACGAACATTATGAATGGGTGAATGAGCATATTGAAAAGCATTTTCCAGATTCTGAGGTAAGAGTTTTTCACGAAATAATGGCGTTTGACTTTAAAGTACACGTATATTTAATAAAAGTAAAGTCTTCTAAGTTCGATATTTTGATTACATCAGGAATGAGTTCTTTAGAAATGAAAATCCCTCAAGAAGCCGAAAACCTAAAAGATCTAAGATTTGCTGAAATGATGATGTTAATTCCAAAAGGAATTGAATTTGAAGATGTTTATACCGGTGACAAAAAAAATGATTATATAATTTCAATGTTAAAGCGAACTGCTAAATTCCCTCATCAGGAAGACAGCTGGATAGGAATTGGACATTCCATAGTTTCCGACGCCGACTTTGAACCCTATAGAAGTGATACGGAATTTGTGGGTGGTGTAATTTTACCTTCAGTAACTTTTGACGAAAATTTTACAAAAATTAAAAAGGACGGAAGGATTATAAATATTTACAGTTTTTTTCCTCTTTATAAAAATGAAGTTGAGTATAAAATTAATAATGGCTACAATGCCTTATTAGACAAAATAATAGAAGCTGATTCGAAAGAGATATTAAATCCTAAAAGAAAAAACTTGATAAAAAAAGAATCCTTTATCAGTAAATTTTTAAAATAGGAAGTTGGACGATTTTTAGAAAACTAGTCATTGAAAAAGAAAAAAGAAGACATAAGGAATCAAATTCTAAAAAAGGTAAAGTACTATCGGAATAGTAGAGGAGTAATGTTTTTTGACAATCCAAATAATCAATTTAAAGAAAATATAGTCTTAGATACTAACGAATTAGAAGTCCTTTTAATCAAACTCAAAAGGTCAAGAAAAATTATTGTGACAACAAAATATATCTACTCTATTGACAAAAACTTAATCACTAAAATTTTGGCACAAGACATTGATAGATTTGATTATATGGAGTTTATTAATGGAGAAAAAATCATTGAAGGAGGATCTAAAATTAAAATAATGTTACTTCGATTTAAAATGACTTTTCGAATAGGAAATTATAGAATTGTTCAACGGAATGGTTCTTTCACCGAATTAATAATTTGGAGGACACGATTTGCTGACTGTTTGAATGATTGCATTAAGAAATTAAAGTTTGTTGGAAATAAATATGACGCAATATAAAAAAACCTATTCCTTACAAGGTGTATAATTCATAGTAGTAAAAACCACAACGATTGATACGCGCAGCGCTGTACACAATATGAACCAAAATCAAATGAAAAACATAATTCTCGGATTTTTATTTATCTCAACTTCTATTTTCGGACAGGAGTTTAATTTTGATATTCACAATACTTCGCTCACCGAATATTTTAAAATGGAGGAAAATTTAGGAAGTAAAAAAATCCCAACAACTTCAAATCACGTTTCTTTCGGTGGAAATGCACAACCAATAAAATATTTAAGAAAAGAAAAAAAAATTCCTGACTTGACTGCTTTCTACTTTTTCAAAAAAGCGGATTCAACAATGTCATATGTTCTTTACGAATGGGACGTGTCAAATTTTGAGAAACAAGACAACAACCAAAAATCAGAGAAATTTCAAAAAGCCTTAATCGCAAAATATAAAGGACTTAAAAAAGATATTTCTAAAGATTTTGGACAACCCAAAGTAAAAAAGAATTATTCGAATATCAGTCGATTAGATTCTATAAACACTTTTGTAGAAAGTTCAACTTGGAAACTAAATAACAACACTGAAATAGAAATGTATGCTACTGTTTCTAATTATTACGAAAAGAAAGGCACAACAACTATTAATCCAGTTCATAGAATAAGACTTTACATTAGAAATCAATCGAAGGAAAAAGAAATTCCGAAACTGGATGGGAAAAAGTTGGCTGAATTAGAAAAGGTAAAAATCGACTTTTTTAATGCTTTAAAATCAAAAGATTTACCAAAACTAAAAGAGTTTTTATCGGATTTAATACTTGAAAAAGTAACAGACGAACAAATTAATATACTGATCGACAATATCAATTTTGAAAAACAAACAGAATTGATTTATAGTGGAGTTCAGATTGGATTTAACGGAAGTATGTTTACGCTACTTGAGTATAAATATTCTGATGATAGTTCTAATCCGCCAAATGAAATAATAAAATTGATTTTTAACGATAATAACAAAGTTGTAGGAATACAGCCGATTAAATTGCCCCGCTCCCACTAGCATCTCGCTACTGGCATTACTCTTTAGATAATCCAAAACATGAAGAACATTAATAAAAGCTCAATAAACCGATAGAATTAAATCAATTGTATAGCTTTCTAAATTGAACTCATAGTAGCTTTTGTATTACCCTTGTTCGGTATGTAGTTTGATTCGTAATGCAATATAAAAATCAAAAGAAACTGCTCTGGTAGCGGCATGATCTTCTAGACAAATCTTAGCTGCGTACCTATCTACAGTATCATGATACCATTCCCACAAAGTATCGGTTCGATTTTTAAACCCCATTAATGATAAAATTGCTGTACCCAGTTCTACACTAAAAAAAGAAGTGTCAAAACCTATGGTGCCTAATTGATTTATAAATCGGGTACCTAATAATTCGTTCTTAATAAGATATAAGATCAAATCCTGATGTGTCGATAGCTTAAATTGCGGGAAAATCTGAGTGTCTGGATCTATTTTCATCTGTTTTATTTTGTTGCATTCTAGATTTAGATAATAATTTGTTTAATTCTTTTTGGTGAAAAATCATTATTTCAAGACGTTCATGTTTTACTTTTTTCTCATAGCGTGAAGATATATGTAATAGATTGTTTATAAGTGATTGCAAACAATCGGTTGTATGCAACTGATTAGTTATTATATTGATCACTAACTATATATGCGATTCTTCGTATAAAAAATATTGAAGCTATCACTTAGAGTCTCACACTAGCGTCTCGTTAGTAACATTACTATTTAGATAATACAAATAGATCACTATCTATTTTAAAAATAGTATGATTAAACAACAGTATGTTAAAAAATAAGTAACACCCTAGGGAGTTTTTAATACTCAATAATAATAGGTACATTTATCAAGTAAACACAACCCCATACTTCAATTCTTAAGAGTTGAAGTATGGGGTTGTTTGGTAAAAACAAATGGTGATTGTGGATTATCACAATTATTTTATAAATGAATCACTGATATTGTAGCACAATAAGAATTTGATATCAGATTAAATTTAAAAATAACCATACGCGGGATATAGAGGATGTATATCTTTTATTTTCATTATTAGATATAATAATTACAAAATGACAAAAAAGGAATTGTTAGAAAATACATCATTTGGAGAAAGCATTGCAGAACAAGAAGCAGATAAGCTAAAAGACTATTTTTTTCAAACAGACTTTTGGCGCTCTGTCCGTAGTGGTAAAAATGATATAGTATATGGAGCTAAAGGTGCTGGGAAAAGTGCTATTTACATGAGTTTGGTTAACGATATAGATAACTTATTTGATGAGTCTATTTTAGTATCTCTGGCAGAAAACCCACAAGGTAATACTGCATTTTCAAATCTAATTAACGACCCTCCCACTTCTGAAATAGAATTTGTCAGACTTTGGAAACTGTACTTTTTAGTAATTACTTCTCGAGTATTAGAAGACTACGATATTACAGATAAGTCTGCATCTAAAATTCGTCAAATATTGACAGACTGTAATCTTGTTCCCGCTCAAAATAAGCTTGCTAGTTTCTTAAAGGCGTGCTATGATTTTATGAAATCTTTTAGAAACGGTAAAGAGGTAAGTACAACAGCAGAATTTGATTCAATGACCGGTATGTATTCCGGTCAAAAGTTTTCTCTATCATTTGGTGAACCATCAAAAAGTAATTTTGATAAAGGACTTATACCAATTGAACACGCTTTTGATTTACTGGAAGAATCTTTAACTAAAAACAACATTGATTTATGGATAATAATTGACCGACTTGATGTTGCTTTTCTAGAAAGTGAAGAATTAGAAGCTAATGCTCTTAGAGCTTTATTTAAGGCATATTTAGATCTAGCTCAATATAAATCAATTAAAATAAAGATTTTTTTAAGAGATGACATTTGGCAAAAAATAACCTCAGAAGGATTTAGAGAAGCTAGTCATATAACTAAATATCAAAACCTTAGCTGGTCTAAAGACACCCTACTTAATCTTTTGATAAGGAGGCTACTGGATAATGAGGTGATAATAAACGAGTACAAATTAGATAAAGAAGCAATACTTGATAGTATTGAAGCACAAAAGAATTTGTTTTATCAATTATTTCCTGCCCAAGTTGATCTAGGGTCAAAAAAACCAACAACCTTAGATTGGTCATTATCACGAACTAGAGATGGAAAAGGAATTAACACCCCTCGAGAGCTAATTCAACTTTTCACCCATGCTAGGGTGATAGAACTTAAAAAACTAGAAACTGGAATTAATAATCTTGAAAATGATCAGCTTATCTCCAGACAGTCATTGAAAGAAGCTATTGAGGACGTAAGTAAACAAAGAATGGAACAAACTATATATGCTGAATTTCCGAAGCTTAAAAATTATATCGAGAAATTAAGAGATGATAAGGCGGATCACGTATTGGAGACTCTATCTAAAAAATGGTCTGTAGCAATTACAGACGCAGAACAAATCGCTAAAGAATTAGAAAAGATTGGATTCTTTGAACAGAGAGGAACAATTTCTTCACCTAAGTTCAGAGTGCCTTTTATGTATAGACCATATTTAAATATTTTACAAGGTTCTGCAACATTATAAATACACCTAACAACAGGTATAGTACATGCCTTTCATGACGCGTACCATATCAAAAACATTGTGCCCACTGTGAACCGAAATACTACAAATAGATTATGAGTAACAAAAATTTAACATCTGAAAAAGGTTCAATTTGGAGAAAATGGGATTTACACTTACATACACCTTATACCAAATTAAGTGATCATTTTCGAAAAATTGGAAAAGAAGATATTTGGAAAACTTATTGCGACAAAATAGAAAATTCAGATGTAACAGCATGTGGAATAACTGACTACTTTTCTTGTGAAAACTATTTTACTTTTTTAGATGAATTCAAAAAACATTATCCTGATTCGAAAAAAGTTTTTTTTTCCAAACATTGAATTCAGACTTGAAGTTGCTGTAAACAAAGAAGCCGAAGAAGTCAACATTCATATAATTTTTTCAAACGAATTAGAAAGAACTCAAATAGATGATTTTCTTACTATTCTAAAAACAAACCACACTTCAACGGGTAATTCAAGAGTTTCCTGTAAGAATTTAAAGCAAGAACAGTTTGTAAGTGCTACAGTGAACCATAATGAACTACAAAGTTGTCTTAAAGAAGTTTTTGGAAATGACAGACCTTATTTAGTTTTAGCGGCAGTAAATAATGCTGGACTTCGCCCAGTGAATAGCTCACCAAGAAAGCTTGCGATAACAGATGAGATTGATAAAATCTGCGATTCATTTTTTGGTGGTAGACAAAATGTAGAGTATTGTTTGAATACTAACAGATACGAAACAGACGAGATTGCAAAAGCGAGACCAGTTATCTGTGGTTGCGATGCTCATTCATTTGATGACTTAGATAGTTTTCTTGGCAAATATGTTACTAGGACAAATCCCAAGAATGGTGAAACTGAAATTTTAAAAGATATTACTTGGATAAAAGCAGATTTGACTTTTGAAGGTCTCAAGCAAATAGTATTTGAACCAATATATAGAGTTCGAATTTCAGAAAATGAACCGCGAAAACCTGTTAGAAGAGTTGAAAGTGTAAAATTCAATTTTCCAACAGTTACTCACATTCAAAGAAAAGACTCAAATTCTCAACAAGACTTTTGCCTAAAAAACCTAAAACAACCAATATATTTCAGTGACTATTTTACTTGCATAATTGGTGGTCGTGGAACCGGAAAAAGTACAATAATTAATATAATAGCAGAGAAACTTAACGAAAAGACTGAATTTTTCAAGCGGTCTAATCTAAAAATCAACAATTCTAACTATGACATTGAAAATGATGAAGATAACTACATTGAAATCACTGGAACCAATGAAATTGAGTTTGTAAGTCAAGGAAAAATTGAACGGCTTGCAGAAGCTAATGAATTAACTAAATTAATTTTCGAAGAACGGATAAAAGAAATTGAAAGTGAATTTATTAGAATAGAATCCGACTATGAGGATATCATTTCTAAAATAGGCGAGAATATAAATATCCTAAATAAATTAATCAAGAATTCAAGAGACAAAAAAGAAAAAACAAAAGAAAGAGAAACGATAAAAAAAATAATCGATTCTATTAATGACGAGAGATATAAAACTATTACTGCTAGTATCAAAAAATTAAAGCAAGAGTTAAACTCAATTGAGAATAGCAAAAAGAACTATAAACTATTATTAGATGATTTAAGAAAAATATCTCAAAACTATGAGCCAATTGAAAGCTTAAATGATGTAGATAATAGAATTAAGGAAATTGTTTCTACCATTATTGGCATTGATGAATTAAAGAAAGATAAAGAAGGTATTGAAATTGTCCAAAAAGAGTTTGAAATAATTAAAAAACGTATTGATGAAATCAACGTCGCATTAGAAACTGAGACAAGGAATCTTCGTACATTTTTTCAAGAAAAAGGCACAAATGAAGAAACTATCAAAGATTCCCAAAAAGCATCTGAAAATCTATCAAAAATAATATCTGATTTAGAAAACATAGAATTACTTGATAGCAGATTAAAAGCGACCTATAGAGAAAACGAACAAACTATTGAAAATCTTCAAAGTTTGTATGATAGGAATAGCACTCTAATAGCTTCTAACTTGTCTCAAATAAATAGTAAACTTCAAGTGAACGATGAAAATGTGCTTGATATTAATTTCACATATGAATTTGATGATTCAGGATATAAAGACAAACTTTTCAGAGAGTTTTACAATACTTTTAGCCATTATCATATTTCTGGAACTTCTGAAGTGAGAGTTAAAGAAGTTCTTTTTTTAATAGAACCAGATCTTGAACTACTTAAGGTTGATTACAAGAGGTTTAAAGAGCGTCTAAATAATGCTCTTGAAGAAAACAACATTCGCAAACAAAACAATTATGTAAAAATCATTATAGATATTTTTGATCGTAAAGGAAACTATTTGATTTACAATAACCTAATCAGAAAGCATCGCTATAATTTATCAAAATACATAAAAATAAATGGTTTTTATGGTAATAGAGAACTTGAATCTTGTTCTTTTGGACAAAGGTGTACGGCAGTTATTGTTACTCTATTAATGACAGGTGTAAAGCCTTTAATAATTGATGAACCAGAAGCTCATCTTGACAATAAACTTGTTGCTGATTATTTAGTTGGTTTGGTAAAACAAAAACAATTTGACAGACAAATTATTTTTGCTAGCCACAACCCAAATTTTGTAATCAACGGAGATTCTGCTTTAATTCACATTTTAGAAATTCCAAACAATGATGTTTACACAAACAAAACATCTGCAACAATTGAAAATGTAGATAACAGAGAAAAACTGTTAAAGTTGGAAGGTGGAAGAGAGGCGTTTCTGAATAGAGAAAATAAATACGGAATATAAAAAAGTGCTTGGGTTATTAAACAAGAGATAAATAATAAAATAATGGACAGTAAAGAAATCAGAGTAAATTATTTGTACGGAATAGACCGAAATGATTTTTTGGATTTAAAGATTTTCGGTTTTGAAACAGAAATTCCGAAAAAAAAAGAGCAAATGCCAATCTATGCTCTTGGAACAAAACCTGAAGATTTTATTATTCTATTTGGCATCTACTTTTCTTTAAAAGTTACAGAGGAATTAGCAAAAGGAGCTGCCGAAAAGCTAACTACTAACTTCACTAAAACGATAAAAAAGATTTGGAAAAAGTATAGAGATAGCAAACCTGCAAAATTAGTTTCTGGACAAGAACCAGAATATAAACTTCCAAAAGCCGTCTTAACGTTTCAAATTTCAAAAGATGAAACAACAAAACTTGAAATCACAAATGAAATAAGCGAATCTGATTTAGAAAAAATATTAGAGACACAATTAGAATTAGTGAAAATGAAATATAAACATCGAAAGGCGGAATTGAAGCTGAACCGTAAAGGAAAAAAATGAACGAACTACTATACAAATACAGAGGTTTAGATAATTTCAAAAACTTTGTTGATATAATTTTAAAGAACAGACTCTATGCTGCTCGATATAAAGATTTGAATGACCCAATGGAAGGTCAATATTATTATCGACACGGAGAATTAAATCAAAGAATTAAGGAAAAAATAAGGGATGAAAAAGGCGAATTAAGAATTTGCTCATTATCAAAAGTCAGAAATAATGAACTGATGTGGTCGCACTATGCAAATGGGCAAAAAGGAGTTGCGATTGGAGTAAAAATTACTGACCAAAATTATATTGCCGAAAATGTCCAATATAATGGAATCATTTATGTTAGAGACCAAGATTACAACCACCAAACTGCTCGTCAAATACTTTGCCATAAATTAGATGTTTGGGCATACGAAGAAGAAAAGCGAATTTTCACAATGAACGAACGGTATGTGAAAATATCAGTTCACGAAATTATTACTGGACGGAAAATGAATACGCGAGATATAAATTTGGTAACTGAATTAATTGAAAAGATAAACCCGAATATTAAAATAATAAGAGCAGATGAGATTATGTAGAAAATACGCATAAAAACATAGCTAATATAGGTTTTGTGTTAATCCAAAAAATTAGTATCTTTTTACACACTACACTGCGTAAACAAGGCCATCAACATTAAGAAAAGAATGAAAAAAATTGACTCAAAACTAAAAAGAGCAGTTGAACATATTAAAAGTATTTTAGTTGATTTTGAAAAATGGACTTCTGTCAACACCATTGATTGTAAATGTGAGTTTTTACCTGATAAAAAAGGATTTAAAATAATCGTAGATAGCACTCATAAACTTGTAGAAATTGAAAAATGGGAATTAGATTTTGGAGATTGTATTCATAATTTAAGAAGCCTGTTAGATAATCTCGTATATCTACTCGCTCTTAAAGTAAAAAATCCTCCAGATAAACCAGGAAAATTAAAATTTCCAATTTATCATAAAGAACAAGATTTTATAAACCAAACCAAACAACTTTTAAGCCAATTACCTCAACCCGTTTCTGAAAAGCTTAAACTAATTCAACCATTTCAAAGAGAAAATGATAATGTTGAGGGAACTCCACAAGACGATCCTTTATATTTGCTTAATTCTATCAGTAATATAGACAAGCATCGAATTCCGCTAGAATTTGAATTACCTCCAGATTCAATTGAACAATCAGGTCAAATTAAATTTAGAACAGAAGAAGAAGCAAGCTTAAATTGTCCTCCAAATGTTAAAATCTATATTGACAACATTACAAAAGGGGGTGTAATAATGGAGTATTTATCAAATCACCCTTTGGAAGAGGTATCAGGGGATTTTAAATTCAAGACTAAGCCTATGACTGTTGTAAATGGAAAAAAATATGAAGTGCTAAAATTGATGCCATATTTAGTTTGGTATACAGAATTGGTAGTCAACCAATTCAGAGATTTTTTCGATTAAACAAATTTCTGACTTTACGAAAACAGATTACACTTTATTAATTCTAATTAAACGATAAAATAATTTAATAATAAAAAACGTAAGCTAACAAGATATAAGTTGCATTAAAATACTCTTGATATAAACCCCGATAGCGCGGATTTGTAATCCGTGAAACATAACGAAACACAAAACAAGCCCCTGCTGTTCCATAGTGTGTCTCGTCTTAAAATAAGTTTACACAAAAGTGTACTATAATGGACAGATATTCATAAACGTATTCAACAAAACAACAAATCAACGCTCCCCCGCATAGGTGTATCTCATCCGCGCATCATTTATATCGACCATCGGTATACCAAATACTTTCCCCGCATAAGTGTACCTCTTCCCCGCATTACTTTTATCGACCATCGGCATACCGGCTGCTTCCCCTGCAGAGATACAACAAACCCCCGCAACAAAGTGAGCCTCCATCGCTGCGCGGAGACCTCTACCCTATGCGGGGGATAGTAATAGCAACAGATTATCTACGTTTATATCGGCTAATATATCCCTTATAACGCTCGGGATCTTTTCTAAATGCATATTTACCCGTTTCGCGAAGCTCATCTATAGCTTCCTTAAGATGGGTATAGGCACGATCCCGTATTTCTTTGGCTTTAGAATTATCTAAGGTCGCCCCATTGGCTTTGGCCAGCAATTCTGCCAGGGTATCCGATTGTTGGGCTGCCATATCAAAGTTGCCAAGATCATACTTTGCTTTTTCGAGCTCTGCTATATTGGCTTTACCCAATACACTAATATCCATCAAATCCTGGATCATATCGGCATCGCCCTCCCCATCTGCAATAGCACGTACACGAGCTAGCAAATCCAACCGTTTGCGAAACGCAAACCGCAAATCGGCCAACAGGTCGTTTCTAAATTCGTACGCCCTGGGGGATTCTTCCCGCCAGGCTTTGGCCGCTTCTTCCTGGCTATACCGCTCTTTCATCCAAACGGCCTGGGCATATCTACATGCCCCGGTTCTGGTAGGTAAATCTTCGGCATACGCCTGCCAATCCAGTCCTTTGGCGATTAACGTTTTTTTATCCTCCTCTGCCCATACAAATAAGTTTTCGGCTTCTTGCATAAATACATCAACAGGAATGGTTGGTGATTTTACCGCTTCTTGTGGTAATGCTTCTAGCACGACCAGCTTGGTGTCATAATTTTCTTTAGACATCGTATAACATGTTTTAAAATCTATTGCGTGTTTTACAAAAATTGCAATAGATCGTAGTTAATAAATAATTGATATACAATGATACAGCACGCCAGTTTCATTTTTCGGAACTGAGAAAAATAGCAGTGATTAATTTTGCCATGCAAATCGATCGGGGTTTTGGTACGCAATACATTCTTAAAAATCAACATTTTATATTTTTTTACACAATTTAATGTTAAAAATATTTTACATCATGTAAAAATAAACTTACTTTGCGTAAACTATAGTATACATAAAATAAAAATTATGACAACTCAAGAAAAAAGACCGTTAGTATTTTTAACCATAGACACCTTAACCTTTTTTACGTATTATATACTCCTTTTAAATTTTCATAAAGAATATACAGCCTCTATAGATGAATTACCATTTTGGGGCGTATCAATATTGATGCTCATACCCTTAATGATAGCATCAAGAATAACTCTTTATGTGCTTTACAGTATTTTCAATACAGTAATTACTAAAAAAAAGGAAGAAAAATTTCTCATCGATGAATTAGGAGAAATCATCAAATTAAAAGCATCTCGTAACTTTAGCACGACCTTTATGCTTGGATTTGTTATAACAATGATAATGCTTGTTGTGGGAATCTCTATATCCATAATGTTTAAATTGTTTTTCTTTTCTCTTTTCTCTGCATTCGCAGTACAAAACGTATCAATGTACTATTACTCTAAAAAAGGTATTTAAAATGAAAGAATGTAATATAGATACAAGCATTAGAACCTTGCGTTTTCTTAACAATGAAATGACACAACAAGAATTAGCAGACCAAGTAAATGTGACAAGGCAAACCATTGCCGCTATAGAAAAAGGCAAGTATTCACCATCTCTTGAATTGGCATTCAAAATCGCTTTGGTATTTAACAAACCTTTAGAAGAAGTATTTACATATAACCCAAAATAAACAGAACATGAACGATATCAAAAACAATACCCCAAAAAAGAATGCCTTGTTTGCAGGGATAGCTTATTTACTCACGGCTATAACAGGATTTTATGCGCTTATGTTTGCCTTACCACAAATAAAGGTTGAAGGAGATATAGTACAAACAATTGCGAACATGAATAGCAATCCATTTATGTTTCGGGCCGGCATAATTAGTATGCTTTGCATGAACATCATTACTATCCTACTCGTAATCTATCTATATAAATTATTATCAAATATCAACAAAACAACGGCTTTATCTATGTTAGTTTTAATGCTATTTGGTGCAGGAATTTCTACACTAAATGAGGTGAATCATTTTGCTATGTTATGCATCAACAACATAGACGGTTTCTCTATAGAAGAAAGCCAAAACCTGACCATACTATTTTCTGAGATATATAATCACGGTGCTCATATTGCCGTAATTTTTTGGGGGCTATGGCTTTTTCCACTTGGGGTCTTAATTTATAAACTAAATACTCGAATCTCGAAGTTTCTAGGAATCCTGCTATTTATAGCTGGAGCAGGATACATCCTAGACTCTCTGTTTTTATTTGTCTATCCACACCTAAATATTGCAACACTATCTGACTATACGTCATTCGGTGAAATTCTATTGATGATATGGCTATTAGTGAAAAATAAAACAATCGAAGGATTAGCTGAAAAACAAATCAAAAAAGTATAGCGTATAAACTATTTAAAATAGTATTATTATACAATAGCATAGTAAAAAATCAGTAACACCTTAAGCGTTTTTTTACTTTATCATGCACTATAGATATTAGTTAATAAATAATTGATACACAATGATACAGCACGCCAGTTTCATTTTTTTTAACTCGAAAAAATAGTAGTGATTAATTTTACCAAGGAAATCGAGGGTGGTTTTTTATACTCAATACTAATAATTACATTTATCAAGTAAACATAACTATACATAGAATATAAAGGACATATATCCTTTTATTCTATTGTTGTACAACATTTTGTAAATGACCTCCAAAAAAGACTTAATAAACAGATGGATGGAATACGAGAACCTAATTAGTGTATTAAAAAAATCAAAAGGATTTAATAATGATACTGATTGGGATTTCAGAGGGTTACCTATCGGTAATATCTCTTCCAGAAAAAATATCGAACGAATTCAAATAAAAAATGCCGATTTCAAATATTCGAACTTCGAAAATTGCAACTTTACCAAAGTAAAATTTACTGAATGCAATTTTAGCAGTACTAACTTTAAAGAAATTAGGCTTTGGAATTGCCAATTTATTAATTGTACATTTTTCAAAGCTGATTTTCAAAATGCTACTATGGGAGTTGATTGCTTATATCAAGATTGTAATTTTGAGTCCTGTAAACTGAAAGGGAAGTATTTTGGTTTTGGAAGCCATTCAAAGTTTATCAACTGCAAATTTTTAAAATGTGACATCAGATCAGCTTGGATTTTATCAGCTTTGTTCGACAACAGTATTTTCGAAAGTAAATTCACTAATGTTAGATTTTCCGGAAGAAAAGAAGCGACGCTTAGTGGAAAAAAAGAGTTTCCTGCAACATTCAAGAACTGTGACCTGACAAACTCAAACTTCAATGGAGTTGAAATTATGGACGGAGCAATAATTCAAAACTCTAATTTACCAAAACAGGAAAGTACTAGAGTTTATAATAGAACATATTTTGAATAAAAAACGCTGGGTGACATCATATATAAAACCAGAACAAAGTTTAGTGCTAGATCGAAAGGTCATTTCCTTTTTACGGTGACGCTAAATTTTTATAAATTGAATAAGAAATAAAAATGCGTAAATAAATCAATTGGTCTAGTAATATTTACACATTTTTTAGTTGATTTTGCTATATTTTTATTGATTTATTATAACGTATGATGATAAAAATAAATTCTTTGAACAAGTACAATTAATTTTAAGATCAATTATTATATAAAAAATTAGTACTTAAAACCTACTACTTTTTATACACAAACCGTTATGTGTAATTGTAAATAAATCAAAAATGAAGCGAATTTGCCTGATTACTCACTGTGAAGCCACACATTCTGTAGACGGAAGAGTTGGCGGATGGTTCGACTCAGATCTAACAGTAAAAGGAAAACAGCAAGCATCTCAGTTGTCAAGTAAGATTAGAGAGTTGGGTTTTGATATTCAAAATTCAACTATTTACAGTTCTGATCTAAAAAGAGCTGCCCAAACGGCTCAGATTTTGGCAAACGAGGCAAATAAATCACTAATTCTCGATCAAAGACTTAGAGAAATGTCTTTTGGAACCCATGGAGGAATGATACAAAGTGAACATAATAAAATTATGATACCTATAAGCCCCAATGGAAACAGATTAGACCATAGGATATGTAAAGGAGCAGAAACCAGAAGAAATGTAGCAGAACGAATATGTCAATTTGTTGATGAGGTAATGAAATTAGAAAAAGATATAATAGTTGTAACACATGGATTTGCAGCGACTTTTTTTATCGCAGCTTTTCAAAAAATTGAGATTTCATCGATGGGCTATATAAATTACAGACTTAATCCTGGTAGTATTTCAATACTCGAAGAAGATAATATATTTAGAAGTAGAATTATCAAGCTTTTAAATGGATAAATACACATAACAATATATGAGATCAAAGCTCCCATTCTATTGTTACACTTCATATACTAATCGTTAACCATAATTACAAAATATGAAAAGAACACCTTTACTCTTTATTCTTTTGATTTCTTTTTTAGGGTTTGGACAACCTTCCAAATATTTTAATGGAATGATAAAACATAAGCATTCATATAAGAGTGATAAATACAAAGCTGATTCAATAGCCAAAAACAAATCAAAAGGAGATGTTTATTATTTTCATGATAACATGTATCAAGGAATAACCTTCACCGAAGAAAATAAACTAATATATACTTATGATAGTGAAAGGAATAGTTGTTTAGGTTATAATCTTAAACAAAGTAATATTTCTTGCCAGGACTATTCTATTAACACTGGGGACACTTTAATCAAATCATACAAAAAGAAGGGTTCTTTCAATATAAATGGAGTAGAATGTGAACTGATTGTACTAGAATATCCAAACATTACCTATCATGAATATGTTACTGACGGATTCTTTATAGACCCTAAACTATATTTAAATCATCAAGCATTTGATTTTGTCTCTAAAATGAAGGCTACTAATGGTAGAGTTTCTATTAGAACAGAAATCGTAATGAAAGATTACACTATGATTATTGATATGATTGAATTCAAAGAATCTAAAGAACCCTTAACTAACTTGGGCCAATTTGATGAATGGTGGAAACTTTGCGGAGACTCAAAGTCCATTCCTGAATAAAAAAATAGCAAACATTATATGTAAAATCAAAGCAACTGGTGTCATAATTTTCTTTAGACATTGTATAACATGTTTTAAAATCTATTGCTTGTTTTACAAAAATTACAATAGATCGTAGTTAATAAATAATTGATACACAATGATACAGCACGCCAGTTTCATTTTTCGGAACTGGGAAAAATAGTGGTGATTAATTTTACCATGCAAATCGATCGGGTTTTTTATACTCAATACTAATAATTACATTTATCAAGTAAACATAACCATACATGGGATATAAAGGACATATATCCTTTATATCATTGTTAGCTGCAAGCAAAAGAAACACCAATACTTAAATGTCAAATGGAGAAAATCTATAGTTTTTAATATTTAATTATATTTTAAAATACTTTTAATGTCATCTGAAATATCAATCACGTTTCCATGTTTCTGATTTGCTTGAACTATTATAGTTAGCACATCTTTATCATTATTAAATCTTATTACCATACACTCATAATTTCCAGATTCACCATGATGAGAATGTTCATCAATTTTATTATTTTTCCATTCTACAAAGCCTAATGGAGCCTGAATATTTCCAAGAAAATCAGCTTCTTTAGATAAAAATTTTATCGATTTTTGATTTATAATTTTATAAGCATGAAGGTTATCTATCCACTGGTATAAATCATTTGTAGTAAACGTAAACATAACTCCCGGGAGCGCAACATTCCAGGAATCTTCTTCATTAGCTTCATTAAAAGGAATAGCCATTAAATTTTTATCTACAAATGGAAATCCTGGAGGAATCACGGCTGTGTTTAAAGAAAAAGGAATAAACAGATTCTCGGTTACATAATCTGTAAATGTTTGTTTGGTAATTTTTTCAACAATTTTAGATAATAACTGTGGGCTATGATTGGTATATAAATAATCTTCACCTGGCTCGAAATTTAATTCTTCAATACTTTGTAAATCTTTTTTAATTTTCTCCTCAGTTATTTTTTCATTTTTGCCTAAATACTTTTCCCATTCAACTTTTGGAAGTCCACTTGTGTACTGTAATAAGTTTTTAATTGAAATTTTTGATGCCCAACTTGGAAGATCTTTTAAATATTTATCAATTTTATCTTCGACATTTAGCAATCCTTTTTCTTGAAGTTGCATAATTGACACTGCGGGAAACTCTTTGTAAACCGATCCTATACCAAAACGAAAATCTTTTGTAAGAGGCACTTTCTTAGATGGATCTGAAAAACCAAAAGAATTTTCGTAAAGTGTTCCTCCATTTTTAACAACTAAAACATTTCCGTTAAAATTACCTTCTGCCGCTAACTCTTTTATATAAGAATCTATTGAAGTGTGACTTTTACAGTTTATAAGAATTATTGAAATAAACAATAATAATAAAGTAGAAAAAATACGTTTCATAAAATTTAGTAATTTGTAATATTAAGTTTTAATATGCCCAATATGTAATAATTCTTATTAGTTAAGGTTTTTAATTATAAAACCGAACTACTTATTTATAATATTGCCATACTAATATTTTTTTTATTTACCGGATTTAGTAATTGTTATACTTCTAAACGTTGTAAAAAAGGTAAATTTAGAATTAAACCTGTTTGTGAAAGAAAATTTAGATTTTCTAACCAAGAGTGTAGCATAAAAAATGTGCTACAACACCATGTATAATTAATTGCTAGTTCTAGCCTACTTACGAAAATCCTCCTGCATTTTCTATTCGGTTTGTATTTGCTAAATTAGTTGCTGAAACACACAACGAAATCATACATAAAACCGTTAGCTACAATTATAAATGAACATCCTCAAAGCAATTTTACTTACAGCCTTATTAATGGGATTAGAAGTTCTAATTTCTTTGGGAGTTTATGAATTCATAGAACCAAAAGTAACTGATTCTTTAAGTGACAACAGTCTGATTCATTATTTCGGAATAACAAGTCGAATACCTACTATAATTGCTTACTTTATAGTTTTTTACTTGTCATATAAAACTGTCTTCAACTTTAATAAAGGAATTGAAAAGATGAAAGGTATAAAACCGGAATTCCTTCTCTATTTGATTTTAATAGCCATTGGACTTGAATTCTTTGACCGACCATTATTTGACTTTAATAAAATTTATGACTATTTCAGTGGTACGGAATTAAAACCATTTGAATTTTCCGAAAGCTCGAACTTATCAGTTCTCTACCGTGGAATATCAGTTTTGATAATTGCACCAATATTTGAGGAATTTTTCTTCCGTAAGTTTTTGTTCAGAGAGGTACTAAAAAAGCACTCATTAACGCTATCAATACTTGTTTCGAGTATTTGTTTCTCTTTAATTCATTTACCAAGTTATAGAAACTTACTACCCACATTTATTTTTGGAATTATAGCTTGCTTAATATATAATAAAACTAATAACATATTCTATACGATAATCTTACACTTTCTGACCAATTTAAGTTGGTTACTATTAGTGTCTTATGGAAAATCTTATTACGAATGGAGCTACGGACTGAATTACAATTTTGTCTATTGGTTATTATTTATTTTTGGAATAGGATTATCGTATATTGGAATTAAAAAAATAACAGTAGCTAACAAGGTATAACAAATCATAGCTCCCTTCGGGAAGCCACGCTTGTTATACGCAACGTTAGGTGCAATTAGAACATATAAATGAAAATCCCAAAAATAAAAGGAATAATTGACAGGCGCATTTTAATCAATTATCAAATTGACAAAGAAGTCTTGGATGATTATTTACCAAAACCTTTTAAGCCTAAATTGGTAAACGGAAAAGGAATTGCTGGAATTTGCTTAATTAGACTAAGAGAAATCAGACCAAAAGGTTTACCTAAACAAATCGGAATATCTTCGGAAAACGGAGCACATAGAATTGCTGTTGAATGGACTGAAAATGGAAAACATAAAGAGGGAGTTTATATTCCAAGAAGAGACACTTCTTCTAAATTAAAATCTTTAGCAGGAGGAACTATATTTCCGGGAATTCATCATTTAGCAGATTTCAAAATAAATGAAAAAGAAGGAAATTATGAAGTCAGTTTCATAAGCGATGACAACACATCCTTATCTATTAAGGCCCGAGAAACTAATACTTGGAATAAAGAAAGTGTATTCGAAAATCTCGAATGCGTCTCGGATTTCTTTGAAGAAGGCTCTGTGGGATATTCTCCAGACAAAAATGATTTCGACGGACTTGAGTTGAAAGCTTATAACTGGAAAGTATCTCTTTTGGAAGTTGAAAATGTAAAATCAAGTTTTTTTGAAAATGAAAGTATTTTTCCGAAAGGATCTGTAAAGTTTGATAATGCTTTATTGATGAAAGATATTGAACATGAATGGATTGGGTTGAAAAAAATAAAAAACTGCACCTAACAACATACATGATATCATAGCTACTAGATCGTTAAACGGATGATCTTCTTATTTTTGGAATGGCGCAATACTTACTGCTAACAACCAATGCACACAAAAATCGAAAAACAAGGTAACGTTTTACCCTACTACGACACATATATTAAACGTCATCTCCAATATTGAAAAAATGAAAAAACGTTATTCTTTTAGTTCATCGCTTATAGCAATAATTGTAATGACATATATAGTGGCATTCGAAATTTGGGAAGGATTAAAAATTAATTTTGAGTACTTTCTCCCTTTAATTGCATTAGCCTCTGTTTATTCGAATCTTAAAAAGTTTAATAACAAAAAAAAGAGGGGCTCTAACTCAATACCATTTAAAACAAAAAATGACCATTACTATACGTTTTTAAATTATTTCTGGGGTTTTGGAATTCTTATAAGTATTGTTATTTGGTATTTCTATTTTGAGTGGACCATATTAACATTACTTTCTTTATTAATAATTGGGATATCATTGATCATAAGTGGAATTCAAAATAACCCAAGCGGAGTTATCAAAGTAGACAGTGAAGAATTAAGTTTTGGGAATAATAACAAATACCAATACATAGTTTTGAATAGGCTAAACTCTATTAAGATAATAGACGGATCAATAATTGTTAAGGACTTAGACGAGAAAAAATACTCAATTAATCATTTGGACTTGAATTCTAATACTATTGAAAAATTAAAATCTTTTTTAAACTCTAAATTAGAAGGTGTAATAATTGAAAAATAAAAAAAGTGATAACACAACTCCCGCTAGCGGTGTTTTGGATAATCCAAATAGATACTCTTAACTATCTATTTTTAAATAGTATGATTATACAACAGCATATTAAAAAATAACTATACATAGGAAATAAAGGATATATATTCTTTATTTTGTTGTTACCCAACATTAAAAAACATTCAAGAATTGATAACATTTATTTTTATTATCGTAGGAATTGGAATCCTTTTTTGTCTTTATGTGATGTTCAAACCAAAAACTGCGGAAGAAAAGGAATACGAAAGAAAGTTAAAAAAGAGTTTGGAAGATGAACATATTATTGACCCTGAAACTGGAATGAAAATAACTTTGGAAGAGGCGGAATCTGGACATTGGGTTTCTCACGATAATGAATTCAGAACAGTACCTGAATCCGATTTGGAAAAACTACTTACTGAAGATGAAAAGCAAGCCGAGATTGCCCTAAATTATTTAAGAGAAAATAAAGATTATAAAAGAACTGAACTAACAGATGAACAATTTAACATTTTTGACAGTACAAAAACTTTAAATAATTACGATGCTTGGTCATACTCAAATCCATTCTCTTTTGAAAATGGAGTTTTAATTCTACCTGCACCCGAACTTCACGGAATGACTTATTATCAAGAAGATTATAAGGAATCGCATTTAATGATCTGGAAAAAAATTGAGAATATAAATGGGCACTATTATTTAAGAGAAAAATCTTCTGTTGAGAAAATATTTGACAAATTCAGAAATGATGATGATTTAAAATTAAAAGATTACGAATCATTTACTTTCAAAAATAGTTATGATGTAATACGAATTAATAAACTTCTAGAAAATTTTGAGAATCAAAAAGGTTTAGAAATTGAAATTAATGATGATAATCTTTTTATAAAAACATTAAAATTAGTTAGTATCGAAGATATTAAACGGATTGAACAAATATTAAAAAACGTTGGGTAACAATTTGTATAGTTCATTTGCTCCCTTCGGGGAGCAAACACACCATACAAGAGACGTTGTGCGTCATAGAAGAAAGATATAAAATGAGTGAAAACTTATTTGAAAAACTAAAACTAGAAAAAGAAGAATACATTAATAAATACGATGTAGGTTTTTACATAGATAATACTCAAATAAAATTTATTAAAACCAAAAGGCACCAAATAAATTATAATTGGATATTAAAATATGATGATATAATTGGAGTAGCCTTTGCGAATATTATGAGAGGAGATGATGATTCTTTATTTATTATATTCTTTCTAAAAAACAAATCTCCCATTTACTTTAATATGACATATGATTCAGAAGAAATGCAAAGATTTGATTCATTTATGGAAAAACTAAAAGTAGAATTTGGTATAGAGCAAATATGGGAACAAGATAAAATTGTTTTTGGCTACCCAATAAACTTAAGAGGGAAAGAATTATATAAACCATGGTATAATTCAATAGAAACGATTATCCATCAATTTAAAAGGTTTTTTGGATTAAAACATCATGTAAGTGGAATATTAAAAGATGAATTCAAAAGCGAATTTGAAAGTATCTAAACGAAATATCATATGAATAAATTTGAATTTATTACTGATGAAGGATTTTTTATTTGGAATACCTGTACAGTATTTCACGGGTATGTAAAATCTGGAGAAATACAGACAAATGACAAAATTAAACTAGATTCTAAAGAAGGAATTATATATGCTAAAGTCAAATTAATGATTACTCTTCCAAATAGAGAGATTATTAACAAATCTATACAAAGCGAAAAAATAGCTATCGGAATTGACAGGTTTGAAAAACAAGACTTAAACACTTTTTGGAATAAATATAATCCTGATGTAGATGAAATCGCCCCAAAAGTGGAAGAAATTCTTAAAATAAAATATCCACTAGTAATTACTAAAAGTGATTCTTAAAAAAACGAACGCACAACACTATATATGTGATCATGGCTTAGATTGTGATTAATCGAAAGGTTCTTATATATTTATGATGGCGCAGTGATTTTATAGCTAAAAAAGTATAAAATCTGCGCAGATGTGTCCAAGGTTAAGTAACATTTTGCCCTGCTATGACACATACTTATAACGTTGTCTACAATTAAATCAACTTATGAAAACGCCTAGATTAGCATTACTAAGTGTTGTTTTACTTTTTACATTTTCAACTTATGGGCAAACAAAAGTTGATGAATACATCTCTATCAATATCCCTGGAAATGTTTCTAAACTTGACACAATTGCTCAAGGATTATATATTTTAAATTTTCATTCCGAAAATGAAACCGAAGCATATTTAATTCAAAGAATGAAAATAGATTCAAAACAAAGTGAATTAAATAATTTACCTTCTGATAAGAAAAGTTTAAAAGAATCTTATAAAGCTATTACTCGTGGGCAAATCAAAAGAATGGAAAAAGCTGGATTTCACTTAAAGGATTCAACTGAATTTAAAATTGATGACTTCATTGGATATAAGGTTAGTTATAACGATTCCGAAACTGGAATCCAAAATGCTGAAACAAATACATTAATTTTAGAAGAGTTCTTTTATGTTGCAACATATATTAACGGAACTAATTTTAATAAAAAAAAGAAAAATGAATATCTAAATTCTCTAAAAATTAACTACGCTAATGGACCACGTCAAATGAGAGGTAATTCTCAATGGTTCAAAACAGGTTATATCTTAGGCAAGATATGTATTTATGGTTTTTTAATCTTTGGAGCTATATTGTTAATCAAAAAAATGCGAAAAAAATAACTCTATACATATATTAAACGTTAGACACAATTCTGAACAATGCAAGAAACTATTAAAATAAGGATTGATAATTTAATATTCGATTGTCGAATAAATGGTAATAAAGAAAATGAATTAGTAATTTTTTTACATGGTTGGCCCGAAACTTCTTTTATGTGGAAAAAATTAATGTCTAGTTTTTCGAAAAATGGTTTTTATTGTGTTGCTCCCAATTTAAGAGGGTATAGTAAAGAAGCATGTCCCAAAGGGAAAAAACATTATAGTTTGGATAAATTATCCAAGGATATTTTAGACATTTCTAAACATCTAAATAAGCCAAAATTTCACCTTATTGGTCATGACTGGGGGGCACTTATTGGCTGGAAGTTAGTTCATGATAATCAAGACAGAATTTTAAGTTGGACCGGAATCTCTGTTCCACATCCACAAGCTTTTGGAAAAGCAATGATCGTTAATAGTGAACAAAGAAAAATGAGTCAATATGTAAAGAACTTTCAATTGCCTTATCTTCCAGAATTACGATTAAAAAAAAACAATTTTAAAATATTAAAAAGATTATGGAAGAATTGTGAACCGGATCAAGTTAATGATTATTTGAAAGTTTTCAGAAACCCAAAACAATTAACTGCATCAATAAACTATTACCGTAGTAATTATAAACTATTAAAGAGCGCTGATAAAAATCAAATACTTGGTGACATAAATGTTCCAACTTTATTTATATGGGGAAATAAAGATATTGCGATAGGTTCTTATTCTGTTAGTGAAAGCCATCAATACATGAAAAATGATTACGAATTTATAGAATTAGATTCAGGTCATTGGTTAATACAAACAGACTATCAGGAACTTGAAAAAGTTATCACAAAGCATATTGATAAAAATAAAGACTGCGCCTAACACAGCGTATAAACAATTGCTCTAAATATTAGGAAGTAACAATTTTTTAACTTTTTCTTCTAAATTTTGTATTACTCAAGTTTAGTATCTTTCCTGCTTCAATCAAAAACATCAACATGTTCAAATCACTCTTCACTTCAATTCTTTGTTTTGTATTTAGTATTGGGGCTCAGGCACAAGAAGCATATTTTACAATCGACCCTACCTTAACCCCAGATGGGCAAACTATTATATTTAGTTATGATGGGGATTTATGGAAAGTCTCCTCTGGCGGCGGTGAAGCATCCCGACTCACAGGAATGCAAGGTGAAGAGACATTACCAACTATTTCCCCCGATGGGAAATGGGTAGCTTTTAGTGCTACTCAATATGGTAATAGGGATGTGTATATCATGCCTATGAAAGGAGGAGAAATTCGTCAACTTACTTTTCATGATGCAGCAGATGATGTAGATAGCTGGTCATGGGATTCAAAAAGTATATATTTTACCTCATCCAGAGAAAATCGTTTTAGTGGATATGAGGTAGCGGTTTCGGGTGGGACTCCAAGACGTTTATTTGATCATTATTTTAATACCGTTCATAATATAGTACCCCATCCTACCACAGGAGAAATTTTCTTTAACGAAAGCTGGGAAAGCAAAAATTTTACGCATAGAAAACGATATAAAGGAGATTATAATCCCAATATAAAGTCTTATAATCCCCAAACCAAAGAATATAAAGAACATACCTCATATAAAGGAAAAGACTTTTGGGCAACAATAGATAAAAATGGGAACCTCTATTTTGTTTCTGATCAAGCTAACGGAGAATATAATCTGTACACCTTTAAAAATGGTAAAAAAACAGCCCTTACCAAATTTGACACCTCTATCGCTAGACCACAAGTAAGCGCTAATGGAAATCACGTGGTTTTTGGTAAGGATTATCAAATATACCTGTATGATGTAGCTACGAATACCACAAAAAAAGTACCGATTAAGATCTATCTTAATAACACATTAGATAAAACCCAGGATTTTAAGACTAAGGGAAACATTACCAATTTTGATATTTCTCCCGATAATAAAAAGATGGCCTTCGTTTCTCGCGGTGCGCTATTTGTTTCTGACCCAAAAGGTAAATTTATTCAGCAAATACGGGTCAATCCAGCAGAACGGGTAGTCGAGGTAAAATGGCTTAAGGATAATCGCACCTTATTATACAACCAGACTGTAGATGGGTATCTTAATCTGTTTACTATTTCTGCCGAAGGAAAAGGCAAAGAAAAACAAATCACTTCGGACTCCCGAAGTAATGTAAATATAGAAATAGACCCAAAACGCACACAAGCAGCCTATATAAGCGGTAGAGATGAATTGCGCCTTCTTAATCTCGAAAACCTAAAAAGTACTACTGTTGTAAAAGATGAATTCTGGGCACTATATCCACCACAGCCCCGATTTTCTCCAAATGGTCAGTATCTCGTTTATAATGCGATACGCAATTTTGAACAAGATATTTTTACCTATCATATCCCTACAAAAAAAACAATCAATCTTACCCAAACCGGGGTAAATGAAAGTAGTCCTTTCTGGTCTTCCGATGGTAAATACATTTACTTTAGTTCTAACCTTACACAGCCTAGTTATCCCTATGGGCTAGATGAAGCGGGTATTTATCAAATGGCATTAGATAAGTATGAAGCTCCTTATACCTCCAAGAAGTTTGAAGAATTATTTGTAGAAGAAAAAGAAGATGACGAGGACAAGGATGAAAAGAAAGATGCCGATAAAAAAGATAAAACTGAAACAATAAAGATCAATATTAACCCAAAAGGATTGATGGAGCGTATAGAACGCATTAGTCCTGCTTTTGGGTATCAAGGCGGGGTCCATGTTTTTGATAAAAAAGAAACTACCTATGTGTTTTATATCTCTAATCATGATGAAGGAGATGCTAAACTATGGAAAACCACGATTAAACCGTTTGAGAAAAACAAAACAGAGAAAGTCGGGGATGCCAAAGTTTTTGGGTATCAAATAGCATCAGCAAAAGATAGTTATTATGTATTGCTAGAAGGAAATATTCATACTCTGGATATTGAAAGCAATACCACTGAAGAAATCAAAATTGATTTTAAATTCAGAAAAGCATTGTCTGATGAGTTTCAACAGATGTTCCAGGAAGCCTGGGCTGGTTTTGGAGAAAATTTTTATGATGGTGATTTTCATGGAGAAGATTGGAAAAAACTTAGAGATCAATATGCGGCTTATTTACCCTATATTAATAATCGTTCTCATCTAAGACTATTATTTAATGATATGTTGGGTGAGCTAAATACATCTCACTTTGGGTTTCGGTCTACCGGTAAAGAAGAAAAGCAATTTTATGGTACTAAGACACTGGCAACAGGGATTGTTTTCTCTAAAAATGACCCGTATCAAGTAGAAAGAATTATCACCGACAGCCCTGCAGATGTAGCTAACAAAAATATACTCCCTGGTGATCGATTAATTGCTGTAAATAATCAAAAAATTGATTCAAAAAACAATAGAGAACTATATTTTATGCAACCATCACTGGATAAAGAAATACAATTAACACTAGAACGTAATTCGCAAAAGATAACGGTAAATCTACACCCAATCTCATCAAGAAGTTTAAGAAACTTAAGATATGATGAATGGGTCGATAGTAACCAGTCTTATATCGATCAAAAAAGCAATAAAAAAATTGCCTATGTTCATATGAAGAATATGGTGCGTGGGCAACTCAATAACTTTAAAAGGGAAATGGTTTCTGAAGGGTATAAAAGAGATGCCCTAATCCTTGATTTACGAAATAATACAGGAGGAAATGTACACGACGAGGTATTACAGTTCTTATCCCAAAGGCCTTATCTAAAATGGAAATACAGGGATGGTAAACTTACCTCACAACCCAATTTTGCGCCAGCTGCAAAACCAATTATAATTCTGATAAATGAGCAAACCTTAAGTGATGCAGAGATGACCTCTGCTGGTTTTAAAGAACTTGGCCTGGGTAAAGTTATAGGAACAGAAACCTATCGATGGATTATTTTTACCTCTAGCAAAGGTCTGGTAGATGGTTCCTCCTATCGTTTACCTTCCTGGGGATGTTATACACTAGATGGTAAAAATTTAGAAAAAACAGGAGTTGCGCCAGATATTTATGTTAAAGAAACATTTAAAAATCGTTTAGAAAACAATCAACCACAATTAGATAAAGCAGTATCAGAAATAATGAAGCAGTTAGGAGCTAAATAATTGTCCAAAATTAACAACATCGCATTGTTAAGGTATGTATATGTTTGTATATGAGTAATCCTACACAACTAGAAAGATACAAGTCTTTGTTAGATTTTTTGGATAAGAAATTTAAAGAAGATATCACTATCAACGATATAGAAGAGGTATCGTATTACTCCTATCGAAACATTAATCGAATATTTCTTGCACTACACCATGAAACCATCGGAAAGTACATTAAAAGAATTAAACTAGAAAAAGCAGCACAATACATTAAATATTCTGACACGACTATTTCTGATATCGCTTTTTTTCTTGGATATAGTGATATCGCAGCTTTTAGTAAAGCATTTAAAAATCAATTTAACTGTTCTCCCTCTCAATTTAGAGAAACCCAGGAGCTTAAACGTCAGTTATTTCAAAAAACAATAGAGCCACAAAAAGTAAGTCAACAATCCCCTATTACTTTTGAAATTGAAGAATTGCCCAGTTTCGATTTTCTATACATAACCTATCAAGGTACATTTGATGATATTGATAGTATTAAAGAAATCTGGAAACAACTCATAGCATATGCATCAAAAAATAATGTATTTGATAATGATACCATATGTATGGCAGAGATATTAGATGACAATGATATTACTGATAGTGTATATTGCAGATATAATGCAGGTATTATTATAGAATCCCCATTAAAATTTGAAGTAGAAGGGTTATTTAGAACCAAAACAATAACACCTCAAAAATATGCTAAATTTCTTCATAAAGGCAGTTATGAACACTCTATAGTGACCTATGACTATATTTATTCGCATTGGATGACAGACATACAATTAGAATTAGTAGATAAACCTACCCTAGAGTTTTTTCTTAATGATGAAGCAGATACTCCCCAAGACGAACTACTTACTGAGATTTACATTCCTATCAAGTAACATATTGTCCATAATTAACAAACAAGCTCCTTAACATTGCTGTTATTTTTGCTTTATAAGTAAAAAGCATGAAGAACTTTACGTTTCAAAAATACTGGTACTTAGGAGTTTTAGGATGTATTGGTTTCTACACCTTCTCAGATGTGATCAATTATTACCATGGTCATGGTTCTATTTGGGGGGTGACAAACCTATTATGGTTTCTTTGGTTTTTATACTTCTTACCAGAAAACCAACAGCAAAAATGAATATAGAAGAAATTACTTTACTTTTCCAGACCTCAGAAATACTAGACTACGTAGCGTATTTCTTTATCATCAATTTTACACTTATCTTTTTTGAAATTTGCTTAGATTTTTTCACCAGCAAAGAACGAAGATGGAAAGATACTGGAGCTAACATCATCATATTTTTTCTCGGACAATTATTAGAAAAAACAGCCTTTGGTTCTATCGGGATCATTTGCCTCCTCCCCTTTTATCATCTTTCGCCATTTGAGATTCCTATGAATGGCTGGACCTGGGTGTTAAGCCTCCTGGCCGCTGATTTTACATATTATTGGATGCACAGGATAGAACACGAACATCGTATTTTATGGGCCAACCATAGTGTACATCATTCTTCTGAAGATTATAATCTAACAGTATCTATGCGATTAAGCATTGTAGAAAGTGCTATCGAGTGGATTTTTCTTATCCCAATGATATTAATTGGTTTTAATCCTTTTCAAGCTATAGTTTCACTAATTTTTGTTGCACAATATCAAACATGGATACATACCGAAAGAATTATCAAACTGGGTTGGCTGGATGAACTATTTAATACCCCATCTGTGCATAGAGTACATCATGGTTCTAATCAAAAATATCTCGACAAAAATTATGGTGGAGTCCTTATACTATGGGATAAATTATTTGGCACTTTTCAGAGAGAAGAAGAAAAAGTGATCTATGGATTAACCAAAAATATAAACTCTAATAATCCTATCACTATCAATTTTATCGAATACAAAAATATATGGAGAGATGTAAAGCAATGCAGAACCTGGAGTGATCGATTTAAGATCATCTTTGGTAGTCTTATCTGGCGTCCTTCTTATTTTAAAAACCATAAAAAATAATACATGACGACTATAACAATAGCTAACAAACTAGTAGAACTACTGCGGCAGAAAAAATTTTTGGAAGCTCAGCAACAGTTATTTGCTACAGATGCAATCAATCAAGAACCTGATAAGTTTAAGGAAAAATCAGTAGTAGGTTTAGAAGCTATGATTCAAAAAGAAAAGCGTTTTCTTTTGTATATAAAAAAATGGAATCATTTTGAGGTTTCGGATCCATTAGTGAGTAAAGATCATTTTAGTATACGAATGATCACAGATGTAATCATGGTAAATAATGATAATATAGTAATCGACGAAATCATTGTCTATGAAGTAAGTGACAGAAAAATCGTAAAAGAGCAATTCTTTTATAAGTAGAAGAATTTTTAAGCATTCATAGGCATGTCACTAGTCTATTTGATCTCTCTTTTCAATAGTTTTAAGTGTTTATATTGAAATATATCAAGGAAATTGATTAATACTTGTTATGTATATGCTAAACATCTGTATTTTTATACAAATGCTATTCTTTTATAGTATTTAAAAAAGTTACAAATAGAGCATGCAAAAGTTAAATCATACCAGTATCAATTTAAAAAGAGGGTGTTATCTGGCTCCCAAATACAACATTTATGATTTTAACGACTTTTTGATAGGTGTAACAAATTATAAAAACCCTATTGAAACTGGTATTTGGCACTCTCATGAAAAACCATTAATCAGTTTTGTACTTTATGGTCATAATACCGAATATAGAAAAGGAAAAAAAACTGAAAGGACTGCGAGATGTATAAATTATTATCATGCTCATGAATTACACAAAAATGTCTATCACAATTTCCCATCGAAGCATATAAGCCTAGAAATAGACACTTCTTTTTTAACGAAATACAACTATACAGAAGCAGAAATTGAACTAGCTTTGAAAAAAAGTTATGATTCTCATTTTACTTTTATAAAGTTAATGAATGAAGCAGAAATTAACGATTTACAATCCTATGATTCTATAGAAATGCTATTTCTGGAATTTATTGAGAATTCTATCAAATCAAAAGAAGAAACAGGATTTCCGTATTGGATGCAATCTATTAGAGATATACTAAACGATCGATGGAACGAAAATGTTTCTTTAAAAGAACTGGCTAATCAAGTAAATATTCATCCTACTACAATTTCAAAGAATTTTAGACAATACTTTCAATGTACCTTTGGCGAATACACCAGAAAACTAAAAGTGAATCATTCTATCGATATTATACACTCTTCTCAATACTCACTAACTGAAATAGCTTATATCTGTGGTTTTTCTGATCAAAGCCATTTTACAAGAATATTTAAATCTATGACTGGCTATTTACCTAAGGAATACGCTAAAATTTAAAATAAAAGCAAATTCTGTTCTATTTTTTTAAATAGCCATTACATTTCTTTGTTAACGTTGTTTAAATAATATAGTATGAAAAATAATTTATTGTCAGTAATATATATAAGTCTTTTGATTTTAATTTTAGGTTGTACCACTTCTAAAAAAGAAACCGAAAAAGTGGTTGAGGAAGAATACACTACCAACGATCAAAATCCAAAATGGGTAAGTAGCTTAATCAATGCGTATAGAACCCTAAATGATAATCAAAGTATTGAAGCAGCTAATCAACTATATGAGGCCGCAGAACTTATGCCCAAGAAAAACTGGGAGGTTTATTTTATGGCAGCAACTGTTTATGCTCCCAAAAACAAAAATGACAAAGCATTTTTATCGTTAGATAAAGCTATACAAGCCGGACTTAGAGATTCTGTATTAACAGCAACCTATCCAGCTTTATCTAATCTAAGAAACGATTTAAGATGGAATACCCTATTACACACTATAAGTAATAAGAAAAGAACGTATATACAAACTATTAAAAATCCAGAGCTATTAAAAGAATTGGAAGAAATGTGGGCACAGGATCAACTTGCATTATCTCAGTATGAAGAAAAAACAAAAGCTCTGGATAGTAATGCTTCTACAGAAGAATACCAATTACTCTTTAAACCCGTCGAAGATCGATGGGAAATAAACAGGAATAAGCTCGATAGTATCATTAATATTTACGGCTGGCCCGGAAATAAACTTGTCGGAGAAGATGGAGCAAAAATAAGTTGGGCAATACCGCAACATTATCCCGATGTTTTTTTTAAACAAAAATGTCTATCCCTAATTGAAAAAGCAATGAAAAAAGGAGATATGGATCCCAACCATTATGCAGAACTTAATGATAGGATAGCTCGAGATACCTGGCAAAAACAAATCTATGGCGCAAGCATGGCACAAGGTGCTCCTTATCCTATTAAAGACCCTGCCAACGTAGATAGAAGAAGAGTCGAATTAGGGCTTCTTGAGCCAATAGAAGTATATGCTTATTTTCATGGAATCAAATACCAAAGGCCTAGCGCAGAAGAAGCTAAGATAACATTAGCAACTTCACATCAAAAAGCACTACACAGTTTTGAAACCTTCGAAAAATTTATAGATCAGAAAAACATTGATTCGGCAAATACGCATATTACAAACGCAATATCATTTTATGGAGAACTTAGTAATGAACAGCTTTATCAGGCGTCATTACACCTTGCTCTATTCGAGAATAAACGTTCTAAACGAATCTGCAAAAAAATCCTAAAAGTTCTTATCTGGAGAAAATGGGAGGGTAGATTTCAAATCGCTAAACAATCAGAACTTGTCTCATGGTATGAAAAAAAGGAATGGTTAGAAATTACAGAACTCCTTCAAAAGAGCCAATAATTACTGTTTTTTTAGCTATCAGAGCGAGTTCTTAATTAAGAAAAAGATCAAACTGCCTCAAACAATTTTCCTGGCAGTGGTTTTATAACTCCTTTAAGTTCCATATTAAGCAAAACAGAAGCTGTTTTAAACGTAGGGATTTGGCATTGTAAGGCTATGACGTCTAATAACTCTTTTCCATTATCGGTTAAAAAATTATAGATTTTCTTTTCTTGTTCATCTAACTCTACAAATAGTTTTTTCTGTACAGCAGGTTGTTCATTCTCATCGAGTTTCCAATTAAGCATATACATTAGATCAGCAGCACTGGTAAGCATATGGGCACGCTGGGTCTTTATCAACATATTACATCCCTTGCTTAAAGGATCATGCGCTCTACCCGGTACTGCAAATACATCTCGATTATAAGAATTAGCAATATCGGCAGTTACCAAAGAACCTCCTTTATCGGCACTCTCAATTACTACTGTTGCTTCACTAAGTCCAGCAATAATTCGATTACGACCCAGAAAATTTTTACGATCAAAAGTATCTGTGCTCCAGAAATCTGTGAAAAACCCGCCGTTTTCCTCGATCTGTGGAACATACCTCTTATGCGTTTTAGGATAAATTTGATTTAAGCCATGAGCCAAACAGCCTATAGTTTGTAGATTATGTTTAACCGCTGCACGCTGCGCTGTGATATCTACACCATAAGCAAAACCCGATACGATAACAGGATTAACAGGAGCGAGGGTTTCTATCAATTCTTCACAAAACTGTACTCCATAACGAGTTACCTGTCGTGTACCTACAATACTCAGAATCTTTTTATGTTCAAGATCAATATTCCCAGAACTAAATAATACTACAGGGCCATCAATACAATGTTTCAACCTTTCTGGGTAACCCTGTTGATCATATACCAGGCAATTGATATTATTTTCCTGTATAAATTGTAGTTCCTTTTCTGCAATTTTTCGATACTCAGGGTTATATAAATCTTTGATTTTCATTTTTCCTATTCCATCAATTTTGAGCAGGTTGTTTGCTTTTTCGGCAAGTACTGCCTCTGCATCACCTACTTCGCGTATTAATTTTTTGATAGAACTATCCCCAAGATTGGTTACTTTTTTAAGGGTAAGTAAGGCGAGAAGTTTTTCGATGTTCATGTAATAATTTGTAAGTCAGTGCAAGAAACAAAAAAAAAACGAAACTGTTAATAAATTCAGCAGCTAGAGTTTAAATGACCTTCATTTTTTTATACCTTTGGGATAATTAATTTTCACTAACAAAGAAAGCACATTTTTAGAAGGGGTAATGAATAACACAGCTAACTATATAAGCGAACTATTATATCGATATGAATGCATAATTCTACCAGGTTTTGGTGCATTTTTGACCAGGCGTCAACCAGCTACAATACTAGATGGAACTAATACATTTTATCCTCCTCAAAAATTAATTTCTTTTAATAGCCAATTGAAAAACAATGATGGCTTGTTAGCGAACTATATTGCATCTGCAGAAAATATCTCATATACAGATGCTGTTGCCAAAATCCAACGCTATGTTTTATCTCTTAATGAAAAGATGGCAAATGGACAACGTATAGAATTAGAGAAAATTGGTTCATTTTATACTTCGGTAGAAAACACCTTACAATTTGAACCTTTACAAGAGGTAAACTATCTTACAGAAGCTTTTGGGTTACATTCGTTTGCATCTCCTGTAATTAAAAGGAATATTGAAATCAAGCGTGAAGTATATAAAGAGGATGTAGAGGCTATTGAAAAAGTAATTCCGCTTACGTTTACACCAGAAAAACGTAGTGAACGCCCTTATTTACAATATGCAGCTGTAGCAGCAATCCTATTGGGGGTTGGTGGTTTTTTTGGCTTGAAACAAGTTAGTGATACCAATGTAAGTTATAATAATAAGGAATGGCAAAAGGCCAATCAGGAAATTGAAAACAGGATACAAGAGGCTACTTTTGAAATTTCTAACCCGCTCCCTGCCATTAATCTTAATATTATAAAGGGCAAAGAAAACACTACTAATATAACTCCTGAAGTATCTAATACTATATCAGGGAATTTTCATATCGTAGCTGGTGCTTTTAGAATTGCATCTAATGCAGATAGTAAAGTACAAAAACTTAAAGCACAAGGATTTAATGCGCATCTTATTGGAGTAAACAGATATGGTTTACACCAGGTAGCATACGAAAGTTATGAAAACCGTTCTGAAGCGGTACAAGCACTAGCCAGAATTAAAAAAGAACAGAGTTCTAAAGCTTGGTTATTGATTAAAAAGTAATCTAAAAATCATACTACGATTATTTATTATAAGTGTTTTGTTGTCACTACAGCATAATACTGCAAGATGAAGTTTAAATACTCATAAATTATACCTGTTGTTATTTTCTCATTATGGTATTACCGCATATCTTTGCAAAAATTTAAAATTGCATGGAATCCAGACATCCCTCAGAATCTCTTACCACTTTAACCGATTTGGTACTAACAGGAGAAACCAATCCTTTAAATAACTTATTTGGAGGAGAACTTTTAGCTCGTATGGATCGTGCAGCAGGAATTGCAGCAGGTAGGCATTCTAGACGAATTGTGGTTACTGCTTCTGTAAATCATGTTGCTTTTAATAAGGCTATCCCACTGGGTAGTGTTGTAACTGTCGAAGCTAAAGTTTCCAGAGCCTTTAGATCATCTATGGAGGTTTATATAGATGTTTGGGTAGAAGATCGCCAGAGTGGAGATAAAACTAAAGCTAATGAGGCTATCTATACTTTTGTTGCTGTAAACGAAAGTGGGAGTCCCGTTGCTGTACCTTCAATAAAACCAGAAACAGCACTCGAAAAACAACGATATGATGCGGCTTTACGTCGTAAGCAATTGAGCTTGGTTCTGGCAGGAAAAATGAATCCTAGTGATGCTACAGAATTAAAAGCATTGTTTGTATAGATTGCTCATAATTATTTCTTGTTAAAGAATATCAGATCTTTTTAAATATTGCGATTGCATTATGACCTCCGAAACCAAATGTGTTGTTCATAGCAATATTGATAGTTCCTGTTATAGCTTCTTTTGTAATAATATTTAGGTTTCCAGGAATTTCCTTAGCAATAGTATTCGTATTAATGGTTGGTGGAACAATCCCCTCATTAATAGCTTTAACACATAATATACTCTCGATTGCACCAGCGGCACCAAGTAAATGGCCTGTCATAGATTTGGTCGCACTAATTTTAAGGTTTTCAGGGGCATTTCCGTAAATTTTTGTGATTGCTTTGATTTCACTTAAATCTCCAACTGGGGTTGAGGTAGCATGTGTATTTAAATAGTCAACTTCTTCAGGATTAATTTTTGCTTCATGCAAAGCAAGCTCTATAGCTTTTGCCGCTCCAAGTCCTTCTGGATGTGTTGCTGTCATGTGATATGCATCAGCTGTCATCGAAGCGCCTATGATTTCGGCATAAATTTTAGCTCCTCTTTTTTTAGCATGATCCAGATCTTCTATAACCAGTGCTCCTGCTCCTTCTCCCATAACGAAACCATCTCTTTCGCTATCAAAAGGTCTTGAAGCCTCACTTGGGTTATCATTTCTGGTAGACATTGCCCTCATTGCATTAAACCCACCTATCGAAGCCTCTGTAATTGGTGCCTCAGACCCACCAGTTATAAATATTTTTGCCTTCCCAAATTTTATATAGTTATAAGCATCCATTATAGCTGAATTTGAAGTAGCACAAGCAGAAACTGTAGTATAATTAATCCCCATTAGTTTAAATTTCATAGAAATCATTCCCGAAGCCATATTCGAGATCAGTTTAGGTACAAAAAATGGGTTAAAGCGAGGGGTATTATTATTCTCAATATATCCTTTTACTTCTTTTTCAAAAGTATTCATACCTCCTTGTCCCGTACCCCAGATCACTCCAATATCGAAAGGAGATATTGAGTTTACATCGATTTTTGAATCTTCAAACGCCTCTGTTGCTGCGTATAATGCGTATTGAGTAAATAAGTCGCTTTTTCTAATTTCATTTCGTTCCAAGTATTTTTGTGGATCAAATCCTTTTACCTCACAAGCAAACTGAGTTTTAAATAAAGATGGATCGAATTTCGAAATTCTTGTAGCTCCACTTTTAGCATTAACTGCATCATACCAAAATTCTTCTACCGAATTTCCAAGAGGGGTTATAGCGCCTAAACCAGTAATTACAACTCTTTTTTCTTTCATGTTAACATAAATTATACTTACTAATAAGTAAGTTTAAATGATTAAAAAAAATTACGTACTCTTCAATATTGAAGCCTTAACAGATTTTAAAATATTTTTCTGGATAACTTTATCCAGGATAAGTGATGAAAGTAAAGCGGCTATAACAACATCAGTTTTTTCCTCGGCCGTCTCCATAAAATTAAATTCTTTGTTTTTAAGACCTTCTTTAAGCACTTCTTGCATCCAGCTACGAATTTCCTCACTCATCTTTGTTAGCGAATTCTGCATATTTTCTGGTAAAGATTCATAAGAAGAGCCCAATGCTCCCACCAAACAAACCAAGTTAAGAGATTGGTTTTTCTCATAAAGAGCGATAAAATTATTTAGCTTTTCTTTGGGTAAACATTGTTCCCATTCTATGTGTTTTTTCTGAAACTCATTTCTTGTTCTAAGAATAATTTCTTGTCCCAGATCAGATTTTTTTGGAAAATGATAATGTACCGCAGCATTCTTTATTTGTAATGGTATAGATATATCCTTGTAACTAAAGGCATTATACCCTTTAGTTCTAATTAGTTTTTCTGCAAGATCCATTATTTCTATTTTCTTATCAGACATAGTTTTCAAATATACTTACTAGTAAGTAAGAATGCAAGAAATAAAGATATAAAAATCGTTTCTACTACTTAACTTACATCTTATAAATCCAACTTTGAGGGTTTAATCGTTTTGCATTTTGGTAGATTAAGAATTTCATAATCGCTCTACCAGTTGTTGGGTTGGTGCGCACCTCACCTATTGCTTGTTTTGTTGCTACTTTTTGCCCTTCTTTAACACTAATATTCTCTATATTATAGTAGGTAGTAATATAATTACCATGTCGTATTTGTATCAAACGACTCGCTCCTTTAAGTTTTTGTATAGCGATTACTTCTCCTTCAAAAATAGCTCTCGCAGGTTCTCCCGACCTCGTTTCAATTTCTACCCCACTACTATTAATTTGTATATTAGGGAGCGTAGGATGAGGCTGACGCCCAAATTTCTTTGTTATTCTTCCTGTTCCTACAGGCCAAGGTAATTTTCCTTTATTAGATGTAAAATTATCGGCTAATATTTTGGCCTCTGCAGTAAGTGCAAATGTAGTTGCAGACCCTTTTTTGGTTACTTTTTTACCTGCTTTTTTATTGGCTTTAGCTATAGCTTCCCGAATCAATTTCTCAATCGCTTTATCAATAGCACTGGCTTGTTGTTCTTTTTTCTTGATTTGCTTTGTGTAGGTACCTTGTTTTTTGCGAATAGAAGTCATCAAAATTTGTTGCTCCTTTTTTTCTGCTTTAAGCTTGTTCTGTTCTTCGCGATTCTCCTCAATTAGTACTTGCTTTTCTTTTTTTTGTCTCGACAGATTTGTATTTAAAACCTGAAGTTCTCTGGTGTTATTTTCTATTCGATTTGCTTGCTCTTTGCGATGTTCATTATATTGTTTCATATATTGTAATCGCTTATAGGCTTGAGAAAAATCTGAAGAAGAAAGTAAAAACATAATTCTACTTTGATGAGATTTACTCTTATAGGATTTTGTAATCATCCTGGCATAATCCTTTTTAAGTGCTGTAAGCTCCTTACGATATGCCTCTATTTTTTTAAAATTCGTATTGATCTCTCTAGTCAATAAATTAGCTTGTTGATTGGTAATTTTTATTAGATTTTTACGTGTTCCAATCTGCGAGTTGATCGTTTCTACTTCATAAAGAACAGAACGCTCTTTACGTTTATTATTTGCACGTAGTTCTTTCATTTGTTCAATCTCTTCTCTAAGTCGTTGACGCTCTTCTTCGAGCTGCTGTTGTTTGCTACTTTGAGAAAAAGATGGACTACAAACCAATAATAAACCTACGAAATATATAATCTTTAAAAACCTCATTGAATAGTGACTTGCTTATACCCTGATGGTATTTTAAACGGAAAACTCACCTTAGCATTGTAATCTACCGTTTTATAATCTATCTCAATCATGGTTTTTTCTTCTTCCTGCAATGCTTCGATATAGATTTCTTTCGGAAAATCCTGATTTCCTACTTTTTGATAGCTTCGATAATTAATCGTTAGATCTCTATTTTCGATAGGTTGTTTTAATCTTTGCGAGTACATTTTGAAGGTATCCGGGTGTATTAAAAACAATCGTTCAAAAAGTGCTAATTCTGTCTTAGGTCGTAATTGATACGCTTTTCCTGTTATTGAAGATTTATATTTATCGTTTCTTAAATTAAATAACGCTTGTCCTAAAAGCATCTGCTGTACTTTATTATAATCCAGATCTGTGCCCAACCAATCGCTTAGCAATTTAAAATCTCCTTCAAAATAGGTGTTATTGATTTTCTCGTAGTAGCTTACTTTTTCTGGCGTAATGAGTGCCTTTGCCAACGTAATACCCAACATCTTTACACTAATCCAAATAGTTTTATCTTTTTCTATTCGCAGTGTAGCATTAGGACTATAAGATTGTTTGCCATCATCATATCTTACTTTTATACGAGTATTAAGTGTTTTAAAATTAAAAGATCGATTGTAGTGATTTGCAATTATCTTTTCTGCATTTAGTTTTTTGATTCCCGACGCACTTACTGCTTTGGTTCCCTTACAAGAATTAAGCATCATCATAGCAATGCACAATAGATAAAATATTCTGTTCATTACCCGCTTATGATTTTTTCTGAAGTTGATTTACTTTTTGTTGATATTCTGAAGCTTTTGTAGTATCTCCCAAGTTGCGATATGCCTCACTTATTTGTTGGTAAAAGTCTGATTCCATCTTTAGATCATCTATCACGTAATCTATACCTATAGTAAGAATCTCGATAGCTTCTGCCGCTTTTTCGAGACGAATCAATGCTACACCATTGGCCAAATAGAAAATAGGTTGTGCAGGATACATTTCTAAAGCTAATTCGCTTCCTATTTCTACTTTTTCATATCGCTTTAAGTCTAGTTGTAATAGTAATATTCTTTTTAGCAATACAAAGTCATTGGCATTGCTTTTTATTCCTCGTTCATAAAAATTGAGTGCTTGCTCTTTTTTGTCTTTTTTATAATAATAATGGCCTAATTCTGTAAAGACTTTTCCATTATTCTGACCATTAGAGAGCAACGAAACAATATCTGTTAATTGAGATTCGTATTGAGGATTCTTATCTAGAAATGGTAAAAAATCGTTAATCACTTTATATTTTGATTCGACATCTATTTTATTACTTTTTAAAGCAATCTTCATCGAACTAATAGCTTGTTCAAAATTATTTTCTTCAAGATAAAATTTATATAGTGCCAGATGTACGAATTCTGATTTTGGCTTTTTCTTTAATAGTAATTTAGCCGTTTCAAACGCTTTTTCTTTTTGATTATCCTTACTATACAGGTAAATCAGGTTTAAATAATTTTGCTCTACCTTAGGTTTTTCTTTTATTTTTTTTTCTAGTCTACTAATTTGACCATTGGGATTAATAATTTTTGAGGAGATCCTTTTTCGTAACCTATTGCGATAATCATCGGCTCCAAATTCGTCATCTAATTCATCAATAACGATTAATGCTTCTTCATATCGTTTTTCTAGAAAGTACAAATTTGCCAACTGTTCCTTGAACATAGGGTTGAATGCAACTAACTTTTCTACTACACCTATTGATTCTTGGTATTTTCGTTGTTGAAAATAAACTTCGAACAAAAGCTCGAGGATAAACCTGTTATTGGGTTTAGCATCTAATACTTTTACGAAATTATCTTCTGCATCCTGATATCGTTTTAGCTCTAAATAATTCTTCCCTAATTCTAAATATAAAAAATCGGGTTTAGGGTCAATTTTTATACATTTCTCTAAGGCTTCAATTGCCTTATCGTAATTGGTAATTGCTTTTTGTTTTAGCGCCTCAAAAAAATTCTCTTGAAATTCGTCAGAAACATTTCCCAGATCGTCGATATTTATCTCTTGTTTAGGCTCTATATCCTGAGATAGAATCATAGCACTCCCACTCCAAAAGAATAGAAATAAAAGACATATATGTTTCCAATAGTTAATCATAAACTGTGTTCTGCAATACTGATATTGCATCATAAATTATTCCAAAACAGAATAGTCTCCAATACTAACTGTAGTGAAGTTTCCATCATAAACAGCATTGTTTCCAATCATAGCATTGTCCAAGTTAGCATTTTTTATGACAGTTTTGGTCTGAATCAGACTATTTTTGATTATTGCATTCTCGATTGTACATCCTTTTCCTATCGAAACATTGGGCCCAATGGTAGCATTTTTTAACGTTACTCCTTCACCCAAATAGCATGGAGCGATAACAGTTGAGTTTTCTTGTGTAACTTCATTACTAACCAAATGTTCTCCATCTTTTTGTAAAAACCCCAGCATTCTTGTATTTGTTTCTACGGTCACATTTTTGTTTCCGCAGTCCATCCATTCATCTACCTGTCCGGTTACAAATACTTTTCCATTACTCATCATTCTTTTAATTCCATCGTTAATTTGATATTCTCCCCCATTAATAATGTTATTATCCAGAACATACTGCAATTCGTTTTTAAGAACTGCCACATCTTTAAAATAGTATATACCTATTACTGCCAGGTCGGACACAAATTCTTTAGGCTTTTCTACTAATTCTACAATCTCGTTATTATCGTTTAGTTTTACGACACCATAAGCTTCTGGTTGGTCTACTTGTTTTACCCAAATTACAGAGTCTGCATTTTTATCGAGGTTAAAATCTGCTCTAATTAGTGTATCTGCATAAGCAATTACTGCAGGTCCTGACAAAGATTCTTTGGCACACATAATAGCGTGTCCTGTTCCCAAGGGTTGATCTTGCCTATAAATAGATGCTTTTGCTCCCAGGCTTTCTGCCAATGTTGTTAAACTTTCTACTACATCATCTCCAAAAAAAGCAGGATCACCTAATACAAAGGCTATTTCCTCAACTGGTTCTCCTAAAACTTTAGCAATATCAGATACTAATCGGTGTACTATTGGTTTTCCAGCAACCGGAATTAATGGTTTAGGAACTGTGAGCGTATGAGGTCTTAGTCTTGACCCTCTTCCTGCCATTGGTACTATAATTTTCATGCTACTTTAAATTGGTTTTATGATGATTGATGTCTTATTTAACTCCTGTACTTCCAAATCCTCCTTCTCCTCTAGTGGTTTCTGATAATTCTGTTACCTCGATCCATTCTGCTCGTTCGTGTTTTGCAATTACCATTTGGGCTACTCGTTCTCCATTCTGAATAGTAAAATCTTCATTCGACAGATTTACTAGAATCACCCCAATCTCTCCCCGGTAATCTGCATCGATTGTTCCTGGTGCATTAAGTACTGTAACCCCTTTTTTGGCTGCTAATCCACTACGTGGACGTACTTGTGCTTCATACCCAACCGGTAATTCTATAAACAATCCGGTTTTTACAATTGTACGCTCTAGTGGTTTTAGCGTTATTGATTCTGTTATATGTGCTCTTAGATCCATTCCTGCCGAAGCAATAGTTTCGTAATGAGGTAGATCGTGAGATGATTGATTAATTATTTTTATCTGCATATTGATATCCTAATTATCCTGTAAAAGCTAGACTACTTTACCGTAAGCGGTAAGAATCAAAATTTTAACCGGACCTATCTTTTTAAAATTTGTTTTAATTCTTTCTTTTCTGAGGCGTACAAAATTACTAAAAACCCAAGTAACAATGGGATAGAAATTATATAATTACTATCAAAAACATAAAATGATAAAATTGAAAAGGTAATAGATAGAGCAAGGTACATTCCTATCTTTTTAAGATTATAAGGAATAGGATAATATTTTTTACCATAATACCATGATAACATCATCATAGATCCATAAGCTGCTAGTGTTGCTATAGCTGATCCAAGATAGCTATATTTTGGTATCATAATAAAGTTTAATACTAATGTAATTATAGCCCCTATTACAGAAATATAAGCTCCAAACTTAGTTCTATCGGTAATTTTATACCATACAGAAAGGTTATGATATATCCCAAGGCAGAGATTGGCTAATAAAATTATCGGAACAATTTTAACGGCCTCCCAATATGCCTGATCTCTTATGATGAAGCCTTTTAATAAATGTACAAAAACGACCACCCCAAGCAAAATAACCGCTCCAAAAGCCACAAAGTATTTAGTAATTCTGGCATAGGTTTCGGGAGCATTCTTATTTTCGGAGTAGTTAAAGAAAAATGGTTCTATTCCTAATCTAAAAGCTGTAGCAAACAAAGTCATAAACAATGCCAGTTTATAACAAGCAGAATATACCCCAACTAAATGATCAGCTACATCTTCTGGCAACAGGTAATCCAACAAAATTCTATCAAACGTTTCATTAATAGAGTATGCAACTCCTGCTATAAGAATCGGAAAAGCGTAGTTCATCATTTTTTTCCAAAGCACTCGGTTAAAACGATACTTAATCTTACTATAGAAAGGAGCCAATAATACTAATGTTAATCCACTCGCGATCAAATTAGAAACGAAGATATAATTGATCTCATAATTCTCTATTGTGATACTCTTTAGTATCGAAAAATCTTTTGATACTGTTTTTAAGTACAGTAAGAGAAAGACATTCAGCCCCAGATTAACGATTACATTTAGAATTTTAATCAATGAATAGCGCATTGGCTTTTCATTTGCTCTTAGCCATGCAAAAGGGATAATTACTAAAGCATCTAATAAAAGAATCCAAATTACTAAAGTAATGTAATCAACTCTTATATCGGTAAGTATTGCTATTTGGTTTCTAAATAGCAAGGCTAAAACAAAAAAGCAAAATGATGAGATCACCAAAGATATTGCAGATGTACTTACTACTGCATCTTTATCAGATTCTTTATTAAAAAACCTAAAAAAAGCGGTTTCCATACCATAAGCCAGTATAACATTGAATAACACGAAATACGAAAATATAATAGAAATCTTACCGTATTCTCCTGTTGGCAACAGATCTGTATACAGAGGGACTAAAAGAAAAGACAACATGCGCGGAAGCACTGTTGCCAGCCCATAGATAAAAGTTTGCTTAAAGAGTTTTTGAAATATGCTCAATTGGTGGTATCCTTATAACTGTAAAAATACAATTTTTTTGTCTTATGTATTGCCACGTTTTTTTTACCAACAAACTCGTTTAAATTTTTTCTATTGGCCAAAAAACTTAAACGAGTTCGTTACTAAATACTAACTCTTAACACCTAAAATATCATCAATAGTATTTACAGTGACAGAATGATAGTTTGGTCGAGCTTTCTCATAAATAAGTAATGCTTCTTTTGTTTTATTGTTTCGTTGATACGCTTTAAAAATAGTAGAAACATACCAACGACGTCCTACAGTAATAAGAAAATCTTCAATTTTTTTATCTACATGATTACCATGGTAATCATGATTTATGGATTGTTCGTACCAAACCATTGCAATATAAGAATTGGTAGCATTCGTTAGATCAAAAGCTTTATCAAACATGGCTAAATGCTTTTTATTTATATCTTTTGGAAAATTGCGAACAAAATATACCCATTCCTGAGTTGTCCAATTTTCGGTAATTTTTACATCTACTTTATTATTTGCGATAAATTGTGTTAACGCTTCTAAGACTTTATCAAATTTGTCTGATTTTGCAACCGCTTCATTATTCGGAACACCTGCTTTATAAACCCACTCATCAGCATTAAATTTAATATTCTCTTTACTCAATAAATTTTCATTCAAAAAAACAATGAATTTCTCTGTACTTATAGTAGAGAAGGCATGTGTTTGAAAGTAATTGTTAAGGAATTTATCAAATTTTTCACGCCCTACTGTTTCTTCTAATGTTCTTAAAAATAAGTACCCTTTCTCATAGGCAATACTATTCATACCATCATCAGGATTTCGCCCTTTTAAGTTCAGTTTTAATTTAGTTTCATCCGGTGTTGATTTAAAACCTTCTATTTCATCATTCAAACTTTGTCTACTAATTAATGCTAACATATTTGCCCTGTCTACTCCATACAATTCTTCCATTATACGGGTTTCAAAATAAACCGTAAACCCTTCATTAAGCCAAAAATCATCCCAGGTTGAATTCGTAACCAAATTCCCCGACCAGGAGTGTGCCAATTCATGTGCTATAACAGATGTTAAACTTTTATCTCCTGCTATTAGTGTAGGGGTAGCAAAAGTCAAACGTGGATTTTCCATTCCTCCAAAAGGAAAACTTGGTGGTAATACAATCACATCAAATTGCTCCCAGGCATATTTTCCATACAATTTTTCGGCCGCAACAACCATTTTTTCCATATCCGAAAACTCATTATGAACAGCATCTACCATAGATTTCTCAGCATAGACTCCAGTTCTGTCACTAATCGCCTTATACTCAATATCTCCAACTGCTAGTGCAATGAGATACGGAGAGATAGGTTGTTTCATTCTAAATTGATACTCTCCATTCTCTGTTTTCTCTTTTGGGTTTTCTGCACTCATTACTGCCATCAGGTCTGATGGAACACTTACTGTAGCATTATACGTTATTCTTATCTGTGGACTATCCTGTATAGGAATCCAGGTTCTAGTTAATATTGCTTGTCCCTGCGTAAATAAGAATGGATGTGTTTTATCGGCAGTTTGTTGTGGACTTAACCATTGTAATGCTTCAGTCTTATTCGTGGTTTTATATTGAATTGTTATTGTTTTTGTGGTGTTTTGAATATCAATTTTTAGTGGTTGCCCTAGGTATTCATCAAATCTTCCTAATACAAACTTGGTATCCACTCCGTCTGTCTGTACATTTTCAATTTCCAAAAATTTAACATCCAAAATGATTTCTGAAGCGTTATTGTTTTCTATTTGATAAGTAGCACTTCCGCTAATGATTTCTTTTTCAAAATCAACATCTATATCTAAATCCAAATGTTTTATTGCAGCTTTATTTGGCTGCGCGAAAGAATGTGGTTCTTCTTCATACTTAGGCAAAGAAGTTTCCTTTTTCAATTCTTTTTTTTCTTTTTTAGTATCGGCACAACTTCCTAACATTAGTATTGTACACACCAATAAAGTAATTACTTTTTTCATTTCCTATTTATAAATTTATAGTGTTGATTATTCTCTTTTATTCAAAAAAATAGTATTTCTAGTTATGTATTGTCTCTCTAAATACATCAATATATGACTAGTTGTTCTTTACAATTTACTGACTCTTTCTGGTCGGATACGCTTGCAATTCTTTTTCGGGTACATTATTTAATTTGAAATACCCTTTTTTACCCTTTTTGGTATACGCAACAATGCACTCATTATCTTTAAGTTCGAAAGGAGGCTTTTTTTCAACTGCCGGTAACTGGTTCTTAAACTCTTTCTTAGGATCATCACTCATAATCAGATCTTGCCTTCTAGAAGGGTAAGTATGATGACCTACATATACAAGTTCATTGGTTTTATGCCCCAGTTCAATCTTTTTACCTTTAAAATACGCATACTCTAATTGCACATCTGATGTCGAATTAACTTCTATATATAGCATAAAACCAGAACCACCGCCTTCAACCCCGGCTACCCATTTCTGAAAATAAACATCTTTAATAACTATTGGAGTTTTCATATCGATTTGTTGACTGCTGGCACATTGTGTATATGTTATCAGGACTAACAAAACACCAATTGTTGTACTTATTGTTCTCAAATTTATCATTTTTGATATTTTAAGTATTGAAAAACAAAATTGATACCAAAAACATAGTCTTGGTAATTTTAGTTTCGCTAAAGATAGGGAAATAGGCAAAATACCTGTTGAAAAAACAAAAAACCTCATAAGAAAACTTATGAGGTCTTGGTATTTTATTATACTAAATTCTAGCTAGGCTGAATCAATACTAAACTACAATTAGTTATTTAAAGCTTCGGCACCACCAACAATCTCTAAGATTTCATTAGTAATAGAAGCTTGTCTTGCTTTATTGTATGATAATTTAAGTGCGTCTCTAAGCTCTGTAGCATTATCTGTTGCTTTATGCATCGCTGTCATACGTGCTCCATGTTCTGATGCAAATGAGTCTCGTATTGCTTTATACAATTGTGTTTTAAGTGATTTAGGGATTAATTGCTCTACAATCTCTTCCTTAGAAGGTTCGAAGATATAATCTAGATTTACATTCTTATCACTTTCTATAGGTACAATAGGCAAGAATTGCTCTGTAGTAACATCCTGAGAAGCTGCATTTCTAAATTTATTATAGACAATAACGATCTTATCACAAGAACCATTACTGAATAACTCCATTAGTTCTTCTGCAATATCTGAAACATTAGCAAAAGTAAGATCATCATACACCGAGCTTCTATTTGCAACTACTGTATGTGTTTTTGAAACAACATCATTGACTTTTTTACCTATGGTAACAAAATCTACTTGCTTACCTGCATATTCATTTTGATATAGCTCTCTTACCCCTTTAACAATATTAGAGTTAAAAGCACCTGCTAAACCACGATTAGAAGCAATTGCCACTACTAATACTTTTTTCACTTCACGTTCTTCTGCATATGCACTTGCGCTATCTCCTTCTAGTGAAGCGCTCAAGTTTTGCAATAGCTCGGTAAGTTTATCTGCATAAGGACGCATTGCAGTAATCGCCATCTGTGCCTTATTCAACTTTGCTGCAGACACCATTTTCATGGCACTGGTAATTTGCATCGTTGAAGATACAGAGGTAATTCTACTACGTAATTCTTTTAAATTTGCCATTTTTCTTAGTATTGAGTATTGAGTAGTTAGTAGTGAGTACCTTCTAGATCAATACCATTCTAAATAGTAAACTTTATTTTATTAAGTACAGCGTGTTAGATTTTAACACGCTGTACTTTAATACTAGTTTTTATATTTCGCTGAAATTTCTTTACAAGCCGCCATTAATACATCGATTACCTCGTCTGTTAATTTTCCTGCTTTTAAAGTATCTAGTGTATCTCTATGCTTAGCATTAAGATATTCTATATAATCACTTTCAAATTCTTTTATTTTATTTACAGGCACATCTCTTAATAGGTTTTTAGAACCTGCATAGATGATTGCAATCTGATCTTCTACGGTATATGGATCATTTTGTGCTTGCTTAAGAATCTCTACGTTACGCTTTCCTTTTTCGATTACGTTTAAGGTAGCCGCATCAAGGTCAGATCCGAACTTAGCAAACGCTTCTAATTCACGAAACTGTGCTTGATCTAATTTTAGTGTACCTGCTACTTTTTTCATTGATTTAATCTGTGCAGATCCTCCAACACGAGATACAGAGATACCTACATTAATTGCCGGACGTACACCAGAATTAAATAAATCTGATGTTAAGAATATCTGACCATCTGTAATCGAAATTACGTTTGTAGGGATATACGCAGATACATCACCTGCTTGCGTTTCGATAATTGGTAATGCTGTTAATGATCCACCACCCTTTACTTTATCTTTTAAAGAATCAGGAAGGTCATTCATATCTTTAGCAATAGTATCATCTGCAATTACTTTTGCAGAACGCTCTAATAATCTAGAGTGAAGATAGAAAACATCTCCAGGATACGCCTCACGACCTGGTGGGCGACGTAATAATAAAGATACTTCACGGTATGCTACTGCCTGTTTAGATAAATCATCATAGATAATTAAAGCAGGACGTCCTGTATCACGGAAATATTCTCCGATCGCAGCACCAGCAAATGGAGCATATACCTGCATTGGAGCAGGATCTGATGCATTAGCCGCTACGATAGTAGTATATGCCATTGCACCTTTATCTTCTAGTACTTTAGCAATTAATGCTACTGTAGATGCTTTTTGCCCTATAGCTACATATATACAATATACTGGTTCACCAGCATCATAAAATTCTTTTTGATTAAGAATAGTATCGATACATACTGTTGTTTTTCCTGTCTGACGGTCACCAATTACTAATTCACGCTGTCCTCGTCCTACTGGTACCATCGCATCGATAGACTTGATCCCTGTCTGAAGAGGTTCATTTACTGGTTGACGAAAAACTACTCCAGGAGCTTTACGTTCTAATGGCATTTCGAAAGTTTCACCTTCGATCGCACCTTTACCATCGATAGGGTTACCTAATGTATCCACTACACGACCTACAATTCCTTCTCCAACGTTAATAGATGCGATACGTTGTGTACGTTTTACAGTTGCACCTTCTTTAACTTCAGTTGAAGAACCTAAAAGTACTACCCCAACATTATCTTCTTCTAAGTTAAGTACGATACCTTCTAAACCAGATTCAAACTGTACTAATTCTCCATATTGAGCATTAGACAATCCGTATACTCTGGCGATACCATCACCTATTTGTAATACCGTTCCTACCTCTTCTAATGAAGCTGATGCTTCAAATCCAGATAATTGTTGTTTTAATATTGCTGATACTTCAGCAGGATTCACTTCTGCCATTTTATAATAGTTTGAAAGAACGAGCTTGAACACTCATTCTCTTATTATTAAATTTATATTTTAAAATGTATGTATTAATTGCTTAATTCTCTTCTTAAGTTTGTAAGCTTATTTGCTATACTTGCATTATACTGTAAATCACCTACTCTAAGAATAAATCCACCGATAATACTTTCATCGATTACATTTTCTATAGTAGCTTCGTTACCTGTTAATTCTTTAATCTTGGCCAAAACTTTAGCGCTTAATCCTTTATCCAGTGGTACTGCGGTAGTTACTTTTGCAACCTGAGTGTTGTTTAACTGATCAAACAAAATACTATATTGCTTTGCTACATCATCTAACAAGTTCACTCTTTTATTCTCGATTAATACATCAAAAAGTTTTTGTGTAATCTCACCAGTACTTTTAAAGATCTCACGCAATGAAGCAAGTTTTACTTCACTTTTGATCAATGGACTACTTAACACCATTCTGAGCTCGGCGCTATCGCTAATTGTCGCGATAATACTTTGCATATCCTTCTGAACATCTTCAGTAGTTTTTTTATCTTGAGCCAGGCTCAAAACTGCTTTAGCATAACGTATTGCTGCTCTACTCATTTAGTTTAATTTAAAGTAACGTCCTCTAACATAGATTCAACTAATTCTAGTTGTTTCCCTTTGCCAGATAATTCTTTTCTTACTACTTTTTCTGCAATCTCTACAGAAAGTCCTGCTACCTGATTCTTAAGATCTGCAATTGCTGCCTTTTTCTCGCTAGCGATAGTAGCTTGTGCTTGTGCTACAATTTTATCAGCTTCTGCTTGTGCTTCAGACTTTGCATCAGAGATCATATTTTCTTTAAGCTGTCTGGCTTCTTTAAGCATCCCATCACGTTCTGCTCTCGCTTCATTTAAGATTCGCTCATTATCTGCCTGAAGGTTTTGCATTTCTTTTCTTGCTTCTTCTGCAGATTCTAATGCATTTTTGATTCCTTCTTCACGATTATTTACAGCCTCTAAAATAGGCTTCCATGCAAATTTTCTTAATAATAATAGTAAACCTACAAAGATTAAGATCTGCCAGAAAAACAGACCAAACGAAAAATCATTTATTAACTTCTCCATTATTAGTGATATTAATTTCTTTAGTGTTTAATTTTAAAAATCTAATTAACAACAGCTATAACCAACCGTCATAGCTGTTGTTTGTAAATTAAGCTGCGAATAACGCTGCAAATCCAATACCTTCAATAAGTGCTGCTGCAATAAGCATAGCTGTTTGGATTTTACCAGAAGCTTCTGGTTGACGAGCGATAGCGTCCATCGCCTGTCCACCGATTCTACCGATACCAATACCAGCTCCGATTACGATTAAACCTGCTCCAACAATATTTGGAATTTCCATAATTATATAATTAAAAATTAAACGTTCAAATTCTAGTGATGTGCCTCTTCATTTGCCATACCAAAGTATAGCGCAGACAACATCGTAAATATATAAGCTTGTAATGCTGCAACCAATAATTCTAATATTGATAACGCAAAAGCTAATCCAAATGATAATGGACTACCGATCCAGTTTTTAAATATGAATATCATTCCAATAATACTCATTAGTACTACGTGACCTGCAGTCATGTTCGCATATAAACGAATCATTAATGAAAATGGCTTGATAAAAACTCCTAACAATTCTATTGGCGCTAAAACAACTTTCATAAAAGTTGGCACACCTGGCATCCAGAAAATGTGACCCCAATAATTTTTATTCGCTGTTAAATTAGTAATTAGAAATACAATTAATGCCAATGCAAAAGTTACCGCAATATTTCCTGTAACATTAACTCCCAGAGGAGTCATTCCTAAAAGGTTTAAAAACCAAATAAAGAAGAAAACGGTAAGCAAAAAGCTCATGTACTTCTTATATTTATGTTCTCCAATATTAGGAATAGCTATATCATCTCTTATAAACAAAACCAAAGGCTCTAAGAAACGTCCTACTCCTGTAGGGATACCGTTATTTTTCTTATATGATTTAGCAAGACTTCTAAACATAAAAAACATAAGTAGACTAATCAATAGCATACTTACAACATTTTTGGTAATAGAAAAATCAAGTGGTTTTGCATTGGTAGCATGGTGATCTTCATCATAATTGATCGTACCTGATGCATCTGTTTTATAAATTTTTGAATGGTATAACTTATAGTGATTACCATCAACTTCGGCAACAGATTCACCGTGGTGAAATTTAGAGGAAGAAAAAACTTTTAGTCCATTATCCCATAAAATCACAGGCAAAGGAAAGCCATAATGCTTGTTTGCTTCTTCATCAGAAAACAATGTAAAATCATAAGAGTCTTGAAGGTGATGATCTACAAATTCTTTGATTCGTTCTTTTAAACCTCCTTCTCCTTCATTTTCCTTTTTCTCGGATTCTTTGGCGAATAAGTTTCCTGTCGTAAAGACCAGACTAAAAATCAATAAAATTTTAACTACAGTACGTTTTTGCATTACGCGTAAAATTTCGGTTCCTAAATTTCGGTGCAAATGTACATAATTATGTTAGATTCTTAAACTATTTTGACTAAATAAGTTTAAGATTATCCGTAAATGATTAAGTTTCTGAAAATCAATTATTTAGTAGAATTCAAAATTTTTGAAACATAATAGACTTCGAGGATTAAACAGATTAGATAGGCTATAAAAAAATCAAGAAAGACATTTTTACTGATTTCGAAATCATTAAGCTTACTGACGGCCATAAAAACTCCTATTTTTATAAGGCTACCTGCCATAAAAATAAAACCAAGTTGGTCTTTAAATTTTTTACTTAGCACTAGTATAACTATTGTAAAGACAAAGGTGAATGCACTATTGAATACATATGAAAGCTTGATAATATTGATATTTCTTTCGAGCAAAAAGGTGTTTATGATACCCATATGGATCATATAACTGCCTGCTATTACAATAGTGAAAAGAAATAAAAAACGGAATACGTTCTTTCCCATTAGCGTATTAAAATTCTTTATTCAAAAAATAAACTCATCAAATATCTAAATTTTCTAAATAGTATAGAAGCATTTAAGGGATTTAAAAATCTAATGGCGATACATTATAATAATCAATCAGATTTATTAATCCGATTGAGTTGCTTAATCACCAAGTATATAGATGCGGTTACTCCAAAGAGTATAAATCCCATGGTAAACCATTGTTTATCCAATTCATAATAGGCATCTAGTTTTTTTCCGGCGTAAGCACACAGGAATATGGTAGCTCCCATTTGGAAAGCTATTCCTGTAAGGGCAATATATTTATTAAAGGTTTTCTTACCTCGATTATTATTTTTCAAGGTTTCTTTTATTAAGAAAAAACATCGTTTTAAATAAACATTCTAATATACAGAAAATCTATTGTCTGATCCCGTATCCAATATCATGACCACAATAAGTAATCACTAAATCGTTCGAGATTATTTACTAAAGAGAAGTTTTCTTCTGCTTTGGCTCTATGAGAAAAAATGCTCCCTTTAGCGTCCTGTAACTAATTTATAGTTACATTTTTTATATTAGAAGTTTGTATTCACGGCAATCAAGAGAAAACCTAATACAGTAAATACAAACTTCTAATCTAAGCTGATTTTCCTTGTCCTTGTGTTGTTTGCGATTGTGAAGGTTTCTGTTCACTAGGCTTACTCAAAGATTTCACATTACCTTTCATAGAACAAGATGCATTAAAGTTTGCTCCTGGTTCAACAGCCAATTTACCTACAGTAACTTCGCCTTCGATATGTGCCGTTGGTTTTAAAGATAAGGTATTTGATACGTTAAGAGTTCCTGAGAACTTACCTTCGAAATCTGCATCAGAGCACTCTAACGTACCTTTAATAAAGCCTGATGTTCCTACTACTACTTTGCCAGTAGTTTTAAAAGTTCCTTCGATAGTACCTTCAATTCTAAAACCTCCTTCAGAAATAACATCTCCTATGATTTTAGTTCCTTCTGAGATTTTGTTTTGGTTACGAGAGAAATCGGTCGTATTGCCGTAGTCTCTTCCTTTTTTATTGTCTGAAAACATAATATATAAGGGGGATTAAATGATTATTCGGTTTCTAATTCTGGTTCTGATTGAGCATATTCTTCAAGATTTTTATGAATCTGAAGCACTCGATAATTCGGAGATGCTATCGTAAAATACGTAGCCTCTACTTTTTCATAATATTTCTTTTTCCTGTTCCACTTTGTTAAATCTACACCACGGGTGTCTTCGGTTTTACCCAAAGACAATAATTCTCCAAATCCTTCTGCTGCTAATCTACTTCCGTTTGTATGTACAACTACAAATTGTTGATCTTTATTATATACATCTAAGGAAACTTTCATCTTCTCATATCGAAGTTCTTTAATAATGGCTTCTATTTGTTCTTTTAATGCTTGTGCTTGATTGTCTCCAAAAGTAGAAAATGCATAAATCAACTTATGGTTATTCTGCTCGTCTATATTGGTCAAAAATGCATTATCCTGAATTTGCGGAATCGTAACCTGGTAGATCACCTGTGCTTTTTTACCTTCTGGGCTTTGAGGGTAATTAAGAGACACATAATTAAGTGCTTCTTTATACGCTTCAAATCCTCTATATCGTCCTATCGCCTGTGCTTTTAATAATTCGAATTTGGGTAAAAAATCTTCATCTCCGCCAAATTTTATAATCATCTCATCGCTTTCTTTTATTACAGACGCATATTTTTGATTCTGAAAATCTCTATACAACCTATTATATATAAATTTAGGGCTGTTTTCATCATCCTTTAATGCTTCATCAGGATTCTGAAGAATTTTGGCATATCTCGATTCTCCATGATTATTAATAATATCCTGCATCATTGCATTGGATCTCGAGGTGTTTCCTTGCGCCAAATAGATTTTGTACAAATTATATTTAGAAGGAATAATTAATCGTTTTTCGGGATTACTCTGCAATAGATTTTCGAATTTATCTATAGCTAAACCATATTCCTGAAATTTTTCTTTATATATAACGCCAAGTTGATAATAGGCAAAATTACGATCAGTTTGAAGACTATCTATAGCTGAAGGATCGGTTGGTAATTGAGCAATATAGGTTTGTGGATCAAATGTTGGATCGGTATCGATAGAGTATTCATCCTTTTTCTCTTTCTCTATTGTAGAAACAGCACCTGGATTAGAAATACTCGAAACTCTCCAATTGTCTTGTAACTCTCTGTTTCCATATGTTCTTTTAAATGCAGTTTTACCATAAGCTACAGTAGTTTGGTTATAGAAATAAAAAGTTCCTCCTTCTACACTTGGTCCTTTAGTATCTGTTCCAAATCCAGAACCTGGCTGTCTATACCTTTGTTCTACAGGCAAGTTATCCTTTATTCTGGCAATTTCTGCAGCTTTTTCTTCTTCTATAGCTTTTGTTTTTAACGTATTGGTATACTCTGCATAATATGTTATTCTCTGCTCTGGTGACATGGCCAAAATAGTAAGAATACTGTCATTTGTCTTGGCAATACCTTCGTATAAAATAACATCTTCAAGATTATCTCTCTTTTTCTTTAATACCCTATACCGTTTTGAATCTACAATCATTCGCTGAAGTGTGCTATCATAATACGCTCCAGAGATAGCATACTCTTTTCTATCAAAACTAATATCTCCCAGAGTATAATAATTAAGGGATTCTAAGTATTTATCTTCAGACTTTGTTCGTAATGATTTATTATAATATGCTACAGCCAGATCAATAGAATCCAAGGTTTTAAAATAAACTGCTTTTTGGTTGTATATTTTATCTAAAAACGGTCGATTTTCTCGATTTTTTTCAAGATCGGCTAATAATTCAAGAAACTCTTCCTTATTACCATTCTCATAATTAAAATTTCGAGCTTTTGCCATATAGGCATTCATCATGTATTTTCTGGGCGCTTTTCTATTGAGTGCAATAACCTGATCAAACGCATAATTTGCACTATCCTTATAGCCTAATTCATTTAGTAATTGTCCTTTTATATAGAGATATCTGCCTTTCTCTTCATTCTTTCTGGTATGAACGGCAGCTTTGGTAATATAAGTAACAGCAGAGTCTTTTCTTTCTAAGTTAATATATGCTTGAGCCATCATAGCTATAGCATCGGCATAATCCTGGGGTTTCATAAACTCCTGTTCGATCATTCTGGTAAGATCCTCTATTGCTTTATCATTATTATCAAGGCGAAGATTAGTTTTGGCTCTCCATACTTTGGCATGATTGATCGTATTACTTGTGGGATATTTATATAAGATGTAGTTAAAAGCTTCTAATGCCGGCACAAAACGTTGTTCAAAATAACGAGCTTTACCTAATAGCAAAAATGCTTCATCGATTTTAGGATTACGTTCCTTATTATCAATAAGCATACTATGCTTTTGGATTGCTTTTACTGCTTTCTCCTCTGCTCTATCAAAGTTTTTATTAAGTACTTCGTTAGGAAGTCTAACATCTTCACTTATAATCATCCTTTCTACCGGTAGTAACTCCCAGAAATTGTCTTTATAAGACTGAACGATATCTTCCTTACCTATATCAAAAGCCAATCGGCCATTATATAGCGTATTATTTTTTGTCGTAACATCATGCCATGTACGATTTATAAACTTGTCCTTTTTACGAGAACAAGCAAATCCTACAATTGCCAAAAGCAATATCAGCGCGATCTTTAATAATTTTCTGCCCAAACCAGATAAATTTATACGTGTGATAACTAAAAAACTTGACTTTTAGTGTGTTGATTGTACACAAAAATTATGTGTGCGTTGTAAAAATACATTTCTTTCGTTAAAAAACCGGTTGTTAACATCTTTTTCTCGGCTTAAACTCTCTTTTTTTGCCATATCGATTATTGATCAAAATATTACATCGAAAATTAAGAAAATCACAACATCAACATTTTATTGATTATCAAAATGTTAAATATAATCGTGATTTGTTTTTCAGGTAAAAATTATTCAATAAATTCATTGTGATTTTTATAGGCTATTATGCTATCAAAATTTTAGACTCATGCCTTAGGTGTCTATAAATTTTTAAGGCAAAAATCTCTTAAAACTCTTATTATGAAATCAAAATTGTTAAACCTTGGTAAAGCACTAGACAAAAAGCAACAGCAAAAAATTATGGGTGGTGCTCACAGGCCCTGCGATGATCACCAAGATTGTCCTGGCGGACAAGGGTGTTGCTATTGTGTGGGATTATGTTTTTTAGATTCTTATCCTGGTCTACAACCTGGTGGCTTTTGTTGGGACAGTCACTGATACGTTTAATCTAATAAGATTATATAGAGTTCTGAAAATTAATTTTCAGAACTCTATATAAATAAAATTAAAATCTTCTAATAATCTTTCTTTTGATATCGAAAGGTTTTTACTACTCTCTTTTCCAAAGTGTGACATTGGTTCTATCAAAAAAGTAGCGTAGTTAATCCATTTTTTATGAGCACCATAAGGTATTTTCTTCTTATACAGTCACTTACAATTCTTTTTATTTCGGGAGGCATTTTCTTTAAACATTCTAAAAAGCTAAAAAGCTGGACTATTGCTTTTTTTTCGGGAATATTTGGTTTGGAAATATTAGTATTTCTTTATGGAACCAGTAAGCTATCTGTAGTCTATCCTCAATTTTTAGGATGGTTTTATTTTGATATGGGCTTTCTTTATGGTCCTTTTTTATGGTTTCATTTTCAATCTTTTATTCATGACAAAAACAAATATTCAAAAATTGATGGTTTACATTTTATAACCTTCATAATTATATATATACTCATAATAGATATTTTGATGTTACCTAGTGAAGAACGTTTACAATACATGAGAGAGCGTTTTATGGATCAAATTATGCCTATAAATTACGCTAGGGCCATTCATCAACTATTATATGCAATTGCCGTTATTTATATAACCATAAAAAACAGGGCAAAGCTATCATCAAATGTAATAGTGTACTTATTTACACTTGCGATTATATACATCTGTTCTACTCTAATTATTTCATTCCTTACTTTGTTCGCTGATGGCTGGCGTCAATTTGCTTACTATTATTTGTTTAATAATATCATGATTTTTGTTGTCGGGATTATTCTCTATACAAATCCTCAATTTCTGAAAGAAATTAAAAAAAAATACTCGAACTCTACATTAGATCATGACGATATGGTTCAAATTCAAAAGAAAATTAATGCTCTGTTTATTCATGATTCTATATTTCTAAAAAACGATCTTACCATTGGATATTTGGCCAAAGAACTTAATGTGAAACCTTATCAAATTTCACAGACTTTTTCTGAATTCATTAAAGAAAATTTTAATGATTACGTAAACAAACACAGGGTAATGTATTCTCAAAAACTATTGAAAGACACTGCATACAATATTTATAAAATAGAAGCTATTGCTACAGAGTCGGGTTTTAACAATAAGGTCACCTTTTATAAGGCTTTTACTAAACACACGGCTACTACACCTTCTAAGTATCGGAACCTGAATAAAAAAAGAGTAAAGAATAATTTAAGTTAACGTTTTACAAGATTTTTTATATGTCATAAATCATGATTGACAAGTAATTTTATGCTGAGTAATAATTTATTAATCACTTAAATACAACAAATCATGAAAAAGTATTTCTTAACATCAAAAGGGCAGCTTTTAAAAACTTCGCTTGCCTTAACATGTGCAATTTTAATCTCTATTTTCCTAATGACTCCATTAGAGAATCTAAATGCCAACAACTTAAAAAAACCTACTTTAGAAAATATGGATTGTACCTCTGGATGGAGGCCACAGTATGAATTTTGTTCTTCTTGTTTGCTTGGTGTTTGCACAAAATATAGAAAAGATAGAAAATACCATTTTTGTGGAGGGATGGAAATAGCAACCGATGAGTATAGAGATGTCTTTATAGGGTTTTCTTCATCTTCAAATTGTCCTTAAACTTCTTTTTTAAACTTTCAAAATAATATAATTATGAAACCACAAGAAATGAAAATTTATTTAAGCATATTCTTTATTGCTATATTTTTATTTACAAGTTGTAGTAAAGAAGACACGATTACTTCCTCCGAGGAGATCGGAACCGAATTAAATTTTGAGTATTACAAAATTGACTTGAGCAAACCATATACCGATTTATCAAAAGATGATCGATTTAAAAACCTGACTTCAGAACAAATTCTTGCTATTCTAGAATATTATTCTCCTGGTAACACTATAACATCAAAACAAAACTGTGATAATTGTGTTGCTCATGTAATGATTAAAGGTAACGAAAATGGAGTTACTCTTATGCCCGAATGGATAATCTGTGACAATGTAGGAAAACGATACTCTGATACCAGTTGTTTAAATGGTAAAATGGCACTCATCAATTCAAATCGACCTGTTAAATATTCTGCAGTAATCATGGATATAAATAATGACGGCGATACATTTGATGAACCTGGTCATGTAGGGTTTGTAAAAAAAGTTGTTTATTATACAAGCAATCATTACATGATCAAAGTGAATCACGGCAACTGGCCATCAGGTAAATGCTCTGAAGGATGGATCGACGGTAGTGATTCGAGAATAAAAGGATATCAAAACCCATATCAAAACCTCTGTAACAATCTCCCTTTTTATTATTGTCAGTAAAACCATAATATCCTACTCAAGATACGGTTTTGACAAAACCGTATCTTGAGTAGCTTACGAACCAAAATGTGCTTCGAGTTCTTTTAGAGTCTCTTCAGATGTTGAAAGATCCTTTACTACTTCTCCTTTATCCAGCACTACAATTCGCTCGCATACTTCGGTAACATGCATTAGGTCATGACTAGATACCAAAACGGTGATATTTGGATCTGTAGATAGTTCTTTAATTATTTTTTTTAAGCGAATTTGTGTCGTTGGATCCAAATTCGCAAAAGGCTCATCTAGAACAATTACTTCTGGATTACCAATAAGTGCCGCAACAATACCCGCCTTTTTCTGGTTTCCTTTAGAGAGATCTCTTAAATATTTTTTTTGCCCCAAAATCTCACCATGAAAAAAGTCTTCAAAACCAGATAATAATGCATCTACATCGGCTTTATTTTGCCCACGAAGTTCTCCTATAAAATAAAAATACTCTTCTGCAGTAAGGTATCCTATCAAGAACGTCTCATCAATAAATGCTGAAGTAACCGATTTCCATTCTTCACTTTCACTAACTTTAATTCCTTTATTTTCGATATATCCCGTTGTAGGTTGAATAAGATCTAATATCGCACTAAATAAAGTTGTTTTTCCTGCTCCGTTATTACCCACCAGGCCAAAACTCTTTCCTTTCTGTATTTCTAGAGATTCAATATTAAGTACGGTATTTCCGGTATATGTTTTAGTTAGGTTATGTACTGATATCATATTTCTTATTTTTTTTGTTTGTATGCCCAGATCGTTTTATACTTCTCTGTTCTATAAATACTTTCTATTTTATTAAAAACTGCATCTTTAAATGCAAACCCCGCAATGCCTGCAACAGTTACAAGAGCATATCCCGCATAAGGACTATATGCATAATGACCTATTGCATATAATATCATAGGTAAAACCATTTTAGGCAATGATAATAGTAAGGTCTTAGCATTAAAGGCTTGCTTATCTCCGAATGCATTTTTATTACTGGTTAAATCAATAGGTGTTTTTACATAAGCTCCTGCCCATAATACTACATGAGAATTCACTCCTATATTATAGATTGCTCCAACTATTATAGCGAGATATACTTCCCATCCATAATACAAATATCCAGATGCTAATACTGTAGAGATTAATGTTGCAATTACCATCAACCACCATTTAGAAGATAAATACTCTTTATAGCGAATATTTTGACTCATCATTAATGGGTAATACGAACTATCCCAACTCGGTACGAACTGTCCAAAGCTTAATAGAAATCCACCAGTAACAAAAATGGCAGCAAAAATTCTCCAAACGGGTCCGTCATATGTCTTTACAGCTCCTGTGAAAAACAACAATCCGTAAAATAAGAATAGAATACTCACCAAAACTGTGGACCTGGCTCGCTTATTTCTTTTTATGAGTTTTATATCATTCTTAAGAAAGGTTGCGGTCTTACCAAATCGATCTAACCACTCGAGGTTTTCTGTTTTTACATTTTTGGTTTTAGTAGCTAATCCAGCATCCAGATACAGGTCGGTTACAAAGGATCGAAACGATATCGTTATTAAAAACAACAAGATCGCTATAGGAATCAATACCAAAAAAGGAATCTCATATAATCCTTTAAAAAATGGAGCTGTATATGTCGTAATATCAAAATATTCAAAATAATGTAATCCTCCTAGAATTGCCAAAACACCTCCTATGATAAATATAAGATTGTCTTTTTTGTTTAAAATGATATTTAGGAAATTGTTACTGTAAATTAATGCAGTCAATCCAATATTCCATAATAACACGTCAGATACTGGATATTCATTTCCAATTAATACAATAGAAAATGGAATAAAAAAGAAAGCATGAATAATATTAAAAAATGAAAATACTGTTTTCCCAAAAGCAAAAGAAACTATTTTTCTTTTTTTGAAAGGGAGAATTAGTAATGGTTTAATATTAATAACCGGCATTTTTTGCAATGCATATCGAAACAGCAAATCAAAGACTAGCCAATATATCAAAAACCTGTTTATGGTTTCTAGAGGGTCGAGATTTAACTCTTCTTTAATTAAAAAAAAGGCATAAATTCCTCCCGAAGCCATCATTACAATAACCCAAAGTGCCCAAAATCCCATAAAGAACTTCATAAATAATCCAGAGGTTAAAGAAGCTGATCGCCAAAAAGATTTCCATTGTAAATTGATGAAGCGAGTAAACATAGTTAAGATGTATTTAACTATTTAGTAATCAAAAACGAGATTTTGTTACAAAAAATAATTAAGAACTGCTTAAATTTTTTCGTAAAGGCTATCTTCTCTGGTTGCATTTACTATTTTTGTCACAAATTTAAAAAATGAGATTCCGATATAGTATCGGGCTCATACAACTATCTACTTTGAATTCTCCTTAATACTGAAGTTTTCAAATTAGGTTTTTTAGTACAATACAATGTCAGATTTTCATAAATTACCCATACAACATATTACTCGAGAAACTCCCTTGGCAGTTTCTATAACATTCGAAGTACCAACAACATTACAGAGTGCCTATTCTTTTATTCCAGGTCAATATATTACTATCAAAACCGAAGTAGAAGGAAAAGAAGTGCGTAGAGCATATTCTATTTGTAGTTCTCCAAAAAGTAATATTCTTAAAGTGACTGTTAAAGAAATACCCGGAGGTACATTTTCGGTTATTGCGAATAACAAATTAAAAGAGGGCGATGTGCTCGAAGTTCATACTCCCGAAGGCAATTTCTCAATTACTCCTAATACCCAGGCAAATAATTCTTATGCTGCTTTTGCAGCAGGTAGTGGTATTACTCCCGTAATGAGTATGATCAAAGCAGTTCTTGAAGAAGAGCCCAATAGTCGTTTTGTTTTGGTATACGGAAATAAGACTCCAGAAGAGACTATTTTTCATAAAGAATTATTAGAATTACAAGCAAAATATTCTGATCGTCTATTTATAGAATTTATTTATAGTAGAAGTCAGGAAGATAACGCACACTTCGGAAGAATAGAAAAGTCGACTGTAAATTATGTAGTAAAAAATAAATTTAAAGATATTTCTTTTACTTCATTTTATCTATGTGGTCCCGAAGAAATGATCAATACGGTAACTTCAATTTTACAAGACAACGGCATTACTAAAGACAACATCCATTTTGAACTCTTTACCAGTAGTGCTTCTGCAACAGAAATAGATACTAATCTTGAAGGAAAATCTAATATTAAAGTATTGGTAGATGATGAAGAGTTTAATTTTGTTATGGATCAGAAAAAAACAATTCTTGATGCAGCATTAGACCAGGATATCGATGCTCCTTATTCCTGCCAGGGAGGAGTGTGTAGTTCTTGTATTTGCAAAATCACTGAAGGTAATGCAGTAATGGAAAAGAATAGCATTCTTACCGATGGAGAAATAGAAGAAGGGCTCGTTCTGGCTTGCCAGGCACACCCAACCTCTGCTTCGATTACTGTTGATTTTGATGATGTTTGATTTTTGAGGATTAGCTTTATCTGTTAAAAATACATTTCAGCTTTGCTGAAATGTATGATAAGTTTATAATTTATTAATCCTTTCTACGACAGTTTCTGGTTTTATGGTATGCATCACTTTTTCATAACCGGGAGGTACTTTATTACCATAAATTGAAGTTGGAATCTGGTCATATTTTGCCAAATTTGGTAAAACAGCACGTTCCATAGGTTGCTCAAAAGGCATAAAACCGGTAAACGGATGCGTTACTCCCCATAGTGTAATTGTTGGCACTCCGTACATTGCTGCTAAATGTGCATTACCACTATCCATTGATACCATAGCATCTAAATTACCTATAAGTTTTAGCTCATCTTCAAAAGATAGTTTCCCTACGATATTTGTTATATTCTTATACTTACTTTCTATATTATTTAGGATATCCAGTTCTCGTTTGCCTCCTCCGAAGAGGAAAATTTCATACCCATCTTCTTTGTTCAAGGTCTCGATTACCTCAATCATTAATGCTAGTGGGTAGGTTTTACTTTCATATTGTGCAAATGGTGCAATCCCTAACCATTTTTTGGTCGAATTTTGAGTTATGGAAAGAATTTCAGGTGTTAACGGTTGTTTTTTTGGGAACTTATGAGTTGTAAGATCAATAGGATATCCTAATGCAGAAAAAACATCAGCATATCGCTGGTGTGTTGTTTTTAATTGTTTAAATACCTTATTTTTTGATCGAGTCAATGCTTTTTTCTCTGTACGACCTTTATCTACCTGAACCGTTTTTATCCCTCGTAATGAGAATAGGGTTTTAAGCACATTAGAGCGTAATACATTATGCATATCGGCAACAGCATCTATATTTTGTTTACGCAATTCATTGGATAATCGCGTAAGACCCATAAAGCCTTTATGTTTATTATTTACATCTGCATGATATACCTCTAAATTTTCAATATCAGAAAATATGGGTTCAAAGAATTTTCGGGTAAGTACTGTTAGTTTTACATCGGGATAGGTAGCTCTAAAAACTCTTAAAACAGGAACCGTCATTGCTATATCACCCATAGCAGAGAGACGAATCACCAGAACGTTCGTTTCAGACTCTTTAGATTTCTTTAGATTACTTCCCCCCACGTAATACCGGGTTTAATTCATCATCATTGTACATTTTCATTTGCTTATATACTTTCATGTATTTATCCCCATTTTCGATATCATTCAACAATGTATCAATAGCGGTAGACAAGTCTACTTGTTGCTCTAGTAAGACATTCAATTTGTTTTGGCATGCTGCTTTATGAGTATCTGTGGCCCCTTCTCGAATCGTTTCTACATGCATATGATATACTTTTAATGCCAAAATAGACAGTCTATCTACTCCCCATGCAGGACTTTCTGTATTAATGGTAGCATTTGTCTTTGGTGTTATCTCTTTGAACAATTCTAAAAAATAACTATCAATATATTCTACCATATCTGTTCGATCCTGATTAGAGGAATCAATCTGTCGTTTTAGCTTTAAGGCAGCAATTGGATCAATTTCGGGATCTCGTATGATATCTTCATAGTGCCATTGTACGGTATCAATCCAACATTTTCGATATAGCAAATGCTCTATTGCCTGTGATTTACTATCATATGGATTTGAAAACTCTTGATCAACACTATCGATCACATGGTATTTTTCTATAACTTCTTTAAAAATGGAATTTGCTTTATCGGTAAACATCTGTGCTATTATTTTTCTAAAATTGTAAATATTCTATAAAGTATCTTCATATGTTTTCTATATTGTGTTTTATGAGCATCGAATTACTCGCAATTTGTTGTTATAGCCAATTCTTCAAAAATCAGTTTTAACTGTATTAATTCACAATATACAGAACAATCATATGTACGCAACCTTATTTTTTCGGCAGGTACAAAGGTATTATATTTTGTAATAGTATTTAGCATATGATAATTCAATCTACCTCAACAAAAATTACATGGTTGAGTTTAGGTATAATATGTTTCTTTTTAACAAGGATTGTAATGCGCTATCAGCTCTTATCATATAGTATTTAGAACAACAATACTGTAAACGGAATCAAGATGAATACCCAAATATTAATTTCTTTAGCAAATTGATGATAATTCATTTCGAGATATGTAGTACCGATAAGGGAAAGAGGTGTTGCTATAAAAAATAGCTCAGAAGTATCCTTTTTTGGTGCAATGGCTGCTACTACAATCGCCATAATCAAATAGATAATAACAACTCGCAATATAGGTTTTGTATTCGCTGTTTTTCTACCAAATTTAATAAGGTATATTGAGAAAAAGAATACAATACAAATCGATATTATCCCTACAGAGAAAAGATGTTCTTTTATAAAGTAATTCTGAAATGAAAACGATATAGGGTCAATATAGGTTTCAATTGCAAAAAACGAATCATAAAACAGTAGTGTAAAACAATTCGCAAATACATAAATCATACTAATTCCAATAAAAGGAATAATCCAGTTTCTATAGTTTTGGGGGTCGAAAAAAAGTATCCCTAAAAAAACCAAAAAAATAAATCCAATACTCCAAAAATAAGCTAATGAGGCTAAGCCGATAAAGATTGATGCATTAAAAATTTTGGCTTTAATATGTTTTTCATTTCGCAAATGCAAGATATTTTGCAGTGCCAGTAATACAAATACATTTGATAATAAAATAGAAAAACTGGTTAGTGAACTAGGTAAAATTGCAGTAAGAAAAGCATACAAAAGTATTGTAAATGTACCTTTATTGGTAAGGTCATTTTTTTGCGCCACAAAATTAAGAGCTAACATTGGTAAAATATACAAAAAAATACTAGCTGCTGTTAGTAAAATATGGCTGCTTTCGGCCTCAAAACCCTTTCTATAATGGGCAATACCAAATAGTATAGCCATATACAATGCCACAGCAATATAATTAATGGGTTTTGATTTACTAAAAAAGCTTGATAACACTACTATTTTTTATATTTTTGCACCAGACAATAGTATCATATTGTCTTTAGGTATTATTGAACTAATTTATAAAAAGTTTTTAGTTTACCGCTTTAGACTTTTTACAAAGAAAATATAGAACAAGTTATGAAAGATTTTTTTGAAGTGATAGAATCACTTTTTGTAGATATATTATTTATTCCTTTTGATTGGTTTAGAGCATTAGAATTAGAGAACTGGTTTGGTGCTAATATGCTTAATTGGGCATTTATGTTTATTGGTTTTGCTGCTTTTATATATTGGATGAAGGAATTAAAGAAATTTAATGACAATAATGAGGAGAATAGAGACCCTACAGCTCATTCTTTTTTAAACTAAAACCTCGCTTGATCAAGAAGTAATTCTTGAAGTTACGGGTGTTATAAATATCAAAAAAGGCATTTAATTTATATATAAATTAAATGCCTTTTTTGATTATTCTGTATATAGGAGGCGTTATAAATCGAATCCTAGGTCTTTTCTATAATAGATCTTATCAAAATTAAGTTTTTCTATGCTTTGATACGATGTTTTAATGGCCTTTCTAAAATCTTCATCCAATGATGTTATAGCCATTACTCTCCCCCCACTAGTAACTACTTTATCACCCTCTAGAGATGTACCTGCATGAAAAACAATAGAGTCTGTAATCGTATCTATACCAGTAATCTCTTTTCCTTTTTCATAAGCTTCTGGATACCCTCCAGAAACAGTTACTATAGCAGCAGCACTTCGCTTATCTAATTCGAGATTGATCTTATCTAGCGATTGATCCCCGACATGCTGAAACAGTTGTACTAAATCTGTCTTTACTCTAGGTAAGACTGCCTCGGTTTCTGGGTCGCCCATACGCACATTATATTCGATTACTTTTGGATCATCCCCTACTTTAATAAGTCCTATAAAAATAAAACCTTTGTAATCTATATTTTCTTTTTCTAATCCTTGTACAGTTGGTTTAATAATGCGCTCTTCGATTTTAGCCATAAATGTATCATCTACAAAAGGAACTGGTGAGATAGCTCCCATACCTCCTGTATTTAACCCTGTATCTCCTTCTCCAATACGTTTGTAGTCTTTGGCCGTTGGTAAGGTTAAATAATTTTTACCATCTGTAAGTACAAAAACACTAAGTTCTATCCCATCAAGAAATTCTTCGATCACAACTTTCTCACTCGCTGCACCAAATTTTTTGTTGGTTAACATGTTTTCAAGTTCAGCTTTTGCCTCATCTATGTCCTGAAGAATTAATACACCTTTTCCTGCTGCCAAACCATCTGCTTTTAACACGTAGGGTGCCTGTAAAGTTTCTAAAAATTGCTTCCCATCATCAACAGTAGCAGCAGTAAAACTTTGATAAGCTGCTGTAGGTATATTGTGCCTAATTAAAAACTCTTTGGCATATTCTTTACTTCCTTCTAATTGTGCTCCTTCTTTTGATGGACCAATCACTACAACATTTTTCAATTGGCTATCTTCAGCAAAATAATCACTTATTCCTCTTACCAATGGATCTTCTGGGCCAACTACAACCATTTCAATGTTCTCCTGTAACACTAAGTCTTTGATCGCAGGAAAATCTGTAACTGCAATAGCTACATTAGTAGCTATACCAGCCGTTCCTGCATTACCAGGTGCAACAAATAAGGCGTCGCAAATCGAACTTTGTACAATTTTATAAGCAAATGTATGTTCTCTACCTCCTGATCCGAGTACTAAAATATTCATGATGTATTATGGCTTGTTTTTATGGGCCCAAAAATAGTTTATTCGTAGTTGTATAGCTAATTCTTTCTAGATAAAAACTCATGATTTTTTTATGTGCTTCTCAAATTAAAACGATCTTGCATCCAAATAATGAGATACTGTGATATCCTATTTTAATTTTATTCACTACTATCATTGCGAATAATTCTACTACTTAAAATACTTCTCTTTTTTAAAAGCAAAGGAGTAACAATAGAGAAGAATACAATACCATTAAATCGAACTAACATAGATTCGAATATTAATGATATAAAAAGGATCAAAAAGACTGAAAATTCATTTCTACTTCTTTTCATACGTATTGCCAATATGACAAAAATACACACTAAAACCCCAAACCCAATAATACCTGTTTGTAAATACGTTTGTAGAAACTGATTGTGTGCATTATACTTGCTTTTGTAATTAAGAATGTAATTTAACTCCTTATATTTTTGAACCAAAACATCATTTGCATCTCCAACTCCATAACCAAATACAGGAGCATCTTTAATCAATTTGATACTGGCATCCCATGCCAACAGTCTTGATTTTTCTGATGCCGTGGCATCATAATATTCTCTTACATTACTAAAATCTTTTATTCTGGAATAAAAATCAAATACCCTTGGGTTATTTAAAAACAGTAACAGTCCCATCAAAAAAATAATGGTCATGGTATATTTTTTTTGTTTATCAGTAATATCAAAAATCAATAATATCGACATTACAAACAAAATAAGGTAGGCCGCGATTGAAGCCAATAAAAAAAGATACAGAAATAGAAGAATAACTACTGCTAGCTGTATTCGAGATTTCAACTTGTTTTTAAGATAATAACTTAATACCAGTAATATGTATATAGAAATATAATTAGCATTAACAGATCTAGAAAATAGAGATCCTACAAAAAAGTAATGCCAATTTTTCACAACCCCCTCTATAAACACAAGAATTTCTATGCTTTCTCTTTCATCAATAATATGCCATGTTAAGCTATTACCTGCCTTAAAAACATTAATGAAAAATGAGACAATTAGCCCCATAAGTAAAAAGTCAAATAGTTTTTTTACCGTAGCAGCATCTTCCTTAACAAATAGAAAAATTAAAGGAAATAACAATAATGAAAGGGATCGTTGTACCAAATCGAATCCACTGATCAAATTATCAGTATAAATCAACCCCAAAGACATCACAATAAAATATAATGGAAAAAGCAATAATGATTTATCCAGAACAAACTTTTTTTCGGTTCTAAACATCATACCGATCCCAAAAATGATCGAAATTATAAAAAATGGAGTTGGGAGATTGATACCTAATGGTAATAAAAAAAAGGCAATATACAAGCTGTTCCAAAAGATCATTACGACCCAATGATCTTCTTTATAAAACATGTTGGTAGCCTGGGTTATTATGTTAACTAGTTGCACTTTTTATAAGATGTATTATGAGGTAGTTAACGATTTTTTTGAATTTGTATTATCGTATTTAGTATATACTTAAACAATATACCTACCATAATTATACGCTAATAAACATTTTCTCTTTTGATATTAGTATTTTTTAATGTACAAAATAAATTTTCTTTTTATACAGCGCAAGTTAGTATGCTTTTTCTTCTCCTCTAATCGCATTTATTGCAGTAAGAATAGTAATCTTAATATCTAAAAGCAATGACCAGTTTTCTACATAAAAAATATCATATTTTACCCTGTTAACGATATCCTTGTTCGTTTCTATTTCACCTCTAAAACCACTAACCTGAGCTAGCCCTGTAATTCCTGGCTTTACAAAATGGCGAACCATAAACTTATCTACTCGTTTTGCAAATTCTTCATTATGTTTTACCATATGTGGTCTTGGTCCAACTACAGACATATCACCTTTAAGCACATTAAGAAATTGCGGTAATTCATCGATACTGGTTCTTCTAATAAATTTTCCCACCTTCGTAACCCTAGCATCACCTTTGGTTGCCTGATTAGCACTCGTGCTTGGTTTCATCGATCTATATTTATAACAATAAAACTCTCTATAATCCAATCCATTACGACGTTGTTTAAAAAATACCGGGCCTTTGGATTCTAATTGAATGAGAAATGCAATTAAAGGTGTTAACCATGAAAGGATTCCTATTAGAACAAATAAGGATAATAAGATATCAAAAGTTCTTTTTGTAAACTTGTTTATCGAATCATCCAATGGTATATCACGAAATGACAATACAGGAATATAGCCATAGTAATCAAAAATCAATTTTTTGGTAAAAATATCTTTATTGTCCGGGATAAATTTTAAGATTTTTAAGTTATTCTCTGTAAAATTAACGACATTCCGTAATTGGCTATTTGATAATTCTGCAATAGAACAATATACCTCATCGATTTCGTTCTCTACGATATAATAAAAACACTCTTCTAGATCAAAATCTTCTTTATTAACACAGAATTTTTTTTGAAACTTATACCCAAAATCAGGTTTCTCTTTAAAAAATTTAATTAATTGATTTGTCTTTTTATTATCCCCAATAACAACAATTCGTCTAATATTTCCTCCAAATATCTCTCTGTACTTTGATAATAAAAAAAGTAAAACAAACTTAAAAAAAGTAACTAATCCAATTGTAGCAATAAAGTACTTACCCATCTCTAATCTACTAATATTTGGCTGTTTAAAAAACCCTATAAAAGCATAAAGGATAAGTGCAAAAATTAAAAATTGCCGAATTAAAGAAGCAATAATATGAACTAATTTCGAAAATCGCTTTATGTCATAAAACTTATTCTTACTGGAAAGGATAATCCATAAAACTGAAATATAGGCTGAAAATAAAAGGTTTTGATCAATATTTGTTTGAAACAATAAGGTGGTAAGATTTAAAATAAATAAATCTACCAAACAGAAAAGTGGTTTTATGTATACTGAATATCTACCGATCCTACTTTTCATAAAGTACTAAATTATTTTTTTAAAAAATCTCTATGTTCACTCTTTTGAAGCTCTTCTTCAGAAAACCCTCTAAAATAATCCAAAGTTAATTTCATTCCTTCTGATCTACTTATTTTTGGTTGCCAATCCAAAATTTCTTTTGCTTTACCAATATCCGGTTGTCGTTGCAACGGATCATCGATTGGTAGTGGTTTATAAATTACTTTTTGGTGTGTCTTGGTAAGTTTTACAATTTCTTCGGCAAAATCTTTGATTTTAATCTCATCAGGGTTACCTATATTTATGGGATATACATAATCACTAAAAAGTAACCTATAAATTCCTTCTACCAAATCATCTACATAGCAAAAAGATCGGGTTTGTAATCCATTGCCAAATATAGTTAAATCTTCACCTCTTAACGCTTGTCCGATAAATGCCGGTACTACCCGACCATCATTTAATCGCATTCTTGGGCCATAGGTGTTAAAGATACGGGCAATTCTTGTCTCTAAACCGTGATAGGTATGATATGCCATTGTGATTGACTCCTGAAAACGTTTTGCTTCGTCGTAGACACCCCTAGGTCCAATAGCATTAACATTACCATAATAATCTTCACTTTGTGGATGCACTAAAGGATCACCATAAACCTCGCTAGTTGATGCAATAAGAATTCTAGCATTTTTTTCTTTTGCAAGACCTAAAAGATTATGCGTGCCTAAAGACCCTACTTTTAATGTTTGAATAGGAATCTTAAGGTAATCTATAGGACTTGCAGGAGATGCAAAGTGTAATATATAATCTAATGCACCAGGAACATGAACAAATTTGGTCACATCATGGTGATAGAACTCAAAATGTTTTAGCTTAAACAGGTGTTCAATATTTTTTAAGGTACCTGTGATTAGGTTATCCATACCAATCACATGAAAACCTTCTTTAATAAACCGATCACAGAGATGAGACCCCAAAAAACCAGCTGCTCCTGTAATTAAAACTTTTTGCATAGCTATAATTTAATATCTTTTCTCCCTATAGAAAAATAGGAAATCTCTTCTTTTTCTATATCAACAATATCATAAAGATTTCTTCCGTCAAAAATTAAAGGAATCTTTAATCCTTCTTTTATTTTATTGAAATCCGGAGTTCTAAAAATACTCCATTCTGTACAAATAATTAGTGCATCTGCATTCTGAACCGCTTCATACATAGTAGTAACCAAGTCAATCTTATCTCCATATCTATGGGCTACATTTTTCATTGCCTCTGGATCAAATGCTTTAATCTTTACTCCTTCTTTTAGCAATTCATCAATCAGATATAATGCGGGAGCTTCTCTAATATCATCTGTCTCTGGCTTAAAAGCTAATCCCCATATTGCAAATGTTTTGTTAGACAGATCATTATTAAAATATGCATTGATCTTTGGTAATAACGCAATTTTCTGACTATCATTTACTCTAATTACTGCATCCAGAATTTTAAAATCATATTGCGAATTTTTACCTGATTTATGAAGCGCTTTTACATCTTTTGGAAAGCAAGAACCTCCATATCCTATACCTGGAAATAAAAAACGTTTTCCAATCCTAGAATCTGTTCCTATTCCTATTCGTACTTTATCAATATCTGCACCAACTTTTTCGCAATAATTTGCAATTTCATTCATAAATGTAATCTTGGTTGCCAGAAAAGAATTTGCTGCATATTTAGTAAGTTCTGCAGATTTTTCATCCATCACAATTATAGGATTACCGGATCGTACGAAAGGCTTGTATAATTTTTTCATAACCTCTATTGCTCTATCAGAGCTTGACCCCACAACAATTCGTTCTGGTTTTAAAAAATCATCTACTGCAAAACCTTCTCTTAGAAACTCAGGATTTGAAACTACATCAAAATCACATGTTGCATACTTTGCAATAGTATCTCGAACTTTTTCTGCTGTCCCAACCGGAACAGTACTCTTATCTACTATTACCTTATACTCATTGAGTAACTGCCCTATATTTTCTGCAACACCAATAATATATGATAAGTCAGCAGAACCATCTTCTTCTTCTGGAGTGGGTAATGCTAAAAAAATAATCTCGCCGTGTTCTAAGCCTTCCTTAAGAGAAGTAGTAAACTTTAGTCTTCCTGCTTTTATATTTCTATCAAACAATATGTCCAGATGTGGTTCATAGATAGGAACCTCACCCTTACTCAATTTTTGAACCTTGCTCTCGTCTATATCAATGCATATAACTTCATTTCCGGTCTCGGCAAGACATGTTCCTGTTACTAATCCCACATACCCAGAGCCTATTACTGCTATTTTCATGCTTTTATTATTTGCTCTTTTACATTACTATGAAAAATACATCTTTTCTAACGTCTTTTTTAAAGAATATTCATTAGAAAAATCATCAATAATGCTATGTAACTTTTGTGTAGACCCTTTTAAGCTTTTAATTTCATTCTTACGAACAAACTTTGGGTTAATTTTAGTTTTAATTTTATGATTGGTAATTTCTTCCATATAAGACAAAATCTGTTCAATACTATTCGTTTTAGAAGAACAGACATTAAGTATTTCTGATTTGCTATTGCTTAATAAGAGTTGATAATAGCAATTTATCAAATAATCGATATCATTAAATTCTCTAAAAACATTAATATTCCCTAATTCAATTTCAGAAGATTTATCCTTATAGTGTTTTATTATTTTTGGTATTAAAAAAATTTCTGTTTGACCAACTCCTGTATAATTAAAAGGTCTTACAACCAGAATATTAAGTTTTGAGAAGTAGTTCTTAACCATGTTTTCCATCGCTAATTTACTATTGCCATAATGGTTAATAGGTTGGGGACACATATCTTCAGAAAGTATGTTTCCTATATTACCATAAACGGCAGCACTACTTGCGATAATTATTTTTTCAGGATTTATTTCGCATTCAATTAGTGCTTCAAGAAGGTTTAATGTTCCAAAAACATTCACTCCATACATTTCATTTTGATTATCCCCAGCAACAAAAGATATTGCAGCCGTATGTATTATATAATCTGGCTGTATGTTTTTTAAAATCTCTTCTATTTGTTTCTTTTCTGTGATATCACAAAGAAAGTGATTTGGATTTTTGGATGTTGTGTACGTTGTTCCAAAAACAGTATAGTTTTTCTCCTTATAAAAAGATTCTAAATGTTGGCCGGTAAAACCCGAGATACCTGTTATGAAAATTGTTTTCTTAGAAGGATCCGCCATTTTCATTTCTTTTAATATCACTTTTCACCATCATATCTGCAAGCTCACCTAGAGTTGTTTTTGCTTTCCAGTTCAAATTCTTTTCAGCTTTTGATGCATCTCCTATAAGAAGATCAACTTCTGCTGGTCTGTAAAATTGTGGATTAACCTTTATCAGTGTTTTTCCTGTTTTAGTATTTATACCTATTTCATTTTCATCGCTTCCTTTCCACTCTATATCAATATTAACTGTTTTAAATGATAATGTGACAAAATCTCTAACGGTTTGTGTTTGATTTGTTGCTAAAACATAGGTATCTGCTTCAGGGGCTTGTAGAATTTTATACATTCCTTCAACATATTCTTTTGCATATCCCCAATCTCTTTTTGCATTTAGATTTCCCAATTCTAATATATCTTGTTTATTCAAATGTATTTTTGCAACAGCATCTGTAATTTTTCTTGTCACAAATTCTTTTCCTCTTAACGGAGATTCATGATTAAATAATATACCACTTGCTGCAAATAAATCATAGGATTCCTGATAATTTAAAGTTGCCCAATGCGCAAAAACTTTTGCTACCCCATATGGGCTTCTGGGATGAAAAGGGGTTTCTTCATTTTGTGGTATTGCATGAACTTTTCCAAACATTTCTGAAGTCGAGGCTTGATAAAACTTAATTTTCGGATTAATTGTTCGTATTGCTTCAAGCAGATTTAATACTCCAACCCCCGTAATATTAGCAGTAGCAATAGGTTGTGTAAATGACACCCCAACAAAACTTTGAGCTGCCAGGTTATAGATTTCATCGGGTTCTACATCGGCTATAATTCTATATGCACTAGACAAGTCTATTAAATCATATTCTAACAAATGCAAATTTGGGTGATTTTCTATACCTAGCTCTTCTATTCTCCAAAAGTTAGTAGAGCTAGTTCTTCTATACGTTCCATAAACTTTGTAATCTTTACTTAATAAAAGCTCTGCTAAATATGCTGCATCTTGACCTGTAATTCCTGTTATTATAGCCTTTTTCATTTTCTTCTTTCTTTAATAATTTTATTAAATGTGTCTTCAATATTTTTTCTAAACAATTCTTTATCAAATTTTAGTGCGAAGTTTCTAATCTTCTCTGGGTCAAAAACATCATAATTATCTTCTAGAAAGTTTATTGCACTTAATATGGACTCAACGGTTTGATTTTCGAAATAAACCCCGGTATCATCACTAGTTAACTGTTGGTCTACAAATTTTCCTTTTACTGTTTCTAAAGATCCTCCTTTTCCGAACGCGAGTACTGGTGTTCCGCAGGCCTGAGCTTCGATGGGGATAATACCAAAATCTTCTTCTGCGGCAAAAATAAACGCTTTGGTTCTTTGCATATGATCTTTTAACACTTCAAAATCTTGATATCCAAGAACAGAAACATTATCACCTGCTTTTTCTTTTACCTTTTTAAATTCGGGGCCATCGCCAATAACGACTAGTTTTTTATCCGGTATTTTAGAAAATGCCTCGACAATAAGGTCTATTTTTTTGTAAGGAACAATTCTAGAGGCGGTAAGATAAAAATCTTCTTTTTCCTTTTCTAACGTAAAAGCATCTACATCTACCGGAGGGTAAATAACTTTATAAGACTCTCTGCGATACGTTCTCCAGACTCTTTTTTCTATATACTTAGAGATAGGGATAAATGCATCAACTCTGTTAGATGTGCCCAAATCCCAATTTCTTATATAATGCAATATACTTTTTGCTATAAAAGCTTTAACTCCTTTGGTTAAATTAGCTTCTTTTAAATATTGGTGGTAAAGATCCCAGGCATATCGAATTGGTGAGTATATATAACAGATATGTGTTTGATTTGCATTAGTAATTACACCTTTTGCTACAGCATGAGAAGATGAAATAATTAAATCATACTCTGATAAGTCAAATTGTTCTACTGCAAACGGGAACAAAGGAAGATAATTTTTCCATTTGGTTTTGGCTTTTGGTAGTTTCTGAATAAACGAATTATTAACTCTATTAGGGTCTATTCCTAACTTTTTAATACTCTTATCATCAGAAACAAGAACAAATATATCTGCTTCTGGATAAATCTCTGTAAAAACTTTAAAACAACTTTCGGATCCTGCTATTACAGTTATCCACTCATGTATTATGGCTACTTTCATTAATCAAAATCTTCTGGTGAAATAGATTTCCAATGTTTTAACGCGTTTTTAAAATCGTATTTGAATTGAAAACCATTATCAATTAGATATTGTGGTTTTATGTTTGTAGGAAACCCTGCCTTTTTTACTCTTACAGGGTGGATATCAGATTTTCTCCCGATAATTTTAAACAGTATTTGAACAAAAAAAGCAATAACTGCCAATATCTTAACGGGTAATTTTATTGTGGGTTTTTTAATGTTTAGGTCTTCTTTTGCAATATTAACCATTTCATTTAAAGGAACAACAGGGTTTTCTGCATAATTATAAATTATACATCTTTCATTTTTTTTAATTGTAAACAACATACTTTCTACAAGCCCATACACATAACCATATGCTTTAATTACTTTTCCTCCATCTGGTAAGACAAAAGCTCCCTTTTTAAGTGCTTTAATCATTCTAAAAACATTGCCAGGATCTTTTGGACCAAAAATAACACTAGGTCTTACAATTATAAGTTTTCTTGAATTATCTTCTGCTAACCATTCTTTATGGATTTTCTCTGCAAATCCTTTTGATATACCATAAGCAGTTTCGGGGTATAATGAAGATGATTCTATTCTTTGGTCTAACGATTTTCCGTAAGGGGCAATACTACTAGTAAAAAAAATATTTTTTATTTTGCTTTCTCTGGCAAAATCATTGATGTTTTCTGCCCCTGGGATATTTGTATCAAAATATTCCTGAAACTCATGACCAGGCTCTCTATGTATTGCGGCAAAATTAAATATCCAGCTTTTGTTTAGATCAATATCTGAAAAATCAAGATCAAATTCTATTTTTTTTCTTACATCTGTTGTTATGTAATTAACATTACCTTTTTCTATATACTCATCAAACCCTGTAAGGGTTTTAATGTCTGCAATAATATAATCATCAAATTCATTTTTGTTCAGTAGTTCCCTAAGTAAATGAGTCCCTATATACCCACTACCTCCGAAAATTATTGCGAAAGCCCTCATATATCAATTTAATTGGAATACAAATATATTTTTAATAAAGTAGTTTACAACACGATTCCTTCTTGTTTTTTTATATAAATAAACGTCGTTAGGAATACTTGAGCAATCATTTAGGCTTTTGAACAATTAATAAGTGATTTTGAGCAAACCATGGAAATAATTTACTTAAAATATACTTATCCATTCCATAAACAAATTTTGTTAAGAATTTAACCCATTTACTGTCTTCATTATAACGCATCAAAAAAACTGCTATTGTATTTTTGGGTGCGAACCCATACCTTTTATACTTTTTTATTTCAAAGCCAGCATCGGTCACCTTTTTTTTAATTTCACTTTTGGTATACAAATAAGTATGATGTGTTCTTCCTGTTGCTCTACTAAATGCTTCGATCCAAGATCCTGTATTGGGTAAATGTCCTATTACTAAATATCCTCCATTACGAAGTATACGATATAATTCGCAAAGTGACTTTTCATCATCTCCACCAAACTCACGTACATGTTCTAAGACTCCACAAGATACAGCGATATCATATGAATTATCCTCATAAGGAAGTGCTATTGGTTCTCCGGTTAATTCATATGTAAATGAAGATTTTTTGGATAGTTTTTTTAACGTTTCCGGATATATTGTATACTCATCTTCAACTGGGCTATATGCGTGAACTTTTTTTCCTAAACTACTTTGTACAAATGAAAAATGTCCATACCCTGCTCCCCAATCTAACAGGTCATTTCCTGATAAAGCTGTAGTAATTTCATGGAGTTCTTCATATTGCTTTAAATAAAAGTAAGCTCCCAGAACACTATCTTGGTTATCAATAGATTTTAATTCTTTACCCAAAGCATTAAAAACATTGGTCAAGGTTTTTTTTTCGATTACATCACTCATAATAAATTTTTAATTCTAATAGTTTTTTGAGATGTTAGGTCAATAAGTTAATTTTTATTTAATGACACATTATGCATTGATTATACTTTTTTAAATGTATTGTTTTAATTCTAGAATCAAAAATCAGACCTATTCTATGTTTTTTGCTGATTTTGATAGTCTTTTAATAGTATTGATGAAAATATAGCAAATATTAATATTCCTTTAATCAGGTATAAAGAAGACTCTGTGAATAATGATAACATAAAGAGCGTGCAAAACCCAATTAATGGTAAACTCATAATACTAAACAGGTTTTTTAATCTAAAAAAAGGATGAATTAACAAATATAGTAATGATAGGAGTCCCATAATTCCCATATCCAGATAATGTTTGAGATATTGATTATGAAGATCATATCTAATATATTCTTCTCTTGGATCTCCATTTTGAATAACATAATCTTTTAGTATTTTTTTTCCTTGCCCTAATCCTTCTCCTAAAACAAAATAATTTTGCCTAATTTGATCAAGAGCTTTTGGCCATAGATACATCCTTTCGTCATTAACTACACCAAGCACTTTGGCCTTTAGTAAAGGTGAATTTATAGCTAAAATCCCTATTAAAAACACAGTGCCGATTATCCCAATAATTTTTACAAATGATATTTTCTGATCTTTTTGATAGAGGATAAACGCCAAGAGATGAATTAAAATATTAACCACAATCGGTGTTCGCGCAGACAGGAAAAAAATATTTATGTTAAATATAATGAGTAAAAAAATGTTCCAATATTTATTGGAAAATATTTTCATAAAAGAGTTACTCAACAAAAAGATATTTGCCAAAATCAACAAATAGCACCAATACGTTGGGTGAGCACCAACAATATGTGGATATTTAAACTGTAAATAGGTTGAATTGCCACTAGTTTTATTCATAATTTCTATCCACTCTGCCTGAGTATATATAAACCATGAAAGTTTTATCACAGAATATATTAAAATAATCAACATTCCTATAATAAAGGTCTTTACGAATATCTTGATCCTATCTGTATTAAGATTACTTGAAAAGACGATAGCGGGTATTAGAAGTAATGAGACCTGTCTTTCTAATACTTTCATTGCTAATTTAACTTCTATTGCAAAAAAAGAATATAAAATAAAGACCGATACATATATTACATAGGGTAATAACAGTTTTTTATTTGCTGCAAAGTTTTCTTTTTTATTTTCTTCGAACAAAAAAGAAACAACTAGTAAGACGATCGCAACAGGAACAAGTTTTTCGCCAAAAAAAGTAACCACAATTGGTAACAAGGCTAATAAAACGGGAGTTACTTTTTCTAAAATATTTTTATATTTTTTTGAATTAGTATACAATCCAGATACGTTCATAGTACTATTTTACTTGATATTTGAGTATTATCTTAGCGTTATATTTGTTCCAAATCATTTTCTTCTAAATCTTTCATTTTATTTTGTTTTAGAAAAAGTACAATGAAAATTGCATATAGCCATCCGGTTTGAGCAGCAAACAAAATAGGGTTTACCAACAACTCCAGATGAAAAAAAATAAAAGCACCAAATATAGCCAATTTATCTCTACTCCTTCTTTTTAAGAACAACAACAATAAATACCAAATCATCAGCAAATACAAAATGAAAAAGAAAAGCCCATTCCTATAAAATATATCTATCAAAATATTGTGAGATGTCTCGTAGTCCTGTTTTGTTGCTGTATTATAAAAGTCTATTCCTCCGTTACCATGACCAAATAAGATTTGAAAAATAGATGAATCAGACATCCTAGAAAATATATCTATCAACAATGCTCCTCTTCCCGAAAAGAAGTCATCTAGCTTTGTTTTACCGTTAAACACACTAAAGAATCTATCTTCAACCTTATCAATGATTAAGTCCATTTTTCCTGTTAAAATTAAAGCCAAGATCCCCAACAACATAAGTAAAAGAGAGTATCTAATCAGTAATCTAAGTGTCTTTCTATTAGTATCATAAATTGATGTAATAAACAGTGTAATAATTAGCCCTAATAATGCTCCTCTAGACATGGTAAGAATAACAATTATTAACCAATAAAGTGATAGACATATTCTTAATGTCTTATTTTTTATATAAAAAAAACTAATCAGAAAAGCTAGCCCCACAATCAAAGCAAAATTATTCACTCCCCCTATAAACAAAGCTTCAATTCGCTCGGTACCAACTGTACTTAGCATAAAAACACGATCCGGCTCTTCTATAAAAACCCGAAGTGTAGATATAAAAGCAATAATAAGGAAAGAGTTAAAAAAGGTCTTTAATGAGTTCTTATAATGAAAATGATAGGCTAAAACAAAAACCAAAGTATTTTGTAAATAGATAATGGTATTAACCGTTTGAATTTTCATTAAAGAGCGATCGAAAAAAATAACGTTAACTATAGTAACAAAAGCAGTCGAAAGAAAAACTACAAGAGCAAACAAAACGTCTTTTTTGGCTAAAATATTCCCTTTTGTTAAAAAGAATAAAAAAAAGAATTCTACTAAAATTATTAAGGTAGACACATAAAGATTCCCTATTCCTTCTATTGCTATAAAATTAAGAGGGATAGAAAAAAATAAAACTGATAACGCAGATTTAGATGTCAATTTCATTATCGAAATCTATTACATTTTTAAAAATTTTATAAACAGACTTATCTTCTTTAACCAAACTCGAATTGATGGCATATGATTCAATATCAAATAGTTCTGCCTCTATTAGTGTTGTAGATGAATAGCTATAAGCATGTGTACTCATATTAAATGCTTCTATTAAATCATCTATTGGTGTAACATTAGGATTTGTGGTTGTCAAATTATCTTTGGTACAAGCCGGATGTCTTTTAATTAATACCTTATCGTGTTTATTAATAAGATATGAAATCACTTTTTCATTCAAATAGTTTTCAACTTCACTACTACATAGGCTAGATTTACTTAAACATTGAGTAAGAAAAAGAGCGATAGAACCATCTTTAGCAATTGTTTTCTTTTGATCCAGGAGTTCTGCTTTTAAAAATCCTAAATTAACTTCAACATTACTTTTATCCCAATTAAACTCATTAATTAAAAAATCTTTATATATTTTACTATAGACTATATATTTGTCGACAATTTTGCCTCCAAATCCTACACCCAAAGGATATATTCCCATGGTTGTTTTAAAAAAAATATTAATTAATTTTCTTATTGGGCTTTTGGGTTTTAAAGAAAACTCAAAAACTCCATGTTGCAATCCTATACACTCAATAGTAGGAAAGTCTTTTTTTATTGCTTTTATAATGTTATGTGCTATATATCCTTCAACATTTGATAAATATATTTGTACAATCTCACCTTGTTCATTTTCATTTAGAATCCAATCCTTCAATTTTATATATTCTTCTCTTAGTTTTCTTCTGTACTGAATTCTTTTTTTAATAGAACTAAAAGAAGTACCTAGGCCAAGCTCTTTTAAATTTTCTAAATTATAACTTTTAAAATTGTATTTATCGATTATATATTTATATCGCTCTTGTAAATGTTCTTCGAGGTTAATGAACAGCTTTATTTGATTTTTTTCCACACCAAAATTCCTTTATAAAATGTAATTGTACAATTTATTAAATAACTTATAAATAAAGCTAATGCAGCACCATAAACATAAAATTCTCTTATAAGTATTATATTCAGAACTATATTTACGGCAAAGGTTATTCCGCTTATTTTCATAAGATCCTTATCTCTATTTGCAACATATAGTATAATATTTGGTATTGTTGCTATATTAAGCAAGAAAAATGAGCCTAATAGAATGTATAAAAGATTTATATTATCTATTAATTCGCTTTTCCCTATAAGATTTAAGAGAATTTCAATAGTAAACACAATTCCTACTATCAAAATTATGGATGAAATAATTACTAAAATGCTATATCTATAAATTTTTTCTTTGAACCCTGAGATTTTCTTTTCATTCATTTCAATTAACTCGGGCAAATAAACCAAATAAAATCCGGAAGTGACAAATATATAAATCAAAGACGCGATCGAAAACAGAAACGAATAAATACCCACTTCTTTTGTTCCGTAAAAATATTCAATTGCAAATTTGTCAAAAAACTCTAGGCCTTTGGTAAATATCATCAACCCAATAAAAGGTAATAAAAAGCGAAAGGTTTTTTTAAATTCTACTATTGATAATAATCTTATTTTAATTTCTTTTTTTGAAATAACATATTTGAAAAAAAAGTAGCTTGTAATTATCAAAAGAATCAAATAGGAGATAAACATTAAAAGAACAACGCTGTTAAGTTCTAATTCTTCGAATAAAAAATGGTAGCCAAAAATTAATATCAAAAAAACAACAGCTTTAGAAATCAATAAAATATTGGCTTTCCTTATTTGCTGCATCATTATTAAATATCTGTATATTTCCTGATTAAAATACTCACAAAAATTAATAAAAATGATAAAAATGACAATGAAAACACTTAAAATATCATGAGGTATCAGATAAAAAAGAGTAGCTAACTGAATCATGAATGTTACCGGAAACGTAGTAATAAAAAAACTTAGGTGATCGTTTATTTTATTAGAATTATCAATTCTTTTGGCTACCTCTCGATTTCCAAACATATAATACTCTACACCATAGATGTATACCGAAATCATTACAAAATAAGTAATTAACTGATATGATCCATAATCAGATAACGATAGTACTTTAGCTAAAAAAGTAAGTGTTAAAAATTTAGATGCAATTGAAATTAATCTTGATGCAATGCTTTCAATGCTTTTTTTCACTAGTCGATAATTCTTTTAATTATTTTTGCCGGATTTCCAGCTGCTACACAATGATCTGGAATGCTTTTAGTAACAATACTACCAGCTCCAATAACACTGTTCTTTCCAATGGTGACTCCGGGTAAAATAACTGCATTTGCACCTATCCAACATCCTTTTTTCAACGTTACTTGCTTTGCTTGTGTATGACCCATATCAATAATAGAAACAGAAGGGTCTGGGCCGTCAAATTTATGATTTTCTATATAAATATGAACCCCTGATCCAATCAAAACATCATCTTCGATTAGAATTGACAATTTTAGAGTAGAAGTTTCTCCATGGATCATCGAACCAGGCCTAATTACTACTCTTTTTCCTATTGAAATCTGAGAACATCCAACAATAAAGCAACCTGGTCTAATTTCGGCGGTTGGATCAAAATATAAAAATTTAGAAGTACAATACTTTAGCATTGTACTTCTAAAAAAAAGTTTCCAGTAATACCAAGGAACATCTGGTCCAATTCTATCTGTTGTTTTCCAGAATCTTATCCTTGATATAACCTCTTTGATCATAAAAATAGTTTAATCTTCTATACCATTCTTGGCAACTGTATGTCTTAATTGCCATTCTTCTTTTTCGTTTTTGCCCCATAAATGCGGAGATCTGAACTTATCACAAAGCTCATGAAAACGATCAGGTTTCATATCAATATACTCCATAACTTCATCAAAATATCTGTCAGGGAATTCTCCATCAAATCGGTTGACAAGAGCAACACCTTCTTCTCTCGTGATATGTTTATTTCTTATTTCTTGAGATGCATCGTATGTAGCACGACCAATTCCGAATTTAATGAAAGTCGTATAAAAATGTAAGTCATCTATCTTATCATCAATACCACTATATTTACTATATGTTCCTTGTGTTCTATGTGGTCTAGCTTTAAAGCCCGTGTTTTCTACAGCATAATAATAAACTTCTTGTGGTGTCCATTTTAAATAATATCCTAAGTAATGAACTTCTACATTAGATTGCTCTAGTTCTTTAGTTGTAGGAGGGAAAAAAGACATCAAATCACTTAATCTTACATCATACTTTTCCATTAATTCTTTAACAGAAACTCCTGCTAAATAAATCTCATCTAATTTTTCAAAACTATAATAAGATTTATCTCTTAAGGAACTGGTATTGTCTGCTAAAGGGTTTCCATATTCAGCTTCATTTTCACCATAAAATATTAGATTAATTCCATATCTAGCCGCTACTTTAGGTGCAAGATTTTTTTGCCCTAGAATAAATGTTTGAAATGGATGCATTAAATTTTCAATAGATAATTTGGTTAGTAATTTCATTACCTTTCCATTACGATAAAAAGAAATGTTATCAAACCCACTATCTAACCAGTTTTTCCAGTTTTTCAAACCATAATCTGTGTATAAAATTGGTGGCCATGTTACTGTTAATGGGTTCATGCCATACTTGTATTTTAATACATGCGCTTGATAAGCACTATCTTTACCTCCACTTCCTGGAACTAAACAATCATAAGATCCATCATTTTTTCTATGTTTATCTAAAAGCTTCAGCAGTTCTTCTTCTCTCATCCCCCAATCAATATTGTCTTTTATTTCTGCTGTTCTACATGCATCACAGACACCATCTTCATCAAAATTCATGGTGGTTTTTTTACTGTCTTTAGTATGTTTAAATTCTATAGCAGATGTAGGTCTTTGATTAGACATTACACATTTGGTGCAAAATTTTACTTCTTCTGGTAAGCCATAGAATGCTTGGTGTTTTTTACTTTCTGACATTATATTAAATTATTTATTGAAGCCCAGTTTTTATATATTGACAATCCTTTTTCTCCGCTTTTTTCTGGATGAAATTGAGTTGCAAAAATATTATCTTTTAAAATAGATGAACAAAATTCTATCCCCGAATAATTTGTTTTGGTTAAAATACAACTTTCACTTGTTGGTTGAACAAAATAAGAATGTATGAAATACATAAATTCGTTATTTGTTAAATCAACAAAAGCTGTGTTTTCCCATTCTTGGTTAACCGAATAAATTTTGTTCCAAGTAATATGTGGCACTTTAACTTTAGAGTTTTCAAAATTTTCGGGAAACTTTTTTATAACTCCAGATATTATGTTTAAGCCTTCTCCTGCACCAAATTCTTCACTTTTAGAAAAGAGCAATTGCTGACCTAAACAAATCCCAAATAAGGGATTTCCATTGTTTGTTTTTTCCTTAATTGCAGAAACAAGGTTTAGTTTCTTAAGGTTATTCATGCCTTCAATAAATGCTCCTACGCCAGGAAGAATTAAAGCATCTGCATTTAAAACATCTTCTCTATCAGAACTTATCTTAGCATCTATACCCACTGTATCACATGCTTGTTTAACACTAAACAGGTTTCCTAATTTATAATCTATTATGACTACCTTCTTATTTGTCATATTCTACATTCGATTTCATGGTTGACTAAATCTTGTTTTAATTCTTCAATACTACATGGTTCAAAAGTATGAAAACTCCTTTTTTGTTTTAAAAATTCTACATTTCCTTCATTCTTAGAAACATTGGTTTCATTTTCTTTTATATAATGGTAATGTAATAAGGATGACATCATTACTGCATCTGAATCTCCTTTTTTTAATATGTCTGTAACATGCTGTGTTTTACCAGCGCCTCCATGAGCAATTACAGGAATACTAACCATATTACTTACCTTAGATACTAAATCTATATCATATCCTTGACCAGTTCCTTCATTATCTACAGATGTAATTACAATTTCTCCTGCACCTAATTCGTCTATTCTTTTGGCCCATTCAAACACGTCTACACCAGTATATTCTCTACCATTATCAGTATATGCTAAATATCTGCCATCTGACTCTTTTATAGCTTCTATTGCAACAAGGATAGTTGATGAACCAAACATTCTGGATGCTTGTTTAATTAAATCGGGATTCTTAATTGCAGCGGTATTGAGACAGACTTTATCTGCCCCTACTCTTAATACTTCTTTTATATCAGAAATTGTCCTAAGGCCACCACCAACGGTAATAGGGATAAAAATACTCTTTGCTGTTTCAGAAATAATATCGTGCAAGCTATTTCTTTCATATAATGAAGCAACTACATCCATAAACATTAACTCATCTGCTCCTTGATCATAATAGTATTTTGCAAAATCTGCAGGTTTACCCAATACCCTTAATCCTTCTAGATGAATTCCTTTAACCAAATTAGGCCCTTTTATATCTAGTCTAGGTATTATTCTAACTGTTTTCATTCTATATTTTCTATATTTTAGGCATACATATTTCTAAAAATGAATTGCCTTTGTTTTTTGATTAAACAATTTGACAATTAAGCTTTTTTTAAGTACATGCTAACGCCCATTTAGAGGCAGCTAAACTACAAAAAAATATGCTAAACTTATTCTTTACTTACATCTTTATACTAAGAATTTTAAACAATATTTACGCCATTAACACGACTTTTTACTATACATTTTTAACACTATTTACACAAGAACATTTTCCTAAAAAACGATAACATTTACATTTTTCAATTTTTATCTTCTTTTAAAAATATTGTTCTCTTCTTTATTTATTTTAAGTATTTCTTCAATAGATTTAGCATTTAATAACGAAGAAATCTGCCATGTGATTTTGCCATCACCTCTAAAACCATATTGTCCTACATTGATTTTGTCTATCAAAATGTCTGGCAGATTCGTAGAAGACACAAAGTATTTTGATTGTTTAAAGGTAAATGAGGAAACGTTATTTTTAAAATCAAAAGATGGGCTTTTAGATTCTGATTCTCCTAAAAGAGTTTTATCTCTCGGGTAAAGATGTAAGAAAAATCTACTTTCTTTTTGAACTTCAGAAATCGAATCTTTGCGCAGAAATACTATTTTATTGTATTCTCCAAACTTAGCAATATATATTTTGTAAATACTATCTGTATAAATTGGTCTTTGATCTAATAATTTCACAAATTCTGAATTAGCCAATTCTTTAGCTCTCGCATTTTCTTCTATATCTTTTATATATTGATTTTTCTTTTGTACTTGAAAAAAAATAATTGTCATTAATAAACTTAAAAAAACGATAAAACCTGGTTTTTTATAAAATAGAGAAGTATAATTTTTGGAGGGAATTTTTTTGTTTTTTCTAGTCATTAAACATTAATTACAGTTCGACTTCCTTAAAAGTTCAACAAAATTAAGCTATATTATTATTTTTAATACGTTACTTAGAATGTTATTTGATCATGAATAAAATCTATCCCTTGAACATATTTTGAATTCTTCGATAACCGTGTATTAAACTGTTGCGTAATTATTCTGGAATCTACATCTTCATTAATACTATATTTTAATTCTAAAACTATAGTACTCTGGTCAATAGTTCTTCTAGAATCTTTATAGTTTATGTAATTTGGGTTAAAGAACTCTTGATTGTAGTCTAAAGTTACTCTATATCTTCCACAAAAGGATAAAAAATACCTACGCTCATAAGAGCTTAAAAGTGCTGGTTGTAGCTGATAAAACTTATTTTTCATCCCCAGATTGTCTTCCAGCCTGTTTATAATCATATTTTGCAATTCTGATGGAGTATTATTAGCATCAAGATTAAAGGAAAAGTTCGTAAACTTATGCCTTACCTTATCTCCGACCTCACCTTTTTTCTTTTTAATTTCTATTGTGGGGTTTTCAATCAACGAAAAATCTTGCCCATACCATCTTAATCTATACTTTAATCTTTCACCAACACCAATAACATTTTGTCTATAAAAACTTAAATCATTATCATCAAAATATACATTATTAATCTTTCTTTCTTCAAAGATTTCAGTGAAACAAAAACTGTTCAAATATAGTTTCTGAATCAAATCGTTCAGGTGAATTTTAGAAAAAACAAACTTTCTTTCAAATCTAAGTTCATTGTTTAAATTTTTATCTACTACTTTTACCATATTCTTTTCCGTACATTTTTTCTATTACTTTGGCACTTTTTGTTTCCATAAAAACTTTATCTATTGATAGTTTAGAGTTTTTTTCAATCAAGTAATCCAATTCATTATTTAACAACTCTATATCAGACACGGCTATTGATCCAGGTCCAAATTCACTTTTCTTCTGAAAACATGAAAATGCCAATCGTGTATTTGAAATAGTAACGTCATTTAATACAATATGAGACAAATCTTTACTCACAACACCAATTTCTCCTCCAGTTATTCTCACTTTTTCACCAGACAATTTACTGTCTTCCCCTATACTAATTGCTTTATCAGAAGGTTCTAAGATGTCTATATTGCTTATTTTTAAGTTTGATCCTGAAACATCAATACCATCATTCCCTAAATTAACAAATTTACTATTAACAATACTTCCTTTTACAAAATCCCCATCAAAAGCATCCGACATTGTATTACGAAAAATAGAAGAATCAATATGAAATTCTGATCTAATAATATTAAGTCCATCTTCACTTCTATTGTTTTCAAACACTGAGTTTGAAACATTCACATCAGACTCGTTAAAATTTACAGATCCAGATAGGCTCCATTCTGATGATTTCGGATTTGAAAGATTATTAAAATTGCAATATGTTAGAATCGATTTCTCTTTTGCATTAGAAATAAAAATGCCACATCCAGTAGCGTCTGAAGAGAAAAAATTAATAGGAAACTCTTTTGTTCCTTGACAAAATATAGGAGAGAAAGAAACTAATGAGGCTTCATCTTTTAAGTCTAAACTAAATCCTTTCTCTACAATAACTTTATAGCCAGATGGAATACGAATAGTTTTATTTGTAATATGTTCCCCCGAATTAAAGTAAATAATACTATCCTTTTTATTTAATGAAATAAAATTAAAAGAATCAAGGTTGAATGATGAAAATTCTTTGTAGTAATCAATAAAATCGGTATCTTCTTTTGTATAAGGTATAATTTTATCAGATCTTTTGTAACCAGATCCTAATATATTATAATTAAGATCTATTTTTGCTAAATCCTTTGGGTATCGAAATTCTCCCTTTTTGTTTTTTTTGGAAACAAAAGCATTTATAAATGAATCTTCTAATATAAAACCTACAACTCTTCGCTCTTTTGGGTAAATAATAATATTGTCAGAAAATGATTTTGACAAAGCTTTCCCCTTTTTTGTTTGCAACCCGTTAATTACAACTGGAAATCCAGAAATATTTTCAATATCAACAAACATCTGCCTAGAGTCATGTGTATACAAATATGAAACAATAGTATTAGAAGGATAGATTTGCTTTTTGATAAAATTAATGTTGTGTTCTAAAATAGAAATATCAAAACTGGTGTTGTACTCAGAATTCATATTTGATATTAACGAGTTTAACTCCTTAAAATTTATCAAATTTTGGATAAACTTATCACTAGTTACTATCCCTAGTTTCTCAATCAATTTTTGTTGATATAATGTATCTTTTCCATGAAAAGGATAATTCAATATACGGCCAATTTTATGACCCGAATCTGAATCATATGAGATAGGTTCTAACTTACTCGTTATCGGATTATAGTATATCCTTAAATTGTGCCAGATCAACCCATGCTCACCTCCATACAGGTTACATATAGCAACAAAAAAAGCTAATTTGTCTACATCGAAAGCTTCAGAAATTTTTAAATTTCCATTTCTTAATTCATTCAGAAGGTTTTTAGCCGTTTTAAATTGTTTTGACAAGTTGGGAGAAGTTAATACTTTATTCTCATTAAAAACTCTTATCGGAGCATTCATAAATGAATGAAGGTCTTTAGAATATGAATCAGCAGACAATTTTAATTTTTGGGTCTTTTTTCTATCATCCCATAAAAATGATTCGTCAAAACTAATTATTATCCCTTCTCTTCTTTTATTATTCTCAATTAATAATTTATCAAAAGATTCTTCAATAGCCATGACACCCATATTTTTGAGGTCAAAGTTATCATCTCCTTCTACTTGAAGATCCACATTCAAAAAATCATATCTTAAACCAATTAGATCATTTTCTTTTGATGTTTTATTAAATAACCATTCCCAAACATAATTTCTAACTTTTGGATGTTGAATTGAAAATTTTCTCATTCCAAACAAAGTTTTATCATCTTCTAACTTAATTCGGAACGACCATTTAAGAGGATCAATTAAATGATCTGTCCAATCGCCTTTCAAACGTATTTCTGCTTTTAAATTCCCAGAATTTCCTGACGAAATTTCAGCTTTAACTAAATCACTATCTTCAGAAGATAAAATACCGACTTCTAATGCTTCTTCTCTTTTATCTGCTATTTTAGTATACGCTTTCTTATTTAATGAAATAACTAATTTCTTAAAATTATTATTTAAAATCTCCTTAAGAAAAAGTTTATCTATTTTTAGTTCATTAACTTGATATGATTTTTTTGCTGTAGTAGAATTATATCTTCCTGTATTAAAATAATCCACGTTGTTTATTTCGAGATCTTTATTAACAAAAGGTATTCTAAATATATAATACTTTGATTCATTGATTACCTGTTCTACGGGTTCAAAATTTAATCCCAAATTAATAAAAGGACCATTTTCTAATTTAGAATTATCTTTCAAATGTATATGTACATATACCCGATCTGTTTTTTGTAGGGCGTTTAAAGAATCTTTATATATATAATACAAGGTTGGTGCACCAAAAGAATTATTAAAGTATAAAGAACATTCGCGATCTTTGTGAATCAAATTAATATCCTCAACGATCATTTCCTCTATACCTTTAGTGTCTAATAACGTAGAATGCGTCTCGATAGGATTACTCTTATTGTTTTTCTTACTATGTTTATCGTTTGACCTCTGGCTTAGAGAAAATATAACTAATAGAATCAATATAATTCCGGGTAGTATAAACTTAGCAAATCCAGTTTTCCTAGTATGTATTTTCATAATATGATCTGATTTAAGTTATTAAAAAACATCACTTATATAATACTATCTATGAAAGTTACATTCATTTTTTTATCAATATCACTTAATTCTTTCGAGATAGTTTGAAGAGCATTTAAATCAGTAACATTTATTAAGAAATTCAAACTCAAGTTGTCTTCTGTTGAGTTTAATCTCTTTATCTCTAACTGATTCGAATTATTTTTCAAAACAGAACTAACCATATCTACAATAGTGTTATTATCTTTTTCATTAGACGATAAACTAATAATGATATTTTGAGTTAATGTTCCTTTCATTTTATTTCTATTCAGAAAAATAATTATAATTGCTAAAACTATAAAGCCTACTAATGTTGGAATTAATTGATTAGCACCAAGGCCTAAACCAATAGCAATTGCAATAAAGAAAAAACCCAATTCTTCAGGTTCTTTAATTGCTGTTCTAAATCTAACAATCGATAATGCTCCTACCAAACCTAAAGAAAGTGCTAACGAGGATTTCACAATAGTGATAATTAAAAAAGTGGTTACTCCTATTATAATTAACACCCGAGAGAGTTGGTCTCTATTAGACATTGAGTTTCCGAATTTAATATATAGTCTTGAAAGAATATAAAGTAAAACCGAGGCGGTTACAATATTGATTAAGAAAATTGAAATTGAAAAATTTTCTTGGATATTTAAATTAAATTGATTTAATAATTCGTCCATAATTTAATAGAATAATAGTATTTACTTAACGATAATTTAAAATATAGCAATATTACATTTTCTATTCAACTAACACCACTTTTTGATCACTAAAAACAGTTAAGAGTTGAAGATAGGGTTCTTAAAGCCAGTACAATGGCTCGGAAATGAAATTGATATACTATATTTTACTAATTGGTTTTTTTATAAACTTAGCAGTAATATATTTACTTGAAGTACTATTATTTAATAGTTTACTCAATAGTAATTGTAACATTGCCTGCGCGTAAATCATTTAATAGTATACAACCCCCAGCAACAATTGGAAAAATATAACTTTTGGCACTAAGAACATATACTCCAGGTGAAAGAGTCCCATTCAATAAAAGTGGATTTTCACTATTATTATTTTGAACAACCTCCCCATTAGTTTTATTATAAATAGATATTAATGGATATCTGTCTGATGAAGACCCATCATCGGTTAGCTCAAACGTTATATCATAATTCACTTCATTCTCTACTGTAAATGTATACTCTATCTTTTCATCGATGACTTCATTTTTTTTATCATAGCTTACTACATTTGTATAAGGCAGAGATAGTGTTCCTAAATCTACATTGGTCGCGGTAACATTAAACACTTTTGAGACAGCACTTTCTCCTCCTCTTCCATCTCTTGCTGTTATTTTGAATTCAACTTCCTCGAAGCCTGAAAAATCAGGAAACTCGGCGGGTAAATTTAATTCTGTTATATTCCTAAAATTTCCAACTCCATCTTTAAATCCTGAAAACCCAGGGAATGTTTCAACTCCTTCAGGAGGAAGATCCCATATTAATCCTCCAAAGTTCATTTCATATGAAATTTTATCTCCATCTGCATCTGTAGGTAGATTAAAGGAAAAATTAATAAATTCTCTTTGATCCCTACGATCATCGCTGCATCCCCTAGAATAATAAAATTCAAGAATCTCAAATGAGGTTGGATTAGCATTTTCATCATCACCTGAACAACTTAAAAGTATAAAAGAAGATAAGGCTAAAAAAATTGTTTTTTTCATTTTTTGATACTATTAATTAATGTATTATACTATATAGATGCTACTTTACAATAAAAGTATATTAGTTTTGTGAAATTTAACAACATGTTTTATAGTTTAGATACTTGTCTTTTAATTATTCTATAAACATATCTTTAGTATTCCATATGCCTTGGCTACGAGTATTGAATTCTTTTTTACAGAAAATAACATTATCAATAAAAAATTGTTTTAAAATTATCATTACTCTACTATTCTTATATTGCTTTGCTGCATACTCATCATTCCAGGGCTACCTGGAGGGAAATTTGGTTCATAGCTATGTTTATCTTTATTATAACCTATAATTTGAATATTTGACATTACTCCTGTAACTCCATCAAAATAGAATCCACCATTTATATAGGATAGTATAACATTTGAAATAGAAACATTTGAAATATTTTCGCCCGACCCTTGAGAACTAATTCTAAAAGCATATCCATGTCGACCTTCTTCTTTCCCTGCTTCTCTATCTTCTTTACTAAGAGGTCCTTTCCCAACTACATCATGGCCAATAATATTATCAATAATTATATTTTTCGCATAATGCGGGTTGTTTTCTAAAATATCAATATTAATGATATTCACACCTCCATTTTGAATTACATCTTTAATTATTACATCATCAGTTCTACTTAAAACTGGCCATGGATCATGCTGAATAGCTATTCCTCTCAATCCTTCATAACAATTTATATTTACGTTTAGAACTTTTATGTTTTTTGAATTATATATACCTATAGCTACATCGTAAATACTCATTGGCTTATAAAACCCTCCGTATAATGTTACGTTTTGCACAGAATAAGGAGATGTTTCATTACCTTGTTGAAGTTTACCAATACCTATCATACCACCTCTTTGCACAGCAGGCCAAGTAGCTGGTACTCCATCATAACCATTAGGACCTATATCTGGATCGTTTCTTAAAAAACTACAAATTGGTCTTTCACCCAAACCTTCATGATTATCATTACTAGTGTTAACTCCTATAAAAGTAGCTCCGGCAAAGTCATAATATCTATTGTCTTGATTTAAGAATATTTCTTTGTATACTATAAATTTTCCTGCTGCTACAAATTTTTTAACATTCGGAAATGCTTCAATAGCTTTTTGAAACGCTTCAGAACAATCATTTTTTCCGGTATCATCAGCTCCCCACCATTGTGGAATAACAAAATTATTTTTCAAATTACCTGTTACTTTTCCATCATCTAAAGTCATATCCCATCTATCAAACTGGCAATCTTCAATAGTCCCGTTGTTTTCTAATTCAAAGATTTGATATGATCCGGCATTAATGCTACCATTAAGAGTTACTTTAACATTTCCCTTTACTATTAATTTGTTGCCTCTAAAAAAGTTTAGCTCAATTCCTTCTGGGATTATTGTATTTCCGCTAATGGTAATATCCCCTTTAATTGTAATTACACCACTATTATTTAAAGCATTTTTAGCATCGGTTAAAACTCCTGATGTTCCATTTTCTATTCCCCCAGTGATAACATATTCAGTTATGGGCATTGGGATTTTTGAGTAAATAATAGCTGAAAACAAGATTAGAGCAACTGTCAAAATTGTTTTTTTCATTTTTTTCAATATTTACGGTTGTACTAATTAATGTATTACCTCATATAAATGTTACTCTTATAAACTACTTTTTTTTAAATTAAAAACATGAATTTATATTGCTGTCCATCCGCCATCTACCATTAGATTATGCCCTGTTATAAATGAAGCTTCCTCTGACAATAAAAAGGTAATTGCCGGAGCTATTTCATGAGGTTGTCCCAAACGTTTTAATGGAGATTTATATTCGTATCTTTCTATAAATGATGGATGTTGTTGATCTTTAATTCCACCAGGTGATACGCAGTTTACTCTTACATTATGTTTACCATAATAGGAAGCTAAATATCTGGTGAAATTAATAATCCCCCCTTTTATTGCTGAATATGCAGCAGGAGAAGTACCACCATATCCCTCGTAAATAGTGAAATCGTTACCAACAACTCCATAAATAGAGGAGATATTGACAACAGAACCAGATTTTTGTTTTTCCATTACTTTTAATACCTGTTGGCAAATAAAAAAGACACTGTTCATTTGCGTATCGACATTTTGTCTCCAAGAATCTATGGGTACGTCTTCGAACTTATTCCCCCAATCTTTGGTGCGAGGATAGGCATTGTTAACCAAACCATCTATTCTTCCGTGTTTTTTTACCACAGAATCTACTAGTTCTAGAATTGAAGCTTCAGAAGTAACATCGCATGCGTAGTCACCGGTTTCAATATTGGTTTCGGCATTAATATCTGCATTAATCACAATTGCTCCATTATCTTTCAGGTGTTTTAAAATTGGCTTTCCTATTAAACCACTTCCTCCTGTAACAATAATTACTTTATTTTTTAATCGTTCTGTAGGCATATTTTTAGTATTTCATAAGCTTCATCAACTGTATTGAATTCTTTTTTCTTTGCAATAACATGATCTATAAAAAATTGTAACTGATCTTCGTAAGTATCAACTATTGTTTTCTCTGAATCAAAAATAATATCATCATTTCTGTAGACTCTATTTTTTAGTATATCCACCAAAATCGTTTCCTCTTCTAGGACTAGTTCTAAAGTTCGTTTTGGATCTCTACGATAATAATTTAAAACAATGCTTGCATTAAAATTGGGATAACCAAGAGTATAATTAGCATAATCAAATGCAGTTATATCTAATGAAGATTTATTAGAAAACACTTTAGATACTTGCACGGGTTTTCCAAGTAACCAATAGGCATAATCTATTTCGTGAATCAAATCTATGTGAACTCCTCCTCCTTGTTCTTTGTTTGCGCTATAGGTAGATTTATAATCTCTACCCGGTCTCCAGTCTGGCAAATAAGAACCACAATATATATTGACTTCGTTAATTCTTTTGTTAGCGATATAATCCTTTGCAAATCGTAAACAATCCAGGAATCTAAGATTACAAGCAACATAAGTCGTTAAATTATTTTGTTGTATTTCTTTAACAACTTTTCCATTATCCAATTCAGAAAAAAGAGGTTTTTCAATAAATAGAGGAATATTAAAAGGGATAAGACTTATAATAGTTTTATGATGAGCAAAAGTAGGATTAGAAATAATTACAAAATCAGGTTTGATTTTTTGTAATTCGTCTAAAGAAAAAATATTGTTTACGCCTGTTATTTTATCTACTTTTTTTGAAGAACGTAGTGCATAAAATCGAGCATCAGGTTTGATTTTTTTTATAGCAGAAATGTGTTTTGTAGCTATCGAACCCAATCCTATTATTAGTACATTCATATCTCAAAATCTAATTTATTTGCTGATAAAAGAAACTCCATCATATCAAAGTCTATTGGTTCATCTATATCAAAACAGATATGATCCATTAAGAATAATAGGCTTTTATTGGTTATTGCAGATCTTAATTTTTGATCAAAAAATGCTTTTCTATAGATATAAAACGAAGCATTCATATCATATACTATAGGTGCTGCTTGTCGTGATTTACTGTCGCTTTGCTTAACCAATTTGCAAAAACCATCTTCCTTAAGTTCTACAACATTAAAATAAGGGTTTTTATGTGGTTTTGAAACCGAAAAAATATTTAATGCTTCTTTGTTTTGGGTAAATATTTTATAAGCTTGTTGTAAGTCATCAATAGTCCTCATTGGGGAAGATACATCCAGATCCAAAAGGATATCATATTTTTTTTGACGTTGTTCTTCTTCGTAGCTAAGAATATGATCCAAAACATCAATTTTACCCACAGTATCATTCGCTAAAAAATCTGGACGAGTATATTCTGAGCTCAACCCACATGATTCGGCTACCTTCTTTATTTCTTCACTATCTGTAGACAATGCAATATCTACATTATCATGAAGTTTGGCAAACATCACTGCGTGTTGAATAGAATAGTCAATTACAGGTCTCCCGTTAAGATCTTTTATATTTTTGCCCGGAATTCCCTTTGAGCCACCTCTCGCACATATTGTTATTAATATATTTTCCATTAGTGTTCCAGATGTTTTATAAAATTTTTAGCATACTCATAATCTACGGGCTTACCTATATCTATCCAATATCCCAGGATTGGATTATAAATTAGGTTTCTATCTTCTTTAACAATTTTTTCCATTAAATCTGTAATATCAAAAAACTGATTTTTAGGAATCTCTTTTATAAGTTCTCTTTCTAGAATATATATTCCAGCATTAGACTGGTAAATAAAAGATGGTTTTTCTCTAAAATTTTTGACATAGCTCCCATTAGTTTCAAAAACTGCGTATGGGATATCCACTTTATATTCTGTAGAAGCTACAGCCATTTCTGCATCAGATTCTAATAGTGTTAAAAATAAATCCTGAAAATCAACATTTGTAAATAAATCACTATTCATTAGCAATACATGACTCGAATCAAATTTTTCTACCAGTGACAGCGCTCCTGCAGTTCCTAAAGGTTTATCTTCCCATACATACTCTATTGAAATCCCTTTTGAACTACCATCTCCAAAATATTCTTCAATTTGTTCTCCCAGGTATTTAACCGAAATATAGATTTTTTGAATCCCATACGATATTAATCTATCTATATTATGTTCAATAATTGGTTTGTCTCCCAAAAGTAACATTGGTTTTGGCACCTTATCGGTTAATGGGCTAAGTCTTTTCCCTCTACCACCAGCCATAATCATGCATTCTAATGGCAATACTGCTTTTATTTTATCTAAGTCTAATAACTTAACATATTGTTTTTTTTCATTAAGAACAGGTAGTATTTTTAAGTTTTTTTTTGCGATACTCATTTAGGTTAATAAAAGAGTATCCTTGTTCAATATAAGTAAAGCTTCTATTGCAAACCGAATCTATAGTCTCGTAAATATTTTTATTTTGTGCCAAAGCACGTCTTATATCACCATCAGTTAACGTTCCTATTACTTGTTGCTGGTCATCCTCAACAAAAAGAATTAATCGGCTTACATCCTTAATAGAATTTAATCTATTTAAAGCTTCTAGAATAGTCTTATTCCTATTGATTAGTATATTACTCATATGTATTTAATATTTCTATAAAACTATAAATCATAAAATGACTTTTTAATGTCTTTTATCTTAACTGTTTTAAGTACTTCTATAATTTGAGATGTAGTTGTACCATCACCATAAATATTTTTTTGTTGCTGTATGCTTTTAATAAACTCTCTGTCAAAAGCTTTCTGTATTGCCTTATCAATAGCGCCACTATTAGGTTCACAATTAATAACACTATCGGGCATTAATCTTCCTTTTTGTCGATCTCCTATATTAATGGTTGGTTTTTTAAAAATAGGCACTTCATAAATTCCGCTGGAAGAATTTCCTATAACTACATCTACATGTTGTAATGCTGATAGATATCGTAACTGACCTAAAGAGGTAAAGGCTACTGACTTTTCTGGTTTTTTTGCCACATAGTCATCTATCAATTCGATAATTATCCTACCATCTTTATCAGAATTAGGTTTCGTAAAAATTAAGGAGGTATCTTCTAATTTGTCTAATGATGTTAAAAGTTCCTCAAACTGTTTTTTTGCGGTTGCTTTTTCGAGGGTTACAGGATGAAACGTAATTAATACCGCTTTTTTATTTAGCTTATAATTAATTGATTCTTCAAACTCTGTTGTATTAAGTAGCTTTAAACTTTTTATGCTATCAATTCCTATTGCTCCTACATTAAAAACCCGATCAGGAGATTCTCCTAATTGCATCACTCTTTTTCTATATACCTCTGCAGAGGTAAAATGCAAATAGCTCATTTTTGTGATGGCATGTCTGATTCCTTCGTCATATGCTCCTTCTGTGGTTTCGCCGCCATGCAAATGTGCTATTGGTATTCCTTTTATCATTGCTGCTGTTGCAGCTGCTAATATTTCTGAGCGGTCTCCTAATACTACTATAAGATCTGGACTTAGCGCTTCATAGGTTTCTGCAAAACCAATCATAGCTGTTCCTATTGCTTTGGTAATTGCTTCTGCAGAGTCTCCAGATAGATGGTCTTCTACTTTGCTATCGATAACAAAACCATCTTGTTCTATCTGAGTATACGTAAGACCAAACTCTGGTGATAGATGCATACCGGTAACCACCAATTGTAAATTAAATTCAGAATCATCGGTTATCGCTTGAATAAGAGGTTTTAACAACCCATATTCTGCTCTGGTACCTGTTATGACCGCAATATTCTTCATATCAAATCGTCTTCTTGGTAATCTTTTAATGCTTTTGTTCCTATTACACTATCCCATTTCATAGGAGAAATACCACTACCTGGTCTTTTTACGGTTATGTTATCATCTGTGAAAATATCTCCTAGTTGTATTGATGTTTTAGCAACTATACTTTTTCTGGCAATTTCCTTATTCTTTTTTTCGCTATTACTGGGTTCTTTTCTGCCATGACCCAAAGCGTCTTCGATATTTCTAATAGCGGTTACCATTGCTTTTAACTCTTCTGGCTCAAGAGAAGCTTTATGATCAGGTCCCTCCATAGTTTTGTCTAGCGTAAAATGTTTTTCAATAACTGTAGCACCAAGAGCAACAGCTGCTATTGGTATTTCGATACCCAAAGTATGATCAGAATATCCAATAGGAACATTAAATGTGTCTTTAATGGTATTCATAGCCCTAAGATTAACGTCGTGCATTGGTGTAGGATATTCAGTATTACAATGCAATATGGTGATACTAGACATGCGTGCACCAGCTTCAACTACAACATGAACAGCTTCTTCTATTTCTTTAAGATCTGCCATTCCTGTAGAAATAATAATCGGTTTACCGAGGCTACCAATTTTTCTTAAATACGGTAAGTTGGTTATTTCACCTGAAGGAACTTTAAATAGATCTATATTCAATTCATTTAAAAAGTCTATACTTTCTAAATCAAAACCAGTAGATAAAAATTTAATATTTTTTGAATTACAATATTGTATTAATTCGAGATGCATGTCTTTACTCAATTCTAGCTTTTGCAACATTGCTAATTGAGATTCTGAAGCATTACCCGTATTTTCTTTTTGATATGTAGCTTTTTGAGCATTTTTGCTCACTAGTTTTTTAGAATTAAACGTTTGAAATTTTACATAATCCACTCCAGCAACAGCAGCAGCATCTATTAATTTCTTTGCTAGTTTAATATCTCCATTATGATTTACACCTGCTTCGGCTATGATAACAACTTTATCTGGATTCATATGTTTACTTTTTAATAATCTTTATAGGATTCCCACGAGCAATCTTATTAGATGAAATATTTTTTCTTACCAGGCTTCCCGAACCTATAACGACATTTTCTTCAATAGTACATCCTTCATTGACTATAGTCCCGCTGCCAATAAAAACATCATTATAGATGTTAACATCTCCATTAACGGTTGCTCTGGTAGAAATATGATTAAAGTCCCCTAATCTACAGCCGTGTTCTATATTAGCAAATGTATTTATGATATTACCTGCTCCTATAGAAGTATTACTGTTAACCATAGAAAAATTCATTATAACGGTTCCTTCTCCAATTGTAGCATGTTTAGATACGTGTGCTGTAGATGAAATGATAACAGGTAATTTACCCCCATGAGATTTCACTTTGGTAAACAATTTTCTTCGTATAGCTGCAGATTTGATCTGCCCAACTGTAATTACAAATTCACAACCTTCCTGAATATATTTAAGTACATCATCATCATTTCCTAAAATTGGATAGCCCAATATTTTTGCCTCTGTCAATTCGGAATAAATAGGATCTAAAATGCCTATTACTTGATAATCAGGTAGCATTTCTAATACTTCTATTACCGATTCACAATGTCCGCCTCCACCTAATAGTAATAGCTTTGTCATGTTTTTTAATGTTATATAATTATTATTAAAAAAATCATTCCACAATAACTGGCTTTGGTTGATATTTCATGCTTAACATATTCTCAACTCTTTCTTTAAATTTATCGTGATTAAAATAATAATAATAAATACTCTTCATAATTTCTAACCGCCCATAATCTGTTTCATCACCATACTCTACTTTTAAAACTACATCTTCGTTAACATTTTCAGTCAAATCCCTAATGTTATATGATTCTGGTTGTGCTAAAAAAGTTGATAGATAATTATAACTACTTTTATTTTGTATAATAAATTTATCTTCTTTTCCCAGAATTTCTTTAAAAACTCCATTCAGCTCATAAAAAATAAGTTGCCTTTCGGTTGCATTATATTCACCATTAAAACCATCAGTAAAAATAGTACCATCTCTATTTTCATTCAAAAATTTAATATTATGTTTTACTGCTTCTATTTTTATCCAACCTCTTAAATAATTGGCATTTGCATTTATATTAATTGTAAGAAAGCAAGAAAGTATAAAAATACAGATTGCCTTCCTAAAATTTTCAGGAAGCACAAATACAACAGGAAATAGACAAAAAGATAAAGCTAGTGGAAGTAATACTTGATGCCTTGTTTCATATCCTTCATAAGAAGGTGGTTTATTAACTACTAAATAAGGAAATACAACTACCAAGAACGACAAAATTCCAAAAATCATAAATTTTAAAAGTTTTGATTTTTCATAATTTTCTTTAAACAAAACATTTCTAAGTACAAAAAAAGAAAAGAAAATACTTATAAAAAAGACACCAATACTAAATGAAAAATGATCTTGAAACGCAGTTATAAGCTCTTTATATATTCCAATAATATTATCAGTAAAAGCATTTGCATATTTTATTGGAATTTCTTTCCAAACAATATTTATTTTATTATATCCAACAGAAGCATATGCTCCACCTATTGGCAAAAATACTTTCTTAAATATCCAAAAAATGAAAGGAAGTAATCCTAAACCACAATAAGAAAATATTGTTTTATAATTTGTTTGTTTTATTTTATCAAACGAAAAATCTCTTTTTATTATAAAGTGTAACGTTAATATAAACAAAAACAGAGGAAGTAAAGAATTTAAAAAAAAGCCTACTAAAAGAAAAAAACTTCCGAAAATTAAACTTATATATTTTTTGTTATTTTCTAAAAAATCAAGCACCATATACAACCCAGCCGTAAATAAAAATAAAAACAAGGGATACGGCATGCAAATAATAGTACTTTTTATTTCAAAATAAGGAGCTAACATTGCTAATAAGGATATAAAAAAAGCTGTTATTTCCTTACATCCATATTGTTTAAGAATTTTAAAAAAAAACATGAATATCCCTAAAAGAAACACAAATGATAACCAATGATACAATAATGGAGAATAATCACTATCATTTAAAAAATCATGAACATATACTAGCATCAAAGCACCATTATTTCCAAAATGTTGCATTAAGCCAATTCTATCCATTTTATAAACTGTCCAATCATCCCAATAAACACCATTATTAAATAGCATAAATAGATTATTGAAAAGAAAGAACACAAATAAGTATAATAGGTATTTGTTTTTCATCAAAATAGAGTTTCTGTTAATCATAAAATAACACTACTAGGTATGTTTACTACACGCTCTTCAAACCATTTAGCATTTTCGAGATTTCCAGTTTGGGCATTTTTAAACATTGTTAAACCATTCATTAGTTTCCAAATGGGTCTGGTCATTACTCCATTTTCATTGGTTTCTTTTAGAAATGCATTTCTTTCTTCGAGATTTTCTAATAGAATAGCATTTAACCAATAGTTTGAAATCGAGTGTTTTGGTTGTTTGATATATTGTAACTTTTTATCATTAAAAAAGGCTTCATATTTATCTGATAATATCCTTTTCTTTTCTAAAATAAGGGGGAGTTTCTCCATTTGTGCGCACCCTAACGCTGCATTAATATTTGGCAGACGATAATTATAGCCTATCATATCATGTTCATAATCCCACTGGTGCGGTATTTTTGCTGTTGTTGTTATGTGTTTTGCTTTTTTGGCTATGTCATCATCATTGGTAACTAACATTCCACCTCCACCAGTAGTAATAGTCTTATTTCCGTTAAAACTAAATGTTCCTATTAAACCAAACGTTCCAGTATGTTGTTCTTTATAATAACTACCTAATGATTCTGCGGCATCTTCTACTACCGATATGTTGAATTTATTACAAACTAATACAATTTCATCAATTCTTGAAGGCAATCCAAAAGTATGCATGGGAACAACCGCTTTTATCCTTCTTCTAGTAGTTTTATTTATACATTCACCATTTAGTATTTCGGTGTTTTGTGATAAAAAATGATCTAATTTTTCTGGAGACAAACCAAGAGTATCCTTATCTACATCTACAAAAACAGGATAAGCCCCGATATAGCTTATGGCATTAACTGTTGCAATAAACGTTAAGGGCTGAGTGATTACTTCATCATTTGGGTTTACTCCAGCCATTAGAAGGCCCATATGAAGAGCAGCTGTACCATTAGATGTTGCAATAGCATGTTTTGCTCTCGTAAATTTTGCAATATCTGCCTCAAACTGATCAACAAACTTACCTACACTAGAAACAAATGTAGAATCAATACACTCATTCAGGTATTTTTTTTCATTGCCCATAAATATTGGGGCATGCAATGGTATAAACTCTTCTGTTCTAAAACTCTCTTTAACAAAGGATATAAATTCTTGATGCATAGATTTACATTTTACTATCTAAATATTTACCTGTCTCCTTATGCCCAAAATCAGGTATCATTTTGAAAAAAAGATCAACAATATCCTTTTTGTTCCAGCTCCTGTTCTGTTTCAGGTTTTGAATTACTTGAGTGAAAAGATTTAATTTTTCTTCATCAAAATTTAAATCGTTTTTTATAATTCCAAGGTTATGAAATCTATCCATATCCAGGGTTTCTTTGTCGGTAAAAAATTCCTCAAAATCTTTTTCTCCAGTTGTATCACTAGAAGAAAATAAACAAGGCCATTTTCCTTGTTGAGGTAACGTTTCTATTAATTCTCTAGCTTCATTTTCATCCTTACACAAGTAAGGTTCATACCCAAGTTCTGTAAGGTATTTAACAGCGATATCTGCAAAAGAGATTAAATGTAGATCCTCGCTCAATTTAGGAAAGAAGATGTCTCTATTGTTACCAAAAATACACGACATTAAGCAAAGTTCTCCCGATTCTTTTGGTATCACAAAGTATCTTTTAATGTCATTTGGAGCAACTATAGGTTGTTTTTTCTTTATCCTTTGATCAAATCCATAAAGTAGTGATCCATCAGAAAAAGCTACATTAGCAAAGCGTGCTGTAGAGATTTTAATCTCTTTACTCCTCCTCATCAAATACATTTCCATAATTCGCTTAGAGGCTCCCATCATATTAACAGGATTAGCAGCTTTATCGGTAGATACACAAAAATATTTTTTGGTTCCTTTCTTAATAGCCTGAAGCAACGTTTTATCTGTATTAAAAATATTTACATCAATCATTCTCATTAATGTAAATGGGTCTTTTTCACTTCTTACATGCTTTAAGGCCGATAAATTAAGTACATAATCATATTTTCCATCGGCTTCTATAAAAGCGTCATATTCTAATGATCCGATATCTAAAGCAAAAGTTTTAAAATCTCCCTGGATATATCCAAAAGAACTTCTGATATCCCTAACCAATTCTACCAGATTGTTTTCACTTATATCCACAACATGTAGCTTTTGCGGGTTTCTTTTAAAGATTTCTTTAGTCACCGCTTGTCCAATAGAACCTGCTGCACCAATAACCAGAAAAGATGAAGAAGAAACAATATTTTTCAGTTCTGATTCTTTTTCTGTGATGTCTTTAGAAAATAATTCTTGCTTTCTTCCTATTAGTTTTAATATGTTCATTTAAAATAATCTATTTTATATTACAAATCCCTCTGTTTTTGGAATCAGAGCAATGATCTATCCTGATTTTCTTATAATTATATCTCCTTTAGTTCTTTATTGTTTTTTCTAAAGATATTTTCCAATTTTGAATTTCTAAACCAAAAGATGCTAAGCATTTCTCTTTATTCAAAACACTATATTTTGGTCTTCTTGCAAAAGTAGGGTAATTATCTATTTTTTTAAGTTTAATAGTATCAAGTTTGCTCGAAAACCTTAAAATTTCTTCCGTAAAATCATACCATGTGGCTTCACCAAGATTACTATAATGATACGTCCCATATTTAGGATCATCAATCAAAATTAAATCTAATATAAATTTTGCCAGATCATTAGCATTTGTTGGTGTACCTATCTCAGAAGTGATAATAGTGAGATCTTTTTCGGTCTCTGATTTTTTTACAATAGTTTTAAAAAAATTATGCCCAAATTCAGAATACAGCCATGATGTTCTAATGATAAAATATTTCTCCAAAATTTCTTGGATGTGTTGTTCACCGGCTAATTTTGATTTTCCGTACTCATTAATTGGGTTTGGAGTATCTTCTTCTATATAAGGCATTTTTTTAGCCCCATCAAAAACATAATCGGTAGATATATGTATAAGTGTACTATTATACTCTTTGCAAACCTGTGCCAAATTTAATACTCCAGTTGCATTAACCAAAAAAGCCTTTTCTGATTCTTTTTCTGCTTGTTCTACGTTGGTATATGCAGCACAATTCACTACAAAATCGAATGACTTATCTTTAAAAAAACGTTGTACCTCTTCATTTTTTGTGATATCTAAGACTTCAGAACTGGCAAAATACAATTGTAATTCAGGATAGTTTTTCTTAATTTTTTCTATGCATTGCCCTAATTGACCTCTCGATCCTGTAATCAAAATATTGTTTTTCTTCGATTTTTTTTCCATCTATTATCTTACCAAATTCACGTATTTAATTTGTCATAATTCATTAAATACTTATTTAATGAAATAAGAATTAGGGTCAAAAATAAGATAGTAACAAATACTATTGGTATCAATACGATTTTTTTATTCATAAAATCATTTACCAAAGCTCCTTTATTAGGGAATTCTGAAATAATATTAATGGTATTCTTCGTATTTGCTTTTTCATTATTTAGTTCAATTTTTTCGTCTTTTAGTTTCCCTGCCTGATCTAGTAACTCGATCTCTGATATTTGATCTGATTGATTTTCTGCCAAGTTAATATTAGTGGTCCCATCAGGTTTTTGAGCTTCCATGATTTTTATCTTCTTATAAAATGCTTGTAAATCATTGATTTCTTCTTGTTGAGTGCCTATAACTGAATCTTTAAGAGCAATATTGCGCTCGTTAATTTCTTTCTGTAGTCTAAAATACTCATTATTCTCTATTGATGTTACAATCGCTTTCTGGCATCGTTTTGCTATTTCTGGAGAAGTTGCTTCTATTTGTATTCTATGAAACTTTGCATTGATATCATTAAAGTTTTTTAAATAATACTCATAATCTACTTGTTTTTGAGATATAGAATCTAATCCGCTAATGAATTCGCTAAACTGTTTTATTCGTTGTGTTTCATCAGAAAATGATTCTATTGTAACTTTTTTAATATATGATGCTTCGTTTTCACTAACTTGTAAGGCCTCAGATAAAGCTTTACTTTCTTGATGTTCTGCTAATTGATTATAAAACTCAATATTGTTGTATAGTTGTTGAACACTATTAAAATTAGGTTCTATAATCATAGAAGATTTATATATGGGTAATGATCTATAATCTAAGTACCCTCCTATTATAACCCCTATAAATGTTACAGTTACAAATTTTAAAAAATGAGTTCTTATGAACTTAAGAAAAAGGATAAAAAGGTGAAAAAGATTTTTAAAAATCTTATCAATAAACTTAATACATCTATTAAGAACATTGCCAATCAATCTAAATAATTCTCCCAGGTCAATTTCTTCTGAAGTGTTTTCTTTCATCGTCGTAGGTTAATTTATTTTAAGGAGCAATCATGCTCAAAAAATTGAAAAACTTTAAATAAAATTAAATAACATAATATCGCAGATTCAAAATCAGGAGACATGTACAAAAAGTCTCTTATTTATTAGAATCAATGAAATGTTATTATTTTGACGATAGGGTAGGAAAAACGCCAATCATAAAGCACTAGTATTTATGCTTTCCCAAAAAATTCGGGTTTTTCTTTTATAATTTTAAAAGAAACTAGGGCAAAGTAATAAAAAAAATTAAACAAAAATGAGCGTTAACATTTTTTTTAACATCAGGTATTTACCTTAAAAAAACAAGTGTGCTTTTTATGATTTTTGAGATATTATAATTTTAAGTCTTTTATAAAAGCTAAATCTTTGTCTTTTTCTGACAATTGAATTTCAGAAACATCTAATTTCCAGTCAATTGCAAGATCGGGATCATTATATATGATTCCTGATTCTGAAGATTTATGATAATAATTATCACATTTATAACTAAAAATTGCAGTTTCACTCAATGTAATAAACCCATGAGCAAAACCCCTAGGAACAAATAACTGAAAATTATTATGATCATTTAACACAATAGAAAAGTGTTCTTTATATGTTTTAGAATTAGGTCTTAGGTCAACAATCACATCTAATACTTCTCCTTTAACTGCTCTAACCAATTTAGCCTGCATGTAATCACCTGTTTGAAAATGCAGTCCTCTAAGCACTCCTCTTTTAGAAACGGATTGGTTATCTTGTATGAAATCAACCTTTAACCCAGTAATCTCTTCGAATACCTTTTGGTTAAAACTTTCAAAAAAAGAGCCTCTTTCATCATCAAACACTCTGGGTTTAAGGATAAAACATCCGTCAATAAACGTAGATTGAATTTCCATCTTAATCTAGTTGTAATAAATATTTACCATACCCACTTTTTAATAATGGTTTTGCTAATTCCTGAAGCTGATTTTTATCGATAAAACCTTTTTTATAGGCTATTTCTTCTATTGCTCCAATTTTAAGTCCTTGTCGTTCTTCTATAACCTGAACAAACTGACTTGCTTGCATGAGAGAGTTAAATGTTCCTGTATCTAACCAGGCGGTACCTTTATCAAGTATGCTTACTTTTAATTTTCCTTGTTTCAGATATACATTATTTACATCAGTAATTTCTAATTCTCCCCGAGCACTTGGTTTAATAGCTTTAGCAATTTCTACTACTTTATTATCGTAAAAATAAATTCCTGGTACAGCATAATTTGATTTTGGTTGTTTTGGTTTTTCTTCTATCGAAGTAACTTTTCCATTCTTATCAAAATCTACAACTCCATATCGTTCTGGATCTTGAACATGATACGCGTATATAATGCCACCATCGGGATCATTATTGTTTTCTAACAGTTTTTCTAATCCTGATCCATAAAAAATATTATCTCCCAGTATTAAGGCAACTTTATCATCGCCAATAAATTTTTCGCCAATAATAAAAGCTTCTGCTAGTCCGTTAGGTTGATCCTGAATGGCATATTCGAATCGACAACCATAGATTTTGCCATCACCTAATAGTTTTTCGAATAATGGTAAGTCTTGAGGAGTAGATATGATTAAAATCTCTCTAATCCCTGCAGAAATCAATGTAGAAAGAGGATAATATATCATTGGTTTATCATAAACCGGCATTAATTGTTTACTAATTGCCAGTGTAAGTGGATGTAAACGTGTTCCTGATCCTCCTGCTAATATTATTCCTTTCATTGCTATAGTATTATTGTCTGAAAATGGATTTTAGTCAATTTTGCCTTTAAAAATAGTACTAATTCTTATACTTCTTTAAGTACCAATCTATCGTTTTTTTGATTCCTGTTTCAAAATTTTCTTCTGCATTCCACCCTAATTCATTTTCAATTTTAGAAGCATCAATAGCATACCTAAAATCATGGCCAGGTCTGTCGGTAACATATGTGATAAGATCTTTATATGATTTAGTAGTACTTCTTGGAATAATAGTATCTAAAATTTCACAAATAGTCGTGGCAATATATATGTTTTCTCTTTCATTTTTTCCTCCAATATTATACGTCTCTCCAATTTTCCCGGTACGTAGTACTAAATCTATTCCTTTACAATGATCCAAAACATATAACCAATCTCTTATATTTTTGCCATCACCATATATAGGTATGTTTTCTTCATTAATTGCTTTTCTAATGATGGTTGGTATTAGTTTTTCATTATGCTGTCTAGGGCCATAATTATTTGAACAGTTTGTTGTTACCACTGGTAAACCATAGGTGTGAAAATAACTACGAACTAACATATCTGAAGATGCTTTTGAGGCGCTATATGGGCTATTAGGCGCATAAGGCGTCTCCTCGGTAAAAAGGCCTGTTTTTCCTAATGTACCGTAGACCTCATCTGTAGAAATATGTAAAAAGCGAGCGTGTTCAAATCCTAACTTTGGTTGATTTGGAGCTTTCATCCATGTCTGGTATGCAGCTTGTAACAAATTAAAAGTCCCAACAATATTGGTTTCAATAAAAGCTTTTGGGCCTTCAATAGAGTTATCGACATGAGATTCTGCAGCAAAATGAACTACGGTATCAATATTATGTTCTATAAAAACTTTTTCAACCACACTCCAATCACATATATCTCCTTTTATAAAAGTATAATTTGTATCATTTTGAACTTCAATATTAGCAAGATCAGCAGCATAGGTTAATGCATCAAGATTGATAATTTTTGAGTTATCATTTTTTGAAATAAGATTCACAAAATTCGATCCTATAAATCCTGCACCTCCTGTTATTAATATGTTTCCCTTCATAATATATTAGATATAAACTTCTAATAATTTCATCCCTTGAGTATTGCTTTCAATTTGTAAGTTTTCAATTTTGGCCGGAATCAATATGGTTTCACCAAATGAGATACTTGTAGAATGATTATCAGTTCTTATTTCACCACTTCCTTCAACACACATCAAGATTTTAAACGAATCCAGGTGTTTGTAATCTCTTTTTAAATCATGATCAATTTCAAGTGTATTTGTTGTGAAATATGTGCCAGAAATAAGATTATTAATTTTGTTTTTATCCTTTTCATATTCTAATTTAAAAGATCTATCTCCTTTAAAATCCAGTGCATCCAATGCCAGATCTGTATGCAATTCTCTCTCATTTCCATTACTGTCTTTTCTATCCCAATCATAAACTCTATACGTAATATCTGACGTTTGTTGAATTTCTGCAATCAATGAGCCTTTTCCAATTGCGTGTATTCTTCCTGCTTTAATAAAATAACTATCTCCTTTTAAAATGTTTTCAAAATTCAGTAATTCTGTAATTTTCCCCTCTTTCAGGAACGTTTCATATTCATCTTTTGTGGTATCTTTATTAAAACCAACAATTAACTTAGCGTCAGAATCAGCTTGAACAACGTACCACATTTCAGTTTTTCCAAAAGAATTATGACGTTTTTTTGCTAATTCGTCATTAGGGTGTAACTGAACAGATAAGTCTTCTTTGGCATCGATATATTTAATTAACAAAGGAAACTGATCTCCAAATTGTTGATATACCTTATTACCTAATAAATCTTCTTTATATTTTTTAATTAGGTGGTTTAGTTTTTCTCCTTCTAACTTTCCATCAGATACTACAGAAATGTCATCACCCACTGTTGATATTTCCCAACTTTCACCGGTATTCTCATCTATTATAGGTTTATTGAGAATAGTTTTTAATTTATTTCCTCCCCAAATTTTTTCTTTTAGAATTGGTCGAAATTTTAAAGGATATAGCATAATTATTGCTTTTTATTAGTTCTTTCATAGATTTTAACAAGGCATACTTTCTAAATGAACACGTATTAAAAATTGTCAAAATCTATTATTATTCGTCTTTAACAAATTCTTTTATCTCCTCATTCAAATATCGAAGAAAGTAGAATAAAGAAACCAGCCCTATAAGAAGCATTGGGATTAGTATCATCATACGGTTTAATAGTTTCTTCCGTTTTGAGATAACATCCCCATAGTCGACAAAAGAAAAGATTTCTTTATCAAGAATCAAAGCACGTTCCTGGTCATTAATCAACTCTATTAAAAGTTCTTTCTTTTGTAATAGAGAAGCTATAGAAACCATGGGCAATTCTGATCCAGAGGAAATAATAATGGCTTCGTTTTCTGCTTTTAATGGTGATTTTTCCAGATTACTTAAATACGCATCAATAAATTGTAATGATTTCTTATTTCTTTCTATGTCAATTTTCTTTTGTTTAAGTGTAAGATCTGATATTTCCTGATAGTATTTATTTGATTTAATATACTCCAGAATAGAAGAAGTTGTTTTACTATTATGTTCACTTGCTTTGTCAAAATCAATAGTGAGTTTATGATGCTTATAAAAATCTCTAAATCCTTCTTCTTTTAGCTGATCTTCTTCATAGGCTTCCATAACATCTTTAAAGAACTCTTTATTTTTATACCGTTTCTGTAAATTGTCTAAAACATCTGTGCCTTTTACCACAGGTTCGACAGTAATTTTTTTTATGTTTTTAGCATGATCCAAACTAATTCCTAGTTTATTAAGAAAAATATCGTCTTGAAAATTATTTTCTAACTCTTCTACAAAATCATAAATATATTTTGCGCTATTGTATTTTGGTTCGATGATAACTTCTTGTATATACTTACCCTTTGTATCTTGATTTTGATCTAAGAAAAAACCAATAACTGCACCAATAACCAACAAAATCGAGAATAAGATTACTTTTTTCTTGTAGAATCTAATTACAGATATAATCGATCTTAAAAAGCTTTTAAAAAACTTCCTAAACATGCCAAAAACATGCATTACATCTACCTCATCTTTGTAATTTTCATTACCCATAATTATTGTCTTTCTTTAAATATTTGTTCTATTATTTTTTCGGTTATTAGGTATGTTGGTTTTACTCCTGTAGTTCCTAGTCCTCCAGAAGCTAATGTACTTCCTGTTTCTAACGGGTTATCCGAAGCATAATAAGCGTATCGCACTTTTACTTTTGGGCTGATACTACCTCTAAGTTTTGAAGCTGATTGTATCGCCTTTTGATAATGTGCTCCTTCCATTTCTAATCCAATTACATTCCAGGTAGAATCATGAAAAAACTTTAAGATATCTCTATTTTGCAAAGATGTTCCTAGAACTGTAATCATTGCTCCATCATAGATATCAATGCCATGTCCTTCTAATTCTTTCTTTTTTAACTGATTTTTAAATGGGTAATTATCTGCTGTCCCTTCAAAAACATGAGCAGATGGTATCATTATATCTCCTTTTCCTCCTTCAAGAATACCCGCTTTACCCATAATAGAAATAGATTTAACATCAATGTGTGTTTTGGCACCCTGGGTAGTTATATATGGTTTTAATAGCTCATCCATCGTCTCATATGCCTGTTCTCCAAATGCATAATCCATTACGATAATTACAGGTTTATCACTATCTTCAATATCTGCTATTAGGTTTTTATATTCACAATCTACATATTGAGCAGTATCAAATATCTGTACATTTATATTTGCTCCACTTTGATCTTCTATATACGTCATTCCTTTTTGCAAGGCTAACTTTCGCACTTTTGCTCTTAGTTTGTCATTTTTATTATCACTTAATGACTCATAAACATCAAAAATACTTTTATCCTTCAACTCATTTTTTAAAGCAACAGAAGTATATAATGTGTTCATTACACTATGCATATTAGCACTAATGATGTGAATTGGGCGATCAAGTAAATTTAATTCTTCTAATTTCTTTTTAATCGTATTTGCCCAAATCTCTCCATGAATATGATGACCTAGTCTTTCTCTTAATACTGGACTAAAGGTTACGATTCTCTTTTCATCTTCAATTGATTCTTCTATCGCCAGCTTACCCAACCAATAAATAATATCTAAAAACCGTTCTTTGTTTTCTGGGCAAGAAAAACTACCGTATACAGAAGAAACTTCTTCAAAGGTTCTTCCTAAAATATTAGCTGTATGGGTCAAAGCGACTTCTCTTTCGGCTTTGGTTAAATCTTTTTTAGACGTTACGGCTTTTTCTAATTTTTGCCAATCTCTGGTAACATTTCCCTGCTCATTAATCACTACTCGATTCATGATCTTATGTGATTCTATAAATAAAAAGGTAAGGTGCGTAAGAATATCATATATTTCTGATCGCCCTCTGGTAATCTCGATATTCATTTGCTCCTCATCTATACGATAGCAGTTTCTACGTCTTTTGGGAGGTACTATGGCTTTAAAGTGAGAATTTTTATATCCTTCGTCACTTGTTAAGTTAATATATCGGCATTCTTCAATACCAAATGGTAATCGATCGATAACATAGAGCAACCCGTTAAGTTCTACTTTTTCTTCTGCGACAGAGCCATAGATCTCCGGGCGAAGTATTAACAATGCCTCTCTAAGTGTATCTCCAGAAACTCCCATGGGTTTATAAAAACCTCTATTAAATAGATGGCGCATAGTTATGTACATGCGTTCAATTGCACTAGAGCTTTCCTGAGCTCTTGTTCTTCCTTGTAAAATAAGATTTGCCATAAATTTTTCCTAGCAAATATAAGTATACTAACTGAACATTAAAATTCAATTAGGACTATTTGTCTATTATAGTTGTGAGTACATCTACTATATTTCTATCATTAGAAAGTCTGGGAAGTTTATTTTGCCCTCCTAGTTTACCTACAGATTTCATATAATCTTTAAACCCGTCTTTAGAAACGGGGGTTATTTTTAATGTTTTCAATATTTTTCCTTCGATCAAATCATTATAATATGAATTCTGTTTTCGTAATGAATTCTCAATTTCTAAAGCTAATTTTCTTGTATCTTCTGGAGTTTCTAGAAATTCTATAAACCATTCGTGATAGGGCAATTCACCCTTATCTGGATTAACTTGTGGTGCTACAGTAAAATCATTAATCATTATCCCAGTGGCTTCTATACCATCCTTAATTGCCTGATCAACTTCTTTACCTATCACATGTTCTCCGAATGCTGAAATAAAATGCTTTATTCTACCAGAAACAACTACTCTATATGGTGATGTGTTTGTAAACAATACTGTATCTCCAATATTATATGCCCATAACCCAGCATTAGTAGAAACCAGCATTACATAATTTACTCCTATTTCGACCTCACCAATAGTTAATCTCTTTGGATTTTTTTCAAAAAATTCATCTGCTTTTACAAACTCATAAAACATCCCCGAATCCAGTTGCAATAGCATTCCTTTTTCATTCTGACTGTCCTGAAATGCAAAAAACCCTTCTGAAGCCGGATACAATTCGATACCAGCTACTTTTCTACCAATTAATTTTTCGAATGTAGCTTTATAGGGTTCAAAATTTACACCACCATATATAAAGAGTTCGAAGCCTTTAAAAAGTTCTCCTATAGTTTTATTTGTCTTTTGTTGTAGTTTTTCAAAATACATTTGTACCCATGGCGGAATACCACTTATCACGCTCATATTCTGATGTACTGTTTCTTCAACAATAGCATCGACTTTTTGTTCCCAATCTTCAATACAATTAGTTTCCCAGCTAGGCATTCTATTTTTTTGAAGATATTTTGGTACATAATGCGCCACTATTCCCGAGAGTCTTCCTAATAATATTCCATTTTTTTCACTCATCTCTGGACTCCCCTGAAGAAATATCATCTTACCATCTACAAAATCAGCTTTTTTGGTTTCTTCAATATAGCACAAAATCGCATTACGAGCCGCTCTAATATGAGTAGGCATAGAGTCCTTGGTAAGAGGAATATATTTTGCTCCACTTGTAGTTCCTGATGTCTTAGCAAAATATAATGGTTTTCCTGGCCAAAGTACATCATTCTCGCCAGCTACGACACGATTTACATATGATTTTAATTCTTCATAATCTCGTATGGGGACATTTTGTGTAAAGTCTGAATATGTTTTTATATCCTGAAAATTATGATCTTTACCAAAGGCCGTGTTTTTTGCTTTTTCTATAAGGTCTGCAAAAACTTGTTCTTGAGTTTTTATTGGGTTTGAAGCCCATTTATTAATTTTTTTGCGAATTCGCTTAGCAAATACTTTAGCTCCTAATGTTTTTAAGGACATAGATAATTATTGTTCAAAATCAATAAAGTTAGAAGGATCTGTTGGGTATCCATCTCGCCATAATTCAAAATGTAAATGAGGCCCTGTAGACAACTCTCCCGTAGAGCCTGCTGTAGCAATTACTTCTCCGGCCTTAACTTGTTCTCCTTGTCGCTTGGTTAGAGAGGCATTATGTTTATATACTGTAAGTAAATTATTGCTATGCTTAAGTATAATTACATGACCAGTTTCTGCTGTCCATTCAGAAAAAATTACAGTCCCAGAAGATGCTGCTTTTACCGGAGTATCTTTGGGGACCGCTACATCTATACCATAATGTTTTTCATTCATATTATAGTTAGAAGTGATATTACCTTTTACCGGCGGAAACAATGAAAAATCAGAGCTTGATTTTTCACTTTCGAATAGACTATATTTATCTTCTTTAGATACTTCTTCACGAAGTTTCATATCTTGTTCTGAAGGTTTAAGATCTATCTCTTCAGGATTTAGCTTTTGGGATTGTATTGCAGAATCAATATCAAATTCTACAGTTTTTACATCTCCTGTAAGTACTTTTCTGATTGATTTATAATATTCTTGATTTATATTAATCACCGACTCCAAAGAATCTGTAGTAGCCACCAATCTGTTAGCTCTCAAATTGAGTGAAGTAGAAGAATATCCCGGGATATACTCTCTAAGCGGAGTAAATGCTATTAAAAAAGTGGTCCCTGCTACCAAAACAATTGAGGTAATAGTAACCATTACAAAAACATTAAGCCTGTTTAATTTAAATGATATTCGTTCCTCAAAAGTATCCTCATTAAGGATAACCAGGCGATACTTGTTAAGTAGCTTCTTGGTAATTTTTTTTTGTTCTTTGTTCTTTTTTGCCATAGATTACATCTTCAATAAAGAATGTTATCAAATCGGTATCATTAATCGCAAATATACATAATGAACTCATCTTGGGTTTACCTTTTACCTGCGAAATTTATATTTTACCTTCTAATTTTGTCTTTTTATCAAATTACTACATTATTATTTCAATCAAAAACGCCTTTCTTACAAAAAGTTAATCTTATGAAATGTAAATATTCCTTCAGAGATAAATTCAACTTACTCCATATTAAAACACAACGGTTTTGATATGTAAATCGTCTATTGATTTTGATAAAATTGATATAAAAATCCGTTTTTTAACAGCTAAAAACATATATTTAATCATTTCTTGCTAACTTTGTAATCTAATAGTTAAGATCATGATATTATCTAGTATATTTTTAGGAATGATTGGCCCATGGCAAATTGCTTTAATTGTAGCAATTGTATTGCTTTTATTTGGTGGAAAGAAAATTCCCGAGCTAATGAGAGGCCTTGGTAGTGGTATAAAAGAATTTAAGGATGCCTCAAAAGAAGAAGAAGATCCTAAAATTGACGAAAAAAAATAATTTTTGTATTCAAATACATAAAAACCCAACTTCATGAGAGTTGGGTTTTTTTATTTTTCTGAATGTAATATTGAATACCATCAAATTATTATTGAACAATAAATTTTTTAACGAGAGTTTCTCCTTTTTTAGAAACAGTTAAAAAATATACTCCTTTTGCAAACGAGTGCCTAATAAAGTGTTCATTTTGACTCGCTACTTCACGATAAATTCTTTTACCTATCATATCTATTATCTCTACTCTGGCTCCTTCTAATTCAGAATAGCTAATATTTATCGTATTTTCTGAAGGATTAGGATAAACGATAAGTTCGTTGTAAGATTCATCTACTTGATCTACTTCATCTACTACTATTACTGTTTCATCACTAGAAGCGTCATAGAGAATTCCAAACATACATACGTTCCAAACCATTGTTTCCCAGGTAGTAAATTCATTCCCATTAACTAGAGACCATCCGTCACTCCATCTTCTTAACCCAGGTAAGTCATCCCAAACCGGATAAAGTTTGTCTGTAATAACTCTTTGATATTGCTGACCGCTTCTACCTTCGGTACTGCCATAGACGACTATACCAGGAACATTTCCGATGACCGGTTGTGTACCCCCACCTGGTAATTCACCGTATTTGGTATAGTAACTATCAAGGTGTAACGGACTTATAGGTTGTTTATCTCCCAGTCCTGTTACATAACTATGCCCTTGCGGGTTAAGTCCTAGAGAATAATTGGCATAATTGCTTATCTGGTTATAATAATGCTGCTTATCTTCTTCTGAAGTGCTTAACCGCATCATATAACCAAGGTCTTCTGTATATCTACCTTGTGCAGTAGAAGCTCCCCATCCATTATATTTTGTAACACCTTGCGCATATGGAAAATCATTTTCATTCCAACCCATGTATCCCCCAGTATCAGCCTGAAATTTGAGCGCATTAAGCAATCCTTCGTTTATAGTGGGATCTGTATAAATATCACTTACAAGCAAATAACTAATAAACTGAGAAGATTTAATTGTTGCAGACATATTACCTCCTAAGTACTGATCGGGCCATGTTCCTCCATTAATGATAGTGTTTATTACTTCATCTCTAAATAGTGTATGATACCTATTCTGTGCATCCTCTGTATCATTACCTATCGCAGTAACCAGATACATTTGCAACGCAGCATACAGCATAGCTCCACGATGTGTTTCAGGGACGTAATTTCTGTCTATATAAGACCATGCCTGTTCTGCCTTTGCAAACAAATCCGAAGCTCTGTCAGAATCATAAGGTTCGATAATTCTGGAAGCTTGTGCAAACATTCCGGCTGCTTCAAGAGTTGTTTTTATCCCAACCTCAAAAGTTCCATATTGGCGATCATCTTCATAATCTGCCCTATGTGCTCCATATGTTGGATGCGCCATTGTTTCTGTTCCTTGCATTACTCCTCCAAAATCATCTGGGTTATCCCAGTTATCCTGATTTAGTTGTAAATTTTCCCAAATTAAAACGCCCCATAAAGCTTCATCAAGAAAATCAGGAATTCCATTTCCCGATTCTGGAATATTATATTGCCTGTCAATAAAATTTTGAGGAAATGCTTCAAAAGTTGAAAGCATTGTTATCGGAATAACCGTATGATAAGGCCGTCTGTCAAAATCCCCAGCATCATGATATCCACCTATAACAGCATGCATTTCTGCATCGTCTGGCACATCAATAAAACTCGAAGAAGACCATGTATCCATCGTAAAAGCACTTTCTTCATGGCATATTTCTCTTTCATATTCTGTATATGGTCTTTTGAGTTCGATACCACAACGTTGATGAAACATCCCTCGCGCATGAACTTCGGCTATTTTACGTAAATAATTATTCCCAACGCCAAAGGAATAAGATCTACCAACACCATTTACAACAATATGGTATGGCCCTCCTACAGGAACATTTGATAGGTCTATCCTGTATACGTGTTCACCAGAAGTTGCCAGTCCTATATCGGTATCATCTCCCCAATAGATTAGTTTTCCTGAAGTAATCACAGTATTATTCTCATTAACTATCTGGTAGTCTGGTATCACATCAAACATTGTGGATCCAAGATTGCCGCCGTAATAACCAAAATTGGCATAATTTCCTGTTGCATTTCCGCTATACCCTTCTTGATTTACTTTAATTGATTCGCAAAACACTTCTGTATCAGAAAAAGCTAACGATGTAGTACCATAGGGGCTTACTATAGTATAGTTTGTATTATTTACTAAGTTTTGATTTAATTCGATATATATATTATGTCGTACCAAAATCTCATAATATCCCACGGTCCAATCATACTTTCTTTCGTCATAAACACTAGCCCCTCTTCCTATAGAAACAGGAATAGTGCCGTTTACAGTCCAACCAGAGGTAGAAGGAATTACATCCTGATTCTCTACGCTCATTTCAAGAACAACAACAATAACATTTGAGTTAGCTGTATGTACATCGACGATAGATTGCGCCGAAATAATTTTAAAAATAAATATTAAAATTAAAAACAAGTATTTTTTCATGATAACCTACCAAAATTTCCTGAGTTTCTTAAAGCTTTAAAAACAGGTGTTTTTTACTGATTCTTTTGTCTTAAATAATAGACATTCTTAAAAATCAAACATATGCATATCAGAAAATAATTATGATATAGAATTGGTAGTTATATGGTTTCAGCTAATGAATGGATCTTTTCAATTCATAAATCGACAAATTGATAGAAATGTTAATTTGTGCTTAGTATGGAAACAAGAAATTACTATGGTTTTTGTCTGTATACTTTAGTCTATTAGAGAAAGTTGAATTCTTTTTCTGTTTATATCAACATCAATTACAGTTACCATCAAGTGTTGATGTAATTGTACTACAGCATTTACATCACTAATATATTCGTTTGCTAATTTTGAGATATGAATTAATCCACTTTCTTTAATCCCTATATCGACAAAACATCCAAAATTTGTAATATTATTTACAATTCCTGGTAGTTTCATTCCTGTTTTTATGTCTTCTATGGTTTTTACATTAGGATCAAACTCAAAAACGGTTACTTTTTTTCTTGGGTCTACACCGGGTTTTTCTAATTCTCTAACAATATCGGTTAATGTGGGAAGCCCTACCTCATCGGTAATATAGTTTTGTAGTTTGATTTTTGTAATGGCCTCTCTATTCCCTATTAACTCATTTATAGGAACTCCTGCGTCTTTTGCCATTTTCGAAACCAATTTATATCGCTCTGGGTGTACTGCAGAATTATCAAGTGGGTTTTTAGGACTGGTTATTCGTAAAAAAGCTGCTGCTTGTTCATAGGCTTTTCCTCCCAATCTTGGCACTTTTTTGAGTTCTTCACGTGATTGTATCGCTCCATTTTCTGATCGATACGTTACAATATTCTCTGCAAGTTTTTCACCGATACCCGAAACATAACTTAATAACGGAACACTAGCGGTATTTACATTAATACCCACACCGTTTACACAACTCATTACTACCGTATCCAATTCGTTTTTGAGCTTGGTTTGATCTACATCATGTTGATACTGCCCTACTCCTATAGCTTTTGGATCGATTTTTACTAATTCTGCCAAAGGATCGGCTAGTCTTCTTCCTATAGATACTGCACCCCGCACAGTTACATCATAAGTTGGAAACTCTGCTCTAGCAATTTTGGACGCCGAGTATACTGAAGCTCCGCTTTCATTTACCATAAACACTTGGATTGGTTTATCAAACGGTATCTTTTTGATAAAAGTTTCTGTTTCTCGGGCGGCGGTACCGTTTCCTATAGCAATAGCCTCAATTTTATATGCATTTACAAGAGATCGTATTTTTTTAATGGCACCTGTAGTTTCTCGTTGTGGAGGGTGAGGGTAAATATTCTCATTATGCAGTAAATCACCTTGATTGTCTAGACAAACTACTTTACATCCTGATTTAAAACCTGGATCCAAAGCCAGGATTCTCTTTTGTCCTAGTGGCGAGGCTAATAGTAATTGTTTTAAGTTTTGTGCAAAAACTTTTATAGCATTATCATCTGCTTTTTCTTTAAATTGATTGAGTATTTCTGTAGAGATTGCTGGTGTTAACAATCGTTTATAAGCATCAGAACCAGCCAAAAACATATGATCTGTACAAGCTTCGACATTTGTTTTGATCATCACACTATCTATGATATCTAATGCATCATCTTCTGGTACTGTAATTTTTACTCTTACTATTTTTTCGTTTTCGGCCCTTAAAATTGCTAATAGCCGATGCGATGGACACTTATGCAGTGGTTCTTCCCAATCAAAATATTGTAAGTATTTCTGAGCAGCTACATCATCCTTTTTTGTCTTGATTATGGTAGAGGTTATTGTAGCTTTGCGTTGATATAGTCTTCGTAATCTATTTCTTATTTTTTCATCTTCATTAACCCATTCTGCTATAATATCTCTTGCTCCCTGTAATGCGAGCTCTTCACTAGTAACAGTATCGTTTAGGTATTGCGAAGCTACAAAAAGGATTTCTTCCTCTTTTTGTAGCATAATAATCTTTGCTAAAGGTTCTAATCCTAGTTCTTTGGCGACAGTAGCTCTGGTTTTTCTTTTTTTCTTGTATGGTAAATACAAATCCTCTACTTGTGTAAGTGTATCGGCAGCCAGAATTTTTTTCTCCAACTCTGGTGTTAAAGCTTCTTGTTCTTTGATTGTGGCTAATACACTTTCTTTTCTTTTTACTAAAGCTTCAAAAGCAGTTTTATGTTTTACAATTTCACCGATAGCTACCTCATCAAGATCTCCTGTCATCTCTTTACGATATCTAGAGATAAAAGGAATCGTAGCCCCATCGTCTAGTAAAGAGATAGTTTTAGCAATTTGTTTTTCTGAAACAGGAATCTGCTTCGCTATAAAAGAAACGATACTCATAAAATCAAGTTTTTGGAATCGCTAAATATAATGCCAAAAATGAAAGATTATTTTATACTGAGGAGAAAGTTTTCTACAATTTTTTTAAAAAATTAATTTTCGTATACATATCTCTATGTGATACCTAAATATGTATGTATTGAAGCTATAATTTTACTACTACATATCAGATAAGAAAATGAGATAGTTGTCTTATTTATCAAACTTTATAGACTTTATAATAGCTTCGAGCTCAAACATGTTATCTCTTTTACTAACCGAAGGAGCAAATACAAAACCTTCTAATACCATTAGTCTATTATTAGCAATGTCTTCTATAGCATAATTAACAAATGGGCCTGCCATAAAACGATCTTTGATCTCCCAGGTTCCTTTGGTCTCGAAAGTAAACCTATTATCTAACTCAATTTCGTAAAGGTAAGGTGCATACGCCTCTTCTGTAATAAAATGACCAACTTCTGGAGTAGGAATTTTTACTGTTCCTATAGAATCTCTCATTTTTATGATACTAGAAACTGTATTAGAATCTTTGGTTACCGTTCCTAATGGTAATTCATAGATCATAAGATTCATACTACCATGTTTAACATTTTTACGTATCCAAAAAAACTTGTCTTCTTCAGTAGCAATACGATATGCCGAAGGAATATTTAAAGTGATTCCTAATTTTTCTTGTAGCTGTGGAATCCTCTCTAAAGATTTTTTAATAATAGCTTGTTTCTCTTTGGTTTCTAAAGATTTATATTTTGAAACGATCATTTCATGCTTCTCTCGAATCAAAGTAGTAATGTCATCATCTGTAGCTCCAGAAATTACAGCACCGATTTGAGGATTAGAAAATTTATTTTTTAATAATCCATATTTATTTTCTCCTCCATCTTCTTTTTTGATCCACAGAAAAATACGGCTCTGTTTTGTAAGTCCGGTAAAGGCTTCCATTGGTACCTGTCGCAATGTAAATAATGGTTCTTCTTGAGGTAGACCCGGCACTTCGGCTCCAAAATATTTTCTTATAGTATCACCAACATTACTGTTCCATAGTTCATTATCTACAACCACAGAAAGATGATTTATTCTTCCATTAGAGTGTGCCATAGACTCCTGACTCTTCTGGCTTTTTTCTTTTTTAACCTCTTCTGTACAACTAACAATACAAAGCAGGCAAATAATTGCGAGGGATAATTTTCTCATAAGGTAGATAATATTAGCGGTTATGATTTTGAAAGTTTCAGTGTCATACCTGGTTTTATACCACTACCACTAATATCGTTCCAATTTTTAAGATTTTCGACAGATACTCCTTTAAATTTCTGTGAAATACTCCATAAAGTGTCTCCTGTCTTAACAGTATACACCTCTGAGCTATTAGCTGCAACCCTAGTTAAGGTTTTTTTTGTTGTGGTTTTTCTGGGTTTATCTACTACTGGTCTACGAGGATAAATGGTAAGACGTTGACCAATTCTAAGATTATTACTTCGTAAACCATTCCATTTTTTTATTTGACTTACTCTAACGCCATAGCGTCTCGCAATTCTTCCTAAATAATCACCGCTACGTACTCGATATCGAATCCGATCATTTGCCTCACGATATTTAGGTAATGGTTTTTCGCGCTTATCAAATTCTGCCTTTGCCAATGTATAGATTTGATCTTCATTAGTAACAAAAGAACCAATTTTATCCAATGGTAATCGCAATACATAATCTTCATCTTCGATATATGGAATGATATCTAGTTTATAGGAAGGATTTAGAAATTGTAATTCTTCGATATCAATATTGATATATTCTGAAACCTGATCTAATGTGATCATTTGCTTAACTCGTATGGTATCAGTTTCAAAATATGCAAACTCAGGTTTTCTGGGTTTAAACCCATGTTTGTCTGCATATTCAAAAATATACATTGTTGCTAAAAAAGCGGGTAAGTATCCAGCAGTTTCTCTAGGAAGATTATGCCTGATATTCCAATAGTTTGTATATCCGCCACTACGACGAATAGCCTTGGTCACGTTACCAGGACCCGAATTATACGAAGCCAAAGCAAGATCCCAATCTCCAAATACTTTATATAAATTAGAAAGATACTTACAAGCAGCTTTGGTAGACATTATGGGATCCATACGCTCATCTACATATGAACTTACCTCTAAACCAAACATTTTACCCGTACCAAACATAAATTGCCATAATCCTGTAGCTCCAACTCTGGATTTTGCTCTAGGTTTTAAAGCAGATTCTACAATAGCAAGATATTTTATTTCTAAAGGAATGTTTTGATTGTCTAGCTCCTGCTCAAAAAGCGGAAAATAAAATTCGCTTAGTGCCATTAAGCGCTCCAAATGTTCGTGTCTGTTTTTTAAATACCTCTTGATCACACTCTCTAATGAAGGATTGTACTCTACATTAAAAGGTGTACGTGCATTAAGTTCTGCCAATCTTGCTTTTAACGTATCGGTAGGAAGATCGACATATTCTACGGGTTCATATTTCAGTTCGGTAACTGATTTGTAAATAGTATCAAAAAGGTTAGAGTTATATAATTCTTGCTTCCATATAGAATCTAGCTGTGCCATCTTGGGATGGTCATTTGCGACATAAATTACACTGTCTTTTGCACTCGTCGATGTTAACGTAGTTGTTTGTAGTTCGCCAGTAGTTTTGATTACTTGAGTTGTATCTACTACCCGAACCGTATTTTGTTTTATGTCCTGAGTTTTATTAAGTACAATCTCCTTGGTATTTTTAGGATTTGATTGTTCTTCTGATGATGTTTCTTGTCCCACCAATGAAACCGAAACTAATAAAAAAGAAAGAAAGAATGTGCAATAGTTATTCATTTTACAAATGCATTTGCTTTTAGTTCAACGGAAATTTGGGGCTACTTGTGTTGTTTTTAACATGTTATCAACAATACAGCAGCGAAAATCGGACTTTTTTTTCTAAACTGCAAAAAATCAAGGCGTTAAAAACATTAAAAAAACGGTTAAAACAACCGTTTTTTCATAATTTTTATAAAAATTAAGTGTTTTCCTACAAAATTAGGTGCTATTCATTTTCTATTGCTGCTATTCCTGGTAATGTTTTACCTTCTAAGCTTTCTAGCATAGCTCCTCCTCCTGTAGAAACATAACTTACTTTAGTGCCAAAACCAAATTGTTTTACTGCTGCTACAGAATCTCCTCCTCCTACAAGAGAGAATGCTCCACTTGCTGTAGCTTCTGCTATAGAGTGTCCTAATGCTATTGTTCCTTTAGCAAAATTTTCCATCTCAAAAACACCTAGTGGCCCATTCCATAATATGGTCTTCGATTTCAAAATTACGTCATGAAAAGCTTTCATTGTTTCGGGCCCGACATCAAGTCCTTGCCAACCATCAGGAATTGTATTAACAGCAACAACCTTAGTGTTTGCATTATTATCAAATGCATCTGCTCCCAATACATCAACAGGAAGGTGAATTTCTACTCCTTTTTCTTTAGCTTTTCTTAAAATCTCTAATGCCAGCTCTTGTTTATCATCTTCACAAATAGAATCCCCTATTTGGCCTCCGAGAGCTTTAATAAAAGTATAGGTCATTCCTCCCCCAATAATCAAGTGATCTATTTTATCCAGAATATTCTCGATTATCGTAATTTTTGAAGATACTTTTGATCCTCCCAAAACAGCAGTCACTGGCTTCTCTCCACTTCTTAATACTTTATCAATACTTTCTATTTCTTTTGCTAATAAGCTACCAAAACATTTTCGCTCAGGAAAAAATTGTGCTATAATAGTAGTAGAAGCATGTGCTCTGTGAGCTGTACCAAATGCATCATTTATATAGATATCTCCCAATTTTGATAATTGCTCAGCAAAAACAGCGTCTCCACTTGTTTCATTAGGGTGAAATCTTAGGTTTTCTAATAATAAAACTTCACCAGAGTTTAACGCTGCAACAGCATCTTCTGCCTCCTGACCAACACAGTTAGCTACATATTTTACCTGAACTCCAAGAGTATCTGCAACTTTTTCTACGATATGTCTTAATGAAAATTCATCCTGAACTCCTTTTGGTCTACCTAAATGAGACATCAAGATCGCACTTCCTCCATCTTCTAAAACCTTAATTATCGTAGGTTTTGCAGCCTGAATCCTAGTGTCATCTGTTACTTCAAAATTTTCATTTAAAGGAACATTAAAATCTACTCGAATTAATGCTTTTTTATTTTCAAAATTAAAATCGTCAATTGTCTTCATGATACTGAATTGGTTTTTCGCAAACGAAAATAATTCTATTTCATTAAAAACATCAAAATCTGACAGAAAAATTACCCGAAATCAAAGGTAATTTTTCACTTTTATCAAATTTTTATAAAAACCCTTTTTTCAATAAAAGAATCATAGTTAAATAATCGTATTACTATCAAACCAAAAAAGTTGCGATTTTGATGTTTATTATAAAATCGACTATTCCATCCTATTTTCATACTTACCCATTTAGATACCTTAGAATAAGACAAGTCTTCGAAGCTATTAACACCCTCTTTGTATTGGTAAAACATGCAAATAGGATTTCATTTAAAAATATTATTTATATATTGTATTTACAAAAAAACTAAACAACTATCTAATTATGAGTAATTTATCTGCACGCACACCAAAAAAAATTACAGTAATCATAAGTATTGTACTTGTTCTTTTAGGCCTTCTAGGTTCACATATTCACCCTGTTCTGGCAGCAAATAGTAATTGGCTTGTACTAGCAGGATATGTACTTCTGCTACTGGGAGTTTATCTAAAAGGGTTATAACTTCCTAATTTTCTGTGAAGGTCAACACTAATTTATTTTGTGTTTAGCTCTGGTATTTATAGAAAGGATTTTCTAGAGACAGATAATAAGTAATACTTGTTATGAGTGCACATCCTGAGGTTAAATAAATACCACATGTTTTAATTACTGTATTGGTAATTTATGGATTCTTCAATTTTTATGAGGTTTTATATCTTATAGATCTGCTTTCTTTTTTAGGTATCTCTTATATTTGCCCATGCTTTTCTCAGAAATATTAGGTTTAAAACATATCAAAAGCTATTTGACCACCAGTGCTGATCGTCAAAGAATACCTCATGCGCAGCTTTTTGTTGGCCCAAATGGTAGTGGGACTTTACCTATGGCTATTGCCTATGCACAATACGTTTTGTGCCAAAATCAAAATGGGGAAAATACAAATGGCCTTGAGTCATGTAATGTAAAATTTGATCATCTGGCGCATCCTGATTTGCATTTTGTATATCCTGTTGCTGTAAACGATAAGGTAAAAAAACATCCCACATCTGATCAATTTGCAGAGGAGTGGAGGCATTTTGTAAATGAAAATCCTTATGGAAGTATTTTTGACTGGTATCTTTCTCTTGGAATTGAAAAAAAACAAGGTCAAATAGGAGTAGATGAAGCTCTTGAAATCGTTAAAAAGCTTTCACTAAAAAGCTATGAAGGAGGGTATAAAATAATGTTGATCTGGATGGCGGATAAAATGAATATTGCCGCTTCTAATAAGCTTCTTAAATTAATTGAAGAGCCTCCTGAGAAAACCATATTTATACTTATCACAGAAGATGAGGAGCAGCTTATACAAACCATTAGATCCAGATGCCAGGTATTACATTTTCCTCCTTTGGGAGAACAGGTAATAAAAGAAGCGCTTCAGAAAAAAGAGAATCTTTCTGATAGCGATGCTTTAAAAATAGCACATCAGGCTAATGGTGATTATAGTAAAGCTTTACACCTGCTACACCATGATGGTGGTGATGATCAATTTGAAGATTGGTTTATACAATGGGTACGTACAGCATTTAAAGCCAAAGGGAATAAGTCTGCTGTAAATGACCTAATCACCTGGAGCGAATCTATTGCAGGTACAGGAAGAGAAACACAAAAAAAGTTTCTAAAATATTGCCTGGATTTTTTCAGACAAGCAATGTTACTTAATTATGGTGCAGAAGATTTGGTCTTTCTAGAACCAAATACAAATGGTTTTAAATTAAAAAACTTTGCTCCTTTTATACACGGTGCCAATATTATGGATATCTGTAACGAACTTCAGGATGCTGCTTATCATATAGAACGAAATGGTAATGCAAAAATAATCCTTACCGATCTCTCGATAAAGCTTACTCGATTATTACATAAAAAAAGTTCATAACACATAGTTTGCTACCTGTTAATACTTAAGGATAGTAAATTAAAAACCAACTTTTTTTAGTCCCAAATCTTATTCTATATTTGATACTCTAAACTAATCTCACATGGATAATTTTATAAATAATATTGTTTCAATAACCATCTTACTATTTCTTCTCATTACTTTTTTGCAATCAGGGATCGATAAAATAATCGATTGGAAAGGAAACCTTGGTTGGCTAAAAGAACATTTTGCTTCTACTTTTATGGGGAATATGGTTCCTCTTCTTTTAACAATTGTTTTAATCATTGAAATGATTACGGCTGTATGTTGCGTTATTGGTATTTATTATCTTATTACAGATGATATTACATGCTATGCCATTTTGGCTATGTTTTTAGCCTGTATAACGCTTTTAATGTTGCTTTTTGGACAAAGAGTAGCAAAAGACTATCAAGGGGCCTTAACAATCACCTGTTACTTTGTAGTGGCCATCTTTGGGTTATATGTAGTTTCTTTATAAGAAAAACTATAAAAAAATAAGAAGAGCATCTATTTGGTGCTCTTCTTATCTTTAACACTATTAAATTTATTTTTTGATCACTCTAATGATAACTTCTTTATTATCATTCGTTTTAATCTTTGCAAAGTATATACCATTGCGAAGGTCATAAATACTATATGGATTCTGAGTAGTTTCTAAAACAAGCTTACCCATGATATCAAAAACTTTTATATTTTTGATATCAGTATTTACATTTACCATATCCTCTGAAGGATTAGGATACATTACAAAACCCTCCACAGCATCTGGTAAGTTTTTTTCTGCTTTAAAATAGTAGATTTCGGTATTGTTTGTCGCCCTATTGGCAAATGTGATCACAATACGATACTCTCCTTCTTCTTTAATATTCGATTTTGCTCCTGTATCGATATCAAACCAATTAGAACTACAACTTGAATCTGTCGTCGGGCAATCATCCTCTAATGTTATGCTACAAGAAATATCATCTAGTTTTTGCCACACAATAGATGCTGTTTCAATAAATGAAACTTCTAGCGTCACTCCATCTTGATCTTGTATAGAAATAACCGGATAACTTTGCCCTGTAATTGCACAAAAAAGAATTTCATCTGCATATTCTAAAAGAGGTACTTCATCTACTGTATCAATAGTTACTTCTTGTAATAATTGACAACCATTCGTATCCTGAACTTTTACAATATAACTTCCTGTTGTATTTAATGTAAATGTACTATTTGTTTGTGTTGGTATAACCACTACAGATGTGCTAGCTTCTATTAACTCGTATGTATATGGAGTTGTTCCTCCAAAAGCTGTAACCGTTATTTCTGCATCACTATTTGCTGTTAACGGTTTTGTTATTATATCCATTGCTAAAGCGTTTGGTTCTGTAATAATAATGTCATTAATAGAAACAGGGCAACCATTCGTGTCTTCTACTTCTACTCTATAGGTACCGGCAGAAAGGTTTTCAAAAGTATGTTCTCCCATATCCTCTATAAAAATATACTTTGCCTCTCCGTTACTGGTATATAAAGAAAAGAAATATGGTAGAGTTCCCCCAGTAGCAATCACTTTGATTGTTCCATTCTGATTTCCATTGCACTGTATTGAGTTTACAAACGAATCAGTAACCAATCTAGATGGTTGAAAAACAGTAAATGGAATATGTACAGGGGTAGCCCCAGCACTTTCGACCTTATATAAATAACTTCCTGCCAATAAATTGCTGAAGACCCCATCTTCCTTAGGGCCAATAGTGACAGAAGAACCTAAGAAATTAGTTCCTGTTAAGGTATATATATAATTTCCCGAACCACCAGAAACCTCAGAACTAATTTCTCCTGTGGCTTCAGAAAAACATAAAATATGAGTGTTTTCCATATTCAATACTACAGAAAGTTCTTCTGGTGCTGGTTCAACAAAAACCAAATCTTCAAACATACAACCATGACTGTCTCCTACGGTAATAGAATAACTACCTGGAGACAAATCTGTGAAAATATTAGTGAACACTGGTAAAGTATTATTTATAGAATAGGTGTAAGGTGGTACCCCTCCTAATGCAGTAACAGTAATTTCACCAAAATCCTGTTGACTTGTGGGTTGTGTTACAATAAGATCAACTGTAATTGGAGTTACTTCTTCTATTATAACTTGTGGGGTAATGTATTCACAACTTGAATTTATATACGCAACCTTCATGTAATAAGTTCCTGCAGAAAGGTCAGAAATCACTACAGAGCTATTACTAGAAACACCTTCTGTAATAACATTGTTTGTAGGTACCTGTACTACTTCATAATTAAAGTTAAGTGTTGGTCCTGCATTATTAACTGTTAATTGAAGTTCACCATCATTACCTTCCGAACACGTTATAGGTTTCACTACCATCACAGTAATTTCTGTGTTTGTAAAACACTCATCCTCCGTAATCAAAACATTAACCGGACTAGCAATATCAAATCCGCAAGAATCCCGATCTGAAATACTTTCACCCGTATTGGTAACTCCCGAATCTGCTCCTGTATATGTATACGTTACAGTATTGTCAATTTCATTAGAACATGCATCTCTTAAATCTGCACATATAGCTGCAACTTGTACACCAAAACGAACTGTATGGGCTCCACCATTGCGAACTAAAAGAGCGTCATCAATAGTAATGTTAAGCTCTCTATTGTTTGTATCAGGAACAACACTTATTCCTGGATTACTAACGGAAATACTTCCCGGTATATAGTCTACATTGGTAGGTAAAATATCCCTAATACTAACACTGGTGATATCTTCATTACTCTGGTTTTCTATGGTTAGTTCATAAAATAACTTGTCTGCAAAGTTTACAGATTCACCTGTGATATCAATACCGTTTGCATCTAAAACACGTTCGGTTACCAAAAATTCTAGTTCTATAATTTCTACCTGAAAAGAACTAAAAAATATACTATATGCATCTCCTGAAGAAGAAGTATAAAATGTAGCAGAAGTCTGATCATTGCCTATTAATGTATTTCCAGGGTTAGGGATATCAAAAATATCAACATCAAATCCTAAAGTATTTTGCGAAGCTGGAACTCTACTAGTTACATAACTTCCGTCTACAGATATTGAACTATCAAAAAAATTATTATTGTGGTTAGCAGGAGCAGTAAATATGTTTTGTCTTGACAAACCTGGAGTCTGTATTTGGAATACATCTCCGGCAAACGGCTTATCTCCTTCTAGTGCTGCAACAGCATATCGTGCACGTACAGGTAATGGTGCCGAAGGAGTTTGTAAACCACTATAAGTAAAGCTCTTTAAACATTCTGGATCGTTAGGATTACAAGGCTGATTATTTATAAACCCTTGTCTTGTACTTATATATTTTTTGGATAATGAATTATCTTCATATACTATCACCAAAACCCACCCTCCTGATATGCCATTGGTATTATATCCAGAAAAACCAGTCGAAGCTCTCATATTGGCCACTGTATACGTGCCATTGGGTGTAGATAACCCTTTTACAATATCGGTTACATCTGCATAACATACGTATGGAATATCTATTAATGCATTGTTCTCGGGGTTTGTAGGTGTATTACGATACCCATCAAAAATTACTTGTGTATCAGATGATGGGATGTCAAGATAATCTGTAACCCCCGGAGGTTTAAATTTTAATGTTCTAAAATCAGGTCTATTATCCGGAAAAGGTAAACCTGAATATTGTATCTTATCACTATCGATTGCATTTCTATCTACAAAATAAGACGCTGCCCAATACAAACCGGCATAAGCAACTTTTGCACAAGGCCCGCTACTGGTAAAAACTGCACTACTAGAGCTAAAAGTACTCTGATCATTATCAACATCAATATAACCAAATGTTTTTTGATTATTTGATAAAATTCCGTTGTAATTGTCATTTGGTGTATATGCAGTGCCGTCTATCGTTTCATTAAGCCCTACAATAGAATTCCCTATTGTTTTTAATTCTCCATTTATTGTCATTGTACTATTTGGTACTGGTGAAAAAGGCACCTGAGCAAATAATTGAATACAGAAAAAAAGAAAAATAATTTGTATAGACACTTTAAAAAGAAAAAGGTTTTTCATAGTCAGATTATTAGAGTTTCTAAATTTGTGTATATGATTGTTTGTAAATCTTTAATTTCATCATAATACTACATAAAAGAATCGCCAAATATCAAGAATAAAAACATACATAATCATAGAACAAGTCAACTTTGGGACGAAAGCGCCCAAAAAAGTGATGGTTGTAATCTTATGCTTTTTTCTATAAATAACATTTTGGTGTAACGTTATTTCAGGACAAGACAATCATATAATAAAAAAAACCTACTCTTCTTGAGTAGGTTTTTTTTATTATATGATGTTTTCAAAATTATTAATAGGTACATCCACATTTACTTTGTCTACAACCAAAATCAAATCCAAGCGTGATCATATGCGATCCTGCTGCTGTGGTTGGTTGTAAAACTTCATTTACATTAATCTGATATCCATACGCAACATAAAAATTAGCTTTTTTGATCCCTAACATAGGAGATACAGAAAGTGGTTTAAAATCCTGATCAACAAGAGATCGAAGACTAACGCCTATCCAATAATAATCTCCACGGTGCATTTTACGAACTTTTAAGTTAAGATCTGCTGTAGAACGACCATCACCAGCAAAGTTTTGATACAACATAGAAGGCTCTACCTCGATATCACTAAATCTATGATAGAATGTATATCCAGTATATAGATAATAGTTCTGTATCTGTGAAGGTTCGGTTGGATTAAAATCATCAATCTCTTTCTGTAATAAATTCACCGCATTGGCGCTCAAAAAGAATCGGCCAATACGATATAACAATCCAATATCAAAATTAGAATCATTTACACTTATATCTGCTAATCCAGGATTAAATGGGTTGTCAGGGTCTCCATTATTAAACCTTGAAGTGTCAATACCAAATTGGGTGAACTTATAGCTAATCCCAAACGATAGGTATTGATTATTATATTCACTTAGTGTTAAATGGTGTGCAAAAGATAACTGAATCCCTTTTTGAGTTGTAAATCCATTCTGATCATTAAATAGAATTGCACCTACACCAGAACGGTCAGATATTCTACCATCTATTGATAAGGATTGTGTACCCGGAGAATCCTCGATACTTACCCATTGCTCAAAACCCGAAGCTCTGATCTGCCAACAATCTCCAATACCCGCGTAGGCCGAGGATATCAAATATGGGTTATCTGCAATATATTGATTTTGTACAGGAGCAAAAAACTCCTGAGCAAAAGTACAATAACTTGCAAATAGGCTAAATATGATAATATACTTCTTCATCTAATATTAAAAATTACAGATCATTAACTTTTCTCTTTCTATACCATCTGGCTTTTCACCATATAGTCTTATAACTTACTAAGGCTCTATATATTATCTATATAATGTAAAGTGGCCTGTAAATTCTCTATTATCTACATCATTCAGAATTATAGAATACCAATAATCTCCTGATGGAAGTTGTTTTCCTTGATATAAACCATCCCATCCTTGTTGGTCTCCTTTAAATTCTGCTAACATTCTTCCGTATCGGTCAAAGACAATTACTTCCATGTTCTCAAAGAAGAAAGGATCATCTATATTAGGAGTAATCTGTCTAGGATACCAGAAACGATCTTCTGCTGTGCTATTAGGACTATCCGGTGTAAAGTAATTCGGAATACGAATATTAATATAAGTCAAATTCTGAACCGTAAGTACTTCACAACCATCTGCATCAACAACACGCAATACATAATCAGCAGTCTGTCGTATTACAAAAATATTTCCATCTAATTCTGTATAGTCCGAAGGCTCTAATTGATCCAATGTCATTCCTTCTTCTAGCATCGTAAATGAGAATGCATAGAAAGGAGTGTTTTCAAATGGTCTTCCTCCTGATGCTATGATTTGATATTCATTAGGATCTTCTGGGTTATTGGTCATTTGAGCAACTGGTATTGCTAATGGAGTATACTCAAGAATCTCGATAGTATCTACTGTTCGTGTACATCCCTGGTACTCCATAATACCTTCGTACTCTCCTGGGGTAACCTCAAAATTACCTGTCAAATTCGAATTGTTAGGTGGATTTGGTGTTCCGTTTATACCGTTTAAAGTATAGATAATACCTAATCCTTGTGACTCTTCAACAATATCAAAACTTACAAAGTATTGCTCCTCACTAGTCATCACAGGACTCGTAGGATCACTATAGTCAAATATAGGACACACTAATTCTGGTACGAGTTCACCAGCAAGGTTAACACCAGGTTCAATATCAATATTAAAGGCTCCCTGACAGTTTGCATTGTTTTGAGAATCTCTAATAAATACTGTAGTTGTGCCTCCTGGTAGATTATCTATAAACAAATTCGCAGGATCGGTAACCGCTTGATAAGTTACCCCATCAATACTCCAGAAATAACTAGGATCTGCTGGATTTGCTGGTGGTAACCCTCCTGTAATAGATAAGGTAGCTGTACCATTCATATCTCCCGCACAATCTTCTGGAGTTGTAGCATTTACAGTAGCCAAAATTGGTGCTGGTTCTATAATCTGAATATCAAGAATAGTTCTTGGACAACCGTTATCATCTTCTACTTCTACTCGATAGGTATCTGCCGGTAAATCTGTAAACGTATGTTCATTATCCGGATTTTCAGATTCATCTTCAATAAAGGTAAATACTGCATTACCTGCGCTATTATATAACGAGAAGTAATATTGTGCAGTACCTCCAACAGCAGTTACTCGTATAGTACCGTCGGTCTCTCCATTACAAGAAATAGGCGTTGCAAATGCTTCTGCTATAAATTCTGCTGGTTGACTTATTTGAAAAGGTTCACGAACCTCATCACAACTTGTTAATGGATTTACGGGAATAGCCGTACTAGTAACAATATATTCATAATTCCCAGTACTTGCTAACAAGTCTCCAAAGAAACTGGTGTCCTGAGTATCAGTAGGACCAGGACCTGGCAGAAATACTGGATTACCTAAATAATCCGTTCCTTCAACTCTGTACCTATAATTTCCTATTCCTCCGGTAACACTTGCATCAATAGAACCTGTTGGCTCACCAAAACAAACAATAGACGTATTACTTAAGTCCAGGATTGCGGTTAGTGGAACAGGATCTCGTACTGGTATCGTATTAGATGCCGGAGAAACACATCCATTTATATCTCTAACATAGAAATTATAATCTCCCGCAAGTAAAGTAAATTCATGGGTGGTAGGAGTTAGGTTACCAGCAACAAAGGTAGTACCATCACTACTAAATTCATATCCGCCAGGAGTTCCTCCTCCTGCAGTAACCGTTATCGGGTTAGGACTAGCACCACGACAACTTATAGGTCCTTGAACCACATCTATCGTCACAGCTGGTGGTGCATTAATAACCACAGGGTCCTGAATAATTTCACATGCTAAGTTATCGGTAACCGTAACAATATAGTTACCTGGTTTAAGATCTATCCATTGGAAAGTATCTGTAGTACTTGCAATCGCTCCAGATTGTGAACCATCAGGGAATGTTAACATAAAGAAATATGTCCCTGGTCCCTGACCACCAAAAGCAGTAGCTGTAATTGTACCATCCTCACTATCAGAACAAGCTAATAGCGTTGGTGCAATTGCATTTAATCCTAAAGGTACTGGTGGGTTTATAACTATTGTTTCGTCTGATGGGCAGTCATTGGCATCTAAAACTCGTACTCTATATAGTACATTTGTAGTCGCATTATTGGCATCCAACCCTGTAAAAATTGTTGTTGTTGTTTGGAATGGAACTCGTATTGAAATAACACCTCCGCTATCTTCACTTTCTAGTTGATATCGGAATGGAGGTGTTCCTCCATTGGCAACTACTTCTATCGAAGCGTCATCACCGGGATTACAGGTTTCATCTTGTTTCTGATCTAATGTTACTGTAATCGCAGGAGGCGATGCAATATTTACTCTATTCGACACTTCATCACAAAAAGGAGCACCTAATGCCTCTACAGAAACCTCAAATGTTCCTGCTGGTAATCCCGTAATCGGTTCTGGGTTTCGTGTCACTACATCAGCAGCGATATTTACATAACCTGGAACATTAGCTCCGCTAACCGCGTTTACAACTGTATAATTATAAGCTCCTGTATAACCACCAATGTTCAACTCTAACGCTCCTGTAAGAGCTCCATTACACAATACATCGGTAACCGTAGTTAATGTAGCTGTGATCGTATCGAAAGGATCAATAACATATGCTGGAGTATCTATAGAACATCCCGTGCCCTGATCCGTAATCGTAAATACATACGAACCAACACTTGGTAAAGCAAAAGTCACATTGGTAGCATTGGCCTCAACTGCAACTGTACCTGGATTATCATCTGTTCCTGGACCAACTCCTAATGAAGATAACGTCCCTCCTACTTCTACAAAATCAAACGGACCTGTACCTCCTGTAATCGAAACAGTAACCGTTTCTGGATTATCACATGAAATAACACCATTATTAACTGCTGCAGTATCCCTGGTTATTGTAGGGTCTGTCATTATAGGGAATGCAGGAACAATAACATCAAAATTGGCAAAAGCACAATTATTCTCATCAGTAACCGTAAACGTATAAGTACCTGCAACAATGGCCGTAACCTCATACTGAACTCCTGCTCTAACTCCATCTGCATCAGCTACATCGGTCTCTGATCCAGTAGCAGCACCGCTATAAGAAACATCATAAGGTGCTGTACCTCCTTCGATAGTTATCGTAATCACTGGGAATACATCTGCATTGGAAGCATTACAACCATAAGCACTTGGTGGATCTGGTGTTACTGTAAGAGCTGCCGTTGGACCTCCAACTGTTACCTGAATCGCTGGAGTATTAGAACAACCTTTATCAGAAACAACTACAATATCATATGTTCCTGCTTCTAAATTTTCAAATAAAGGATTTGGTTGTAATGGTCGTGTTAATGGACCGGCTACAATTTGATATTGATATGGTGGATTATCGTCTCTTGTTGGGTCTAAACTCACTAAAATAGTACCGTCAGTTCCATTAAAACATGAAACAGGAGTCGATACTCCTGATGGTATCGGATCTAAAAACGTAGGTACAGTAATGTCAAAAGTAGCCTCACATCCTGGTACTGGACCAATCGCGCTATCTACAACTTCTACTCTATAATCTCCTGGGAAAATACCATCTGTACCCGCAACAGTGCTACTAAAAGTAACTTGATCTGCTCCTGGTCCAGGGGTTTGAGTTACTCCAGGTACTGTTATACCTGTACCTGCATTAACCAAATCAAAAGTAAAGTTACCTGGATTAGCCGTAATATCTGAACCGCCACTAACCGTAGCCACTATCGTAGCATCATTATCGCGACATGTCGGCTCTGTTAATGTAGCAGTAACCAATAACTCTGGATATACCGTAATCGTTCTTGGTGGTGAAGGACAACCGTTCTCATCAAAAACAACAACACTATACGTACCAGGACCTGAAACTGCAAAATCATGACTAGCTGTATTTGCTCCTGTAACCGTACCTGGTACTTGAGCACCGCCATCTATAGAAAACGTCAATGTACCTGTTCCTGGTGGTATCGGAACATTACTCGTAGCGGTAACCGTAAATGTATAATCATTATCAAAATTACATGCATCATCTACAAAAGGATCTATAGTGTTAATAACCGGAGCAAGGGTAACAGGTGGAATCGTAATTTCTCTTGATACAACACAATTGTTAGCATCCTGTACAAAAATTACCCAAGTAGTAGTAGCAGGGTTTAAAGTAAACACCTCTGTAAGTGGATAAACACCCGGATCTGGCTGTGGAGCCGATCCAGGAACCGCCGCAAAACTATAGCCAGGAACTCCTCCATTAGCATCCATAGTAACTGTCGATAAGGCTGTATTACAATCTGCTATCGTAGCACTTAAAAAGTTTAACGTGAGAGGTGCTGGTTGATCAATTGTCGCCGTGTTCGACACTTCATCACAGAAAGGAGCATCTAATGCCTCTACAGAAACCTCAAATGTTCCTGCTGGTAATCCCGTAATCGGTTCTGGGTTTCGTGTCACTACATCAGCAGCGATATTTACATAACCTGGAACATTAGCTCCGCTAACCGCGTTTACAACTGTATAATTATAAGCTCCTGTATAACCACCAATGTTCAACTCTAACGCTCCTGTAAGAGCTCCATTACACAATACATCGGTAACCGTAGTTAATGTAGCTGTGATCGTATCGAAAGGATCAATAACATATGCTGGAGTATCTATAGAACATCCCGTGCCCTGATCCGTAATCGTAAATACATACGAACCAACACTTGGTAAAGCAAAAGTCACATTGGTAGCATTGGCCTCAACTGCAACTGTACCTGGATTATCATCTGTTCCTGGACCAACTCCTAATGAAGATAACGTCCCTCCTACTTCTACAAAATCAAACGGACCTGTACCTCCTGTAATCGAAACAGTAACCGTTTCTGGATTATCACATGAAATAACACCATTATTAACTGCTGCAGTATCCCTGGTTATTGTAGGGTCTGTCATTATAGGGAATGCAGGAACAATAACATCAAAATTGGCAAAAGCACAATTATTCTCATCAGTAACCGTAAACGTATAAGTACCTGCAACAATGGCCGTAACCTCATACTGAACTCCTGCTCTAACTCCATCTGCATCAGCTACATCGGTCTCTGATCCAGTAGCAGCACCGCTATAAGAAACATCATAAGGTGCTGTACCTCCTTCGATAGTTATCGTAATCACTGGGAATACATCTGCATTGGAAGCATTACAACCATAAGCACTTGGTGGATCTGGTGTTACTGTAAGAGCTGCCGTTGGACCTCCAACTGTTACCTGAATCGCTGGAGTATTAGAACAACCTTTATCAGAAACAACTACAATATCATATGTTCCTGCTTCTAAATTTTCAAATAAAGGATTTGGTTGTAATGGTCGTGTTAATGGACCGGCTACAATTTGATATTGATATGGTGGATTATCGTCTCTTGTTGGGTCTAAACTCACTAAAATAGTACCGTCAGTTCCATTAAAACATGAAACAGGAGTCGATACTCCTGATGGTATCGGATCTAAAAACGTAGGTACAGTAATGTCAAAAGTAGCCTCACATCCTGGTACTGGACCAATCGCGCTATCTACAACTTCTACTCTATAATCTCCTGGGAAAATACCATCTGTACCCGCAACAGTGCTACTAAAAGTAACTTGATCTGCTCCTGGTCCAGGGGTTTGAGTTACTCCAGGTACTGTTATACCTGTACCTGCATTAACCAAATCAAAAGTAAAGTTACCTGGATTAGCCGTAATATCTGAACCGCCACTAACCGTAGCCACTATCGTAGCATCATTATCGCGACATGTCGGCTCTGTTAATGTAGCAGTAACCAATAACTCTGGATATACCGTAATCGTTCTTGGTGGTGAAGGACAACCGTTCTCATCAAAAACAACAACACTATACGTACCAGGACCTGAAACTGCAAAATCATGACTAGCTGTATTTGCTCCTGTAACCGTACCTGGTACTTGAGCACCGCCATCTATAGAAAACGTCAATGTACCTGTTCCTGGTGGTATCGGAACATTACTCGTAGCGGTAACCGTAAATGTATAATCATTATCAAAATTACATGCATCATCTACAAAAGGATCTATAGTGTTAATAACCGGAGCAAGGGTAACAGGTGGAATCGTAATTTCTCTTGATACAACACAATTGTTAGCATCCTGTACAAAAATTACCCAAGTAGTAGTAGCAGGGTTTAAAGTAAACACCTCTGTAAGTGGATAAACACCCGGATCTGGCTGTGGAGCCGATCCAGGAACCGCCGCAAAACTATAGCCAGGAACTCCTCCATTAGCATCCATCGTAACTGTCGATAACGGTGTGTTACAATCTGCTGTCGTAGCACTTAAAAAGTTTAAGGTGAGAAGGCTGCTAGGCTGTGTTATCGTAAAAGGTGCTGCATCTGTACAAGGTATAGGTGCTCCACCGGTCTCAATCGCTCTAATAAAATAATTACCTTCGCTTAAACCAGATGCGGTTCCACTAAGAAGAGGTGCGGTTAGAGTTCCTGATATACCTGTAGTAACACCAGTGTCAGCATTAAACACCTCCCAATCTACAGTCGTCGCTCCTGCCGGAGTTGTAACCGTAAATTCTATAAATCCATTAGCACCTCCAAAACAATCTACAGGATCATTATTAGTAATGGCTATATCAAACCCAGGAGGATCAACAGGAGTTACAGTTTCAAAATATTTACATCCTGAAGACGTATCTATAATTTCAAATACATAAGGTACTCCGTAATCCAGACCCGTAAATTCGTGTCTTGTTTCATTACCAAATCCATTTGGTAACGGAGTAAGCACTCCGTTTAGCATTCCATTTAGAGGTTCATAAGGTGGTATTGCCGAACCTGTTGCTCTAAATTCATTAATTAGATATGGTCCTTCTCCTCCTGAAACTTCTATCTGATATCTAGCTCCTGTAGAACAATCTGCTGGTGCTGGAGTTACATCAAAATCTAAATCAAACGGTGGCTGTGTTACCACAAATGGACCAACTCTATTACTACATCCATCAGAAGCTATAATATCAACTAAATAGGTTCCTGCATCCAAATTATCAAAGGTAGGCCCAACTCCAGTAGCAAGATTTACCGGGTTTGTTGTTGTTCTTGTATTTTGAGTAATAATAAATGTACCACTAAGAGGAGGAGATTCTACTCGATCTAGTAGTACATATGTATAATCTGTCACCCCTACAGAGCCTCCTGTAGCAGGGTTTAAAACAATAGTTCCTGTGGTAGTTGTAGAACAATCTATATCAGTAATAGAATCTACAGTAGCTGTTATCTGAGGGGATTCTGTAACAATTGCCTGAACTGTACCTAAACACTGCTTAGCATCTCTAATCTCAAAATCATAAGTCCCCGCAGCCAAACCTGTAAAAGTAAGGTTTGTTGTAAATGCACCTGCAACTGGTGATGTTATTCTTGCCTCAAATGGGCCAACTCCCGCGGTTGGGTTTATAACCACAACACCACTCGAATCTCCATTACAAAGCACATCTGTAACTGTAGTTGTCGCTGTAGGTACAACCGTAGGATTAACAATAATCTGTGAAGATGTAGCTATACAACCTAATCCATCTGTAACTCGAATCTCATACGTGTTCGCAGCATTTATTGAAACAGGTGAAGTAACCCCTGCAAGAAAAACAGTGCCAGGACCTACCTCAATAACATCAAAAGTATATGTACCATCACCGCCTGTAGCAGTAAATGAAATCGTCGCATCAGGAGTCGCTGAACAATCTAAATCTTTATCCAAATTCGCAGTAATAGTCAACTCTGGATTAATATCAAAACTAAGCGCAGTAGATGTACAATTACTCGCCGTATTACTTACCGTAACACTATGTGTGCCCGGAGTAAGGTTAGGAA